>NZ_JAFCWK010000002.1:0-615905 GCF_049897525.1 Janthinobacterium sp. PSRC1-1
GTGGTCCTCTTGCGATCTACCTTGTGAATGCGGGCTAACCGGCATGCCGGTGCCAAAGATACTGTCCGATCTTGACATGGAGGATGGGTAACTGGTGCGAGATCTACGAAACTGGCTCGAAGCCTAAGGGCGGATACGGCATCCAGTTACCCGGTCTTGATATGCCTACCAAGATTTTGACAGCGGTCGATACCGTTCGCAATATCGCGAACGGCATGAAGGGAATAATACAAGGTCGGATTAGCCCGTAGGGCGTAATCCGACAAGTCCGCTCAGCTAAAACGCAATAAATCCCCGCTGCGGTCAAACGCCAGCAGGCCGTCGATGCGGCCTTGCTCGATGGCCGTCACCATGGCGCGCAGGGGCGCTTCGCATTCCTGCGCGGCGGGCGGCTGGCCGTCCTGGCCCGCCAGTCCCGCCACGAAGACCACGTCCCAGTGCGTCTGCATCTGTTTCGACTCCTCCATCAATGTCTCGAAGCTGCCCAGTTCATCGGGCAGCTTGTCGGCGCACATCACGGGCGTGAGGGACTTGCCCTGGCCGCCTGGCTGGGCCTGCGCCTGGGTAAAGGTGAACAGCAGGCGTTGCGGCTGTTCCTGGTCGCGGGCGCTGCGCAGCAGGCTGGCGTAATCGGTAATCGACATGGTGCTCTTTCTGTGTGTTGAACGATGACGACAGGTATACCGCAGCACGCTCGCGGCGCCCATAGGCAATAGTGACTATCCGGGTGACTACGCATCTATGCATTCCTGGTGCGCGAAACCGACTTCTTGCCAATACCGCCGCCGCGCCCGCCTCGCTAGACTGTTTGTATCGACGCTTGAGCCATCCTGCTTGCAGCGTTTTTATGACCTGGCGCCGCTCCTGCGGCGCAATGTGGAGGTAGCATGAGTCACTTTCTGGACCGTCTTAAATTTTTTAGCAAGCCCGCCGAGCCGTTCTCGAACGGCCATGGCACCGTGGTCGATGAAGACCGCACCTGGGAAAACGCCTATCGCCAGCGCTGGCAGCACGACAAGATCGTGCGCTCCACGCATGGCGTGAACTGCACCGGCTCTTGCAGCTGGAAGGTGTATGTCAAGAATGGCCTGATCACCTGGGAAACCCAGCAAACCGATTACCCGCGCACGCGGCCCGACCTGCCCAACCACGAGCCGCGCGGCTGCCCGCGCGGCGCCAGCTATTCCTGGTATGTGTATTCGGCCCAGCGCGTGAAATACCCGATGGTGCGCGGCCGCCTGATGGAAATGTGGCGCGAAGCACGCAAGACCATGGACCCCGTTACCGCCTGGGACTGGATCAGCCAGGACCCCGTGCGCTCGCAGCAATACAAATCCATCCGTGGCCTGGGCGGCTTCGTGCGCGCCACGTGGGACGAATCGAATGAAATCATCGCCGCCGCGAATGCGCTGACGATCAAGAAATACGGCCCGGACCGCATCGTCGGCTTCTCGCCGATTCCCGCCATGTCCATGGTCAGCTATGCCTCCGGCACGCGTTATCTGTCCCTGATCGGCGGCGTGGCCCTGAGTTTCTATGACTGGTACTGCGACTTGCCGCCCGCCAGCCCGCAAGTGTGGGGCGAACAGACGGACGTGCCGGAATCGGCCGACTGGTATAACTCGACCTATCTGATGGTGTGGGGCTCGAACGTGCCGATGACGCGCACGCCGGACGCCCACTTCTACACGGAAGTGCGCTACAAGGGCACGAAAACCGTGGCCATCTCGCCCGACTACGGCGAAATGGTGAAGTTCGGCGACATCTGGCTGGCGCCCAAGCAGGGCACGGACGCCGCGCTGGCGCTGGCCATGGGCCACGTCATCCTCAAGGAATTCCACTCGGAAGGCCAGTCCGACTACTTCCGCGAATATGCGCGCCAGTACACGGACTTCCCCATGCTGGTGCTGCTCAAGGAGCATAACGGCACCCTGGTGCCCGATTACTTCCTGCGCGCTTCGCACCTGGACAACAACCTCGACGAAACGAACAATCCGGAATGGAAAACCCTGGTCATCGACGAAACCACGGGTGCGATTACCGCGCCGGCCGGCTCGATCGGCTTCCGCTGGGGTGAGTCGGGCAAGTGGAACCTGGAACAGAAGGCCGGCGGCAGCGGCGTGCCCATCGTGCCGATGCTCTCGATGATCAACGACAGCGACGCCGTCACGGAAGTGGGTTTCGCCTACTTCGGCGGCAAGGATGCGTCCGACATGCTGCTGCGCAAGGTGCCGGTGAAAACCATCCGCCTGGCCGACGGCACGACGGCTCTCGTCACCACCGTGTTCGACCTGACCCTGGCCAACTACGGCATCGACCGTGGCCTCGGCGGTGAAAACGTGGCGGAAAGCTATGACGACGACGTGCCGTACACGCCGGCGTGGCAGGAAAAGCACACGGGCGTGAAGCGCGCCGACGTCATCACCGTGGCGCGCCAGTTTGCGCAAAACGCGGACCAGACGCGCGGCAAGAGCATGGTCATCGTGGGCGCCGGCCTGAATCACTGGTACCACATGGACATGACCTATCGCGGCATCATCAACATGCTGATGATGTGCGGCTGTATCGGCCAGTCCGGCGGCGGCTGGGCCCATTACGTGGGCCAGGAAAAACTGCGTCCGCAAACGGGCTGGACGCCTTTGGCCTTCGCCCAGGACTGGGTACGCCCGATGCGCCAGATGAACGGCACCTCGTTCTTCTATGCGCACACCAGCCAATGGCGCCACGAAAAGCTGGAAACGGGCGACATCGCCTCGCCATCGGCGGCCGGCGGCACGGGCGACCTGACCCTGCTCGACTACAACGCCAAGGCTGAACGCATGGGCTGGCTGCCATCGGCGCCGCAGCTGCAAACCAATCCGCTGGAAGTGGCCAAGGCCGCCAAGGCGGCGGGGCAGGCGCCGGCCGCGTATGCGCTCGACCAGATCAAGGCGGGCCAGCTGCAGTTTTCGTGCGATGACCCGGACAATCCGGCCAACTTCCCGCGCAATATGTTTGTTTGGCGCTCGAACATCCTGGGCAGCTCCGGCAAGGGCCATGAGTACTTCCTGAAATACCTGCTGGGCACGCAGAATGGCTTGCTCAGCGACGAAGACGACTGCATCACGCCGAAACAGGTGAAAGTGCGTCCGGCCGCCGAAGGCAAGCTCGATCTGCTGGTGGTGCTGGACTTCCGCATGTCGACCACCTGCCTGTATGGCGACGTGGTGCTGCCGACGGCCACCTGGTATGAAAAAGACGATTTGAATACATCGGACATGCACCCGTTCATCCACCCGCTGTCCGAAGCCGTGCAGCCACTGTGGCAATCGAAGTCGGACTGGGAAATCTACAAGGGACTGGCCGAAAAATTCTCGGAAATCGGCGGCGAACTGCTGGGCACCCAGCAAGACATCATCCTGACGCCGCTGATGCACGATACGCCCGGTGAACTGGGTCAGCCTTTCGATCCGAAGGACTGGCGCGCCGGCGAATGCGACGCCATTCCAGGCAAGACCATGCCGAACATGACGGTGGTCGAGCGCAATTACCGCGACGTGTACAAGAAGTTCACCTCGATCGGGCCGCTGCTGGAAAGCATCGGCAATGGCGGCAAGGGCATTTCCTGGAAAACGGGCCATGAAGTCGAGATCCTGCGCGGCATCAACCGCACGGTGCTCGATGAAGGCGTGTCGAAGGGCCAGCCGCGCCTGGACACGGCCATCGACGCGGCGGAGATGATCCTGACGCTGGCGCCGGAAACGAATGGCCACGTGGCCGTCAAGGCCTGGGCCGCGCTGTCGTCCATCACGGGACGCGAGCACACGCATCTGGCCAAGCCGCGCGAGCATGACAGCATCCGCTTCCGCGACGTGCAGGCGCAGCCGCGCAAGATCATTTCCTCGCCCACCTGGTCGGGTCTGGAAAGCGAAGAAGTCAGCTACACGGCCGGCTATACGAATGTGCATGAAATGATCCCTTGGCGCACCCTGACGGGCCGCCAGCAGTTTTACCAGGATCACCTGTGGATGCGCGATTTCGGCGAAGGCCTGTGCGTGTACAAGCCGGCCATCAACACCAAGACGACGGAAGCGCTGCTGGGTACCAGGCCGAACGGCAACAAGGAACTGGCGCTGAACTTCCTGACGCCGCACCAGAAGTGGGGCATCCACTCGACCTATTCGGACAACCTGCGCATGCTGACCCTGTCGCGCGGCGGACCGCACGTGTGGCTGTCGGAGACCGACGCGAAGACGGCCGGCATCGTCGACAACGACTGGATCGAAGTGTTCAACGTGAACGGCAGCCTGACGGCGCGCGCCGTCGTCAGCCAGCGCATCCCGGCCGGCATGACGATGATGTACCACGCACAGGAAAAGATCATCAACGTGCCTGGCGCGGAGATGACGGGCAAGCGGGGCGGCATCCATAACTCGGTGACGCGCGCCGTGCCCAAGCCGACGCACATGATCGGCGGCTACGCCCAGCTGGCGTACGGCTTCAATTACTACGGCACGGTGGGCTCCAACCGCGATGAATTCGTATTGGTGCGCAAAATGAACAAGGTTGACTGGCTCGAAGGCCCGTTGCAGGAAGAAGGAGCATAGTATGAAAATCAGAGCGCAAATCGGCATGGTGCTGAACCTGGACAAGTGCATCGGCTGCCACACCTGTTCCGTCACCTGCAAGAACGTATGGACCAGCCGCGACGGCGTTGAGTACGCATGGTTCAATAACGTGGAAACCAAACCGGGCATCGGCTATCCGAAGCAGTGGGAAAACCAGGACAAGTGGAACGGCGGCTGGCGCCGCACGGACGCCGGCAAGATCGAGCCGCGCCAGGGCAGCCGTTTGAAAATCCTGGCGAACATCTTCGCCAACCCGAACCTGCCCGCGATTGACGAGTACTACGAGCCGTTCACCTACGACTACGAGCACCTGCAAAGCGCGCCGCTGTCGCAGACGCCGCCGACGGCCCGTCCGATCTCCGTGCTGACGGGGAAAAAGATGGAAAAAATCGAGTGGGGTCCGAACTGGGAAGATGACCTGGGCGGCGAATTTGCCCAGCGCAGCAAAGATAAGCTGTTCGATAACATGCAGAAGGAGATGTACGGCACCTTCGAAAACACCTTCATGATGTATCTGCCGCGCCTGTGCGAGCATTGCCTCAATCCGACGTGCGTGGCGTCGTGCCCGTCCGGCTCCGTGTACAAGCGCGAAGACGACGGCATCGTGCTGATCGACCAGGACAAGTGCCGCGGCTGGCGCATGTGCATCTCCGGTTGCCCATACAAGAAGATTTACTACAACTGGTCGTCCGGCAAGGCCGAGAAGTGCACCTTCTGCTTCCCGCGCATCGAGGCTGGCCAGCCTACCGTGTGCTCGGAAACGTGCGTGGGCCGCATCCGCTACCTGGGTGTGCTGCTGTATGACGCCGACAAGATCGAGGCAGCGGCCTCCGTGCCGCAAGAGCAGGACCTGTACCAGGCGCAGCTCGATCTGTTCCTCGATCCGCACGACCCGGCCATCATCGCCGAGGCGCGCCGCCAGGGCATCCCGGACCTGTGGCTGGAAGCGGCCGTCAAGTCGCCCGTCTACAAGATGGCCGTCGAGTGGAAAGTGGCGTTCCCGCTGCATCCCGAATACCGCACCTTGCCGATGGTGTGGTACGTGCCGCCGCTGTCGCCGATCCAGGCGGCCGCCGAATCGGGCAAGCTGGGTGTGAACGGCATGCTGCCGGACACGCAAAGCCTGCGCATTCCCGTGCAGTACCTGGCCAATTTGCTGACGGCCGGCGACCAGCCGCCCATCGTCACGGCGCTGGACCGCATGCTGGCCATGCGTGCCTATATGCGCAGCAAAACGGTCGAGAAGGTGGAGAACCTGACCGTATTGAAGCAAGTGGGATTGACCCAGGCGCAGGTGGAGGACATGTACCACATCATGGCGATTGCCAATTACGAAGACCGCTTCGTCATCCCCAGCAGCCACAAGGAAATGGCCGAGGACAGCTTCAACGAGAAGGGTTCGTGCGGCTTCAGCTTCGGCAACGGCTGCTCGGACGGCACCAGCGAACCGACCTTGTTCGGCAAGAAAAAACACGGTTCGGCCATCTTCATGCAGATGCCGAAGTCGCGCAAAACGGCGCCTGGCGCTTAAGGAGCTGAGATGACACACGCTATGAATCAGTATCAAATCCTCTCGCGGCTGCTGCTGTATCCCGAGCCCGAGCTGATCGCGCATCTGCCCGAGCTCGATGCCGCGCTGGCGGCCGTGCCGGAACAGCACGCGCTGTTGCGGCCCTTGCTGGCGCACCTGGAAAGCAGCAGCCTGATCGACCTGCAGCAGCAGTACGTGGCCACGTTCGACCGCAATCCGTCGCACTCGCTGCACCTGTTCGAGCATATCCACGGCGAATCGCGCGACCGGGGTCAGGCCATGGTTGACCTGATGGAGGAATACAAGCGCCATGGCTTGCAGATGACGGGCGACGATTTGCCCGACTTCGTGCCGCTGTTCCTGGAATTTTTGGCGCAGCTTGACGAGCAAGCATCGGCGCCGCTGCTGGGCGACGCCGTCCATGTACTGGCGCATATCGGCCGCAAGCTGACGGCCAATGGCAGTCCGTATGCGCCCGTCTTCACGGTGCTCGAACGCCTGAGCCCGGTGGCGGCTGAAATGCTGGCCGAGCCGCCGATCCGCGACATGGATGAAGCGCTGGAAACCTTCGGTCCCGGTGCGGATGGCGTCGAGCCCTTGCTGCGCCCAGGTTTGGGCCAGGCCCCGGGCGGCGTCCATCCCGTGCATTTTCACCCGCAGCCGCGGCGCGCCGCTTAATGGGCCGCCTGCGCCCGCATGAGGAGAGTACATCATGAGTAATTACTTGCATCAATTTGTGTATGGCATTTATCCATACATCGCGCTGGCGATCTTTTTCCTCGGCAGCCTGATCCGTTTCGACCGCGAGCAATACACGTGGAAGTCCGATTCCAGCCAGCTGTTGCACCGCGGCAGCCTGCGCCTGGGCAATATCCTGTTCCACATCGGCATCATCGGCCTGCTGTTCGGCCATGCGGCCGGCTTGCTCACGCCCGTCTGGGTGTGGGATACGCTGGGCGTGACGCACAGCCTGAAACAGGGCGTGGCCATGGCCGCTGGCGGCATCATGGGCGGCCTGTGCCTTGCCGGCCTGCTGATCCTGCTGGTGCGCCGCTTTTCCAATGACCGGCTGCGCGCCGTCACCACGGCTGGCGACAAGCTGGTGATGCTGTGGATTTTGCTGACCTTGCTGCTGGGCCTGTCGTCGATCTTTGTCTCGGCTTCGCACATGGATGGCCACATGATGGTCTTGCTGATGAACTGGGCGCAGCACATCGTCACCTTCCGCGGCGACGCCGCCAGCTTCATCGTCGATGCGCCGCTGGTGTTCAAGCTGCATCTGTTCATGGGCATGTCGCTGTTCGTCATCTTCCCGTTCACCCGCCTGGTGCACGTGTGGAGCGGCTTTGGCGCAGTTGCCTATTTGGGCCGCGCCTATCAACTGGTGCGCCGCCGCTAAGGCGGTCATTGAAAGGAGAATCATCATGGGAATTTCCGTCAATGGCATCGATATCGACGATGCCGACATCGCGCAGGAACTGCCGCACCACCAGCAGGCGGGCAATCCGTTGAAGCAGGCCGTGCATGAACTGGTGCTGCGCCGTCTGCTGCTGGACGAGGCTCGGCGCCTGGGCTTGCAGGCAGAGAGCGACGATGCCCTGGTCGAAGCGTTGTTCGCACAGGAAGTGCGCGTGCCGCCCGCCGACGATGCGGCGTGCCGCACCTTTTATGCGCAGCGCCCGCAGCTGTTTCGCAGCGGGGCGCTGGTCGAGGCGCGCCACATCCTGTTCCAGGTGACGCCGGAGGCGCCGCTGGAGCTGCTGCGCACGACGGCGCAAGCCGTGCTCGACGCCCTTAAACTGGCGCCGGAACGCTTCGCCGAACTGGCGGCGCAGTATTCGAACTGCCCCTCGGGCGCGCTGGGCGGCAACCTGGGCCAGCTGTCGCCGGGCCAGAGCGTGCCGGAATTCGACGCGCTGCTGTTCCGCCTGGAGGCGGGCGCGCTGGCAGGCCACTTGCTCGAAACGCGCTTCGGCTACCACATCGTGCAAGTGCTGCGCCGGGTCGAAGGCCAGGCCATCGCCTACGAGGCGGTACAGGCGCAGATCGCCGACCGCCTGGCGCGCGCCGCGTGGCAGCGCGCCGTGCACCAGTATCTGCACTTGCTGGTGGGGCGCGCCGAGATCGCCGGCATCGAACTGGAAGGTGCCAGCGGCGAAGGCACAGCCAGTCCATTGGTGCAATAGACCGGAAGGCGTAGGCCGCTAGGCCTTCTGGGGCACAGCCAGATCGTGCCCCAGCCTTTACAATCACGGAAGAATCAGGAGTAGCGTCATGGGTAGCGTCAAGTTGCAGGACCGTTTTGGCCGTTCGATCGATTATGTGCGGCTGTCCGTCACCGACCGCTGCGATTTGCGCTGCAGTTATTGCATGCCCAAGGGCTTTCGCGGCTTCGAGGAGCCGAAGGGCTGGCTGACGTTCGACGAGATCGAGCGCCTGCTGGGCATCTTCGTGCGCCTCGGCACGCGCCGCGTGCGCCTGACGGGCGGCGAGCCGCTGTTGCGGCGCAACCTGCCCGAGCTGGCGCAGCGGCTGTCCGCGCTGCCCGGTTTGCAGGACCTGTCGCTGTCGACGAATGCCACCCAGTTGGGCAAGCACGCCGTGGCCTTGCGCGCGGCGGGCGTGGACCGCATCAACGTCAGCCTGGACTCGCTGGACCGCGCCTGCATGCAGCAGATCACGGGACGCGACAGCCTGCAGCCTATTCTGGACGGCCTGATGGCGGGCAAGGCGGCCGGTTTCGACCCGATCAAGATCAATATGGTGGCCATGCGCGGCGTCAATGACGGCCAGATCGAGGCCATGGCGGCTTTCTGTATCGAGCAGCAGTTCATCCTGCGCCTGATCGAAGCCATGCCGATGGGCAGTACTGGCCGCAACGCCAGCTACATGCCGCTGGGCCCCGTGCGCGAGCGCCTGGCGGCCCGCTTTGGCCTGGTGCCGCAGGCGCAAGAACTCGGTGGCGGGCCGGCACGCTATATGGCGACAGCCGATGGCCGCTCGAGCATCGGCTTCATCACGCCCATGTCGCAACATTTTTGCGCCACCTGCAACCGCGTGCGCCTGTCCGTCGATGGTACCCTGTATCTGTGCCTGGGGCAGGAAGAGAAATTCGCCCTTGGCCCCATGCTGCGCGGCGGGGCCACCGATGCGGAAATTGAAGCGGCGATCCGCGCCGCCATCGAACTCAAGCCGCAGCAGCATGATTTCAATACGCAGCCCGATAAAATCATCAGGTTCATGGCGCAGACGGGCGGCTGAGGCAGTTTGCATTTACATTCAAGGGCGGTATGAAATTCAAGGCGATGTTTTCCTCCTGGCAGAAGCTGTCGACCAAGATCGTCGGCGCGCTGCTGCTCATGCTGGTGCTGGCCCTGAGCGCCATCGGCTGCACCCTGTTCCTGTCGTGGCAGCTCGAAGGCAGTTCGGCCGCCATCAACGAGACGGGGCGATTGCGCATGCAGACCTACCGCCTGACCCTCTTGATTGCCAGCGACGCCGGCGAGCAGGCGCGCCAGCAGGTGCTGCTGATCGACGAGACCCTGGCCAAGATCGGCCACGGCGACCCGCAGCGCCCCTTGTTCCTGCCCCCCAGCACTGCCATCAAGTCGGAATTCGAGCGCATCGGCGCCGCCTGGCGCGGCGCCTTGCGTCCGGCCGCACTGGCCGCCGATACGCCCGCGCGGGCGCGCCAGTTCGGGCATGACGCCGACACCTTCGTCGGCCAGGTGGACCAGCTGGTGCGCCTGATCGAGCACGATAGCGAGCAGCGCACCTTCTGGCTGCGCGCCTCGCAACTGATCCTGGTCGGCATGGCCGTCATCGGCACGGTCAGCATGATTTACCTGATGTTCATGCTCATCATCGAACCGGTGACGCGGCTGCGCCTGGGCATGCAGCGCATGAAGGAGCGCGATTTCAGCGTGCGCCTGGCCGTCGAAAGCAATGATGAATTCGGCCAGCTGGCCAGTGGCTTCAACCAGATGGCCGACCGCCTGCAGGCCCTGTACGGCAATCTGGAAGAGGGCGTGCGCAGCAAGACGGCCACGCTCGAGTACCGCAACCGCGAACTGGCGCTGCTGTACGAAAGCGCCGCTTTCCTGCAGCGCCCGCAGCCCCTGGAAGACATCTGCGGCGGCTTCATGCAGCGCATCGTCGACTATTTCGAGGCGGACGGCTCCACCGTGCGCGTGCTCGATGCGGAGCGGGGCAATCTGCACATGGTGGTGCATACGGGTCTGTCCGAGGAACTGGTGGCGTCGGAACACTGCCTGAAAGTGGGCGACTGCCTGTGCGGCACGGCCGTCGAGATGAAGGTGGCGAAGGTGCACGACATGCGCCGCATCGACAAGGCGCACGAGCTGCGCTGCCACCGCGAGGGCTTTGCCACCGTCTCCGTCTTCCATATCCATGCGCACGAACAGCACCTGGGCTTTTTCAACCTGCACTTCCGCCATGCGCGCGTGTTTTCCGCGCGCGAGCTGGCGCTGCTGGAAACCCTGGGCCAGCTGCTGGGCATCGCGCTGGAAAACCTGCGCCTGGCCGCGCGCGAGCGCGAGATGGCCATTTCCGAGGAGCGCAACCTGGTGGCGCAGGGCCTGCACGACAGCATCGCGCAAAGCCTCAATTTCCTCAACCTGCAGGTGCAGATGCTCGACGACTCCGTGCGCAATGCGCGGTTCGATGAAGTGGCGGGCATCGTGCCGGCCCTGCATGCGGGCGTGAAGGAAAGCTACGAGGACGTGCGCGAACTGCTGGCCAACTTCCGCAGCCGCCTGATGGAGGACGACCTGATCGGCTCCCTGCGCGCGGCAATCGACAAATTCCGCCGCCAGACGGGCATCGAGGCCGAGCTGCTGGCCGATGTCGACGGCGCGCCATTCCCCCGCGAGCAGCAATTGCAGTTACTATTCATCGTGCAGGAAGCGCTGTCGAACATCCGCAAGCACGCCCAGGCAAGCCACGTCGAGGTGCGCCTCGCCGATCACCAGGACTTTACCTTGACGATCAGCGATAATGGCGTCGGCTTCGATGCTGTCGCCGCGCTGGAAAAGGGCGACAGCCATGTCGGCATCCATATCATGCGCGAGCGGGCACAGCGCATCGACGCCACGTTCGACGTGCACGCCTGTCCCGGTGGCGGCACGACCGTCGAACTGCACCTGTCGCGCGAACAGCGCCGCGCCGCCTAAGCCACTATCTGAAAGTACAAAAAAATGGAGACTCCCGATAAACCGATCACCGTCATGCTGGTGGACGACCACGCGCTGTTCCGCAGCGGCATACGCTCGCTGCTGCAGCGGCATACCGATTTTTCCGTGGTGGGCGAGGCGGCCGATGGCGTCGAAGGCATCAAGCGCGCCATCCAGCTGCAGCCCGACGTGGTGCTGCTGGACCTGAACATGGCCGGCATGTCGGGCGTGGAAGCGCTGCAGCTGATGCAGCACGACTGTCCCGACACGGCCATCGTCATGCTGACCGTGTCGGAAGACGCGGAGGATCTGGCGACGGCCCTGCGCGCGGGCGCCTGCGGTTACCTGATCAAGAATATCGACGCCGACTACCTGGTGCGCGCCATCCGCCGCGCGGCCGCCGGCGAAGTCGTCATCGCCGAAGCCATGACGGGCAAGCTGGTGGCGCAGCTGCAGGCGGGCACGCGGCGCGAGGAACCCGTGTCGGAACTCGACAAGCTCACGCCGCGCGAAAAGGAAATCATCGACTGCCTGTCGCGCGGCGAGAGCAACAAGGGCATCGCGCGCACCCTCGACCTGGCCGAAAGCACGGTCAAGATCCACGTACAGAACGTGCTGAAAAAACTCAACCTCACCAGCCGCGTGCAGGCGGCCGTGTATGCGGTCGAGCACCGGCAAGGCAAGTAGCCGAGTAGTCGCGGTCTGACCCGCCGGGTCAGACCGCATGGCTGTTATCTCTCTCTAGTCCTTTTTGCCGATGGTTGTCCTTGCGCTTTTAAAGTAGTATATTGAATATATCTTTAAAAGCGAGCCCATCATGGCCATTACCCCGATCAGCGAACCTTCTCCACCTTCCACGACAGCCGGCGCCGCTCCCTGGCATGCCCGCCATGCCGTCTGGCAGCTGGGCTTTCGCCCGTTTTACCTGCTGGCGGCCGTGTTTGCGGCCATCAGCATTCCCTGGTGGCTGGCCAGTTATGCCGGCTTGCTGACGGGCGGCCTGCAGGTGGGGCTGGGCTGGCATATGCATGAAATGGTGTTCGGCTTCGCGCTGGCCGTCGTCGTGGGGTTTTTGTATACGGCGGGGCGCAACTGGACTGGCTTGCCCACGCCGCATGGTGCGCCGCTGATGGCGCTGGCGGCGCTGTGGCTGGCGGGGCGCATCGCCATGCTGTGCGGTCCCGGGCTGGTGCCGGCGCTGGTCGAGTGGCTGTTCCTGCCGCTGGCCGCCTGGCCCCTGTACCAGGTGCTGCGCCGTTCCGGCAACACGCGCAACCTGTTCCTGGTCGCTTTGCTGGCCTTGCTGGCGCTGGCCAATGGCCTGTTCCACGCGGCCGTGCTGGGCTGGCTGACGTTATCGCTATTCGTGCCCGTGCAGGCGGCCATCTTCATCATCGTGCTGATCGAATCGGTGATCGGCGCGCGCGTCATTCCCATGTTTACCCGCAATGGTGCGCCAGGCAGCACGCCCGTGGCCAGCCCGCAGCGGGCCTTGATCGCCGTGGCCTGCATGGCGGCCGCCGCCATCGCGTGGCTGGCAGGCGCGCCAGCCTGGCTGACGGCGCCGCTGGCCCTCGTGGCAAGCGGCGTGTCGCTGGCCAATCTGCTGGCCTGGCAGCCGCAGCGCACCTTGCGCGTGCCCTTGCTGTGGATCTTGCACCTGTCGTATGCGTGGATAGGCGTCGGTTTTGCGCTGCTGGCGGCCGCCAGTATGGGGCTGCTGCCGGCCAGCGCCGCATTTCACGCGCTGACGGTGGGCTCGATGGCGGGATTGATCATCGGCATGATGACGCGCACCACCCTGGGCCACACGGGCCGTCCGTTGAAGGGAGGCCGGGCGGAAGCGGCGATGTACTGGCTGATCCAGCTGGGCGCGCTGGCGCGCCTGCTGGCCGCCGTCGGTCCCGCAGGGCTGGCCATGCCGCTGCTGCTCGCTGCCGGCGCGTGCTGGTCGCTGGCCTTTGGCTTGTATGCGTGCGTGTATGCACCCTATCTGTGGCGTGTCAGGGTGGATGGGCGCGAAGGCTAAGCTGTCAGAAAGGGCGCCAGGCCAGCAGTTTTCTGATCTCCGGCGTCCAGTAGGACAGCGATTCGCCCACGACGAAGAGCAGCATGCCCAGCATCAAGGCCCTCAGCAGCAAATCCCTGCACCAGATCATGGCATCCCCCCGAGTTTTCATAGTGATCATTTTGTCATTGGCATGGCTGGCTGGCCGGGCGGCGTCTGTGCCGTGAATGCGGCGGCGGCCTCGATGGCGCGCGCCAGCGCCTGTTCCAGCGTGTCGAGCGCGGCCGACGCATCGTCGCCGGCATGCAGCAGCTGTTCCGCTTGTTGCGCGGCTTGCACGGTGGCGGGCAGGGCCAGGCTGCCCGCCTCGCCCGCCAGCTTGTGCGCCAGCGCGGCGGCATCGTCGCGCGCATCGGCGGCCAGCAGCGCGCGCATGGCGCCCACCGTATTGCGATAGTTGCTGCCAAAACGCGACAGATGCTGGCGGTAGGGCGCTTCATCGAGCCACTGCGCCATGCCTTGCTGCAGGTCGATCACGGCTGCCGCGCCGCACGGCGGCACGCGCATCGTCGCTTCGGTCACGACCGGCGGCAGGGCTGGCAGACCTTGCGCATGGCGCCGATGCGCGCGCGCGATCAGGGCGATGGTCTGCGGCACGTCGAACGGCTTGCTGATGAAATGGTTCACGCCCGCTTCCAGCGCCGCCGTGCGCTGTGTCTGGAACGCCCCGGCCGTCAGCGCCACCACGGGCAAGTCCTGAAACTGCGGCAGCTGGCGCAAGGCGCGCGTCGCCTGCAAGCCATCCATGACAGGCATCTGCACATCCATCAGCACGATGTCGACATCGGCGGGGTGGGCCAGCAGCCAGTCCAGCGCCTGCCTGCCATCGCAGGCGAACGATGGCACTGCCCCCTGGTCGCACAGGATATGCTTGACCACATCGCGGTTGATTTCGCTGTCATCGACCACCAGCACGCGCACGCCGGCGAGTACGCGTTCTTCCGGCGTACCCAGGCTGGCGTCCAGGCCGGCGGCCCGGGCGCGCTGCTGGCGCGCTTCCATCGTCGCGTTGTACAGGCTGGAAGCGGTCACCGGTTCGTTGAGGATGGCGTCGGCCGGATCGGTATCGTCGGTATGGCGGCGTGCCGGCCGCGTGGCCGGCACGCCGCCCGCTGCCAGGATGACGACGGGGCAGTCTTGTGGCGGCAGGTATTCGCGCAGCGCGCGGGCCGTCGCCTCGCCGTCCAGCTCCGGCATGCGCGCGGCCAGCAGGACGACGCCGGGCCGCGCGTCTTCGGCGCAGGCCAGCGCATAGTCGAGGGCCGCCCGCCCGTCGGAGACGGCATGCACGCGCCAGCCCAGGCCCCGCGCCACGGCGGCAACGGCCTCGCGCGCGTCGGCGTTGGCATCGGCCAGCAAGGCATGCAAGGCTCGCATGTCCGGCGAGGACAGGTTGCTGGCGGGCAGCAGTCGCAGCGGCAGCGTGAAGCTGAACTCGCTGCCCTGGCCCAGCCCGCTTTTCAGGTGCAGCGAACCGCCCATCAGGCGCACCAGCTGGCGGCAGATGGTCAGGCCCAGGCCCGTGCCGCCGAAGCGGCGCGTGGTGGACGTGTCGGCCTGGGCAAAGGCGGAAAAGATCGTTTCCTGCACCTCGGGCGCGATGCCGATGCCCGTGTCGCGCACGCTGAAACGCAGCATCGCGGCGTCGCCGTCGCGGCTTTCCAGTGCGCTCGACAGCTCGACCGTACCCTGCGCCGTGAATTTGATGGCATTGCTGGTCAGGTTGACCAGCACCTGTTCCAGCCGCAGCGCGTCGCCCAGCACCTGGTCCACGCCATCGGGCAGCGGTCCGATCCGCACGGCAATCGGCTTGTCATGCGCGGCCACGCCCATGCTGGCGGCGATCTTCTCGATCACCTCGGCCAGGCGGAACGGCGCCTGTTCGATGCTCATGTGGCCAGCCTCGATTTTCGACACGTCGAGCACGTCGTTGATGATGCCCAGCAAGGACTGGCCGGCGGCGCGGATCTTGCGCGTCATTTCAAGTCCTTCCCCGTCCAGCTTGCCCCGTTCCAGCAGCCATGCCATGCCGAGGATGGCGTTCAGCGGCGAGCGGATTTCATGGCTCATGTTGGCGAGGAATTCCGCCTTGCTGCGGTTGGCCGCCTCGGCCGCATCGCGCGCCAGCAGCATGGCCTCTTCGGCCTGCTTTTGCGCGGAAATATCCTGCGCAAAGATCAAGGTGGCCGGTCCATCCTTGAGCATCACGCGCGTGGTGGTCTTGAAGACAGGCACGGGAATGCCCATACAGATGGCTTCGAACACCTGTTCGCTGGGCGAGTCCGCCTCTATCAGCGCTTCGTTGGTGGCCAGTGCCGCCTGCGATTGCGCGGCAATCATGGCGGACCAGGGCAGACCGTTCAGATCGTCTTCGAACGAGTAGCCATGCAGCCTGCGGTAGCGCGGATTCGAGTAGATGAAGCGGCCGTGGCGCAGGATGGCGATGGCCACGGGCGCATCTTCGATCAGGGTGCGAAAGCGCGTTTCGCTGTCGGACACGGCTTGCATGGCCTGGCGCTCCGTTTCCTGTTCCGCCTGCCAGGCGGCCTGCTGCCGCCGCCGCCGCTGGCTCCAGAGCAGCAGGCTGGCCCCGGCCAGCGCCAGGATGGCAAAGCAGAGGATGTAGCCCGTCGCCTGACGCCGCAGCGGGGCGGCGATGGCCGCTTCTTCGCGGCTCAGTCCAATGATGAGGGGACGGTCCATGTGCAGCGCGAGGGGGGCGATGGTCGCCATGGTCATGACGCGGGGGGCGGCGGCGCCGGCAATCCCGACGCCGCTCAGGACGCCAGCCTGATAGCCGCTGTCGCGAAAGCGCCGCAGGAAGCTGCCGGGCAGGTCCACATTGCCGCCATTGGCGCTCCTGAGCGGATAGTTCAGGAATTGCCGCCCGTCGCCATGCACGACGACGGCCCAGACGTCGGGGGCATACATGGCGGTGCGGAACTTGGCCGTGAAGTATTCGGGGTCGAGGGTGGCCACCACCACGCCGGCAAAGCGGCCCTGCTGGTCCTGCACCATGCGCGACGCCGTGATGACCAGGTCGCCCTTGTAGGACAGGAAGGGCGCCGAGATGTACAGCATGCGCGCATCGGGGGCGTCGCGCGCCGTCTGGAAGTAGCTGCGGCGCGAAAAATCCTGCTCGGCCAGTTCCGGGACGTTGGTGGCGATCGGCTTGCCCTTCGCATCGATGACCAGCATGGTGCGCACGCCCGGCATGGCGTCGACCAGCGCGGCCAGCCGCCGCGGCAGGGCTTGCGCGGAACCCGTCGCGGCGCCATTGCCAAGATAGTCGCGGATCACGCCGTCGAGCACCAGGTTGGTCGCTGCCAGGTCGACTTCGATATTTTTTGCCAGCAGCGCCGTCAGCACGCTCAAGCGTTCACGCTCGGCCGCGTCGTGCCGCGCGGCTTCCGCCAGATGCGCGTAGGCGAAGGCGGCAGCCACGAGGAGCAAGCCGAGGAGTAATAACAGCCATTCGATCCATTGTCTGCGTACCGCCGCCGCATCTGTGTGATAGCTCATGGGGCGATGCTATACCCGATAGGCACGCAGGACAACTTTTACGTACGACTATGCATGCGAAAGTGTGGTCAATTTGCCGTCCGCCGCCGTCGCGCGGGCCGTGCCGCCCAGCGGCAGCCGCAGGCGGAAGGCGGCGCCGTGGCCCGGCGCGGATGCCACGCCGATGCTGCCGCCCATCAAGGTGACGAGCTGGCGCGCGATGGCCAGGCCCATGCCGGCGCCGCCATGGGCGCGGCTCGGCGAGTCGTCCGCCTGCGAGAATTTGTCGAAGATGTCGGCTTGCTGCGCTTGCGCGATGCCGATGCCCGTATCGCGCACCTCGATCTGCAGCTCCGCGCCACTCGCCATGACGTGGACATCGACCCGCCCTGCGGACGTGTAGCGGATGGCATTGTCGAGCAGGATATCGAGTACGCGCACCAGACGCACGCGGTCGCAATCGATGCTCAGCGGCGTTGCCGGCGCGACGTGCGCGGCCAGCAGCAGGCCCTTGTGCGCCGCGCGCTGCCGGTGCGGCGCCAGCGCCAGCGCCAGCAGCTGGTCCAGCGGCGCAGCGGCAGACTCCAGCCTCACCTGGTGGTTTTCGAGCGCGCTCAGTTCCATCGCCGCCTCCACCATGGCCAGCAACTGGCGGCCGCTGTCCTGGATCGTTTGCGCGTAGGCGGCCTGTTCCGGCTCGCGCAGCTGCTCCAGCAGCAGCTCGGAGAAACCGAGGATGCCATTGAGGGGCGTGCGCAATTCATGCGACATGTTCGACAGGAAGCGCGACTTGGCCTCGCTGGCGGCGATGGCCCTGGCGCGGCTGTCGACCAGGCGGCCGATCAGCAGCACCAGCGCCGCCCACGACAGCACGATCAGCACGCTCGTGACGGCGGCCATCAGCAAGGCCTGGTTGCGGCGCGAGACGTAGTCGGCCAATACCGTATTGCGGTCCAGTCCGACCAGCATGTAGAGCGGATAGTTGGCCAGTTTTTCGAAGGCGTAAATGCGCAGGGTGCCGTCGACGGGACTGCGCTCGGTGAAGCTGCCGCGCGTGTTACCTTGTATCAAGGAAAATACCTTGCTGCCGTCGACATCCTGGCCGATGGTGTTGACGGCGCCGACCCGGCGCGCGCGCACCACGCCGTCACTGCCGACGAGCGTGATGGAGCTGTTGTCGCCCAGGTCGACTTCGTCGTACAGGCGGGTAAAGTAATACGGGTCCATCGAGACCACCACCACGCCCTTGAAGCGGCCATCGGCATGGTTGATGCGGCGCGTCATCTGGATCGACCATTTTTTCGACACGCGCCCCAGCACCGGCTTGCTGATATACAGTTCGCCGCTGTCGCGCTGCATGTGTACCCGGATGTGTTCGCGGTCGGCCAGGTTGGTCGGTTTGAAGGGGCGGCTCGACAGTACCGTGTCGCCCCGTTCGTCGACGATGGTAAACAGGTTATACAGGGGGCCGGGATTGAGGCCTTGCTGCAGGTCCGCCACGATGTCGAGGCGGTTGCCCAGCGCCTGGTAGCGGCCGCGCAGGTAGGTGACCGCCTGGTCCGCCGCCTCGATCGTGCGGATCGCGTGTTCGTCGAAGACGCGCGCCATGCTGCGCGCCTCGCGCCCGGCATCGGTGATGGCGGCGTCGTGCGCGCGCTGCAATTGCAGCAGGGTGATGCTCCACAGTCCCGCCAGCAGGACCGCCATGAAGAGCGACAGCAGGGTGCGCGTATCAAAGCGCTCCCAGGCCATGGCCTTCCAGTATCTGTACTGCCGCATGCTGCCTCCGCAAGGTCTGCCAGGTTGTTGATTCCGCGCGGATGTCCGGCGTCACCGGCCCGTCGATTTGTTAATTATAGCGAATATAATTGATTTTATCGAATAAATTGATTTTTATGCGGAAGTGTTGTATTCAGCGCCGGCCGGTGATGAACGGGTCAGCCAGCGCTCTACCATTGCGCGCAGCTGGGCGGCCGTAAAGGGCTTGGACAGATAGTCGTCCATGCCGGCCGCCATGCAGCGCTGCCGGTCGTCCTCGGTCACGCCGGCCGTCAGGGCGATGACGGGCAGGCGCGGCGCACCGCTGGCCGCTTCGCGGGCACGCAGGGCCTGGCACGCCTGGTAGCCATCCATGACGGGCATCATGCAGTCCATCAGGACCAGGTCGTACTGCTGCCCGGCCAGGGCCTGCAGGCCCAGTGCGCCGTTCTCCGCCGTGTCGATGTGGTAGCCGCGGGAGGCCAGCTGCAGGCACACCAGTTGGCGGTTCAGCGCCGTATCCTCGACCAGCAGGATGCGCGCGCCCGGCCCTGATGCGGGCGCGCGCAGGGCCAGGGGAGCGGGCGCCGGTTCCACTTCCGCTTCCGGTCCCGTTTCTGGCGTGGGGGCGCCTGGCGCCTGCGCCACCTGGCAGGGAATGCGCACGGTGAAGCGGGAGCCGGCGCCCGGCTCGCTGCTGCAGAAAATCTCGCCGCCCAGCAGCGCCAGCAGGTGCTTGCAGATGCTCAGACCCAGTCCCGTGCCGCCATACGCGCCGCTGATGCTGTCGTCGGCCTGGCAAAACGGCTCGAAAATGCGGCTCAGCTGCTGCTGGTTCATGCCGATGCCCTGGTCGTTGACGCTGGCGACGAGGCAGGCGCTGGCGCCGTCCGGCGTGGCCGCTTCCAGGTGCAGGCGCACGGTCACGCTGCCGGAGGGTGTAAACTTGATGGCATTGCTGAGCAGGTTGCCGAGGATTTGCGCGATGCGCGTGCGGTCCGAGCACACCCGCTGCGGCACGCTGTTGCCGATCTCGCTGACAAGGTGCAGCTTCTTCCGGTCGGCTTGCGGGCGGTGCAGGGCCAGCACGTCATCGAGCAGCAGGCGCGGGTCGAAGTCGCGCAGTTCGATGTTCATCTGGCCTGCCTCGACCTTGGACAGGTCGAGGATATCGTTCAGGATGCGCATCAGGTGCTGTACGCCATCGCCGATACGCTGCGCATATTGCTGCTGTGACGCCTCGAGTTCGGTTTCCTGCAGCAGTTCGGCCATGCCGGCGATACCGGCCATGGGCGTGCGGATCTCGTGGCTCATGATGGCCAGGAAGCGCGACTTGGCGGCATTCGCCGCTTCCGCGCGCGCTTGCAGCGCCAGCGCCATGGCCGCGTCGCGCTCCTGGCGCCGCAGCAGGGCCATGATCAGTGCGATGGCCCCGGCCAGCACGAGCAGACTGACCACGGCCGCGCCGCCCATGGTGCGCAGCATGCGTCGCCAGCCCGCCAGGTAGACCTCGTCCGTGATGGTCACGTTGATGGCCAGCGGATAGTCGCGCACCAGCCGTACGCCGGCCAGGCGGTCGACCGCGCGCCCCTGCTCGGCCGCGCGCGGCGAGTCCACCTGCAGCACGCCATGCGTCTTGCCCTGTTCCAGCAGGCGGTAGGTGCTGCCCGTCAGGTTGCGCTGGCCCATCATGGCGGGCACGGCCGGCCAGCGGGCCAGCAGCGTGTAGTCGTTGCGGTACAGGGAAAAGGCCGTGTGTTCGCCGATGCTGGTGTTCTGGAAGAATTTGCTGAAGAAGTCGCACGACAGGCCCACCAGCACCACGCCCAGGAAGTGGCCGTCCGGGCTGTTGATGCGCCGGCTGATATAGAAGGTCCAGGCGCCATTGCCCTTGTTTTGCACGGGCGCGCTGACATGCATGCCGCCGTCCGGGTGGCGCCGGTGATATTCGAAGTAATCGCGCTCGCCGAGGCGGATGGGTGGCGCGGGATAGGCGCGGCTGAAGACCAGTACGCTGGCGTCGCTGCCGACGATGGACACCACATCCACTTGCGGCACGCCGCCGATCTTGTGCCGCAGCATCTGCTGCATGGCCGGGGTGCCGACGCTGGTGGCCAGCGCGTGCGCGTCCGCGGGGGCGGCGGCCTGGATGTCGTTGCTGACGCTGTCGAGCACCAGGCGGGCCGCCGTCATGCTTTGCGCCGTGTTTTCCGCCAGCAGCAGCGACAGGTTGGACAGATCCTGCTTCCAGTCATCAACGGCTTCGCGGTACAGCAGCGCGCCGGAAACGACGATGCGCAGCGCCAGCAGGCACACCAGCACCAGGCCCACCACGGCTGCCGTGGTGCGCGGGCGATAGCGGTGCGCCAGGCGCAAGACGGCCTGGCGCAGGTTCATGCCTGCGCGCCCGTGTACTCGCGCAGGCTGCGGTGTACTTCCTGCTCCACTGCGCCGACCAGCACTGCCGTTTCCGCCAGCCAGTCCGGCGCCGCCACGCCCTGGTGGCGCACCAGCTGCTCCAGTGCCGCCAGCCGAGCCGTCAGGGCACTGGCGCCCAGCAGGGCGACGGTGCCGCGCAAGGTATGGCAGCTATGCACGATGGCTGGCGCCGCGCCGCTGCGCACGGCCTGCTCGACGCGCGCATACATGGCTGGCGCCGTATCGAGGTAGGTCTGCGACAGGGCGCGGAACATCTCCAGGTCGTGGCCGGTGGCCTGGAACAGCACGGCTGGGTCGATGTGGCGATAGGCTTGCATGGGAGCTCCGTGGCGAAGGAAAACGGTGGCGCGCTAGGCGGCCAGGCTGTTGCGCCGCGCATGGCCGGCGCAGCAGGCGCGCAGATAGCCACGCAGCTCGTCGTAATTGACGGGCTTGGCAAAGAACACCACGCCGGTCGGCACGCCACCGCGTTCTTCCAGCTCCTCCGGCGTCAGGCTCGACAGCATGGCGATATGCATGTCCGCCAGCAGCGGGTCGGCCAGGATGGTGCGGATCACCTCGTAGCCGTCGATGCCTTCCATGATGATGTCGGCCAGCAGGATGTCGGGCTGGTCGCGGGCGATTTCCATCAGCGCCTGGTAGCCGTTCTCGCAAAAGCGCAAGCTTGCCTGCAAGCCCCATGAGCCGATCTGCTTTTCATACAGCGCGCGTTCGATCGGATTGTCTTCGATCACCAGGATGGACGGCGGGCGGCCCGATGGGGCGGGGCGGCTGACGCGTGCCGCGCGCTGGTCCTGGCCTTGCTGGCCGGGATTGCCCTTGTAGGCCTCGACGGCCGCGAGGGGAATGCGCCGGTGGCCGCCCTTGGTCTTCCAGGCTTCGATAACGCCCGCCTCGACCAGTTGCTGCACCGATGTGACCGAGATGCCGAGGATTTCGGCAGCCTTTTGGGTAGTGCATACGTCTGCAGTGTGCATGATGGACTTTATGGTCGAGGATGAAGTTGAATGGAATGATACGCAATCATGCTCAAAAAATCAATTTCAACAAATTAGATGAATTCACTAAAAACCTGCCGCGCGGTGGGCCCGATTCTGCTGCGCGTGCGGCCAAGGGCAATGTGGGCGTGCGGTTCCAGGATTGCGCGCCATTCGCTCCACTCCGCGTGACTGTGGCGCAGCAGCGTTTCCATGTGGTTCTCATCCAGACCCAGTACCCGCGCGGCGGCCGTGGCCGGCCCGCGCGGCCCCACGCCATTGCGCAGTATCAGGTCGGCGAAACTGCTGGCCAGTTGCAGCAGCCAGGCCAGCTCTGTCATGCGTCCGGCCTGCCCGAAGCCGGGCGGCGCGGCATGGCAGCGCACGGCGTCGCACAGGATGTCCGGCATGCCCCAGCCCCGCATGAGGCTGGCTGAAAGCGCCAGTTGATGGTGGCCGAAGCGCCGCGATTCCTCGCACAGCAGCAGCGCCCTGGCAGCACTGCCGTGCTGGCCCAGCAGTTCTCCATACGCTTGCGGATGCAGCAAGGCCAAGGCCAGTTGGCCGATGTTGGCCAGCAAGCCGCAAGTGTACAGCTCTTTGGCCGGTGCCCGTTGCAGCGCTTCGCCCACCACGCGGGCGGCGCAGGCCATGGCCTGCGAGTGCGACCAGAATCGCTGTTCGTCGAAGTGCGCACACGTGGCCGTTGGCCGGTCCGGGATGGCGAACGCCTGGCGCAGGGCGGGCAGGCCGATGGCGGCCAGCATCGCGGCGTCGATTGCCGCATGCTGGCGTGCGCCCGCCGGCACGGCCCCATTCGCCAGGCCGATGACCTTGCCGGTCAGGGCCGGATCGCAGCCCAGTTGTTCGGCCAGCTCGTCGAACGGCACCTGTTGCTGGAACAAGGTCGCCAGCCAGTGGCGCCGCCAGGCGGGCGAGGGCAGGATGGCGTCGCCGAGCAGGCTCGCCAGATCGAGCTGCGCATTCATGGCCGGCTCCCGATGCCGCTGCAGTCATGCACCTGCACGGCGCCCGTTTGCAGGGCCGTGACCGCTTGCGAGAGCACGTCGAGCGCCATCAGCAGGTCCGCATGCAGGCGGCGCAGCGCGCCCATATCGTTGGAAAAGCCCGCATGCACGGCCTGGCGCGCCAGCGCCTGCAAGGGAAGCAGGCCCATGGCGTAGCTGCTGTCGACAATTTCCTGGGCCAGTACGCGTGCCGGGGCCGGACGTTCGCAGCGCAGCGCATGGGCGATGCCGGCCAGCCGGTCGCGCGTCTCGGCCACGAAGAGCGCCAGAATCTCGCCTTGCAAGCGCCGGTCGTAGCCGAACATGGCGTCCAGGCGGGCCAGATCGAATGGCGCCGTGTCCAGCGCCTCGGGCTGTGGCGGCGGTGCCGTGTCTGCCGGCTTGGCCGGCTCGGTGGCCCTGCGCCTTTGCAGCTGCTGATGCAAATCGGCAGCTGTCGTGCTGGCGGCCGCCCTGCTCTGGCGCCAGTGGAGGCGGCGCCAGAGCAGGGCGGCCAGCAGCAGCAAGAGGCCCGCCAGCGCCAGCGCCGGCCGCATCAGCGAGACATCGTCGCAACGAAGGTAAGGATGGACCGTGAGGAAGGAGTTCATGGCAATGCCTGCATGCAGATAAAGTGGTTGACAACGGATGTCATGGCGATGCTCCGGGATCATCGATGCCGGTGAGCCTGCATGACGAGGGGTTCAGAATTCTTCCCAGTCACCGCCGGCGCTGGCGCTGGCCTTGCTGCTGGCCGGGCCGGGGGCGCGCCGGGTGACCAGCTTGAGCGGCGCCGCCTTGCGCGCTGCAGGTGGCTTGGCGGCTGGGGCTGGCGCTTGGCGCACCGGCGTGCTGTGTTGCGCCGCGCTGGCCTGGTCATGCGCCAGATTGAAGGCGCCGACCACGCTGGCCAGGTTGCTAGCCTGCTCCTGCAGCGATTGCGATGCCGCCGCCGCTTCTTCGACCAGCGCCGCATTCTGCTGCGTGACTTCATCCATTTGCGTGATGGCGCGGTTGATTTCGTCGATGCCCGTGCTTTGCTCGGCGCTGGCGGCCGAGATTTCGCTGACGATGTCGGTAACGCTGCGTACCGTGTCGACCACTTCCGTCATGGCCGCGCCGGCTTGCTGGACGAGCTTGCCACCTTGTTCCACCTGCTCCACCGAGTCGCTGATGAGTGTCTTGATTTCCTTGGCGGCCGCCGCCGAACGGTGCGCCAGGTTGCGCACTTCGGTCGCCACGACGGCGAAACCGCGTCCTTGTTCCCCGGCCCGCGCCGCTTCCACGGCCGCATTCAGGGCCAGGATGTTGGTCTGGAAGGCGATGCCGTCGATGACGCTGATGATGTCGGCGATCTTGTTGGAGGCGCTGTCGATCGCTTCCATGGTGCGTATCACGTCGCCCATCACCTCGCCGCCGCGTACCGCCTTGTCCGAGGCGCTGACGGCCATTTGCTTGGCCTGGCGGGCATTGTCCGAGTTTTGCCGCACGGTGGCCGTCAGTTCTTCCATGGCCGAGGCGGTTTCTTCCAGCGAGCCGGCCTGCTGTTCCGTGCGTGCCGACAGGTCCAGGTTGCCCGCCGCGATCTCGCTCGAAGCCGTGCCGATGGTCTCCGTGCCGGAACGCACTTCGGAGACGATGCGCACCAGGCTTTCGCTCATCTCGCTCATGGCTGTCATCAGCTGACCCACTTCATCGTTGGAGGTGGCGCTGATTTGCACGCTGAGGTCGCCTCCGGCGATGGTGTGGGCCACGTCGATGGCGTTTTTGAGCGAAGCGGCAATGCGCCGCGCCAGCAGCAATCCCATGCCGGCCACCAGCACCATCACGGCCAGGGCCACACTAATGGAAATCCAGCGCGCGCTGGCAGCGGTGGCACTGCCCTCGGCCGCACCCATGTTGGCCAGCTTTTCGTTGTAGCCGTGGTGGGCGGCAAACGCGTCGACCAGTTCCTTGATGATGGGCTGGTTGGTCAACAGCAACTCGCGCGCCGCGTCGAGCTCGCCCGCCTTCGACAGGGCCAGTACCTTGTCGCGCATGGCATCGTAGCGGGCCAGCACAGCGCGGTCGGCCGCCAGCAGCGCTTTGTCTTGCTCATCGGAGAGGTTTTCCTTTTCATACTTGTCGAGCGCCTTGCCGATGGCCGTACGTGCCTCGACGATGTCCGCTTCCAGTTTGTCGTGCTTGGTGGCATCCTTGCTGGCCAGATGCTGCCAGAGAGCCGCGCGGACTTGTGAAAAGGGCACGAATGCATCGTGGAGCGTCAGCAGGCTGGGAACGGTGTTGGTCGTGGCATAGCTGGCCGTCGTGTACACGCGATCCATTTCATAGATGCTGAAACCCGCCAGGGCGACCAGTCCCAGGACGACGGAGAGTATCAATGCATACAGGCGTTTGGCGATGGTCATGATGAGTGCCGCTCCACATGAAGGTTGAAAATCGGGAAATTCGGTTGTCAGAGTTTATGATTTGCATTTTACGATAAAAATTTGATTTATTCGAGAAATTTGTTATTTATTTGATTTATTTTGTGTTTTTTTTTGAAACCACAGAGAAAAGGCGGGCTGGCGGGAATGGTCTGTGATGAAAAGCAACACCGCGCGGATGGCGCGCTCTGGCGTGTGCCATGCTTTGCCAATTAGTGAAAAAATGGCACTCATTGATCGCCATCAACTACGGTGTGCAATCGCATGCCGCCGACTGACTCTTGTAAAGGAGCATCATGACTGCCTCTGCCCGGCCTGGACCCTTGCTTATCATTACCGCAGTCATCTTCATCCTGCTGGGCCTGGCGCTTGCGGGCGGCGGCGCCTGGCTCGTCAGCCTTGGCGGCTCCTGGTATTACGTCGTCGCCGGCATCGGCATGCTCATCACGGGTGCGCTGGTGTGGAAGGGGCGGCGCAGCGCCCAGCTGTTTCTTGCGCTGCTGCTGTTCGCCACCCTGATCTGGTCCGTCATCGAAGTGAAATTCGACTGGTGGCAATTGCTGCCGCGCCTCGATATCTGGTTCGCCGCCGCCGTCTGGCTGCTGCTGCCGTTCGTCGACCGCCGGCTCGCTCCATCGTTGAGCGCCGGAGCGAAACCGCGCGACGCGGGCAAGAGCGCGCTGGCCGCCGCCGTGGTGGCCACCGCCGCCGTGGGCGTGTTTGCGCTGTTCCAGGATTACCATACCTTGCACGGCGAAGTGCCGGCCGAGAACATGGCGGCCGCGCCGCAAGGTGATTTTGCGCCGGGCGTGGCGCCCAACGACTGGGCAGCGTATGGCCGCTCCGGCTATGGCGACCGCTACGCGCCGGCCGCGCAGATCACGCCGGCCAACGCCGCGCAGCTGAAACAGGCGTGGGTGTACCACACGGGCGACTTCAAGGGGCCAAACGACCCGGGCGAGATCGCCAACGAAGTCACGCCGCTGAAAGTGAACGGCATGCTGTACCTGTGCACGCCGCACAGCATCGTCATCGCGCTGGACCCGGACACGGGCAAGGAGCTGTGGCGCCACGATCCGAAGATCAACCGCGATGCGTCCAGCTACCAGCACATGATTTGCCGCGGCGTGGCGTACTGGGACGTCAACGCGGGCCGCGCCAAGGACGATCCGGCGCCCGAGGCGGCCGGCATGGAGTGCCCGCGCCGCATCTTCGCGCCCACCATGGACGCGACCCTGATCGCCATCAATGCCGATACGGGCGCAGCGTGCAAAAGCTTCGGCGAGAACGGCGTGATCGGCCTGTACCATGGCATGGGCATGAAGAAGCGGGGCTTTCTGATGCCGACGTCGCCACCGGCCGTGGCGCAGAACGTGGTGGTGATGGCCGCCAGCGTCACCGATAATTTTTCCACGGAAGAGCCCTCGGGCGTGATCCGCGGCTACGACCCCGTCACTGGCAAGCTGATGTGGAACTGGGATGCCGCGAATCCCGACGATACGGCGCCGATTGCCGAGGGAAAAACCTACACCAACAATTCACCGAATTCCTGGGGCGTGTCCAGCGTCGATGAAAAGCTGGGCATGGTGTACATTCCGATGGGCAATGAAACCCCCGATACCTGGGGCGGCAAGCGCAACCCGAACGGCGAGAAATACAATAGCGCCATCGTCGCGCTTGATCTTGTCACCGGGAAAGTGCGCTGGGTGTACCAGACCGTGCACCACGATATCTGGGACATGGATATCGGCGGCCAGCCCACCCTGGTCGATATCGACACGCCGAAAGGCAGAGTGCCGTCCGTCGTGGCAACCACCAAGCGCGGTGACATCTACGTGATCGACCGGCGCGACGGCAGCCTGGTGGTGCCGGCGCCGGAAAAACCCGTGCCGACGGCCAACGCCGCGCCTGGCGACAAGCTGTCGCCCACGCAGCCGTTCTCGGCCCTCACTTTCCTGCCGGAGAAACATATCAGCGAAACGGATATGTGGGGCACCACGCCGTTCGACCAGCTCGCTTGCCGCATCATCTTCCGCCAGCACCGCTACGAAGGGCCGTTCACGCCGCAAACGGTGGCCGAAGGCAAGATCAAGGGCGCCATCATCTCGCCGGGCCCCTTGGGCATCTTCGAGTGGGGCGGGGCGGCCGTCGATCCCGTGCGTCAGTTGCTGCTGGTGAATCCCGACTACATGGGCTTCCTGGAACGCCTGGTACCGCGCGCGCAAGCGAACGCGAAGGGCGGTACGGGTTCGGAAATGGGTTTACAGCCGCAGACGGGCGTGCCGTTTGCCGTGGAAATCAAGCCCTTCCTGTCGCCGCTGGGCTTCCCATGCCAGGCGCCGCCCTGGGGCTATATCGCCGCCGTCGACTTGCGTACCATGAAAAAAGTGTGGATGCACAAGAACGGCACCACGCGCGACAGCGCTCCCGTGCCCATCGCCTTGCCGCTGGGCGTACCGAGCCTGGGCGGCATGAGTACCACGGGCGGCGGCGTGGCTTTCCTCAGCAGTACGCTCGACTACACCATCCGCGGCTATGACGTGCGCAACGGCAAGACGGTATGGAAAGCCCGCCTGCCGGCCGGCGGCCAGGCCACGCCGATGAGTTACATCTCCGACAAGACGGGCAAGCAGTATGTGGTGGTGATGGCCGGTGGCCACGGTTCGCTGGGCACGAAGATGGGCGATAGCCTGGTGGCGTTTGCCTTGCCGGATGAGGCGGTGAGGGAGGCGGGGAAAGCGAAGTAAGTCAATCTGGTGCGGCACCGTCCTCACATCGGATGGCCTTTCAAGCGCAAAAGATGGGCGCAGGCACCATCAACATTTAGATGAATGCGGTGGGTGAAAAGTTAAGAGCCGAAGATCTAAATCATTCATGGGAAAGATATTGGTCATTGTGGCTGTGATTTTAAATCGATAAGGACTTGATACTATTTGTTTTTTTCTGAATTGGCTTGACAGTGCGCGCAATTGTGATAAATTCAACTGCCTGGCAATTTATATGCAAGGCAGAGCGTCACTCTTGATGTGAATGGTGTTATTAGTATTTTTGGATGAGGTGCCCAGGTAATTTTTACCGAAAGATTGCTGGCGCTATTTCTGTAACGACATGCCTGGCAATATCTGGCTGTCTCTTACGTCAGAGACCATAATAAATATGGTTATTGATTAAATTTCAGGAGCAACAATGATTGAATTGAATTTCGAGCAATTGGATTTGGTTTCCGGTGGAGATGACACGCCATCGGGGTTGACCTCGTTGGGACAGGGAGACTGGCAGGTATATACCGGGCCTTTGCCATCTGTCCATACCCGGATTAGAAGCGGCAATAAGTCGATCCTGATGCAATCCGATGGTTCGGACGGCGATACGCCGCGGCCAGCGGGTTGGGGCGGATAACCGCCATTCATTTCCAACGCTGGGCTGGAACGCCGGAAATGGCGTATCCAGTTTAAGGTGTATTGTTGCAATATTGCGGGTAACAAACCGTGAAAATGGGAACGTAAAGAGCTTTGCTCTTTACGTTTTTTATTTTCATGAACGTCATGCGGGAGAGATGCAAGCATCAATGTTTGCATTTTCAGAATGTATTTCTACGATTGCATAGCTGTCCAGTGCTGTTTTCAATGCGCGTCCTGATTCATCGAATTTGGCTAATATATTACTTTCATTTCACGCCCACATAGAAAAGCGGGGGAATGATTTGCCAAGACGTACAGCAGTTTTCCATTTTGCAGCAAATCGTTGCTACATGCGATTGCTGGACCGTGCTTTGCCGCCGCGCCTAAACAGCGTTCTTTCGGCCGTTATTTAACGCCATTTTTTATTTCGCCGCCAATCCCAGCTTCAGTCCCACCAGCTTGCCCGGCGCGGCCTCGGTTTTTTCCGGCGCACCCGCGCTGACCCTGGCCGCCGGCGTGCCGTCCTGCTGCAGGGCCGCCAGAATCGCTGCGCTGCGCTGGGCGCCCAGTTTATTCAAGGCATCGGCAGGCAGGGGTTGTTTGGCTTCCAGCTGCTCGCGCAAGCCGTTATAGAAGGCGCCCGTGTCGGCCACTTGCGGTTCGCCTTCGATCAGCTTGCCCAGGCGCTGCAGGACGGGGATTTTGGCTGTTGCCGCCGGTGCGGAGGCGGCAGCTGAGGCCGCCACTACCGCAGGAGCGGCCGACTCCGCCGCTTTCTTCTGCTTGTCCAGCTCGGCCTTGCCGAAGCGTTCGCCGTACAGCTCGCGCAGGGCGCCGCGTACCTTGCGTTCGCCCAGGTTCAACGGTCCAGGTTCTTCGCCCGCTTCGAGCTTGATGCCGCCCTTGGCGGCCACGGCGCGGCGCACGGCCTGGGCGCGCAGGGCGGCCCCGTCCGTGTCGCTGTACTGGCCCGGTACGGCCAGCTTCAGCTGTTCGCGCTTGGCGAGGATTTGCGCCACCTGCTTGAGCTTTTCCCGCTCGGGCGGCAGCAGCACGGCGCTGCCCGCATCGAAGTCGATCGATTCGAGCTTGTCGGCGCTGATGCCCAGCAAGTTGCCCAGCGCGCGGAACGGCGCCGTGACGATTTTCGTCAGCACGTTGCCCACGGCTTTCCAGATCAAGGCGCCATAGCTGAATTGCGGGTCGTTCATGTCGCCCGACACGGGCAAACCGAGGTCGATGCGCCCGTCGCTATCCTTGAGGATGGCCAGCGCCAGTTCCAAAGGCAGTTTCAAGGCGTCCGGACTGTCGATGCGTTCACCCAGGGTCAGCTTGTCGAGCACGACCTGGTTGGTGCCGTCGAGCTGGCGGTTGCGCACCTTGTATTGCAAGTCCAGCGAAATCTTGCCTTCGGCCACCTTGTAGCCGGCGAACTTCATCGTGTACGGCGAGGCGGACACCATGTCGACGTTCTTGAAAACGACGTTCAAGTCCGTGTTGTCGGTCGGCGCGAACGGATTTAATTGACCACGCACGCGGGCCAGGCCGAATTCATCGATGCGGCCATCGAGTTCGATCTGGCTGCGCGCATCGCGCTTGGTCGACAGACCCGTGACGACGCCATTGAGTTCATAAATCTTGGCGGCGAACTGGGGTCGCAAGCTCAGGTCGGCAAAGTCCAGCTTGGCGTTTTGCAGGCGCACGCGGCGCACGCGCACGGGGAAGGCAGCGTCGGCTGTTGTCGGCGTCGCCGTGGTCGCTGGCGCCGCAGCTGGTTCCGGCGCCTTGACCAGCAAACGCTGGGCATTGAGGCTGCGGTCGTTTTCGATGATCAGCTGGGCGTTCGGTTCGACCACGCGCAGCTCGGGAATGTCGACAAAATCGGGGCCCACGCTGGCCGTCAGCTTGTCGGCGCGCACGCTTTTCCACGAGGCGAAACGCTTGCCATCCGTTTCATTGAGCACCAGGCCGGCGATATCCACGCCGCCCTCATAACGGACCTTGGGCGCTGTTGGCGCGCCGCCGCCCGTCGTCAGGCGGCCGCTGCCGGAGAGGGTACCGCCTGCCAGCTTCAGTTTCACATGCTGCGCCAGCAAGGGTTGCACGGGCGCCAGGGTCAGTTGTTGCAGATTCAGCTGCGCATCGACGGCGCCCGTGCCCGGCACGAACTTGCCCTTGGCGGTGAGCAAGCCGCCTTCGCGCAAGCCCACGCCCAGCTCGAACGGCAGCGCCTGCTGCATGTCGTTGCTGACGTTTTGCAGGGACAATCTGGCATCCTGCAGGTTGCCCTTGATGCCAGTGCCCGCATCGTCGAAACGGGCGCCGAACTTGCTCAGTTCCACCTTGTCTACCTTGGTGGACCAAGGCGCGGACGGGGTTTCCCTGTCTGCGTCGGCTTTGCCGGAGGCAAACACGGGCAGCTTTTGCGCAATCGCAAACTCGCCCTGGCGGTTGCGCGCCAGGTCGATCTGCGCGCCGCTGGCCGTCACGGCGCCCAGGTGCACGGTATGCGCCGCCAGGTCGATCTTGCCGTCTCTAAATCCTAATTGGGCCAGCCTGAACGGCGTTTGCGCGCCCCGTTGCATGGCCAGATCGGCCAGGCTGAAATTGGCGCCGTCGATCACGGTGGCCATGCCCGCTGGACCTTGTTGCAAGCCCAGTTGCAGCTGCAGTTGCAACTGTTTCGCGCTCAGCTGCAGGGCCGGCGAGACGGTTTCATCAATGGCGGACACGTCCACGTTGGCCAGCGCCAGCTGATGCAAGTCCACTTTCCATTTGCCAGGTTTCGATGGCGCGGCGGGTGCGGCGGCCGACGCCGCAGGTGCGGGATTGCCTGGCAGCATCAGGTTCGCCACGTCGATCTCGCCGCGGCTGTCGCGCCGCACGGCCACCTTGCCGCCGTACAGATTGACTTTATCCACCGTGACGCTCTGGCGCGCCAGGTCCACGTTGACGCCGGCAATGCCCAAGGTGTCCAGCGATGTAAATGGCGCACCCTTGCCGTCTTGCACCAGCGCCAGGTCGCGCAAGGCCAGGCCAGCGCCTTTGACGGTCGCTTGCAGCGTGCCGTCCGCATAGGAAAAGGCGTAGGGCAGGCGCGCCGACAGCTTGCCGCTGGTCACCGTGGCGCGCGTATAGGCTTTCAGATACGCGGCCAGGCCGGGCAGGGAAGCGTCGTTCAGTATCAGTTCGCCTTCGCCACGAATCGGGCTGAGCGAAGCCGTGCCGCGCCAGTGCAGCTTGCCGCCGCGCGCCGCATCGGCGCTGAGGCTGTAGCTGCCGTTGGCGTCGGGCAGGGTGGAAATATTGTCGAGCGTAAAGTTGATTGGCGTGAAGTTGTCCGCATAGCCCGCCTTCTGGTCCTGCCAATCCACTTTGCCTTGTTCCAGCGCAAAGTGGGTGATGACGAGGCGCGGCATGCCGCCTTCGCTTTTTTCCGGGTGATTGCGTTGCCAGGTGGCCAGCACTTCAGCCAGGTTGAACTTGCCATCCGGCGTGATCGTCAGCTGCGCCTGCGGCGCCGTGATGCGGATTTCCGCCAGGCTCCAGGCGCGGCGCACGATGGATTTCCATTCCAGCTGCACGGCCAGGGCGCCGATGGACAGCAGCGGCGCATTGTTTGCGCTGGACGCTTCCCTGAAAGCGATCTGGTCCGCTTCCAGGCGCAAGGTGAACGGGTTGAAGCGCACGTCGGCGATGCTGGCCTGGCGCGCGAGTTCTTTTTCTGCAAATGTGGGCAGCTGGTGCTTGATGACGTAGGGCACCAGCCAGAAGCCGGCCGCGCTGTAGGCGGCCAGGGCGCAGCCTGTGCCAACGGCCCAGCGTTGCCAGCGTTTCCAGCGAAATGTTTTCGTCTGCACGCTTTTCTTGTCAATTGTGTTCACGAACTTACCTTTTGATCTTGTTGGGCGGCGCATCGGGTGCGCCGTGACTGTCAGTATGCCTCTTTGCGGCCTCGTCTGCAAAATCCAAACGTGTTCATATGATAACAGGCGCCATGGTGGCCTTGTTTCTTCTATAAAACTCACACAAACTCACTCTCACTTGATAATGATTCTCATTATCGGTATCATGGCCGTTAACCGTAAGTTTCCATCTGTACATATTGAAAGCCTGAACTCATGCCTGTCATTTTTCCCCGCACCCGCTTGCTTCCAGTCGCCGCCGCCCTGTCGCTGGCCTTCGCTTCCCCTGCGGCCTTTGCCACTGGGCAAGACGATTTGACGGCTGGCGATGAGAAAGTCATGCAAGCCGTGCAGGTGACGGGCGCCCGCGCCCAAGGCCTGGTGCCGCTCACCACGGAGGCGGGCAGTTTCCGTGGTGCCAGCATCATGGACGTGCCATCGACCGTCAACGTGATCACGCGCGCATTGCTGGAACAGCAAGCCGTCTCCGGCCTGTACGATGCCGTGCGCAATACGGCCGGCGTGACGCGCCAGCAAAACGGCGGCGAAACGTGGGATCAGTTGGTGATACGCGGCATCGCCGTGGAAAACCGCACGAATTACCGCCTCAACGGTTCCATGCCCATCATGAACTTCTCGCAAGTGCCCATGGAAAACAAGGAGCGCGTGGAAGTGCTGAAGGGCGCCTCGGCCCTGTACTACGGCTTTACCTCGCCGGCCGGCGTGGTCAACTTCGTCACCAAGCGGGCCGGCAGCCTACCCGTCACCAGCATGGGCCTGGTTCTGGACGACCGTGGCAGCGCGGTGGCGAATGTCGACGTGGGCCGCCGTTTTGGCGAAGAGCGGCAATTCGGCGTGCGCATCAACGCGGCCGGCGGCACCCTGGGTTCTTATCTGGACCATGTCGGCAACGGCAACCGCCGCTTCATTTCCACGGCGCTCGACTGGCGCGTGAGCAATAAACTGCTGCTGAAGGCGGACCTGGAATACGAGCGCCGCAAGGTGACGGAGCAGGCGGGCGTGGCCTTGCCCACGGCCGTGAAAGGCGTGATCAGCCTGCCGCGCGCCGTCGATCCGCGCCAGCTGATCGGCCCCGACTGGTCGGCTTTCGAAGCGCAAACGAAAAACGCGCAATTGCGCGCTGATTACGCCATCACGGACGGCTGGGCCTTGACGGTGGAAGCGGGCCATTCGGAAACGGCGCGCGACCGCCGTCTGGCGATCTTTCGCCTGAATAACGCGGCGGCACTGGCCACAGGGGCGGGGCGCATCACGGGCAATATCCAGCACAGCGTGACGGCGTCGGACTTGCTGCGCGCTGAACTGGCCGGCAATTTCCACACGGGCTACATCGCCCATGAACTGACCCTGGGCGCCTCGCGCACGGACAAGTCGCAAGATCCTATTTACCAGAGCAATTACACGATTGCATCGCAAAACCTGTACAACCCCGTGCCCGTGACGAATGTCGTGTTCGGTCCCAAGCCGGCTTCGCCCACGACGGCCGCGCTCGACACCCGTGACACGGGCTTGTACGCGCTTGACCGCATGGTCTTCAGCCCGCAATGGCAAAGCGTCATCGGCGTGCGCCGCAGCAGCTACCAAAGCGACCAGGGCGCCAGCCACTATGACGTCAGCAAGACGACGCCGATGGCGTCATTGATCTACAAGGCCACGCCCGAGCTGTCGTTCTACGCGTCCACGGCGCGCGGGCTGGAAGAGGGCGAGACGGGCCCGACGGGCACCGCCAACCAGGGCGTCAAGATGGCGCCCGGCGTGAGCAAACAGCAAGAACTGGGCGCGCGCTGGCTGACGCCGGGCGGCACCCTGGTTTCCGCCGCGCTGTTCGACATCACGCGCCCCGGCTACTACACGAATGCCAGCAATGTGTTTACGTCGGACGGCGAACAGCGCTACCGTGGCATGGAACTGTCGACGCAGGGCAAGCTGACGCGCCAGTTGTCGTGGCAGACGTCGGCGCAGTTGCTCGACCCGAAGTTTGCCCACATCAACGCCGATTACAACGGCAAGGCGCCGGAAAACGCGTCGAAACGCACGGGCAGCGCCTTTCTCGCCTACGCGTTCGACGCCGTGCCGGGCCTGTCCGTCAATGGCGGCGCGTATTACTATAGCGCCCGTCCCGTCAACGACCTGAACCAGGCTTTCCTCGGCGGGGTGACACTTTTCAGCGCGGGCGCCCGCTATGCCAGCACGCTAATGAACAAGTCTGTCGTGTGGCAGCTCAACGTGGAGAACCTTGCCGACAAGCGCTACTGGGCCGGCGCCGGCACGCGTCTGGCGTCCGGCGCGCCGCGCGCCATCAAGCTGAGCATAAAGGTGGATTTGTAAGTCAGGTTTGACCTGCGCCCTGTGCGCAGGGTGCTTGCCCTGATACAATGTTGCCATGTTCATCAGCAAAGGCAAGGCCGGCATCGTCCTGTGGATCGCGTGTATCGCCATCTTCCTGGCCACGCTCGCCCCTACGGTGTCGCGCGCGCTGACGGTCGCCAGCGGCCTGGCCGTGCCCAGCCTGGAAATCTGCTCGGTGGCCGGTGGCATGACCATGCTGCCGGCAACACTCTCCACGGACGCGCCCGATACCTCCAAGGGCAGCATGCGCATGGGCGATTGCCCGTGCTGCAGCATGCATGCGGCCACCCTCGATATTCCCCCAACGACCCTCGTGCTCGCTTCCGGAGAAATCCTCACGGGCTTGCTGCCCCTGTTGTTCTACCAATCCGCCACGCCACTGTTCGCCTGGACGCCCGTCCAGCCGCGCGGCCCGCCCGCCGCTTTCTGATCTGTCCTTTTCCCTGAACGGCCTTGCGCCGCGCGGCACTGCGCTGCGCTGGCGTCCGTTCGTCTTACCCATACAGAATCTGAAAGCAGCACCATGAAACATTTACCGTTATTGATTTCCCTCGCCATCGCCATGCCTGCCGTGGCGCAAACGCGCACTGAAGATGTTTTGCCCGAGATGAAAGTCATCGTGACAGCCATCGGTGACGGCTACCGTCCCGCCGCCGACACGGCCCTGATGCTCAGCAGCACGCCCGGCTACAGCGTGGCGGCCGGCGGCGGCGTATCCGGCTTGCCTGTAGTGAATGGCTTTGCGGACGACCGCATCAAGATTCGCATCGACGGCATGGAACTGACGTCGGCTTGCGCCAATCATATGAATGCGCCGCTGTCCTACATTGATCCGCAACAAGTGCAGCGCATCCGGCTGATCGCGGGTGTCACACCCGTCAGCGCGGGTGGCGACAGCATCGCCGGCACCATCGAGGTGCAATCGAACGCGCCCGTGTTCGCCCAGCCTGGCGCAGGGCTGCTGACGCAAGGCGGCTTTGCCGTCTCGGGGCGCAGCGTCAACAACAGCGTGGCGACCAGCGTGAACGCCTCGGCCGCCAGCGACAGCCTGAGCGTCGGCTACAGCGGCGCCTATACGCGTGGCCACAGCTATGACGATGGTCACGGCAATAAAGTGCTGGCCAGCATGTTCGAGAGCATCAACCAGGCCATCGTGCTGGCGGCGAAACGCGATGGACAGCAACTGACCCTGCGCGCCGGCGTGCAGCACATCCCGTACCAGGGTTTTCCGAACCAGTACATGGACATGACGGACAACCACGGCCAGTTCGCCAATCTCGCCTACAAAGGCGAGTTCGGCTGGGGCGTGCTCGATGCGCGCGCCTACTGGCAGCAGACTGACCATGAAATGGGCTTTTTCTCGCCTGAGCGCAAGGGCACGATGCCGATGCTCGCGCATGGCCGCAACACGGGCTATGCGCTGATGGCCAGCCTGCCGATGGCGGCGGGCGAGTTGCGCCTGGGGCAGGAGTGGCACGCTTTCCGCCTCGACGACTATTGGCCTGCCGTGCCCGGTTCCATGATGATGGGGCCGCGCACCTATTTGAACATCAACGACGGCAAGCGCGACCGCACCGTGCTGTTCGGCGAGCTGGAAACGCGGCACGATGCGCGCTGGACGAGCGTGCTGGGCGTGCGCGGCGAATCCGTGCGCATGGATGCGGGCGACGTGCAATCGTACGGCACCAACATGATGAACATGCCGGACCTGATGGCCGCCAGGGCTTTCAATGCGCGCAGCCGCAGCCAGCGCGACACGAATATCGATGCCTCGGCGCAAGCCACCTTCACGCCGGATACGGCCAGCAGCTATGCATTCGCGCTGGCGCGCAAGGTGCGCTCGCCCAACCTGTACGAGCGCTATTCGTGGGGCCGCGGCTCGATGGCCATGACCATGACCAACTGGTTTGGCGACGGCAACGGCTATGTGGGCGATATCGACTTGAAACCCGAGACGGCTTACACGGCGGCCTTCACGGCCGACTGGCATGGCGGCGGTGAGGACGGCTGGTTCCTGCGCGTCAATCCTTACTACAGCAAGGTCGACAATTACATCGACGTCGATGTGCTGGCGTCCTTCCACCCGTACATGAAAATGGGCGCGAATGGCAACTTGCTGCGCTTTGCCAACCACGACGCCAAGCTGTATGGCGTGAATCTGGCGTGGCAGCTGCCTTTGGTGCGCAGCACGCGCTGGGGCAATTTCACGGCCAGCGGCAACGCCGCATACACGCGGGGCAAGCGCAGCGATGGCGGCGACCTGTACCGCATGATGCCGTTCAACGCCTTGCTGGCCGTCGAGCACAAGCTGGGCGCCTGGAGCAGCCGCATCGAAACGAAGATCGTGGCCCGCAAGGACAAGGTCGATGCGCGCCGCGTCGAACCGGAAACGGGCGGCTACGCGCTCGTCAACCTGCGCAGCAGCGTGGCATTGAGCAAGATGGCCAGCCTGAGCGCGGGCGTGAGCAACCTGTTCAACCGCGCGTATGCGGACCCGCTCGGTGGCGTGTATTTGTCGGGGCTGAAAGCGAATGGCGGGGCGTTGCAAGCCTTGCCGGCCGAGGGCAGGTCGATTGATCTGGGGCTGCAGCTGACGTTCTAAGCCTGGCAATTGGTGTTGGCGCCTTCCTGCCGCCGTTGCGGAAGGAAGGCGCCCGCCGGTATCGCCGCAGCAGCGAGCGCCATGTTCGTGACAATGTGTGCATGTTTCATCCTGGCAATTTGTTATCCTGTCTGGCGCCTGCTTCGGCGTTTGGCGCACATGGCTACGATAATGAAGGCGGAAGGCTTTGTCTGCTGAAATGATGCTGACTTAATAAAAAAAGGTGTACATGATCGCATTTAAAGATTTTCGCTCGACCACGCCGGGCAGTCCGCTCTCTGACGGCATGGACCGGTCGCTGGTATTGGCCAATGAATGGCTGATGAATAACGGAATTCGTCCGGTTAGTATCGAAACCATCACGGAAACCAGGGGCTGGATGGCGCTAGTCAAGGTTGAGCGCGGTATTCGGGTATGGTATGAAGCCGGTTCTGCCTCGTTGAAAGCATAAGTGGATTTACTGTTGATTCAACATGAATAAAAGTAAAAATGATGTATTCATTGGATGTGTTGCCATTGCTGTCATTGTTGGCCTGTCTGCGCTTGCAGGTGGATTGAAAGTCCTGGCATATACGGGATGGGCTCTTGGTGCTGGAGTACTGATCCTTTTCCTTCTTCAGTTGAAGCGCAAGGATGCCACCATGGTGGCAGTGATGTTGATGCCGATTATTATGCTTAGGAAATTTTTTATGCCGAAGAAAGTGCGTGAGCAGTTGAAAGAAAAAAACGGTGACAGGTCGGCCCGGCCGTAAGCGGCCAGGGAAAGAAAATCACACGCTAACAACATAGGATTGCCATGGTTGCGGCCACGCTATCGCCACCTTACATTGCGCTGGAACAAGTGATGATTGATGTATTTGAAGTCATGCGGGAAAAGCAAGTACAGTTGTGTAATTTTGAGATAGTCACGTCGGGCATTTTTTTGGTGTTTGCATTGTCTATGCTGAAAATGCGGATACTGACCTTTAAAGAGGGCAGGCATGAACGAAGATGAATTGTATCTCGCAGAGCAGATCAAAAGCTGGGTATGGTCCGGTTTCTATGATAGCCGCGCGGCAAATGAATGCCTGGACGATGTATTGGACGGCGATGTCGATGAAGCGATGTTGCGGGATCTGATCGCGCAGGAATTGCATAAAAAGCAGGAGCAAGAGAAGGACTGGCCATTGCAGACCGATTGCGACCGGCTCGATGCGGTCTTTGCCGACTTGCATGGCGCGATGCTTATCGCGCTGCAAAATGCCGGTTACACGACCGATGACGCCTTTGACGACGTTGGCGAGATGCACGCCCAGCAGCCGGACGGGACTTACCGAGGCTACTGCTTTTATCATGGTCAGGACCTGGAAAGGGCCGTGGCAGGAGAGGGCATCATGCTGTCGTTTGGCGACCTGCAGGATACCGACGAAGGCAAGGCGGCGATTGCCGCGCTGATCATCAGTACCTTGCAGCGCCATGGTTTTGTTACCGAATGGAATGGCAGCGTCCAGACCCGGATCAACGTTCCGCATATTCACTGGCAGCGCAGACTGGCCCGCCAACGCGCCTGATGCCCGGCTGTCTGTGCCCGCGCGAGTCCGGACAGCTGTCCCTGGGTATGTCACTGACCCATCAGGGCGTCGATAGATGACGGTTGATCACCCATTGCCTGATCAACCATCCTTTGCCAGCGGCGCCCGGATGCGGTCTAATCATGGCTTGTTCCTTGACGAGGTTGCCATGCTGCCCACTCCCGCCATCGCCGCGCTGCGCGAAAAATTTCCCCTGATTACAGAACTGATGGCCTTGCAGCCCTTGAGCTGGTTCAATCCCGGCATTGCGCCGGCAGCCGAGGCCTTGAACGAGGTGGGCTTGACGGCGGACGATGTGGCGCAGGCCAGCGCGCGCCTGGCGCGCTTTGCGCCCTACCTGGCCAGGGCGTTTCCGGAAACGCAGGCCAGCGGTGGCATCATCGAGTCACCCGTCGTGCCGCTGCCGGCCATGCAGGCAACGTTGGGCATGACGAGCGGTCAGCTATGGCTCAAGCAGGATAGCCATCTGCCCATTTCCGGCTCGATCAAGGCGCGCGGCGGCATCTATGAAGTGCTGAAACATGCGGAAATGCTGGCGCTGGACGCCGGTTTGCTGAAGCAGGGCGACGATTACAGCCTGCTGGCCAGCGACGCCGTGCGCGCCTTCTTTGGCCAGTACGCGATCGCCGTCGGCTCCACGGGCAATCTGGGCTTGTCGATCGGCATCATGAGCGCGCGCCTGGGCTTTCGCGCCACCGTGCACATGTCGGCGGACGCGCGGCAATGGAAGAAGGACACATTGCGTAGCCATGGCGTCACCGTCGTCGAATACGCGAACGACTACAGCGTGGCCGTGGAAGCGGGGCGCAGGCAGGCGGAGAATGATCCGACTTGCCACTTCGTCGACGATGAAAACTCGCACGATCTGTTTCTCGGCTATGCGGTGGCGGGCCAGCGCCTGCAAGCCCAGTTCGCCGCAAGCGGCGTGACCGTCGATGCGCAGCACCCGCTGTTCGTGTACCTGCCGTGCGGCGTGGGCGGCGGCCCCGGCGGCGTGGCCTTCGGCTTGAAACTGGCCTTTGGCGATGCCGTCCACTGCGTCTTCGTCGAGCCGACCCACTCGCCGTGCATGCTGCTGGGCGTGCACACGGGCTTGCATGACGGCATCAGCGTGGGGGAGATCGGCATCGACAACCTCACGGCCGCCGATGGCCTGGCCGTGGGCCGCCCGTCGGGCTTTGTGGGGCGCGCCATGCAGCGGCTGATCGACGGCTACGTCACCGTCAGCGATGAAGAACTCTACCGCTTGCTGGCGCAGCTTGAGCAAACGCAAGGCCTGCGCCTGGAACCGTCCGCCGTGGCCGGTTTCGCGGGCATCGCCCCCGTGCTGGCCGCGCCGCAATATCAGCCGCACCTCGATACCGCCACGCACCTGGTGTGGGGCACGGGCGGCAGCATGGTGCCGGAGCAAGAAATGGCCGCTTACGTGGCGCGTGGCCGCGCGCTGCTGGCGGCCGGCGGCGCGTGATGCCGGCCGGCGTGGCGCTCACAGGTACGCTGACGGCCAGCCAGTTCGCCAATCTGCATACGTTTCTCGTGGCGGCGCGCCACGCCAGCTTTGCGTTGGCCGCGCAGGAACTGGCGCTCACGCCCAGCGCCGTCAGCCACCGCATCGCGCGGCTGGAGGCGAGCCTGGGCCTGCGCCTGTTCGAACGGCTGACGCGGCAAGTCAGGCTGACGCCAGACGGCGAGCGCATCTTCGCCGCGTTGCAAATTGGCTGGGACGGCTTGCAGGCGGCGCTGGCCGGCGGCGACACGCTGGCGGGCAGCGTCAGCGTGCATGCGCGCCCCTCGGTGGCGCAGTGCTGGCTGGTGCCGCGCCTGGCAAGCTTCGCTGCGCAATATCCCGATGTGTCGATCGACTTGCGCGTGGGCAATGACAGCGTGGACTTTCGCGCCGGCCAGGTCGACCTGGCCTTGCACTATGGCGACGGGAGCTTTCCCGGCCTGGCCTCGCGCAAGCTGATGGATGAATGGCTGGCGCCCGTGTGCAGCCCGCAATATGCACGCGAGCACGGCTTGCAAGATGCGCCGCAACACCTGTCCAGCGCGACGCTGTTGCACGACACGCTGGCCTGGCCCGCCTGCGCGCCCGATGCCGAATGGCGGCTGTGGCTGGACGGGCAGGCGCCTGCGGTGAACTTGCCCACGCGCAGCCTGCGCTTCGACCGCGCCGACCTGTGCGCGCAGGCGGCCATCCACCATGCGGGCGTGGCCATGGGCCGGCGCCAGCTGGTGCAGCCGTGGATCGACAGCGGCCAGCTGGTCTTGCCGTTCGGCGGGTTTGCCTTGGCCAGCCCGCAGGCGTATTACCTCGTGCATGCCGCCCGGCCACTGCCGGCGAGAGTGCAGGCGCTGCTGGATTGGCTGGTGGGGCAGGCTATTTGATACACTGCGCCCCTTGCTCAAGAACGCGCACGAAGGAAACACCATGCACGCAACATCCCCACTGACCTTCACCGCGCCGCAGGAATTGCGCGCGACTGCGCTCGCCTGCCTGCTCGAACCGGACCCGGCCACCAAGGTGGCGATGGTGGCGGCCATGGCCGAAGCGCAGCTTTCTCTCGATGCGCAATCGCCGCTGGCGCCCACCGGCTCCGTGCCGGGCCGGCCCGAGCGTCCGGAACTGGTGCCGCCGCGCCTGGTGGGGAGGCGCTCGATGATCACGCCGGAAGGGCGCGCCATGCTGGTGCACGCGCTCGCGCACATCGAGTTCAACGCGATGAACCTGGCGCTCGACGCCCTGTGGCGCTTCCCGGACTTGCCCTTTGACTACTACACGGACTGGCTGCGCGTGGCCAAGGAAGAAGCCACGCACTTTGCCATGCTGCAGGCGCACCTGCAGGTGCTGGGCCATACGTATGGCGACTTTCCCGGCCACGACAGCCTGTGGGAAATGGTCGACAAGACGCGCGGCGACGTGCTGGCGCGCATGGCGCTGGTGCCGCGCACCCTGGAAGCGCGGGGCCTCGACGCGATTCCGCCGCTGCGCGCCAAGCTGGCCCAGGCGGGAGACCTGGCCGCCGCCGCCATCCTCGACATCATCCTGCGCGATGAAGTGGGGCACGTGGAAATCGGCAACCGCTGGTATGGCTACCTGTGCGACCAAAGGGGCCTGGAACTGCGCGCCACGTATGCCGAGCTGGCGCTGCGCTACGAAGCGCCCACCCTGCGCGGCCCGTTCAACCTGGAAGCGCGGCGCCGGGCCGGGTTTTCGGAGCTGGAACTGGCCGATTTGCCCGCCTGAATCTGTCGCGGCGTCACGGATGGGCCGTCAGGCTGATGTGCCAGTGGCTCAGGTGTCCCGCTTCGATATGCACTTTGATCGGCTTGCTCCAGCTCCCCGCGCCCGGGATCTTGTCGGTCGGTGCGGCGGAAAAACGCCCGTCGACGAGGGCCAGCTTGACGAAGCTGGGGCCGATGTAGATGACGCGCGTGCTGGCCGGCGCCGCTTCCAGGGCCAGCATGGCCCGGTTCGCCGCGATCCACGCCAGCAGGGCCGCCAGTTTCGGCTTTTGTGCGGGGTTGGCCGCCACTTCCGCCTTCGCGTCGAGGATCAGCTGGTAAATGGCCGCGCCATTGTTCTGCCCGCCCAGCGCATCGGTGTAGCCGCCCGCGCCGTCCGCGTAGCGCAGGTCGATCTGCTGGCCGTCGCTGTGGCCGCTGTGGCCGAGGATGGAACGGCCCGTTGCTGTCTGCGTCACGTGCTGGCCGCTGATGTCGTCGAAGCGGTAAGCCTTGCCCGCCAGCCACGCGATGGCCAGGCGCGTGGCCCACGAATCGCCACCCGCATCGCGCGTGCCGTAGCGCCGCGCCGCCAGCGCTGCCTCGTTGTTGGCCAGGTACAGGGGGATGTAGGCCGTGTCGCCCTTGAATTCCACTTGCCCACCTTCGGCCGGATCGGAGCTGGCGTCCGTATTGTCGACTTTGCCCTTCAGGCGCAAGGTGACGACGGCCTTCTTGTCGAGTTTTGCGCCGGCAAAGGCGGGCAGCACCAGGCTGGGGAATGTCACCTTGCCCGCGCTCTTGGTATTGGCCTGGGACAATAAATTCTCCGTGCTGAATGCGGGATCGCCGCCGCCGGACGAAATACCGATATGGACTTCCGTAATCGTCGCCGCCGCCGGCGTGTAGTGCAATTCCAGCGGCAAGGTGTGCGTGGCCGTGGCCGCGCCTTGCGACACGGATACATACGGCCCCGGCAGATTGCCCGTCAGCTTGATCGGCTGCAGCACGGGATGGGCGGCCTTGTTCGGCGAGCTGAACTTCGCCTGCGTCACCTTCAAACCCTTGCATACGAGACTCAGCTCCACCGTCGTGACGGTGGCCAGGGCGCTGTCGCCGATATTCGTGGCGCTGACATTGCCGCCCAGGCTCAAATCCCCCTCCTTGGTTTGCTTGCTGACATCGACGCATTCCGTCCTGACGATGCTGCCCCGCGTGTAATGCGTCTGGTTGACGGCGCCTGTGGCGGCCAGGTTGACGCCGGGCAGTCCCGTCACGGCGTACGACCAGGTATCGTTGTACTGGCTTTGCGCCGTCGTGTAGACGGGGTACTCGGCCGTGCTGACGGTGATTTTCACGCCCACGTTTTTCGTGCCCTTGGGCACCGTGAAGGCGACGGGCGAGGTGATGGTCTGGTTTTGCGCGGCCGCCGTGGCCGTAAACGTCTTGCTGCCCTCGTCATCCTGCGGCGTGACGTCGCCCGCGGCACGGGGACTGGCGGGCACCGCGCGCACGGGCGGCGCGGCGCCATCCTGCGTGACCGTGCCCGCCACATAGCTCTGCGCCGTGGCGGCGCGCTGGGCCAGGCCGGGTCCGTACGGATACACGATGCCGACGCTGACGGTGCTGCTGTTGTCGAAGACGACGGCGCTGACGCTGACCACGTTCGGGTGGACCAGGTCGTTCAAGGTCAGCTGGTAGGTGTCGGGCAGCACGCCATCGAAGTGGAAGGCACCTGTGGCGTCGACCACGGCCACCTGGCGCTGGTGGTTGTTGTAGCCAGTCAATAACATTTTCTTGCCGGCCAGCCCTGTGGCATTGCCGCCCGCCGGTGTGCGCAGCTGTCCTTGCAGCACGCTGCCAGATTTGACGACGATCAAGGCATAGCTGGCCGTGAATTCGCCATCCTGCGAGACGAAATTGAGGTTCAGGTCATAGCTGCCGTTGGGCAAGGACGCCAGCAATTGCTGCATGGCCGTGGCGCTGATGCTGAAGGTGCCGCTGGCCGCATCGAATGCCCAATACTGTCTGAGGCTGACGGCCACGCCGTTCGGCCTGGACAGCAAGCCGTCGCTGTCGTCCTGCAGGGCCAGTGACGGCGCGCCCACCAGGCGGAACGCCAGGGCACCCGGCTGCAGGCGGTTGTTCGCTCCCAGCCCCGCAATGGCCAGCACGGGCGCGGTGGCGGGCAAGTTGCCGTCGTCGTCCGCTTCCACATAGGTTTCCACGGCCGTGGGCAGTTCCGTCTGGATCAGCAGGTTCAGGGTGGTGACGCTGTTGCCTTTGCTGAGAAAAAACTGCGCGTGCTGGTCGACGCCCGTGTCGCCGGGCGTGGAAAAGCGCAGGCTACCGTCCTGCAGCAGCACGTCCGTGACGGCGCCGCTGACCTTGACGCTGTCGGCGCCGTCCGTCAAACCCAGCTCGGCCAGCGACAGCGTCACCACTTGCGCGGGCTGCACGGGAGCGAGGACGATGCCGGCGTTGGCGCTGAAGGTCCACGTCAGGCCAGTGCTCTGGAAGGCGATGCTGCGCTCGATGCGCAGGGTGATGGTGTCGTCGGGCGTGACGGTGGTGCCCGCATCGATGCTGCCGGCCAGCACCTCGCCATCGATGATGGTGCTGCCTTCGGGCGCGCTGGCCAGCACGGCTTGCACATTGCTGGCCGCCGCGCTGCTGTTGTTGCGGATGTGCACGCGGTAGGTATAGTCCCAGACCGTGCGGCTGACGCGCTGCTCGCCCACTTTCTCCAGCCGTGTCACTTCGAAGTCCCCGGCGGCCTGGGCGGTGGTGCTGGTAGCCGCTGCGGCGGCCAGCATGACTTTCGGCGCGGGCGGCTGGGTGGGATCGTTCGGCCCGCCGCAGGCGCACAGACTCATGGCCAGCAATGGGGCCAGCGCGGCGGCGGCCAGCCGGCGCCGGCCCAGGCAGGCCATGGCCAGCACGCCAGCCAGCAGCAGCCATGGCGTGGAGGGCAGGGCGACGGCGGCCGCCTGCGTGATGCCCGTCTCGAGCTCGATGAAGGAGACGGGGTCGAGGATGGAAAAGGGCTGCGCGCCGGGGCTGCCCGCACCCAGATAATCGAAGGTGATGGAAAACCCCGTGGCCGTGGCGCCGGGATGGATGCCGCCGGCCAGCGCCAGCGCATCGAGGTAGCCGCTGGCGGGAATGGCGGGATCGGGCTGCACCAGCAGCACGTCCCAGCCCGGTGCCGTGGAAATGTCGTGCAGCATGGCGTGCTGGCCCACGCTGAAGAACAAGGTGAATTCGGCGATGGGCACGGCCAGGGTGGTATTGCTGACGGTATAGTCGTAGCGCCACTGCGTGCCGCCCAGCGGGGTCGCCGTGTAGCCGATGCTGGTGGCGTGCGCGGCAGACATTGCGCACAGCAGCAGCGCCAGCAGTACCTGTTTGATAAAGCTCATGATCGTTCCCCCGTCGACTGGCGCCAAGCGTGCCCAGGCAAGAGGTCAAGCAGGAAGCGTTCCCGTACACATTGTGCTGTCAAAACAAGGGCTTGGCTGGACGTGGCCGGTGCCGGTGTCAAGTCTGCCGACACGCGTCTCGATGGATGAACGCTGTCAGCGCTGTCCTACCCATCTTGTCGAAACTGTCCGATTGTATGCCTTGGGGAAACACGCGATGATCGTGCCCATGCTGCAACAACCAACCAGTCCGATGGAGTATGCGATGCAAAAGCCAGACCAGTCCATTCACGTGAACAAGCCGTTCCTGCTGATTTGCCTGTTTACCTTGGCGATCCTGTCGGCCACGCTGTTCACCACGGACGATGCGTCGGCGGGCGATGCCGCGCCGGCGCCTGTGGCGCGCGACGTTGGCCACGGCGCCTTGCCCGTCTGCGGCAGCGATGCCCTCACCCTGTCTGCACACTGCCAGCCGGGGCGCCAGGCTTGATCACCGGCTTGCCGCCCGGTTTTTTGCCATCGATGCGAGCACAGGCACGAGGTTTTCCGCGTTTGCGCATTGAAACAGGCCTGTTCGAACGCCCCTGCGCGCCGTTATGCTAAGGTGCGCATTCGTAACGCCGTGCGCGGCAGACAGGAGCAGCAGATGTTTGGCAGAAAAAAGAATCTGGAACAAGACCACGCCCCCCAAGCCGACAAGCAGTATGAAAAGAAATACACGGAAGACAGCTTCTGGGACAAGGTCGTCAAGTTCGCCAAGACGGCGGGACGCGAAGTCATCGAGAAAGCGCTGTGGCTGTACTACGCGGCGCAGCAGCCGAATACCCCGCTGTGGGCCAAGACGGCCATCTATGGCGCGCTCGGCTATTTCATTTCGCCCATCGATGCGATTCCCGACATCACGCCCGTGGTCGGCTATGCGGACGACCTAGCCGTGCTGGCGGCGGCCGTCGCTACGGTCGCCACCTACATCACGGCCGACGTCAAGCAGCGCGCGGCCGAGAAGCTGCGCGGCTGGTTCGGCGCCTAGCTTTTCCTGACAACTGGCGCGCCGCTGCCCCCATGCGCCAGCAGGCGCAGCACGACTTCTTTCTGGAATGAACGAAACTCCTTGTCGGCGCTGACGTTGGCGAAGGCCAGCACGGCTGTCCTGCTGGCGCGGTTGACGCAGACGACGGACGCGGCACCCGGGTCGCCGCCGCTGTGCGTGGCCAGCGGTTTGCCGTCGACATCGCGCAGCAGCCACACCAGGGCCTGGCGCACGGACGAGTCGGCAGGCACGACGGGGGTCGCTTGCGGGGCGAAAAACAATTGCAGGGTGGCATCTTGCAGATAGCGGTGGCCATCGACCCTGCCGCCATTGCTGAAAATGGCCAGGAAACGGGCAAAGTCATGCGCCGAGCTGCGCAGCAGGCCGGCCGGCCAGTCCGGATAGCCGACGGGCGGCAGCACTTGCAGGCCCGGCTCCTTGTGCGCATACGGTTGGGCCACGACGGCGCGCCGCGGCAAGCCGGCCAGGTTCCAGGCCGTGTTGTCCATGCCCAGCGGTTCGAACAGGTGCTCCTGCGCAAAGGCGTCGAGGCCGTCGGGGTTCAAGCGGCCCACCAGATAGCCGAGCAGGGCGATACCCACATTGCTGTAGCGCCATTCCGTGCCGGGCCGGGCGGCAAACGACAGATCCGCGTCGTACCAGGCGCCGCCGCGCGACAGATAGCCCTTGACGAAGTCGCGCAGCGGTAATCGCGGGTCGCCCTGCACGGCAAACGCCGTCGTCTTGTCGTACACGGCATCGGAAATGCCCGAGGTGTGATTGAGCAAATGGCGAAAGGTAATGGGCACGTCGGGAAACTTCGGATGCATGAGCGGGAAGTCCAGATAGGCCGCCACCTTGTCGTCGAGCTGGAAGGCGCCTTGTTCCAGCAGCATCATGACGGCCGTGGCGGTGACGAGCTTGCTGACTGAGGCGACATGGAACACCGTATTGGCATCGGCCTTCTTGCCGGCCTGGATGTCGGCCCAGCCATAGCCGCGCGCGAAGATGGTTTGCTCGCCGCGCACCACGGCCACGCTCATGCCCGGCGTTTCCGTGCGGGCCAGGCCATCGCGCATGAAGCCGTCAAATTCCGTTTCCCACGCCAACCGGGCCGGATCGGTGGCGCAGCCCGTTTGCAGCAGGGCCAGTGAGACGCCGAGTCCCAGCACGCTTCTTCGTTTCATTGATTCTCTCTTTTGCCATTTTTAATGATCTTAACAATATTTCCGGCCGCCATAGGGGCAATTGACAAAACATTGCTTTGCAGCAATGACAAAGGGGGCTGGCCAGTGCTTATTTGCACCCGTTATTTGCGCCAGTAGCGTTCCAGCAGGGGTTTGACGGTCAGGCCGTGCGCGACGATGGGGACGACGAGGGTGATGTTGCCCAGGCCCGCGCCGCAGGGTTTTGTCAAGCCTTGTTCTGCGCCTTGTACAGCGACACGCTGTCGTTCTGCGCCTGCATGCCATGCACCTCGATGGGGTCGTGCGTGGAACGCAAGCGGGGCAGGCTGTGCGGATAATTGCTCGTGATAAAGGCCAGCATCTGCTCGCGCACGATGCAGCGCAGCTCGAAGGCCGTGCCCGAATCGACCGCGCTGATGAGAAAGCGCACGCGCACGGCCCGCTCGTTCGAATCCGTCGCCTGCACGGTACAGACGCGGCCATCCCATTGCGCGGCGCCTTCGCAGATGCGCGTCAGTTCCGCGCGCAGCGGTTCGATCGGGACGCTGAAATCGAGCCACAGGAAGACCGTGCCCAGGATGTCCGAGGAGGTATGCGTCCAGTTCTCGAACGGATTTTCGATGAACCACTGCAGCGGCACGATCAAACGCCGTTCATCCCATACGCGCACGACCACATACGTGCCCTTGATTTCCTCGACCGTGCCCCATTCGCCATTGACGATCAGCACGTCGTCGATGCGGATGGGTTGAGAAAACGCAATTTGCAGCCCTGCAATGAAATTGCCGAGCACGGGGCGGGCGGCGATACCGGCCACCAGGCCCGCCACGCCGGCCGAAGCGAGCAGGCTGGCGCCGATCTGCCGCGCGCCGGGCAAGGTCAGCAGCACGAAGGACAGGCCCAGCAGGACCACGATGGCGTGCGCGCTGCGCGTCAGCACGCGGGCCTGGGTGATGCGGCGCCGCGCGCGCAGATTGTCGGCCGCGTCGACGGGATTGATCTGGGAAATCGTGATGGAAAGCGACTCGATGCATTGCATGGCCAGCCAGGTCAGCGCGATGATCAGCGCCACGCTGGTGATATGCGACATGGCGACCAGTGCCGGCGTGTCGTCGGGCGCGCTGGCCAGCACCATGCGCAGGCCGAAGACGATCATGGACAGCTGGCTGGCGCGGAAGGCCACGCGCGCGAGGTTGCGGGTGAATGGGTGGCCATTGGCGAGTTTTTTCAGCAAGCCGATGCCGGCCCGGTGCAGGCCGATGGCGACCATGGTGACGAGCAGGGCGGAGAGGAACACGGTCAGCGCCGAGCGCAGCGGGCCTCCCATCAGCGAGTGGAACGTGCTGAGATCCATAGGCGAAAACTCCTTCGTGATTGGTGAAATGGATGTCGGAAGCCGGTATTTTACGGGCAGATGGCGTCACGGGGGCGTGCGTTGCCGAACGGATAAGACTTGGATCAACGTGGATACTGGAGGAAATTGCTGCGCTGCGCCATGTCACGTTGACGTTTCAATACGCAAAGCAAACGCGCGTCGCCGCAGTGGAAATATAGTCATACTTGCCATGCTTTTTGTTTTTGCAAAGGAAAACGATGATAGTACGATCACTCCGAATGTCCTTGCGCTTCATCCTGCCACTGGCCCTGGTGCTGGGATTGTTTGCTTATATCGTGGTACCCTTGCTCGACAATATCACCCTGCGCTGGTATGTGCGCGACCTCGACAGCCGGGCAGAATTACTCGCCGGAACCCTCCGGCCTTCGCTCACCGACTACCTGCCCGCGCAAGACGCCACCCGCATCGGCGAACTGTTCCAGGGCGCCACGCGCGACGAACGCCTGATCGCCATCGGCTTTTGCGACAATGCGGGCCACTTGCTGTATCAATCCGCGCAATACCCGGCCTCCATCGGCTGCTGGAGCACGCCTCCCACGGGCGGCTTGTACAAATCCCTGGCGCAACTGCCGCAAGGCCAAGTCCACCTCAGCGAAACGCCCGTCATGCAGGACGCGTCCCAGCTGGGCCGCCTGGTGCTGGTGCAGGACATGAGCTTTGTCGAGCGCCGCAATACCGATACCAAGCGTTTCATTTTTGCCTTCCTGGCCGTGCTGGCCGTGCTCATTTCCCTGATGACCGTGTTCGTGGCCCACCTGAGCTGGCGCGGCTGGCTGTCCGCCGTCAAGGATATTTTACGGGGCGAATTGCTGCCGAAAAGCAATGGCGCGGTGGCCACCGCCACGGCGCCCGCCGCCGCGCCCGCGCCGCCGCCGGAAATGCAGCCGCTGATCGGCGACTTGCGCGAACTGCTGCAGGAATACCATCTGGAGCGCCAGGGCGACAACGGCTGGTCATCCGACTGGACGCCGGACAAGCTGCGCGCGCTGCTGGAAGCGGATTTGCAGGGCGACCAGGTGCTGGTGGTGTCGAACCGCGAACCGTATATCCACACGAAAACAGATACTGGCATTACCGTCCAGCGCCCCGCCAGCGGCCTGGTGACGGCCGTGGAAGCGGTGATGCGCGCCTGCTCCGGCACCTGGATCGCGCATGGCGCCGGTTCCGCCGACCGCGAGACGGTCGATAAGCTCGACCACGTGCCCGTGCCGCCCGAGAACCCCAGCTATACCTTGCGCCGCGTGTGGCTGACGCAAGAGGAAGAGCAGGGATACTATTATGGCTTTGCCAATGAAGGCATGTGGCCGCTGTGCCATATCGCCCACGTGCGCCCCGTGTTCCGCTCGTCCGACTGGGACCAGTACGTGAAAGTCAACCGCCGCTTCGCCGACGCGGTGATCGCCGAGGCGAAGACGGACAATCCCGTCGTGCTGGTGCAGGATTATCACTTCGCCTTGCTGCCGCGCATGGTGCGCGAAGCCTTGCCGAAGGCGACGATTATCACTTTCTGGCATATCCCCTGGCCCAACTCGGAATCGTTCGGCATTTGCCCTTGGCGCGAGGAAATCCTCGACGGCTTGCTGGGCAGCACGATTCTCGGTTTCCACACGCCGTTCCACCGCAAAAATTTCCTCGAAACGGTGGACCGCTATCTGGAAACCCGCATCGAACCGGAGGCATCCACGATTTCCTACGGCGGCGAGATGACGCAGGTCGAGGATTACCCGATTTCCATCGCCTGGCCCGAGGACAATCCGGCGCAGCCCGACGTGGCCACCTGCCGCGCGCAAATCCGCGCCGAACTGGGCGTATCTGCCGACCATTTGCTGGGTATCGGCGTGGACCGCCTCGATTACACCAAAGGCATCGTCGAGCGCTTCCAGGCCGTCGAGCGCATGCTGGAACAGCAGCCCGGCATGGTCGGCAATTTTACCTTCGTGCAAATCGCCGCTCCCAGCCGCGCTTCGCTCGATGAATATCAAAGTTTTGATGCCAGGGTGCGCAAGATGGTCGAGCGCATCAACCGCCGCTTCGGCAGCGGCAACTACGTGCCCATCCTGCTGAAAGCCGAACATCATGGCCAGGACGACTTGCAGCGCTACTTCCGCGCCTCCGAAGTATGCATGGTGACGAGCTTGCATGACGGCATGAATTTGGTGGCCAAGGAATTCATCGCCGCGCGCGATGACGAGCTGGGCGTGCTGGTGCTGTCGCAATTCACGGGCGCGGCGCGCGAGCTGCACGAAGCGCTGATCATCAACCCGTATCACATCGAACAGGGTGCCGATGCCCTGTACCGTGGCCTCGTGATGCCGCCCGTGGAGCAGCGCGAGCGCATGAAAAGCATGCGGGCACGTGTCAAGCATTTCAATGTCTACCGCTGGGCCGGGCGCATGCTGCTGGACGCGGCCCGCTTGCGCCAGCGCGACAAGGTCATGACCAAGATCGACGCCCACAGCCGCATCAAGCGGCGCAAGGGGCTCTGATGACGCCGACTCTTGACGATAGCGCGGCCCTGTTGCAACTGCTGAGTGCGCCCGGGACAGCCGTCTTCCTCGACTTCGACGGCACCCTGGTCGACCTGGCGCCCACGCCCGACGGCGTGCGCCTGGAGCCGGGCGTGGTCGAGGCGCTGGCGCTGCTGGCCGAGCGCCATGACGGCGCGCTGGCCCTCATTTCCGGGCGCCCCGTGGCGCAGATCGACGCCATGCTGGCCCCCCTGGTCTTGCCGGTGGCCGGCGTGCATGGCGTGGAGCGGCGCGGCGCCGATGGCGTGTTGCACGTGGCGGCCACGCCCGATGTCTCTCCCGTGCTGGCCCGTGCCCAGGCGCTGGCCGCTGTCCACCCCGGCTTGCTGGTGGAACAGAAGCGCGGCGCCGTGGCCCTGCATTACCGGCTGGCGCCCGAACTGGAGCAACTGTGTGTGCAGGAAATGACGGCCGCCGTGCAAGCGTGCCCGGGGGTGTTGCTGTTGCATGGCAAAATGGTTCTGGAAGCCAAGCCGGCCGCCACCGACAAGGGCGGCGCCATCGCCGCCTTCCTGCGCGAAGCCCCGTTTGCCGGCCGCCGGCCCGTGTTCGCGGGCGACGACACCACCGATGAGGCAGGCTTTGCCTTTGTACAACAAGCAGGCGGGCAGGGCGTGAAAGTTGGCCTCGGCCCCAGCGCCGCTGCCTTGCGCCTGGCCAGTCCGGGCGCCTTGCGCACCGCGCTGCTGGCCGCCTCCGTATCCCCGACCTCGAAGGAATAGCCCATGACGATATCCTATGACACACCCAGCGGCGCGCACGCGTCCGCCGCCAGTACGCCGCCCGCGCAGGCGTCCCTGAACTGCGGCGTGGTGGGCAATTGCGCCTTCAGCGCCCTGATCGACCAGGCCGGGCAGGTCGTCTGGTCCTGCCTGCCCCGTTTCGATGGCGATCCCGTCTTCAACACATTATTGGACGATACGCAGAACGGCAGCGTGTGGGCCATCGACATTGAAAACTATGCGCGCAGCGAGCAATGTTACGAGCCGAACACGGCCGTACTGCGCACGCGCCTGTACGACACCGAAGGGCGCGGCGTGGAAATCACGGATTTCGCGCCCCGTTTCCTCAGCCGCGACCGCATGTTCCGCCCGCTGATGCTGATCCGCCGCGTGCGCCCGCTCGACCACGCCGTGCGCATCCGCGTGCGCCTGCGCCCCCGCTACGACTGGGGCAGGCTGGCGCCGCAGATCACGCAGGGCAGCCACCACATCCGCTACGTGGGACCGGAACAGACCTTGCGCCTGAACACCGATGTATCGCTTAACTATGTGTTGAGCGAAACGTATTTCGTGCTGGGCGGCACCGCCAACTTCCTGCTGGGGCCCGATGAAACCCTGGCCGGCGGCATCGACGAGACGGCGCGCATCTTTGAAAAGGACACCATCAATTACTGGCGCACCTACACGCGCCGCCTGGCCGTGCCGCTGGAGTGGCAGGACGTGGTCATCCGCGCCGCCATCACCCTGAAACTGTCGCTGTATGAGGACACGGGCGCCATCATCGCCGCCATGACCACCAGCATCCCGGAAGCGCCGGGCAGCAGCCGCAACTGGGATTACCGCTACTGCTGGCTGCGCGACGCCTTCTTCGTCGTGCGCGCATTGAACAGCCTGTCCGAAGTGGGCACGATGGAAGAATACCTGCGCTGGCTGACGAATATCGTCGCCCGCTCGAAGGGCGGCCACATCCAGCCGCTGTACGGCATCGGCCTGGAAGAACAATTGCCGGAATCGACGCTGGACCACTTGCCCGGCTACCGGGGCAACGGTCCCGTGCGCGTGGGCAACCAGGCGCAGGAGCACTTCCAGCACGACGTCTACGGCAATATTGTATTGGGCGCCGCGCAGGCTTTCCTCGACCACCGTTTGTTCCACCGGGCGGGAAAAGCCGAGTTTGCCGCACTGGAAGCCGTGGGCGACCAGGCCTTCCGCCTGCATGCGGAGCCGGACGCGGGCATGTGGGAGCTGCGCACGCGGGCGAGGGTCCACACCTCGTCCATGCTGATGAGCTGGGCCGCCTGCGACCGCCTGGCGAAAGTCGCGCACAAGCTGGGGCTGGACGACCGCGCCGACCACTGGAACAGCCGCGCCGTGCTGATCCGCGAACGTCTGCTGCGCGAAGCGTGGAGCGAGGAGCGCCAGGCCTTCGCGGAAAGCCTGGGCGGGCGCGACCTGGACGCCTCCGTCCTGCTGATGGCGGAAGTCAACTTCATCGACCCCATGGACCCCCGTTTCATCGCCACTGTCGACGCGCTGGAAGCGTCGCTGTGCGACGGCCCCTACATGCGCCGCTACGAAGCGCCCGACGACTTCGGCAAACCGGAAACGGCCTTCAACATCTGCACCTTCTGGCGCATCGACGCGCTGGCGCGCATCGGCAGGAAAGACGAAGCGCGCAAAATCTTCGAGACGATGTTGATGGCGCGCAACCATCTGGGCTTGCTGTCGGAAGACACGCACCCCGTGACGGGCGAAATGTGGGGCAATTTTCCGCAGACGTATTCGATGGTGGGCTTGATCAATTGCGCCGTGCGCTTGTCGGCGCCGTGGGATAGCGCTGTTTAAGAGCGGGCCGGGATCGCGCTCCTGAGCGTTGTCCGTGGCGGCGCCGCGCCTTACAGCCTGGCGCTCAATCCAAGCTGGAAGCTGCGGCCCGGCAAGGGCGCGATGTATTTCAGCGGCGAATTGTGCGGCCTGGCATCCGCATCGAGCAGGTTGCTGCCGCTGATGAACACCTCGATGCCTGCAAACGGCGAATTGGGCACCTGCAATGCGCGGCTGACCTGGAAATTCACCATGGTGTAGCCGTCGAGCGGCACTTCCTCGCTGACGCTCTTGCCCAGGTACTTCTGCTTGTCATAGCGGGTGCCGGACAGTCTGGCCTTCCAGCCCTGGTTTTCCCACAGCAGATGCGCGCCGTAGCGGTTGGTGGGCATGTTGGGCAGGTAGGCGCCGTCGTTGTGCGCGCGCAGCTTGTCGGGATGGTCCGCCTTGTTCTTGACCAGGTCGGCAAATGCGGAGAGGTTCAATTTTCCGTAGCCGCCAAGCTGCACGACCTGGGAGGCGTCGACTTCGAATCCCCTGACCGTCGTATCGGTCTGTTTCCAGTACTTCAAGGGCAGGCGATTGGCCATCTGGGCTCCAGAATGGCCAAGGTAGAGATAGTTCTCGTACTGCATGACGTAGCCCGTTGCCGACAGCTGGAAGCCGCGGTTGGCGAACAGGCCGGTGAGTTCCGTACTCTTCGCGCGCTCGGCCTTCAGCTTCTGGTTGCCTTCTTCCTGGGTCATGATCGAATAGTGGCGGTTGCTCGCATACAATTCATTGACGTCGGGCGCTCTTTCGGAGGCGGCATAGCGCAGCTTCGCACCGAACAACTGGCCCAGCTTGGCCGAGGCCCCCAGGCTGTAGCTGTTCAGGCTGAACGACTTGTCATCGAGTGTGGCATTGCTCGCATTTCGCGACGTCTTGAAGCCGCTCTTGCGGATCTCGTGCTCCACTGTTTCATGGCGAAAGCCCGCATCGAAGGTGGCCCAGTCGACGTCGAGGCTTTCCTTGAGGAACAGCGCGCGGCTGACCGTGTTCGTATCGGGAAGGTAGCGCTGCGGCCCGCTGCCGGCGATATCCCGGGACTTGTGGCTCAGGCCAAGCACGCCGCTCAACGACCCTGCGCGCCGGTGCGCAATCAGCAGTTCGGCCTGATTGGTGTCGAACTGGTAGTCGTTCGCCTTGGCGGAACCCAGGCGCTCTCCCGACGCATTGTTCAGGCGGGACACGCGCAGTTGCATGCTTTCAAGGTATGCGACGGGATCGCGCAGATGGGCTTCCAGCGCATATTTATCCTGCTGTATCACCACGCCGACGGGCAGCCCTTCGTCATAGTTCGCTCCGAACGACTTGTTTTCCATGGAAAAACCCGGGACGCCGTATTCGCTATTCTTGGTATCGACGCTGACGGCCACGTAGCCACGATCGAAAAAGTAGGTGCTGCCGACGGCAAAGTGGGCATTGCTGGCATGGCTGTTGCCCAGGGTGCCGTGGTAGTCGGGCGTCACGTCCTTGTTGATCTTGCTCTTGGTCGTCGACGGCGTACCGGGCACGTAGGCGGGGTTGGCGGGATTGACGTAGGTCTTGCGCTGCCAGACGGAGGTCGGCTGATTGGTGTAGAAGGAAAAATCACCGTCCGCCCAGTCCGGATTTTCCGTCATGAACTGGTCGATAAACGGTTGCGAGGCCTTGTTGTAGATCTGCTGGATACGCGCTTCCTTCTGGCAACTGTCGGCCAGGAAGGTGTTGACTCCACCGTTTGCAGGGAACAGCTGGCTGTTGCACACGCCGGCCTTGCTGTTGCCGGGAATGTCGTAATGGCCGATTTTCTGGAAGGACAGTTGCAGATTCGTCGAGAAGCGCTTGCCATCGTTGAAGTTGACGCGCAAGCCTTGCGCGTCGGCATCGTTGAAGCCCTTGCGCAGGACCAGTTCCAGGTCTTTTGGCTTGTCCTCCATCTTCCTGGAAATGAGGCCGGAATCGACGTCGACGCTGCCGCCGATGGCATTGCCGCCGAAGCGCACGCTATCGGACGATTTGTTCACGGTGACGCTGCGCGCAAACAGCGGATCGAAGGGGATATTGATGTCGCCGCTGAGCGCATTCATGCCGAGGATGGACTGGCCATCTTCGAGGATCTGCACGCGGCTGCCGCTCAGGCTGCGGATCACTGGTGCGCCCGCATTCGGCCCGAAGGCGCTGCTTTGCACGCCCGAGACATGCTCGAGCATGCCGCCCAGGGTCCGGTTCTGGGCTTGCGTATTTTCAACGACAACGACGCTGTCGATGGTTGCTGGCTTGTCTGCGCGGATGTTGATGGTCTGCAGGGTGATGTCGTCCGCCGCGTAAGTGAGCGGGGTAGTGGACAGCATGGCGGCTGCGAATACGTGATGGCGCATGGGACTCTCTAAAAAGGCGGAATGGGGGCTGGCGCTGGACGCAGGCACAGCGGAATGCATAGATGCAATCGAGTTGCAATAATAGCTCGCGTGGAATGCTAATGCAAGTAAACTGCATTTGATGGTGCTGGCCGGGCTGGCGCATGGCAAGCGCGCAGCGCAGACAGCCGGCATGTGCCGGCTATTGGGTAGTAAAGTGCGGAAGTGCGATGGCGGCTATGCGTTGTGAAGTCGCGCGTTTAGGTGAATTTCAATGGCTCTTCGCCTGCAGCCGGCGCGCGCGGCGTTTGCGCTCCCAGATGACGATGCCCGTCACCGACAGCATGGCGACCATGATGCCCATGAAGGACATCAAGATGCGTCCCGGCAAGCCGAGGATGCGGCCCGAGTGCAGGGGGAATTGCAGTTGCACGAAGACATCGGCGGCCGTGCCTTCCCACGGCTTGTGCTGGCCGATGATGCTGCCGTCCATGCCGTCGACGTACAGGTTCGACAGGCCCATGCCGGCCGCGCCGAATTCGTCGGCGGGGTCGAAGAACGAGACGTTGTAGAACGAATAATTGCCGCCATAGTAAATGCCGCCGATGGGCGCCGTGATGCCGCGCCGCACGGCCTGCTTTTTCGCAATGGCTACCGCCTGCTCGAAGCCGATCACGGGCGTGATGTAGCTGCCGTACGGCGCCGGCGTCTGCGTTTCATACGGGCCCGGCGTGGTGGTCGACACCAGCGACATGACGGGATAAAACACTTCGCGGTACAGGTTCAACGAGAACGAGGTGAACGCGACGACGATGATGATGGCCCACACCCACAGGCCGCCCGCGCGGTGCAGGTCGAAATTGAGCTTGTAGCCGCCCGCTGCCCAGCGCACCACCCACGACGGTTTCCAGCGCTGCCACCAGCTGGCGGCGTCGCGGTGGCGCGGCGCCTCGTCCGGGGCGCGTGGGCGAAGGCAGCGTGGCGTGGTCAGGTACAACGCCACCATGCTGTCGAGCAGCCAGATCAGGGCTATGCTCCCCATCAGCCAGTAGCCCCAGCGGTCCGTGCCCCAGAAGGCGGGCACGTGCAGGCTGTAGTGCAGGTGGCGCAGGAAGGGCATCAGGCTGCGGCGCGACAGGGAAATCGCCGTCGAATCGCGCGTGCCCGTGATCTGCGCCGTGACGGGGTCGATGTACACGGTGTTGTAGTCGAGCACGAACGGCTTGCTGGTCGCCGGATCGGTCAGGGGGCGCACCATGAAGGCGGCCGCATGGCCTGCTTCCAGGCCCAGGGTCATGTAATTGACCGCCACGCGCGGGTCGGCGGCGGCGACCTTTTGCGCCAGCGCAAATGGTTGCTGCAGGGGACCGCGGCCGGGCGTGTCCATGATGTCGGCGTTGAGCCACTCGTCGAGTTCATGGTCCCATGAGGTGACGGCGCCCGTGAGGCCCGCAACGATGAGGAAGAGGGCGATGGTGAGACCAGCCCAGCGGTGTATGACAGTCCAGAAAGCGCGCATGCGGTACAAACCTTCAACATGAAACCGGCTTGTTGCCGCCAGCAGGCGCCATGGCGGCGCACAGGGAACGCCAGGCACGGGCCTGGTATTTTGATAATGGGAATCGTTCTCATTATCCGCCGTGGCAAGGCATTTGTCCAGCGCCATTGGTGTTGGCCCGGGGCAAACCGCGCATGCTAAGATGCTGGCAAGATGCCAATTTGAGTTCCATGTGGCAATACTCAGGACGAACATGCGCATAGAAGAACAGAACAATGTCCGCGTGAGCGAATGCAGCGCTGCGCCGCAGGCGGGCGCGGCAACCACCATGGTGTTCATGCATGGCTTTGGCTGCGACCAGACCATGTGGCGCTACCTGGAGCCGCTGTTTCGTCCCCGCTACCGCACGGTGCTGTTCGACCTGGTCGGCAGCGGCGCTTCCGACCTGGACGCCTATGATGTCGGCCGCTACGCGCGCCTGGACGCACATGGCGCCGATTTGCGGCAAGTCATCCATGCCGTCGGCGGCGGCCCCGTCATTTGTGTGGGCCACTCCGTCAGCGCCATGAGCGCCTTGCTGGCCAGCATCGCCGAGCCGGACTTGTTCGCCGCGCAAATCATGCTGGCGCCGTCGCCGTGTTATATCGACGACGCGGCATCTGGCTACCGGGGCGGCTTCAGCCGTGCCGACATCGACGACTTGCTGAGTGCCATGGACAGCAATTACCTGGGCTGGTCCGCCAGCATGGCGCCGGCCATCATGGGCGCGCCCGGCCAACCGGCGCTGGGCGACGACCTGGCCAGCAGCTTTTGCCGCACGGACCCCGCCATCGCCCGGCATTTCGCGCAAGCCACGTTTCTGTCCGACCACCGCGCCATCTTGCCGCACAACCGCACGCCGGCGCTGATCGTGCAATGCAGCGACGACTTCATCGCGCCACCGCCCGTGGGCGAGTATTTGCGCGACATGCTGCCGCACAGCAGCCTGCACGTGGTCGAGAACGTGGGCCATTGCCCGCACATGAGCGCGCCCGATGCCAGTTACCGCGCCATCCGTCACTTTCTCGACGGCCTGCACCTGTAATGCGCGACATGCTGCCTTCCTTGCCTGACGCCAATACCTTGTTCCAGCATGCGGCCTGCGGCTTGCTGCTGTGCACGGCCGACGGCACCATCGTGCAGGCGAACGCCACCTTTTGCGGCTGGCTCGGCTATGGCGCGGAAGAATTGCTCGGGAAAAAGAAATTGCAGGACTTGCTGACCATCGGCGGGCGCGTGTTCCACCAGACGCACTGGCTGCCCCTGATGCAGGTGCAGGGCAGCGTCTCGGAAATCCTGCTCGACATGCGCCAGCGCCAGGGGCAAGCGATTCCCATGCTGTTCAATGCCGTGCGGCGCGTGCACGAGGGCGTGCGTTATGACGAGGTCGCCGTCTTTGTCGCCAGCGACCGGCGCAAATACGAGCAGCAGCTGCAGTTGGCGCGCAAGGAGGCCGGCGAGCTCAACGAGCAGCTGGCGGCCGCCGACCGGCGCAAGGACGAATTCCTCGCCACGCTGGCACACGAGCTGCGCAGCCCGCTCGCCCCGATGCGCAATGTGCTGGAAGTGCTACGCCTGGCGCAACTGGACGACCCGCAGCTGCGCTGGGCACGCGACGTGCTGGGCCGGCAAGTGGGCCACATGACGCATCTGGTCGACGACTTGACGGAAGTGTCGCGCATCACGCGGGGCCGCCTGGAGTTGCGCCGTGCCAGCGTGGAACTGGCGCCCGTGGTGGACGCGGCCCTGCTCAGCGTCGCCGAGCTGGCGGCGCAGTCCGGCCACAAGGTGCACGTGGAGCAATGGCCGCGGCCCATCTGGCTCGACGCCGACGCCACGCGCCTGGCGCAGATGATCGCCAACCTGCTGACCAACGCCGTCAAGTACACGCCCGCCAACGGCGTCATCTGGCTGGACGTGGCATGCACGGAACACGAGGCGCGCATCAGCGTGCGCGACTCGGGCATCGGCATCGCGCACGCGCATCTGGACACCGTCTTCGACCTGTTTTCGCAGTTGCCGCCGGCCCTGTCTCTGGCCCAGGGTGGCCTGGGCATCGGCCTGTCGCTGGTGCGCGGCCTGGCCGAATTGCATGGCGGCAGCATCAGTGCGCACAGCGATGGCGTGGGGCAGGGCAGCACCTTTACATTGCGCCTTCCGCTGCCGGCCGTGCCGCTGCAGGCCCCAACGCCGGTCAACCGCCGCCTGCTGGCCGGCACGCGCGAAGGCAAGGTGCTGGTCATCGACGACAGCGCCGACGCGGCCGAAAGCCTGGCGCTGGCGCTCGACATCCTTGGCTATGACGTGCGCACGGCCTACGATGGCGCGGCCGGCATGGCGGCGGCGCAAGCCTTCATGCCGCGCGTGATCCTGCTCGACATCGGCTTGCCGCACATGAATGGCTATGACGTGGCGCGCCTGCTGCGTTCCCAGCCGTGCGGCCAACATGCCATTCTGGTCGCCGTGACGGGCTGGGGCCAGGACAAGGACCGCCAGATGGCGTCCGACGCGGGTTTTGATTTGCACCTGACCAAGCCCGTGGATTTTTATGAGCTCGATGCGGTGTTGCAGAAGATGCTGCAAACGCGCTGAGTTGCCGCAGGGCCAGTCGCGCCCATGCGGCACCCGTTGCCTGCGCCTGTTTCCCCTCTCCCCATCATCTTTTCCCGTCGGTATACCTCTATTGTTTGCGGTAAATCAAACACGGAATGTCAATATTGAATATATAAGAAATTTCATTTAAAAATTAAATGTTATTAATGGATAGATTCTAAATATTATTAAATATAATTTGACTTGAAAAAATAAATAAAATATTCTCTCTTCGTGGTTGCGGTAATGAGGATCAAAAAGTTCATTGATCTTGTGGTGCATGAACTTGTCGATAGATTTGGTGATTTATTGATATATTCCGTGTATTTTTAATTGATACATTTCGCGTATTTTTATGCGCCAGTGATCGAATCCGCTTGCGCCGATGGCGCTGCCGGTGATGTGACTGGGTCTTCATTATTTCATCGCACAAAGGATAGTTGTAATGTTTAATTCCATTCCAAAGAGGGGTAAAACCATGGCAACAATTAATGTACTGGTAGCGGTCAATGTTGGTCAGGCAGTGGCACAAGGCAATCTGAGCAGGTATGTCTTCATGGTCGATACGACCGGCTACTCGGGCAATGGCAACGAAGGCGGCAATGAGCTGGTGACAACCTGCAAGAACGGCGACACCATCGTCTGGAACGTGAGCTCGCTGGACCCGGCCGAGCAGGTTTCCATCCACAACTTTGCCGGCACTGCCATCACCAGCGGCATGGTCAACCCGGCGCCTTACCCGCAATACGACAACACCGTATGGGGCGGCCGCGTGAATGCCAAAGGCAGCAATGTGCAATATACGATGACCTTGTTGCTGGCAGGTAATACCCTGCTGACCTTCGATCCATTCATCGTGGCGTCGAATCCGCAGTAATCGGGCAAGGGCCATGTTCGGCATGCGGCGCGCATGGCCTGTTTTGATGTTTCTTTAAAAGAATAACTTCCCGATAAACCTTGGGTCTATATTTCTAATTGGTTTATTGTTTCCCTTGTTTTGATTAAATGCTGCGCTGCGCGACAATATTATTTGTTTCCCCCTCTTTCCTCTCGAAGCGCGCCCCCATTCTTTCAGTCCTTATCCCCTCCGTGGGCTTTTCACTGTCTGTCGTATAATATGCTGGCAACAACCATCCTTTCAGGTGCCGGGCACCCTTTATCGCTACGCGCTTGCGAAGAATAACAATGGAACAATTGATGGAACTTGAGCTGGAATGCTTCCGGCTGCGCCATGGAGATGGACTGGCGGAGCGCTGCGTCGACTGGGCCGTGGAACGCTTGCGCCTCGATCAGGAAGGCGACGATCTGGAAATCGTGCTGCTGGCCAGCGCCCGGGGTGTCGACGAGGTGTTGCCGCTGGCCGAAGTCATCATCGAACGTTACCGTGGCGACGCGCGTCTGGCGGAGCAATTCCTCGCTGGCAAATACATCGTCGCACTGCGCGCCGCCTACCTGGCAGGCCGGGAAAGCGTGTCGTCGCTCGATGCCATCCTGACCCGCTTGTACCCGGCGCTAGCGTATCCCGACTGGCTGGTCATGCTGAGCCGCAATTGCGAATATGCGACGGACGTGCCCGATTTCGAGCAGCCGTTCGAGGATGAATTTCACCATATCGCCAGCCTGTGGGCACAGGCGGAGAGCCTGGCCGCGTTCGAGCGCGTATACAGCCGCGAGACGTCGAACCGGCATGATGTCATGCGGGGCTAAGTAGGTCGCAATAAATTATTGTGATTTCTGACTTCCATAACCGGCGCTCTGCGGTGTTGCCCGCTGCTAGCAGTGCTCGCACTGCGTCGCAGCGGGCGCCTTGCAGAGCATCCGGTTCTGTTCGTCATAAATTCACAATAATTTCCCACGACCTACTTAGCGAATGGCCTTGCCGGCCTTGCCAACAATCCTTACGAGAAGAATCCCTACAACTGATGAAAATTGTCCACGTGTCCGATGCCGCCGGCGCAAAGAATAATGAAGATCTGGTAACGGTTTATCTGCACAATGCAGGAATCGTGGATATCCTGATTTTTGATGGTGCAAGCTCGGTCTCCGAGAAGAATTACTTCGATACGGTCGCGGGGGACGCCGCCTGGTTCGTGTCGACTTTTTCCGCCTTGTTGAAGGAGGTGGTCACGCACGGCTTGAGTCAACACGACAGCATCAAGCTGGCATTGGCGCGTTTCCAGCGCGATGTGGAGGCGAGTCTTGATCTGACGCACATTCCTGCGTATGCCTATCCCATTGCCGCCGTGACGTGGGCACGCATTATCGAGGGCGATGCTGGCGCCGCCGTGCAGATCTACGCGCTCGGCGATTGCAAGGTGTTTGTCTCGAATGCCGCCGGGGACGTGCGCGATATCGATCCCTATGAGAATGCGCAGGAAGACATACTGAAGGCGGCCATTGCGCGGTTAAAAGCGCAAGGAATCGAGGACAAGGCGCAGGTATTCGCGGCCTTGCTGCCGATGCTGCGGGAGCGCCGCGCATTTCAGAACATGCACGATGCGCCGACGATACTGTGCATGTATCCACAAGGGGAATTGAAGGCCAGGCAATATGCGTTTGACATGGACAGACAATCGCAACTGCTGGCCATGACGGATGGATTCTACCGGCTGGTCGATACCTATGGCCTGTATTCGATGGAAGGGCTGGTGCGGCGCTGCGGAGAAACGGAGCTCGATACGCTGCTGCAGCAATTGCGCCAGTTCGAACAGGATAATCTGGCATCCGGGGCACAGTCCGTCAAGAAGTCCGACGATGCCTCTGCCGTGCGTTATGCCTGGTGTGCACTCAACGGCGAGAGCACTGATGTTTCATAAGCCTGGCCACGCCTCTGCTTGAGTTGCCTCAGCGTGTAATTTACGCATTTTTTTGCCTGGGAATTGAGGTGCAACACAAAAAACAGCGGAGTCGAGGAAACGGCGAAACGGGTGCGGCAGTCGGACCTGCCTAAGGTCGGTTTGCTGGCCTCAAGCGGACGATGGCGGGCCGTTTTTATCACGACGCGCTGGAGCAGCGCGGCATCACCACGGTGACGCCCGATGCGGCCGACCAGGAAATCCTCCACGACATCATCTATACGGAACTGGTGCAGAGTATCTTTACGGATGCCAGTCGGAAGATATTCCTCTCCATCATAGAAAAACTGCGGCTGCAAGGCGTGCCGGGCGTGATATTGGGATGTATGGAGATACCGCAGCTGATCCAGCAGGTGCCGCTATTTAATACCACGGCCATGCATTGCGAGGCGGCGGTGGCGTTTGCCATCGAAGATTAAGCGCTGGCAACAGAGTGGCAGCCTGAGCAGGCTGCCACTCGCTTACACCATCAAGCCGGCTGCGCGCCGCTCACATTGCGGCTGCGGTTTTCCACCAGCACGGAAATGCCCAGCACGACGATGCCGCCGCAGGCCAGCATGGCGCCGACCCAGCCGGTCGAGCGCAAGCCCATGCCCATGGCGATGGCGATGCCGCCGGCCCAGGCGCCCAGGGCGTTGGCGATGTTGAAGGCGGAATGGTTGAGGGCGGCGGCCACCGTTTGCGCGTCGCCGGCCACGTCCATCAGCCGCGTCTGTACGGCGGGAGCGACGGCGATGCCGGCGCCGATGGCAAACAGGTTGATCGCCGTCAGCCAGACATTGCTGCTGGTATAAGTAAACGCGGCCAGCGCGGCCACGTTCCACAGCAGCACGCCGAAGATGGTCCACAGGCGCGAGCGGTCGGCCAGCCAGCCGCCGATCAGATTGCCCACCGTCATGCCGACACCGATGATGGCCAGCAAGATCGAGATGACCAGCGGCGACACTTTCGTGATTTCCAGCAAGGTGGGCGTGATGAAGGTGTAGACGGCAAACATGCCGCCGAAGCCGATCGCCACCATCAGCAGGGTCAGCCACACTTGCAGGCGGCGGAACACGCCCAGTTCGCGGCGCGGGCTGGAATCGCCGGCGGCCACCATGGGCACGAAGATGCGCACCATCAGCATGGTCAGCAAGCCCAGCGCGGCGACCAGCAAGAAGGCCGAGCGCCAGCCCAGGGTCTGGCCGATATACGTGGCCAGCGGCACGCCGAAGATATTCGCCACCGTCAAGCCCATCAGGACACGGGCGACAGCCTGGCCCCGTTTGTCCGGTTCGGCCAGGGCGGCCGCCACCAGCGCTGCCACGCCAAAGTAGGCGCCATGCGGGATGCCGGCCACGAAGCGGGCCACCACCAGCAAGCCATAATTGGGAGCGATGGCGCTGAGCAAGTTGCCGCCAGCGAACATCAGCATCAGACAGATCAGCATCAGCCGGCGCGGCATGCGCGCCAGGAAGATCGTGATCAGGGGCGCGCCGACGACCACGCCCAGCGCGTAGGCGCTGATCATGTGGCTCATTTGCGGCAAGGTCGTGCCCAGGTCGTCGGCGACCACGGGCAGGATGCTCATGGAGGCGAATTCGCCTGTGCCGATGGCCAGGCCGCCGAGGGCCAGGGCCAGGTCGGCATAGCCAGCGCCAAAAGGCGCGGTGACGCGCGGAATCAGGGGATCTACGGAGGCGTGCATGTGCTTGTTAGTTGGGTAAAGAATGACAGGGTGGAGGGGCGTGCTGTGGCCCGGCCGGAAGTGGCAATGCGCCAACAGAGTCGACGGATGGCCGGTATTTTTGGGCTGTAACAACTGCCTAGGGACAACATTGTAAAAGATTCGGGCAAGCTCTGCTGGGCGACGGCTAAAATCTGCTGCACTGCACACACCCCCGATTGCTCTTGTTGTTAACGATAACACGGAATGCATCCGCTGTTGGGGATCTTCCTGAGACCTCGCTGAAGCAGGCGGGCCTCGCCGCCTAGATTTTTCTGGCGTGCTTGAAGTGCAGGGGCAGCCACCACCACATGCAAATGATGAGTGTGCCCATCAGGACGCAGGCGACGATGCCGGCGATGTGGCCGAACACTTCCGACATCACCAGGTTGGTGCCGAGGATGAATGCCAACGCCAGCGAAAAGGCGCCGCACATCATGATACGGTCGGCCACGCGCTTGAAGCGCTCGCGGTCTTGCAGGGGACGCATCACGCGGTGCTGGATGGCTGGCGCGCTGAGCAGCACCAGGCTGGTCATGGACAGGAAAAACGTCAGCAGGAAGACGATTTTTTCCGCCTGCACGATCTTCGCGAAGCCGCCGTTGAAAGGCAGGATGATGAGGAAGGCCGTCAGCATCTGCGCGCCCGGCAGCAGGATGCGCAATTCGCTGAGCAGGTCGGACAAGTCGCCTTCGTCGCCGGGCTGGCCATCTTCATCCTGGTGTTGCGCGTGTGGCATGGGGCCGTCCTCGTGGTGGTGATGGGACCAGTCTACGCACAAGCGACCAGGCCGACTGTGGGCGAGCGCACCTTCAGGAGCATTGCGTGATGCCAGCCGCTAAGCCCCCGGAAATTGATACTCCTCCGTAAGCAGGAAAATGAATGTTACACGTTGCTGCGAACCGTCAATTGACGCTTGCATGTTGTGCTGAACTAAATATGATGGAGGTGGGTGCAGCTACGGCCGGGCCTGTTTTGGAGTTGCTCGTTAAATTGCAAATATGACATTCAAATTATATATAGTATAATTGTTGCGTGTGTCGGGGATTAAGTAATCCTCAGGAAATTATTGTGAAGTTATGACGAACAGAACCGGATGCTATGCAAGGCGCCCGCTGCGACGCAGTGCGAGCACTGCTAGCAGTGGGCAACGCCGCAGAGCGCCGGTTATGGAAGGCAGAAATCACAATAATTTATTGGGGGTTACTTAGCGCCGACCTTACCGGACGCCGCTATGCGCGGCATTGATTGACAGCGTTCAGGAGAATACGATGAGTTTGCTAGATCAACTTGCAGGACAGGCGATGAGCGCTTTGGGCAACAAGGGCGCGGAGGGGGAAGCGTCATCGGGGCTGATGGCCAGCGTGATGGAGCTGGTCAACCAGCATGGCGGTTTGCCGGGCCTGCTGCAGAAATTCCAGGAAAGCGGCCTGGGCGACCAGGTGGCCAGCTGGATCGGCACCGGCGCCAATGCGCCCGTCTCCGGCGAACAGATCAAGGATGCGCTGGGCGCCGACACGATCACCGAAATCGCTGAAAAAGCGGGCGTTGCACCGGACGCGGCCTCAGGTGGCCTGGCAGCCTTGCTGCCCCAGCTGATCGACAAGCTGACGCCGAACGGTCAAGTGCCAGAAGGCAATGACCTCGTCAGCCAGGGCTTGAATATGCTCAAGGGCAAGATCTTCGGTTGATATCCATTGCAGCAGAACGCTAAAACCTCGCAGCGATGCGAGGTTTTTTGCTTTTAAGCAGCGGCCATCATGCCGAGACGCTGCGCCATATACGCCGGTTCGCTGCTCAGCCTCGCCGTGCTCCCCTCCACCAGATACGAGCAATAGCGGCGCCGTTCGGCGTTGCCGCCGCGCCGTTCCATTAGTTCTCCCAGCATGGCGACGGCGTCGGTGGCCATCTTTTGCACGGGCTGGCGCAGGGTGGTGATGTCGTAGCTGAGCCAACCCGACGCTTCCAGCGCGTCGAAGCCGGCCACCGACATTTGCAGCGGCACCTGGATGCCCATCTGGTGGCGCGCCGTGTCCAGGCAGCCGATGGCCATGATGTCGTTGCCGCAAATGACCGCGTCCGGCACGCGGCCCAGGCGGTCGATGACCTTGCGCAGGCCCCGTCCGCCGCTGGCGTAATCGTAGTTGCCGCTGACGACGATGGGCGCGGGCAAGCCCAGCGTGAACAGCCTGTCCAGTACGCCGGCCTTGCGTTCCTGCGCCACGGCCGAGTCGCCGGGGCCGTCGATGACGGCGAACTGGCGGTGACCCGCCTCGGCCAGGCGCGACACGAGCAGGCGCGCCGCTTCCCCCTGGTCGCACAGCACGGCGTGCACGGCGTGCTCGCGGGGGCTGCGGTTGAACAGCACCAGCGGCACGTCGCGCCGGCCAAACTCAAGCATTTGCTCGTCCGACAGTCCGGCGGCCACGACGGCGCCATCGACCTGGTATTGCCACACATCGCTCAAGACTTTGCCGATGTCCGCTTCGCGCTCGAGGGTGAACAATAATAAACGCTTGCCTTGGCGGGCGATTTGCTGGCTCAGGTCGGACAGCACTTGCGGATAGTACAGATTGGCCAGGTTGGAAATGATGACGGCCACCAGGTTCGAGCGCCGCGTGATCAGGCTGCGCGCGGCCGCGTTGGGGATGTAGTCGAGACTGATGGCCGCCTGCATGACCTTGGCCTGGGTGGCGGGCGAGATGCTGGCGCCCGGCTTGAAGCAGCGCGACACGGCCGATTGCGACACGCCGGCCAGCAGGGCCACGTCATACGAGGTCACGCGCCGTCCGGCGCCGGGTACGGGGCGGGCGGTGGTGCCGGGTGTCCAGGCTACAGTATTCTTTTTTCGCATATTGGTTTGGCAAGCAATCTGTCTCAAAGTATTCCTGCAGGTCCGGCCGCTTGTGGCGGCTTGGGCGGAAAAAATGAGCATAGCGAAAATATTTCCATGTGGCAAGACTGTTTTCTTGTCCATGTTGCAAATAATTTGATTGAATGGCAAGTGGTATGCTTGCCCCTCAGTCGGGGCTGTCGCAGGGGCCGCTTCCATAGGGGCTGATGCGTCCTGGCGGGTCCACGCGGCGCGCGCTGAAGTCGCTGGCCAGCGTGGGTAATGGAAAGTCCGCCGTGGCGCTCGCTTCCGTGCCGCTGACCGTGCCGCGCACCGTCAGGGCGACGTGCACCCAGGAACCATGGTTGCGCGGATAACTGAGGGTGACGGTGGCCATGCCCAGCGCGTCGCTCAGGCCGCTGGCGCTCACGGTCAGGGGGATGCCCGGATCGAGCACGCCATTGCCGTTGCGGTCGTAGGCGGCGTCAAAAATGCCGTTGCGCAAGATATCTTCATTGGCGCAGCTGTAGCGGGGCAGGGCCAGGCGCCAGACGCCCGTGTCGGGGAACTCGGGCTTGTCCGCCTCCCACACATAATATCCCTTGGCATAGCGGCTGGGCCAGGCGGCGGCCGTGATGGCGACGCCGGACACGGCGTTGCCTGCGCTGTCGGAAACGAACACGGTAAAGTCCTTTTGCAGCACGCTGGTCGAGTATTCGCGCAGCAGGCTGCCCGTACCCAGCTTGATCGACAACGCTTGCCGCGCCACCGTCAGGCGCACGAGCGCCGTGGCCGCCGCTTGCGCTGCGCCCTCGATGCGGGCCTGGATCAGCACACCGTCGCGCCCGCTTTCGGCCGGCCCCGCCACATACACGGCGCGCGCCAGGCCGTCGCTGCCCGTCAGCACCCGGCCCGCCTGCCGCAGGTAGCCGCCGCTGGGGTCGCTCAAGATGCTGAACAGCACGGGCGCATTCTTGACCAGGTTGTTCGCCGCGCCATCGCGCACCACGGCGCCGATGGTGCTGATACTGGTGCTGGCGTTGTCGGACGAGGCCGCCGAAGTGCTCGTATTCGCGCGCAGCACGGCCGGCTCCGCCTGCACGGCCAGCTTGCTGGCGCCGCTCAGGGGCGCGACGAATTCCAGCCGTGTCTGCGCCGAGGGCCCGCCCGCCACGGCCGCCGTAATGCTGGCCACGCCCGTGTTGGCCGACTGCACATAGCTGCGCGGCAAGTTGCCATTGTTAAAGATCAAGCTGGCGGGCAAGGCCTGGCTGCAGGCGCTGTCCGCAAACAGGCTGCCGCGCGAGGTCGACAGGCTGGCGCTGCCCGTTTGCGCCACACCAGCCTTGTCGTAGCGCACGTCGATGGGCTGGCACGCCAGGGTCGCCACTTCCGGCAGCACGTCCGCGCCGCTGGCGTCCTGGCCCACGGCCGGACTCAGGCGCAGTTCGCTGCCGGCCACGGCATAGGCTTGCGTGGCGGCAGCGCCCAGCGCGCTGACGGACACGGCATCCTTGCCCAGGCTGCCTGCCGTCAGGCGCAGCAGCAGCTGGCCTTGCGCATTGCTGAGCGCCGCGCCGCCATCCTTGACGCGCAGGCCGTTGCCGGCGCCCGTGCTGTAGGCGATGGCGGCGCCGGCCACGGGCCGCTTTGCCGAGTCGCGCACGGTGACGGTGAGGTCGGCGCCCTGGCCCAGCATCAAGGCGGCCGGCCCCAGCAACTCCACGCTGCTGCCCGTGACCGCCACCGTCCCTTTGCCGCTGCGCGCGCCCACATTGGCCGTCACGGTGATGCTGCGGTTGCCGTTGGCGCCACCCGTGCCCAGCAGGGCGCGCGCCTGGCCGTTCTTGTCCGTCACGGCATCGACGCTGCCGAGGATGCCGGAATCGGCGGCAAAGGAAATCTTTGCGTTTGGCAAGGCCAGGTTGGCGCCATCCTTGACGAGGGCCGTGACGGCCACTTCACTGCCGGCCAGCCCCGCCGAGGCCAGTTCCGTGCTGGAAAACACCAGGTTGACGGCGCTGGCCAGGCTGGCAGGCTCGGGTGGCGTGACGGGCGGAATCACGGGTGGCGTTATAGGCGGGGTAACAGGCGGCGTGACGGGCGGATTGATGAGTGGCGGCGGGCTGCCGCCGCAGCCTGCCGTGCTGTGCAGCGAGCAGCCGGCGTCAGCCTGGCTATCGGTACTACCCCCGCCGCCGCAGCCGGCCAGGGATACGAGGAGGGCCGCCAGCAAAGTGGCGGACAGGCGGTGCAGGGGGGCATGGGGCACGATGGGTCTCCGGGAGCTTGCCGAGTTGCTCGGCGTCAATCCCAAGAGTAGCTTGTGCCCACCGTCGCTACTTGATGCAAAGCAAGCTTGTTGTCTTGGCCGTGCCTGAAGTATTTTTCTGGTGCAATGGCGTGCATTCTGATAAGATAACGCCCCTTTATTCAGCGAAGGGTCGACATGGCCAATGCTTGCGGCGTCGATTTCGGCACGTCAAATTCCACGGTAGGCTGGGCACGTCCCGGGCAGAGCACCATGCTCGGCCTGGAAGATGGCAAGACGACCTTACCGTCCGTCGTCTTCTTCAATGCGGAAGACGAGGAAGTCAGTTTTGGCCGCGCGGCGCTGGCCGGTTATCTGGCCGGTTACGAGGGGCGATTGATGCGCTCGCTGAAAAGCTTGCTGGGCACCAGTCTCATCGATGGCCAGACGGAAGTGGGTGGCCGCGCCTTGCCATTTCGCATGTTGCTGGCCCAATTCATTGGCGAAGTGAAACGCCGCGCCGAGCAATCGGCCGGCCGCGAATTCTCGTCGGCCGTGTTCGGTCGTCCCGTTTTCTTTATCGACGACAATGCGCAAGCCGACCAGCTGGCGCAAGACACGCTGGCCGACGTGGCACGTTCCGTGGGCTTCAAGGACGTCGCCTTCCAGTTCGAGCCGATTGCCGCCGCCTTCGACTACGAGTCGCAGATTGCCAGGGAAGAGCTGGTGCTGATCGCCGACATCGGCGGCGGTACCTCCGACTTTTCGCTGGTGCGGTTGTCGCCAGAACGGGCCAGGAAGGCCGAGCGACGCGACGACATCCTCGCCACGGGCGGCGTACACATCGGTGGCACGGACTTCGATAAATACCTGAGCCTGTCTTCGGTCATGCCTTTGCTCGGCTATGGCAGCCGCCTGCATAACAATAGCGAAGTGCCGTCCAGCTATTATTTCAACCTGGCGACCTGGCACACGATCAACCTGGCCTACACGAAGAAGATCTGGGTACAGCTGGCCGACGTGTGCCGCGATGCGCGTGAGCAAGACAAAATGGGGCGCTTGCAAAAGCTGATCGACGAGCGCGCCGGCCACTGGCTGGCCATGAAAGTGGAAGAGGGCAAGATCGCCCTGTCCGACGCGGCCGAAGTGCAGCTGGAACTGGACCGCCTGTCGCCCGCGCAGAGCCTGTTGCTCAAACGCACGCAATTCGACGACGCCATCGGCCATTTGTGCGGTTCCGTGGAAGAAACCGTGCTGCGGCTGTTGCGCGACGCGGGCGTGGCGCCGGACGCCGTCGACACCGTGTTCTTCACGGGCGGATCGAGCGGCGTGCGCTTGCTGCGTGAAAAGATCGCCGCCCTGGTGCCGGCCGCGCGCAAGGTCGAAGGCGACCTGTTCGGCAGTATCGGCGCCGGCTTGGCGCTGGACGCGGTGCGTAAATTTGGTTGATAATCATCACCCATTGAGTATCGCCCATTGCTGTAGCCACGAAAGAGCGCCCCATGAATGTGTTTGACAAACCGATCGTCATGATCGACTTCGAGACGACCGGCTTGTCGCCCGACATGGGCGACCGCATCACGGAAGTAGCGGCCTTGCGCATCGAGGGCGGGCGGATCACGGAACGCTATGTGACGCTGATCAACTGCAATGCGCGCATTCCCTCGTTCATCACGGGCTTGACGGGCATCACGCAGGCGATGGTGGACAAGGCGCCGCCCGTGGCCGAGGTGGTGCCGCAGTTACTCGATTTCATCGGCAGCGATGCCTTGTCGGCGCACAATGCCAGCTTCGATGAAAAATTCCTGCGCGCGGAAAGCGCCAGGCTGAACCTGACACCCGCGCACCAGTCGCTCGTGTGTTCCTTGAAACTGTCGCGCCGCGTGTTTCCCGGCATGGCCAGTTACAAGCTGGGCTTGCTGTCGAGCCAGCTGGGCATCGCCTTCAAGAGCGCCGCCCACAGGGCCGAGTCCGATGCGGAAGTGGCGGCGCAAGTGCTGATCCATATCGGCCGCCATTTGCGCAGCAGCTACGGCATCGCCGATGTCGACGCCGATCTGCTGGTGTCGCTCAACAAGCTGGCGGCCGCGAAAGTGCCGCAATTCCTGCAAAAGCATCCATCACGCCGCTGATCCGCGCATCGCCTCTAAGCGGGCTCATCAAAACGATGTAATTTTGTTATTTCGTTTGAGCCTGCTCAAGTCCTTCCCCCGTATCGAATTTAAAATTTAGGCAACACACACGATTTCGCCGCCCTGGGCCGCCGTTTTGCGCGTGCTGCCGGCAAGCGCAATGTGGATGGGGGCGCACATGGACAAGCACCATACTGCCAGAGATAGCCACCAGGCGTATATCTGGTTCCGCACGGCTGCCGAACAGGGCAATGCCTATGCCCAGTTCAACCTGGGCTTGATGTACAAAAAGGGTGAAGGCGTGGCGCAGGACGATGCGCGCGCCTTTGTCTGGCTGCGCCTGGCCGCGCTGCAAGGGCTGGCGTTCGCGCAGAACCACCTGGGCGCCCTGTATTACCACGGCCGCGGCGTGGCGCAGAGCGACGAAGACGCCGTGCTGTGGTTTCGCCGCGCCGCCGCCCAGGGCGATGCTTCGGCTCAGCAAAACCTGGGGCAGATGTACCGCAAGGGACGGGGCGTGCTGCAGAGCGACGAGCTGGCCCTGGCGTGGTTTTACCGCGCCTCCGAACAGGGCGTGGCCAGCGCGCAATCGATGCTGGGCGAAGCGTATGCCCAGGGGCTGGGCGCGAAAAAGAACGATGCGCTGGCCCTGGCCTGGTTCCGCAAGGCAGCCTTGCAGGGCGATGCGCAGGCGCAGCTGAACCTGGGACTCGTCTACAAGCGGGGGCAGGGCGTGGCGCAAAGCGATGCCCAGGCGCTGGCCTGGTTCCGCCAGGCCGCCGCCCAGGGCTTGGCGGTGGCGCAGCGGCAACTTGGCGTGGCGTATGCGGAAGGCCTGGGCGTGGCGCCCGACCAACTGCGCGCCTATGCCTGGCTGCAGCGGGCGGCCGAGCAGGACGATGCCGACGCCCAGTTCAACCTGGGCCTGATGCTGGCGCGCGGCCAGGGCGTGGACAAGGACGAGGCGCGCGCCGTGGTCTGGTACCGGCGCGCCGCGCTGCAGGGCCATTGCATGGCGCAATACAATCTGGGCGGCATGTATGCGGGCGGGCGCGGCATCGCCCGCGACTTGCGTCAGGCGCTGGACTGGTATGCCAGGGCGGCGGCCCAGGGCGCGTCGAATGCGCAGTTCAACCTGGGCGTGATGCATGCCAATGGCCAGGGCGTGGAACGCGACGATGTCTGCGCCGTGCGCTGGTACCGTACGGCCGCCGAGCAGGGCGATGCCAGCGCGCAAAACAATTTGGGCGTCATGTATGCGAACGGCCATGGCGTGCCGCAAGACCACGGCCTGGCCGTGCAATGGTATGCGCGTGCGGCCGGCCAGGGCCATGCGCTGGCTCAGTACAACCTGGGCGGCATGTATAACAGCGGGCGCGGCGTGGAGAAAGATGTGCTGTGCGGCTACATGTGGCTGGCGCTGGCGGCCGAGGGCGGCGATAGCGGGGCGGCCAAGGCCAGGGAAGCGGCCGCCGCCAGGCTGGAGCCGGCACAGTTGCAAGAGGCGCAGCAGCGCATGCGGCAATGGCACCAGGGACGTTCCCCGCCGCTGCCGCCGCCAGACTGAAGCGCCGGCAGCGTGCGCGCACGGACGCGCACTGCATGCGATAATTGCCGAAGAGCATGTCGCGAAGGCGGCGCGGGTTTCAGGCACAGTGAAAGGTGAAGCATGGTAAGGCAGGCAAGCGAGGATGCATCCGAGCAAAAAGTCATCGACGACATCGCCACGCATGGCTGGCATGGCGTGCATATCAGTGCTGATGAAGTCGGTCCCGGCTATGCCTTCACGATAGGCGCTTGCCACAGCTTTGGCCAGCCTGAATTTCTCATCATGGGCTTGCCGCGCGCCATGGCCCACCAGATACTCGACGTGGCGCTGGACGCCGCGCGCAGCGGCGCCATTACGGATTTCACGGCCACCACGGACGCCTTGCTGGAAGGCCATCAGTGCGCCTTCGTGCGCGTGCCCGTCGAGCAATACCGCAACTATGTCGGCTATGCGCGCTGGTATTACCAGGGCGATGCATTTACCTTGTACCAGATCGTCTGGCCGTCGCGCGATGGCCACTTTCCCTGGGATGCCGAGGCCAGCGCGCAGTACGTGGAGAGCCAGCCCCTGCTGGGTCCGGCGCCGCTGGCGGCATGACGGCAGACAAGCTCGTCACCATTGTGACCGGCACGGCCACCGTGTGCGTGTTCGACCCGGCACTGGTGCGCCACAAACTGGACGATGACTGCGACTGGTGGAGCATTCCCGGCGCGGAGCTGGCGGCCGTGAATGCGGGGCAAGTGGCGTTTTTCAACGTGGGTGGCGACGGCGCATATGACATCGCGTTGTACGCGGAACTTGCCGAGCCGCACGCGAGCGTGCATCTCGCCGTCGTCTCGGGCCGCGTCTTTATCGGCGCCGGCGAAGACGTCACGGGCGGTGGCCTGGAACCGGACACGGCCTGTGGCGGCCTGTTCGTGGACGTGCCCGCGGGCCGCTACCGCGTGCAGGCGCGCCGCGATGGCGCGCACATCAGCCTGGCATTTGTGCCCGATGCGTGCAGCAGCAATGCGTTTGGCGACCTCGTGCGTATTTGATCGTGCGTATGCTATCCCTGTTCAACTGCTGATATTGCCCCTGGCTACGCATCCAGACGCGCCACGCCCGTGCCTTGCCGCCGGTCCAGGAACAGGCTGTTGCCATGGATTTTCTTCGCCTGCTTCTTCGCTTCGGCCGCCTGCGTGGCAATCTGATGGTGCGTGTAGTACTGGTGCGCCTCGACCTTGATGACGCCCAGCGACAGGCTGATCAACGAATAAAACACTTTCTTGCCTTGCCGGTCTTCGCTGATGTAGCCGCCCCGTTCGCAGTCGCCCGTGCTGTAATAGGCGAGGATGGCGGCGGCAAAGCGCTCCAGTATGGCCTGGCAGCGCGTTTCCCAGTCTTCGCTCTGGAACAGGATCATGAAATCGTCGCCGCCGATGTGGCCGATGAAGTCGCGGTTCGGGTCGCAATGGCCGCTGAGGATTTCTCCCGTCAGCTGGATCACGTCGTCGCCCTTGCGGTAGCCGTACACGTCGTTGAAGGGCTTGAAGTGGTCGAGGTCGCAATAGCAGACCCAGAAGCGGCTGCCACTGTGCAATAAACGGTCGATATGCTCGTTGATGGGCACGTTGCCAGGCAGTTGCGTCAGCGGGTTGGCGTAGCGTGCGGCATTGATCTGCATCTGCGTGATTTCGCGCATCAGGTCGTGTCCCGTGCCCATGCCGAGGTAGCGGCCGTGCTCGGTGATGATGAAGCCGTTGAACAGATGGTGGGCGTCGGACTGCACCATGGTGTAGCTGAGTTCCTGCAAGCTCGTCTCATGGTCGGCGATCAGGGGCGTGCCATCCATGAACAGGCTGCACGATTTCTTGCCATACAGTTCGCGCTGGTAGGGGCGGGCGAAGTGGTCGATCATCTCGAAGCGGCTGATCAGGCCCAGCGGCACGCCGTCATCGACGACGGGGATGATCATCAGCTTCGGTTCCTTCAGGAAGATATCGTACACCTCGTTATTATTGAGTTGCGGCGAGACGGCCGCCACCTTGTTCAGCAGCTTGCGGATGCTGGCGCCGTTCTTTTCCAGGCTGCTGCGCTGCGGATACACGGCCACGCCGTTGCGTCCCAGTGCCTGCACCACCTCGGCCGGCAGGGCACGCGCCGGCACGGCGTTGGGCCGGCCCAGGTGATAGCCTTGTCCAAACGCCACGCCCAGGTCGCGCAAGACCAGCAATTCCGTTTGCGCCTCGATCCCTTCGGCGATCACCAGCGTGCCCGATTTTTCCGCGATTTCCTGGATCGAGCGCACGAACTGCAGTTTCACGGGGTCATGATTGATGCCCTGGATGAAATGCATGTCGATTTTCACGTATTCCGGGCGCAATTCCGACCACAGGCGCAGGCTGGAAAACCCTTCGCCCAGGTCGTCGATGGCGATCTGGAAGCCCATGTTGCGGTAATGCAGCACCGCTTCGCGCATCAGCTCGTAATCGTAGGTGGGCTGGTTTTCCGTCAGTTCGATGATGACACGGTCCGGATTGATGCCGATGTGCTCGATGTATTCCAGGGTTTCGCCATGGCGCGCATTGCGCAGCAGCAGGCATTCAGGGCTGACGTTGAGGAACAGTTTTCCTGGCAGCTGCAGTTCGGCAAAGCGTTCGAGCACCACTTGCCGGCACAGGTGTTCCACTTCCAGGGTCAGGTCATGTGCGCGCGCCACCTTGAACAGATTCATCGGCGCGTGCAGGGGGCTGTCGGACGGTCCCCGTATCAAGCCTTCGTAGCCGATGATGTCGCCGCTGTGCATGTGGATGATGGGCTGGAACAGGGCGCTGAGCTTGCGGCCTGCCAGGATCTCGTGCAAGGCATCCGTTCCTTCGATGGACATGGGGGCAGACGGCGGCTTCAGGTAAGCCACATTCGATGGCATCGCGCCGGGCGGCACGGCGGTGGTGGACGGGAGGGCGAGAGTGTGCATAGGAAGATGTGGCGGCACGGCCTCTGGACGGGCCATGAACATGTTGCCTATAGTAAAGAGGATTTATGACAGCTTGATGAAACGTATTAGCTTTTGACAATGTTTCTTGCCTGCCCGTCAGTTTGCCGATTCTCGCCAAAAACGCGATTTATCACGGTGATTCATGCAAATTGCCCAAACAAAAGACGGCAAATTCATCCGATAACTGTGCTTTAAAAGTGCCAATCCGCGCTATGATTTCTCTTGGCGAAAGTCAACATGGGCAGCCGTAGCGTGAGTGTGCACGGCCTGCTTTCTTCGACATCCAACAATGAGACAACAACCCATGCAATTACGTAGTGCAACCCTCATATTCAGCTTGCTGGCCGCTTTCGGTGGCAATGCCCTGGCACAATCCTGCCCGGCCGGCGATGGCGCCGCCGTGACGTATCCGGTCAGCAAAAAAGTCGACCAGCAGGACAGCTATTTCGGCACCACCATCGCTGATCCTTACCGCTGGCTGGAAGACGCCAACAGCGCCGAGACGGGCGAATGGGTCACGGCGCAAAACAAGCTGACGCAGTCGTACCTGGGCACCATCCCCGAGCGCGCCGCGATCAAGCAGCGCCTGACCAAGCTGTGGAATTATGAGCGTTTCTCTACGCCATCGAAGCAGGGCGGCCGCTACTTCTACAGCCGCAACGACGGCTTGCAGAACCAGGCCGTGCTGTACACGGTGAAAAAACTGACGGACGAGCCGCGCCTGCTGCTCGACCCGAACACCCTGTCCACCGACGGCACGGTGGCGCTGGCCGGCACCTCGATCAGCCCGAACGGCAAGTACCTGGCCTACGCCACGTCCGCCTCCGGTTCCGACTGGAACGAGTGGAAAGTGCGCGATATCGAATCGGGCAAGGATTTGACGGACCACATCAAGTGGGCCAAGTTCTCGGGCGCCTCGTGGACCAAGGACAACAGCGGTTTCTTCTACAGCCGCTATGACGCGCCGAATGAAGCGACCAAGCTGGCCGATATCAATTACTTCCAGAAATTGTATTTCCACAAGATCGGCACGCCGCAAAGCGACGACGTGCTGGTCTTCGACCGTCCCGACCAGAAGGAATGGGCGTTTGGCGGCAGCACCGTCAGCGACGACGGCAATTATTTGATCATCACGGCCACGCAGGGCACGGAACGCAAGAACCGCGTGTTTTACAAGGACTTGCGCCAGAAGAACGCCAAGGTCACGGGCTTGCTGGAAGCGTTCGACGCTTCGTACGCGTTCATCGACAACGACGGCCCCGTGTTCTTCTTCAAGACGGACAAGCAGGCGCCGAAATCGCGCGTGATCGCCATCGATACGCGCAAGCCTGCGCCCGCCGACTGGAAGGAAATCGTGCCGCAAGCGGCGGAAACCCTGGTCGCCGTCAACCTGATCAACAACCAGCTGGTGCTCGACTACCTCAAGGATGCGCAAACGCAAATCAAGATCGTCGACCTGAAAGGCAAGCTGGTGCGTGAAGTGGCGCTGCCGGGCATCGGTTCGGCGGGCGGCTTTGCGGGCAAGCGTGGCGACACGGAAACGTTCTACTCGTTTACCAGCTTCACGACGCCGGCGACCATCTACCGTTACGACATGAAATCGGGCAAGAGCAGCGTGTACCGCCAGCCGAAGGTCGATTTCGACCCGAATGCCTTTGAAACGCGCCAGCAATTCTTCACCAGCCGCGACGGCACCAAGGTGCCGATGTTCATCGTCTCGAAAAAAGGCATGAAGCTCGACGGTAGTAATCCGACCTATCTGTACGGCTATGGCGGCTTCAACGTATCGCTGACGCCGAGCTTCTCCGTGGCCAACTTGGCTTGGGTGGAAATGGGCGGCGTCTACGTGATGGCCAACCTGCGCGGCGGCGGTGAATACGGCGAAGCCTGGCACCAGGCTGGCACCAAGCTGAACAAGCAAAACGTGTTCGACGACTTTATCGGCGCGGCGCAATGGCTGGTGGACAACAAAGTCACCTCTCCATCGAAGCTGGCGATCGGCGGCGGCAGCAATGGCGGCCTGCTGGTGGGCGCGGCCATGACGCAGCGTCCCGACCTGTTCGCCGCAGCCATCCCGCAAGTGGGCGTGCTCGACATGTTGCGCTTCCACAAGTTCACCGTGGGCTGGGGCTGGGTGCCTGACTATGGTTCGTCGGACGACGCCGAGCAGTTCAAGGCACTGGTGAAATACTCGCCGCTGCACAACCTGAAAGCGGGCGGCTGCTATCCGGCCACCATGATCACCACGGCCGACCATGACGACCGCGTCGTGCCTGCCCACAGCTTCAAGTTCGCCGCCGCCGCCCAGGCCGCGCAAGGCGGCGCGGCACCCGTGCTGATCCGCATCGACAGCAAGGCGGGCCATGGCGCCGGCAAGCCGACGACCAAGCAGATCGAAGAAGTGGCCGACCGCTGGGGCTTCCTCAGCCGTTCGTTGAAGATGACGCCGGTAGTGGCGCCGGAACCGGCGAAAGTGGCGGCGCAGTAAAACACGGCAGGTCGGATTCGCGCGGCATCGCCGTGCGTAATCCGACACCGGCAGCGCCAACAATGTGTCGGATTACGCGGCGTGCCGCCGCTAAGCCGACCTACTCCTGACCCCAGCATTTAGCGGGGCTATCCTCGCCAGCACCCCCTCCCCAAACACCGTTTGAAACGGCAAATCCTTGCGCTGCGCATAGCCGATATAGCAGTCGCACTTGAAGCGCGGGCAGGCGCGTTCCTGCAGCATGTCCGCCAGTGTCTCCTCGTACAGATTGCCCAGCCGCTCGGGCACGAAGTGGCAGCGCGCCAGTTCGCCGTCGCCATCGACGGACAGCGACGCTTCGCCCGCCTGGCACGGCTTGCCGCGCGAGGGAGACGGACGCCGGTTTTGCGCGAACCACGGGTCGATGGCGTCGAGCCAGGCCAGGTCTTGTTCGCTGTAGTAGCCGGGGCCGCGCCGGTCATACGCGTTCAGCCACAGGTAGACGTGGGCCGGCAGGGCCGCGCGCAGGGCGGCGATGGCGTCCAGGTGTTCATGCATCGCCACGACGCCGACGGAATAGCGCACGCCCATGGCGTCCAGGCGCGCGCAGCGTGCGAGAAAGCGCGCTAGGGTCGTCTGGTCCGGGTGATAAGTGCACCACAGGCCGATCTTGTCCAGCCCGTCCATCCCCTGCAGCCAGTCCAGGGGGCCGGACAGGTTCGTCTGCAGCGCCACCTGGCGCACGTGCGGGATGGCTGCCAGGGTTTGCATGGCCGCGCGGTAGTGGCGCCGCACCAGCGCTTCGCCCCAGGGCGTAAACAGCACGCCGATGGGGCGCGTCTGCCGCGCCACCCAGTCCGTGAAGCGGACAAGCTCGCGCGCGTCGCGGGCCAGTGTGGCGCGGCTGTCGCGCTTCTTGGCGAACGGGCAGTAGCCGCAAGCGTAGTTGCAGCTCGCCAGCGTGCCGCGGTACAGCAGCGACAAGGTGCCGGGCTGCGTTGTCAGCACGCCTGGCCCTCTTGCGCCATCAGCGAGCGCACCGTATCGGAAGCCAGCCACGGGCCGATGGTGTCGGCATACGAGTAACCACGGTCGTTCAGGCGCAGCAAGGGGCCATCCTCTTGCACCAATTCCAACGCGTGCAGCTCGGCCAGCTGCGGCAGATCAAGCTCGCAGCGGCTGCCGAAGCGCGCCGCGTAGGCGTCGCGGTCCAGGCCCGGTTCGGTCAGTAGCGACTGGATCACGTAGCGCCGGCGCTGTTCTTCCTCGTCGAGCACATAGCCGTGTTCGGCGTGCGCGAAGCGCGCCTCGTCCAGCGCCAGATACTGTTCGATGATGCCGATGGTCTGCGTGCGCGCCACGGCGTACTCGCTCGAATAATGCAGGCTGGCCGTGTAGGAGCGGGCGCCCGCGCCCAGGCCCACCATGCCGTCGTTCTGGCAGCAGTAGGAGGGTCCGTTCTGTTCCGACGCATGCGGGGCGCGGAACATGCGCATCGAGACCTGCTCATAGCCCTGGGCGCGTAAATGGTCGCGCGCGGCCGCGTACAGGGCCAGGCGGCTGTCGCCGTCCTGCGCCAGCATGATGGGGTTGAGCGTCTCGGCGCCCTGGCGACGCGCGATCTTGCCGAGACCCGTTTGTTCTCGCACGTACAGCGGATACAGATAGATCTCCTCGGGCGCAAACGCCAGCGCGCTGTCGATGGAAGCGAGCAGGCTGGCGACGGTCTGCCCCGCGATGCCATAGATCAGGTCCAGGTTCAGGGTGGGGAAGCCGGCAGCGCGTATCAGGCCGATGGCGTGATGCACGGTGGCGTTTTGCTGGGGACGGGCCAGCGCGCGCATCTCGCCGGCGGCAAAGCTCTGGATGCCCAGACTGACCCGGTCGATGCCGTGCGCGCGGCAGACGGCAAGGCGTTCCGCCGTGATGGTTTCGGGCGACGCTTCGATGCCGGCCGGCGTGGTTTGCAAGTCGATGCCGAGGATATCGCGCGCGCCGCACAGCAAGGTGTCGAGCTGCGCCGGCGACAGATAGGTGGGCGTGCCGCCGCCCAGCGCGAAGCGGGCGAAGCGCCGTGCGCCCAGCGCGCCGGCCAGGGCGCGCATCTGCACCAGCACTTGCCGCACATAGCGCTCCACCATGTCGGCGCTGGGGCGTGCCATGGCGAACAGGTTGCAAAAGCCGCAGCGCATCTCGCAAAACGGAATATGGATATACGCGAACAGGGCGGAGCGGTCTTGCTGCGCCCACAGGGGCGCCAGTGGCGTTGCCTGCGGCAAGGCGCGGTAGGCCGCCTTGTGCGGATACGAATAGGAATACGCCTGGTAGGGCGTGTGGCGCATGCGCTGCGCCAGGGTGCCAGGCTGTTCGGATGGGTTCACGGTGGGGATTCCTTGGGAGGTGTATCGGGGGCGATGAAAAAGTGCGCGTACGGCACGTGCCACACGCTGTCATGGGCCACTCTATGGCCCCGGTAGCCGTCTTCGCCATACGCGCTGCCGTGATCCGAGCAGACGATGGCAAACGTCGGTGCGCGCGCGGCGCAGGCGGCGAACAATGGCGCCAGCGCGCCATCCACATAGCGCAGGGCCGCCGCATGGCTTTCCAGGCAGTCGGCGCGGCAGCCGGGCAGGTAGGCGCGGTTCGGCGTGTGCAGGGCGGCCACGTTGATGAACAAGAAGGTGCGCTGCTCGCCGTCCGCCAGGCGGGCCATGGCCAGCGCCACCTGTTTTTGCGTCGAGTGGCGGCTGGCCACGCCCATGCCCGCGCTCCAGTGGCTTTCCTGGAACAGCGACGGCAGCACCGTGCCCAAGGCGGTTTGCTTGTTGAAGAAGCCTACGCCGCCGATGCAGAGGGTGCGGTAGCCGCGCGCGGCCAGCGCGGCGGGCAGGTCCGCTTCCTCGAACGCGAACGTGTGCTTTGACGTCGTTTCGCTGCCCGCAAAAGCGCTGGCGAACAGGCGCGGATGGCGGCCCGGCGCGGCTGGCGTGGGCAGAAATCCCGCGAAGAAGGCCTGGTGCGCCGCATACGTGAACGTGGCGGGCGAGTGGCGCCGTTCCCAGCCGCCCGGTGATAAAAAACGTCCCAGCACGGGCAGTTCGCCCGCCTCGTACAGCGCTTGCGCCACGTCGTAGCGCAGGGTGTCGAGCGTGAGGAAGACGATGTCGTGGCTGCCGACGATGGCGTGCATGTCGGGGATGGGCGGTGTGTCGTTAAACATGGGTCAGTTGCGCCGTGTAGGTGTCGATGCCTTGCCACAGCAGGCCTGGCAGCAGGTCGCCGAAGGCATTCGCTTCCAGCACATGGGCCTGGCCCTGGCGCACCACCAGGTCGTAGCCCGTCACGTGGCTGTGGGGGAAGGCGCGCGCGGCCTGGGCGCTGGCCGCTTCCAGCGCCGCCAGGTCGGCGGCATTCAGCAGGCCAGATGCCTCGCCGCGCCGGTTGTCGAGGTGCAGATTCGTCATCATCTGCTTGCCGATGCGCGCCACGCGGTGCGCGGGCTGGCCGCCAAGCGTCACGACGCGCAGGTCGTAGTGGCTGTCGCCGCAGCGCGGCTTGTTCAGCCACGCTTCCGCATACAGTTCCTGCACGGCCAGCGCGTCAACGAGGGCGGCGATGTCGTGTTCGGATTCGTAGCGCGCCATGCGCTTGACGTTGAACAAGCGGGTCTTGCCATCCGCCCGCGACAAGGCGGCCGAGGTGGTGGCTTGCTGGCGGCCGGCCTTGTTCCTGCGGTAGGCGACGACGCCGGAAGCGGATGATCCATAGCGCGGTTTCAGATACACTCGGTCGAGGTCATGCTGGTGCAGCAGCGACTGCAGATGGTCGTAGCCGTGCACGGGGCCGAGCAAGGCAGGTATGGGCACGCCGTGCGCGGCCAGGTGGCGCTGGCAGGCCAGTTTGTCCGTCATGCGGACAATCTCGGCCGGCGCATTGACCACGCGTATTGCTGGCAAGGTCGCCAGTTGCCTCGCCAGGCCCTGCATCGCGTTGGAAAAGCCCGCAAACCAGGCATCCATGGCCAGCAGCTCGCCATGTGCGGGCGCAGCGACGGGCGGACGCTCCAGCAGCCGCCAGCCCGCCTGCAGTAACAGCAGGTGGGCGGCGGGATCGTCGCCGGGCGGTTCGATTTTCAGCCGGCCGGGCTGGCGCAGGGCGGCTTCCAGCAGCGCCGGCTGCGCCAGCCAGTCGCGCCATTCCAGCACGTGCGCGGGCGGCAGGCGCAGTTGCGCGCGTGCCGCCTGCATCAGGCGCACGCGCTTGCTGCCCTGCGTCGCCAGCAGGGTGAGAGGCGTGGGCAAAGGGGGAATCCGCTTATTCTCCGACAGCCACGTAACGGTAGCTTTCGCCGTCGTCTTCATCGGCTTCCTGCGGGTCGTCCAGTACCACCTCGAAGGGCAGCGCCTTCAGCTTGGCCTGGTTTTCTTCCGAGATGTAATGGTGCGACAGGTCCAGGCGCTTCAACTTGCCCAGTTGCGTGTGATGGAGTATGGCCACGGCGCCCAGGTCGCCGATGGTGCCCAGCGACAGGTCCAGCGTGTCGAGCTGCGCCACCAGCGGTTCTTCCGCCAGCCACACGGCCAGGTCGTCGGCGATCTCCGCGTCGCGCAAGCCCAGGTAGCGCAGGGTCGGCACGGTCAGCTGCGCCAGCACCTTGCGGTACAGCTCCACGTCGCCCGAGAAGCCGTATTCCTCGGTGCCCAGCCACAGTTCCAGGTGTTCCAGCTGCGGCATGCTCGATTGCGCCAGCGCCTCGGCGATCTTTTGATCGAGGCCGCCCGCTTCGATGGTGAAGCGGCGCAGGTGCTGGTGGGCGAACGGCTCGATGACGAGCTCATTGCCGCCGCGGATGCGCAATTCCTGCAGCAGCGGGAAGGCGTCCAGCAGGGGCTTGTAGCTGCCTTGCACGATCCACGAGATTTCGCATTCCTCGTACGTCATGTCGCCGATGAACAGGGCGCGCAAGTTGGGCAGCTGTGGCGCGTGGGCGATCAGCGCGGCCATCACTTCGTCGGCGCCTGCTTCGTACGGGTCGCCCCACATGCCGATGACCAGCGCCTCAAGTGCGTTCTTGTCGGTTTTTTCCAGGAAGCCGGCGATCAGGTCCGGCATCTTGCGCTTGTCGTCGTATTCGAGCGAAAGGCGGTAGACGATATCCTGCCCGGATTGCAGCGCAATATCAGGATCGTACTGGACGACCTTTTTTTGGTGGAAGAGGGTGGTGCTTTCGGAAATCGTCATTGCTAAGGCTCCATGAAAGACAGTGAAAATCTTGTCTAATCCAAAATCTTAGCATGGGCGAAAGCGCTTATTGCACACCGCTGAAAAGCAACTATCTATGGATTACCACCAATAATGCCTTGCCTTCCGTCTTGCCCAGATTGCGTATCGTATGCGGCTGGTCCGCCGGATAGCGCGCCGTGCCGCCATTCTTGACCTTTTTCTTTGCCGTTCCCACTTCCAGTTCCAGGTTGCCGTGGATCACCGTCAAATGCTCGGTGGTACCGGGATCGTGCGGCTGCGACGCCAGTTCGCCGCCCGGCGCCAGGGTCACTTCATACCATTCGTACTTGCCCGCCAGTTCCATCGGACCCAGGATGCGCAGCACGTAGCCCGCGTGGTCGCCGGGCAGGGTCGGGGTTTCGTGGGCGTCCGTGATGCGGATGGTTTCCACGGCTTTTTCCGCGCTCGACAGCAATTCGCCGATCTGCACGCCCAGGGCGTTGGCCAGGCGCCACGTGATGGCGATCGTGGGATTGGCTTTTTCGCGCTCGATTTGCGACAGCATGGACTTCGAGACGCCCGCGATGCGCGACAAATCCTCGAGTGTCAGGCCGCGCGCCAGGCGCAGCCGTTGCAGGGTGGCACCCACTTCAGGGGGAGAATTGGTCGAAACGCTGGTTTTCATCGGCAGGTGGCTTGCAAAGTTCAATAGGCTTGGGTAATATCCACTATATTGAATTTCAGTTCGACATAGTGGATTTTGAGGAGAAACACGGAAACGTGTAGACTTCAAACAGCGCTTCACGGTACAGCATATGGCGCGCGCCGGTCAAGCGGCGGCCCATACAGCCAACAGGCATACAACAGGGACACACAAGGATCATCATGAGCGAGCAAGCGAAGAACACCTTTTTCAGCGGTCTGCAACAGAATCTCGATCAACTGCGCCAGCAGGGCTTGTACAAGCCCGAGCGCGTGATCGCCTCGCGCCAGGGCGCCGAAGTGGTGTGCGATGATGGCCGTACCCTGATCAATATGTGTGCGAACAACTACCTGGGCCTGTCCGGCGACCTGCAGACGCAGGAAGCGTCGATTGCCGCCACGCAAAAATACGGCTACGGCCTGTCGTCCGTGCGCTTCATTTGCGGCACGCAAACCGTACACAAGGAACTGGAACAGGCCATTTCCAGCTTCCTCGGTACCGAAGACACGATCTTGTACGCGGCCGCATTCGACGCCAACGGCGGCGTGTTCGAGCCCCTGTTCGATGAAAACGACGCCATCATCTCGGACGCGCTGAACCACGCGTCCATCATCGACGGCATCCGCCTGTGCAAGGCTGGCCGCTACCGCTATGCGCACAACGACATGGCCGACCTGGAAGTGCAGCTGCAAGCGGCGATTGCCGCCGGCAAGCGCCATAAAGTCATCGTCACGGATGGCGTGTTCTCGATGGATGGCACGATTGCGCAACTCGACAAGATCTGCGACCTGGCCGACAAGTATGGCGCGCTGGTGATGATCGACGAATGCCACGCTTCCGGTTTCATGGGCGCGACCGGCCGCGGCACGCACGAGCATCACAATGTGATCGGCCGCATCGACATCATCACGGGCACCCTGGGCAAGGCCCTGGGCGGCGCCATGGGCGGCTTTACCTCGGCGCGCAAGGAAGTCATCGACACGCTGCGCCAGAAATCGCGCCCTTATCTGTTCTCGAACACCCTGGCGCCATCGATTGCCGGCGCTTCGCTGTCGGTACTCGAGCGCCTGGCCAAGTCGACGGAATTGCGCGACCGCCTGCATGAAAACACGGCTTTCTTCCGCAGCGAAATCGAGCGCATCGGCTTTACCATCAAGCCGGGCACGCACCCTGTCGTTCCGGTGATGCTGTTCGACGCCCCTGTAGCGCAGAAGTTCGCCGCCCGCCTGTATGAACTGGGCGTGCTGGTGACGGGCTTCTTCTATCCGGTCGTGCCGATGGGCCAGGCGCGGGTGCGCGTGCAGCTGTCGGCCGCGCATACGCGCGAACAGCTGGTGCAAGTGCTGGCCGCCTTCGAGCAGGCCGGCAAGGAACTCGGTCTGCTGACCAGCACTACCACCACTAACTAACAAGAACTCAGGAAAATAGCATGGAACGCATCTTAGTCATCGGCGCAAACGGCCAAATCGGTAGTGAGTTGGTGGGCGCGCTGGCGCAGCAGCACGGCGCGGACAACGTCATCGCCAGCGACATCGGCACGCATAATCTGTACCAGGCCAGGCGCTATGCGCAATTGAACGTGCTGGACAAGGACGGCCTGGCGAAGCTCATCGCCGATGAAGGCATCACCCAGGTGTACCAGCTGGCGGCCATGCTGTCGGCCACGGGCGAAGCGGCGCCGTTGAAGGCGTGGAGCCTGAACATGGATGGCTTGCTCAATATCCTGGAACTGGCGCGCGAGCGGGGCGAGGCGGGCAAACCGCTGCGCATCTTCTGGCCGTCGTCGATCGCCGCCTTCGGCCCGAACACGCCGCAAGTCAACACGCCGCAAATGACGGTGATGGACCCGACCTCGATGTACGGCATCAGCAAGCTGGCCGGCGAACGCCTGTGCGAGTATTACTTCAACAAGTATGGCGTGGACGTGCGCAGCATCCGCTACCCGGGCATCATCAGCTACAAATCGCCTCCGGGCGGCGGCACCACCGATTACGCCATCGCCATCTTCCACGCGGCCTTGCGCGGCGAGCGTTATGACTGCTTCCTCGATGGGAACACCACCTTGCCGATGATTTACATGCCCGACGCCATCCGCGCCACCATCGAACTGATGGACGCTCCCGCGTCACAGATCAAGATCCGTTCGTCCTACAATGTGGCCGGCGTGTCGTTCAACCCCGAGCAGCTGGCCAAAGCCATCGTGCACATGGTGCCGGACTTCAAGATCAGCTACAAACCGGACAGCCGCCAGGCCATCGCCGAGAGCTGGCCGCAAAGCCTGGACGACAGCAAGGCCAGCGCGGACTGGGGCTGGAAGGCGCAGATCGGCGTCGAGCAGATGGTCACCGACATGCTGGCCAATGTCGACGTGGGCCAGGCTGCCAAGGCAGCCTGAGTCCCATACAAGCATTCATAAAAACATACTAATATAAAGAGACACTCCATGGATATGAGCGTATTTGACCTGTTCAAGATCGGCATCGGGCCGTCGAGTTCCCACACGGTGGGGCCGATGGCGGCGGCGCGGCGTTTTCTGGTCGAATACGGTCCGCTGGACCAGGTCGTGGGCGTCGAGGCGGCCCTGTATGGCTCGCTGGCGCTGACGGGCGTGGGCCATGCCACGGACAAGGCCGTCATTCTGGGCCTGATGGGCGAAACGCCGCAAGACGTGGCGCCCGATGCGGTCGACAGCAAGTTGGCCGCCATCGAGGCGGCCGGCGAAATCGCGCTGCTGGGCGCGCACGTGGTGCCGTTTACGGCCGCCACGGGCCTGATCTGGCACAAGAGCGAATCCTTGCCCGAGCATCCGAACGGCATGCGCTTCACTTTGACACTGGCGGACGGCAGCCGGGCCGACAAGGTGTATTACTCGATCGGCGGCGGTTTTATCCGCGAGGCAGGCGAGGCACAGGCCGAAGCGGCGGTGGAGTCGGCGGCAAGCGCCCGCGTCGTCTTCCCCTTCGACACCATGCAGCAGTTGCTGGCGCATGGCGTGGAAAGCGGCCTGTCGATCCCGGAAATGCTGCGCGCGAACGAGTGCGTCAAGCGCAGCGAGACGGAACTCAATGAAGGCCTGGACCGCATCTGGCACGTCATGCGCGACTGCATCGCGCACGGCCTGGAAACGACGGGCAACCTGCCGGGCGGCTTGAACGTCAAGCGCCGCGCCGCCAAACTGTGGCGCCTGGCGCAGGAGGCGAAGGCGTCGGACAACCGCGCCAACGACTTGCCACACGACGCCGTGCACCTGGTCAGCCTGTACGCGATGGCCGTCAACGAAGAAAACGCGGCCGGCGGCCGTGTGGTCACGGCGCCGACCAACGGCGCCGCCGGCATCATCCCGGCCGTGCTGCGCTACTATGCGCAGGATTGCCGCCCCAGCGACCCGGTCGGCGGCGTGCGCCGCTTCATGCTGACGGCCGCCGCCATCGGCATGCTGTGCAAACGCAATGCCTCGATCTCGGGCGCCGAAGTGGGTTGCCAGGGCGAAGTGGGCGTGGCTTGCGCCATGGCGGCGGCCGGCCTGGTGGCGGCCCTGGGCGGCACGAATGAACAGATCGAGAACGCGGCCGAAATCGGCATCGAGCACCACCTGGGCATGACCTGCGACCCGATCGGCGGCCTGGTGCAGATCCCGTGCATCGAGCGCAATGGCATGGGCGCCGTGAAAGCCATCACGGCCGCCTCGCTGGCGCTGAAGGGCGACGGCACGCACTTCGTCAGCCTCGACGAAGTCATCGAAACCATGCGCCAGACGGGCGCGGACATGCAGGACAAGTACAAGGAAACGTCCTTGGGCGGGTTGGCAGTTCACGTCATTACCGTGAACCACGCAGCTTGCTGATGCGCTGGCGGTGGCGTCGGATTACGCGCGCAGCGCTAATCCGACCTACGCCATGACGCAAGCAACGTAGATCGCCGTCGGTCGGCGTAGGTCGGCTTAGCCCGCAGGGCGTAAGCCGACATCACCAAGGTAGCAAGCCACCACCTCACTCCTCCTCAAACAACTGCTCCAGCCTTCTCGGGTAGTGATTCAGAAAATCGCGCGTCACGGCATAGTGTTCCGTGTCTTCATATGCCACTTCGTGGATGCCGCCGCCCGTGAAGCTGAGGATTTTCGCGTTCGGGTAGGCCAGCAGGATGGGCGAATGCGTGGCGATGATCAGCTGCGAGTCGTCCTGCACCAGCTGGTGGATCACCGATAATGCCGCCATCTGGCGGCTGGGCGACAGGGCCGCCTCGGGCTCGTCCAGCAGATACAGTCCCTTGCCCCGCAGCTTGTTGATCAGGGTCGCCATGAACGCCTCGCCGTGCGATTGCGCGTGCAGCGACTTGCCGCCGTAGCTGCCCAGGTACTCGGGCATGTCGTCCATGTAGGTGGCGACGTTGAAAAATCTCTCGGCGCGCAGGAAATAGCTGTCTTCGGGCTTCTTGTAGCTCTTGCTCAGGCGCAGATGCGCATGCAAGCCCGATTCCTCGTCCGACGGCAGCGCGATGCGCACATTGCGCGTGCCGCCATCCTTGCCGAAGCCCAGTCCCACGGCCAGCGCTTCGAGCATGGTCGACTTGCCGCTGCCGTTCTCGCCCACGAAAAACGTCACGTCGCGGTGGAAATCCATGTGCACGAAGTCGCGGATGGCGGGAATGGTGAACGGATAGTGGTCCAGGTCGACGACGGCGTCGTGGCGCAGCGCGGCGCTTTGCAGATACGGTTTTTTACTCAGCGACATGGCCGGTTCCATGAATGGCCCGGAAGCGGGCCGACAAGTACGAGTGTGGCGCAAATCAGGCGCACGCGCCAGCACGGGCGCCTGATTTTTTGATTTAAGACTCGCGCATGCAATCGCCGAAGTACTCATGGTAAAAGGCGGTAGGCCTGTTATCCTTGTCGAGCAGGCCGAAATGACGGCCGACCTGGCGTCCGACCGTCATCAGGGTGCCGGCAGCACTTTTCGTTCCCGCATATCCTTTTTTCAGTAGCCAGGCTGTGCGCACCGGAGCCGACATATCCGCTGTGCGTCCAACCAGCAAAGCGTCGACCAGACAAATTCGTTCCCGCTCGGCGCTCTCCACATATGGCTCCGCGCTACCCACCGCGGCATACAGGCCGCTCTTGCCACCGGCCAAAACTTTATTCAGACGCTCTTCGCAGCTGCCAAACAGATCAAATTCGCCCGCGGAGTATGGAAAGCAGTAGGCATTGGCGGTTTTTACCGCAGCACCCTGAGTCCTTGTGTACCACCTGGCAAAAGTGGCAAGATCGTCTTTTTCCTGGCCACGGCGGAACTGTGCGTACAGAGGGAGGACTTTTTCAAAGGAACAGCCAGTCGGCACCCAGCCAAATTGCGGCACCTCGTCTTCCTCGACCGGGGCTGCGACGGCGACCGCTTCCGCGACGCGTGTCGCAGAAAAACACCGCAAGTCATACCCCAGCATGAAAAAACACGCTTCGAAGGCATGGCAGCGGGCGGCCATGTCGGCGCTATCCGCCTTGAACCAGTCGCACTGTTCCAGCACGGCGCGCAGGATCCAGCCCAGCTTGACCTGCCATTGCGCCCAGTCCTGGCACGACACGGCCTTGCCAAAGAATTGCGGTGCGCCGGCAAAGCCGACGTCGATTCCCTTGGGATTGCGGATTTGCTTGCCGCGCGCGGCGCCCGAAGGGAAGGCCAGCCAGTGTTTTTTTGCCAGCTTATTGCCCGCCTGGTTGCGGTATTGCGCGTACAGCATGGCCATGGCGGCGCCCACGCGGCTGTCGTAGATGGGCGAGCCGCTGTCATCAAATAGGGCGTGGATCTTGGTCAGGCCCGCGTCGAAGCGTTCCACGCTGTCCGTATCGAGCGCATCGAGCGAAGCGTCCGAGTCGAGCGACATCAATGGCGCCAGGCGCTTGAAGTAGGCGACCAGGCGGCCTTGTGCGTGCAGGCGCTTGAGGAAGACGATGGCGCCGCGCACGCCGCCCCATTCGAGGATGGCCAGGCAGGCGGCCAGCGCCTGGTCTTCATCCTGCCGCGCGATGGCGTCTTTCAGCCAGCCGCGCAGCATGGCCAGCGAGGCGCGCGTCTCGTGCCAGTTGCCCGAGACGACAGCCTTGCCTTGCGCATCGGTCCAGCGTGTACTCCACATATAGTGGCCCAGCACCGCTTCCAGCCCCGTCGTCTGCACGTCCAGGCCGCCCGGCACGAAGCGGCTGCGCGCCATCTTCAGGTGAAAGGGCTTGACTGGCAGTTCGGCCGCCAGCCAGTCGATAAAGCTCCGTACATCGTCCTGCTTGAGAAAATCGTCACGCTTCATGTGGCATTCCTGTTCATTGCTGTGTTGAAAAAGTGGTGGCAAAACGGAGACGGACCTACAGGTCTTGCGCCCAGCGGTCCCAGAAGCCGGGTTCGTCATGGGCCGCGTTCTGCATGGCGAGATCGAGGGTGAGCAGGTAGAAGCGCACGCCCGCATGGCGCATGCTGCCGTCCGCATGCTCGAGGTAGTCCCGCAGCTGGCAATACGCGGGCAGCGTTTCGTCATACGGCAGCTCGAAGCAGATCTGGCCGCGCCACGACGAAAAGCCCGACAGTTCGGCGTAGGGACCGCAAGGCTGCCAGGCGATCGCCTGCGCGTCAAACCAGTCGAGCATGCTGCTGCGCACGGCATCGTCGTCATGGCGGTAGAGGCGCGACTCTTCGTGGCTTTTTGGGTGGAACTCCAGGTACAGCACGGCTCGCTGGCGCTTGCGTGCGATGGCGTCGATATGGTCGATGAGCTGTGGCATGGTCGTCGTGGGCGGGCTGGCGTGCCCGGCTAGTCGGTAAAGCGGCCATGATACAGTTGCCGTGCGACAAGGTGTGTCGTTTGACAACAGACACGCCCTGCGCCGGGCGGGTGCTGCCCGGGCAAACGCGACGGATTCGCCTTGGGGAGCGGCTGGCACTATAATATCCGCTGCCATTCATGATCAACCGCACTCAGCTCAACTGGACTCTTCAAATTTATGCACTACGTGTCTACCCGCGCTGATAAAGCGCCATCGAATCCGCAGCAATTCTCCGACATCCTCCTGGGCGGCCTGGCCCCCGATGGCGGACTGTATCTCCCTGAACATTACCCGCAAGTCACTGGTGCCGAGCTCAACGCCTGGCGCACATTGTCGTATGCCGACCTGGCATTCGAAATCCTGAAGAAGTTCGCCACCGATATCCCGGCCGCGGACCTGAAGGCATTGACGGCGAAAACCTATACCAAGGCAGTCTACAAGAACGCCCGCGCCGGCGAAAACGCGGCCGATATCACGCCGCTGCGCGTGCTCGAAGAAAACGTCGTCAAGGGCGGATCGACCACCCTGATGCTGCAAGCGCTGTCGAACGGCCCGACCCTGGCCTTCAAGGACATGGCCATGCAGTTGCTGGGCAACCTGTTCGAATACACGCTGGCCAAGACGGGCGCCGAGCTCAATATCTTCGGCGCCACCTCGGGCGACACGGGCAGCGCGGCCGAATACGCGATGCGCGGCAAGAAGGGCATCCGCGTCTTCATGCTGTCGCCGCACAAGAAAATGAGCGCCTTCCAGACGGCGCAGATGTTCAGCCTGCAAGACCCGAACATCTATAACATCGCCGTCGAAGGCGTGTTCGACGATTGCCAGGATATGGTCAAGGCCGTGTCGAACGACTTGCCGTTCAAGGCGAAGCAGAAGATCGGCACCGTCAACTCGATCAACTGGGCGCGCGTCGTGGCGCAAGTCGTGTACTACTTCCGCGGCTACCTGGCGGCCACCACCAGCAACGAGCAAAAAGTGTCGTTCACGGTGCCGTCTGGCAACTTCGGCAATATCTGCGCCGGCCATATCGCCCGCATGATGGGCTTGCCGATCTCGAAACTGGTGGCGGCGACGAATGAAAACGACGTGCTCGACGAATTTTTCCGCACGGGCGTCTACCGCGTGCGCAAGTCGGCCGAGACGTATCACACGAGCAGCCCGTCGATGGATATCTCGAAAGCGTCGAATTTCGAGCGCTTCGTGTATGACCTGGTGGGCCGCGACAGCGAGCGCGTACGTGCCTTGTTTACGAAAGTGGAAACGCAGGGCGGCTTTGATTTGTCCGGCAAGCCTGGCAGCGACGGCGACGAATTCAAGCTGGTGGCCAAATACGGCTTCAAGTCGGGCAAGTCCACGCACCAGGACCGCCTCGATACCATCCGCGACGTGGCCGACGACTATGGCATCACCATCGACACGCATACGGCCGACGGCATCAAGGTGGCGCGCGAGCACCTGGAGCCGAACGTGCCGATGATCGTGCTGGAAACGGCGCTGGCGGCCAAGTTCAACGAAACCATCCTCGAAGCGCTGGGCGTGGACGCCGAGCGCCCGGCCGGCTTCGACAACATCGAAGACTTGCCGCAAAAGTTCGTCGTGATGGATGCCGACGTGGAAAAGATGAAGGCGTACATCGCCGCCAATACGGGCTTGTGATGAGCGATCCGACCGCACCACGCATGCTCTCGGTGGCCGAGGCGCAAGCGTTCATGCTGGGCGCGGCGCGTCCGGTGGCCGAAGTCGAGCTGGTCGACACCATGCGCGCCAACGGCCGCGTGCTGGCCACGGCGCAGACGTCGACCCTGAACGTGCCCGAGCGCGACAACACGCAGATGGATGGCTATGCCGTGCGCGCCAGTGACTGCGCCAGCGGCGCGGCCAGCCTGCCCGTGTCGCAGCGCATCGCGGCCGGCCACGTGGGCCAGCCATTGCAGCCGGGGACGGCGGCGCGCATCTTCACGGGCGCCCTGATCCCGGACGGCGCCGATTGCGTGGTGATGCAGGAGCAGTGCTCCGTGCTTGACGGCGTGGTGACGGTGAACCACGTGCCGCATGCGGGCCAATGGGTGCGCCGCCAGGGCGAAGATATCCGTGCCGGCGGCGTCATCCTCGGTGCGGGCCGGCGTTTGCGCAGCCAGGAAATGGGCCTGGCCGCCTCCGTGGGCCTGGCGCAAGTGCCGGTGCTGCGCAAGCTGCGCGTGGCCGTGTTTTTCACGGGCGACGAGCTGGCCATGCCCGGCGAACCTTTGGCGCCGGGCGCCGTCTACAACTCGAACCGGTTTACCCTGCGGGGACTGCTGGAAAATCTGGGTTGCGAGATCACGGACCTGGGCATCGTGCCCGACAGCCTGGAAGCGACAAAAGCCGTGCTGCGCCAGGCGGCCCAGGGCAATGATCTGATCATCACCTCGGGCGGCGTGTCCGTGGGCGAGGAAGACCATATCAAGCCGGCCGTGGAAGCGGAAGGGCGGCTGAACATGTGGCAGATCGCCGTCAAACCGGGTAAACCCTTGGCGTTCGGCGAAGTGCGGGAGGCCTTCTTTGTCGGCTTGCCCGGCAATCCCGTGTCGAGTTTCGTCACCTTCCTGCTGTTCGTGCGTCCGTTCATTTTGCGCCTGCAAGGCGTGGCGGGCAATCTGGCGCCGCGCAGCTACCAGCTGCCGGCCGCGTTTGAACGCCTGAAGGCGGACAAGCGCAACGAGTTCTTGCGCGCCAAGGTCAATGACGACGGCGAGCTGGAACTGTTCGCTAACCAGAGTTCGGGCGTGCTGACCTCCACCGTGTGGGGCGACGGCTTGATCGATTGCCCGCCGGGGCTGTCGATCGCGCGCGGCGACATGCTGCGTTTTATCCCGTTTAACGAATTGCTGTACTAAGGAAGTATCGATGAAGATCAATCTGCGATTTTTCGCCAGCGTGCGCGAGCTGGTGGGCACGGGCCAGGAAGTACTGGAAGTGGCCGCGCCGCTGACGGTGGGCGAGGTGAGAACCCTGCTGATCGCCCGCGGCGGCAACTGGGAATATGCGCTGGCGCAGGGCCGCGCGCTGCGCATGGCGCATAACCAGCTGATGTGCGATGCCCATACCGTGATTGCGGAAGGCGACGAGGTGGCATTCTTCCCGCCCGTGACGGGCGGTTGATCCCGCTTCCCAGTGAGACGGCCACTTCATCGAAGTGGCCGTTTTTTCATGACGATTTGGTTTTTGGTTTGCTGCCCGTGCTATCGCCGCAGGTGGCGCAGGCGACGGCTTTGCGGTAGCGCCAGTATTTCGAGCCGATGAAGATGGCCGACGCCACCAGCGACCAGGCCAGCGCGCTGAGGATGTCGGCGCGGCTGGTGGTGCCCTTGCTGTACTCGACCACCGTCAGGATGATGAATAAGATCGAACTGGCCAGCAAATAGCGGGAAATCCAGAATCCTGCACCCATGTGTTTCTCCTCTTGTCGTCGCGTTGTCTGGTGAAGTCAAAATACTGATCGCTGCAGCATGTCCGCGCAGTATGCATCATTTTTCGGCATTCTTGCCATCCCCGGACCTTATCTCGACTAAAATGCCGGGGTTTTCACCGTCTTTCCAGCTTGCCATGACCCATTCCAGTTCCCCTCCGTTTCACATCGCCGTCATCGGCGGCGGCCCCGCCGGCCTGATGGCCGCCCAGGCGGCTGCCGATCAGGGGGCGCAGGTGGAATTGTTCGACGCCATGCCGTCCGTCGGCCGCAAATTCCTGCTGGCCGGGCGCGGCGGCATGAATATCACGCACGCGGAAGGCTACCAGGCCTTCGTCTCGCGCTACGCCAGGCAAGCGCACCGGGTGAAACCGGCGCTGGACCAGTTCGGCCCGCAAAAGGTGCGCGACTGGGTGCACGGCCTGGGCGTGGAGACCTTCGTCGGTTCCTCGAACCGCGTGTTTCCGACCGACATGAAGGCCGCGCCTTTGCTGCGCGCCTGGCTGCACCGCTTGCGCGAAGCGGGCGTGCAATTTCACATGCGCCACCGCTGGACGGGCTGGCACGACGGCCAGCTGGCGTTTGCCACGCCCGACGGCGAACGCCTGCGCTCCTTCGACGCCGTGATCCTGGCGCTCGGTGGCGGCAGCTGGGCGCGCCTGGGTTCCGACGGCGCCTGGGTGCCGCTGCTGCAGGGGCAGGGCGTGGCCGTGGCAGCGCTGGCGCCGGCCAATTGCGGCTTCGACGTCGACTGGAGCGAACATTTCAGCAGCCGCTACGCGGGCGAGCACCTGGCCACGCTGGCCATCACGGCGCATGACCTCGATGGCTTGACGGTCAAGCGCCAGGGACAGTGCGTCATCACGGCCGGCGGCATCGAGGGCGGCCTGATTTATGCGCTGTCGGCCGCGCTGCGCGAGCAGATCGCGCGTGACGGCCACACCACCATCTGGCTCGACCTGGCGCCCGATCATAGTCATGCACGCGTGTTCGAGGAAGTCACGCGCCCGCGTGGCGCCCGCTCCATGTCCAGCCATCTGCAAAGCCGGCTGGGCATCAAGGGCGTGAAATCGGGCTTGCTGCGCGAATGCCTGAGTGCGGCCGACTTTGCCGACGAAGCCAGGCTGGCTGCCGCCATCAAGCTGCTGCCCGTCACCTTGCAGCGCGCGCGCCCCATCGATGAAGCCATCAGCAGCGCCGGCGGGGTGGCGTTCGACGGCGTCGACGGCAGCATGCTGCGCGCCATGCCGGGCGTGTTTGTCGCCGGTGAAATGCTGGACTGGGAAGCGCCCACGGGTGGCTACCTGCTGACGGCCTGCCTGGCGCAAGGCAAGGCGGCCGGCGAGCAGGCCGTGGCATGGCTGGAAAAGAGTCGTTAGAGAACCGTCATCATCAATGCCAGATGATGTCTCCTGAGCCACTCTTTTGCGCATCGCGCTGGCGCGGGTTGCCGTGGATGTGGATGTCGCCGCTGCCGCGCAAGGTCAGGTTGGCGGCGTCGCGCACGAAGACGGTGCTCGTGCCGGAGCCTTGCAGGCTGACGCTGGCCTTGTCGGCCGCCAGGTGCTCGGCATCGATATCGCCTGAGCCGCTCAGGTCGGCGCGCAGGAATTTCGTGTTGCCGCTGGCGGCGATGCGCCCGGAACCCACCATTTCCAGCACCACGCTGTCGCTGTTGCCGGCATTGATGTCGAGGTCGCCACTGCCGTTGACGGTGGCTTGTACCTGCTTGTAGCGTCCCGTGAAGCTGACGTCGCCCGAACCCGTCAATTCCAGGATGAAACTGTCGCCGGAAAATCCCGTGATCTTGCTGTCGCCATTGCCGTGCACTTCCAAGCGCGCGAGCGATGGCAGCACCAGTTCCACCTGCAGCGGCTGGCGATGGTGGAACAACATGCCTTTCGGGCCGATATGCAGCGTCGTGCCATCGGCCGTCGTGTCGACATTCGACAGCAGACGCTGTTCGCCGCTGACCTTCATCGATGGCGTGGCGCCGCGGCGCAGCACCAGGTCGATGGGGCCGGCCAGGTCGATGCTGGTGATGTTGGCGGAAATGGGGCGCGTTTCGCTGCGCACGGCGCGGCCGGCAGCGCTGCTGGGATTGCTGATCCCCTTGGCGCGCAGCGCCGCATACGACATGGCGATCAGGACCATGGCCAGCAAGAGCATGGACAGGCCAACTTTGAGCAAGCGTTTCATGGCAGCCTTTCTAGTGACCTTTGAGCAGGGAGACATTCATGGCGATGTAGCGTTTGATACCGATCAAGGTATAGCGCGTGACCACCAGACTGAGCAGGAAGATGGCGATACCACCGAGCAGCATGCCCACGCCGAAGACGGTTTGCGTGGTGCGCGCATCGCGGTCCATGTCGGTGGAGATGCGGATGCCGCCGCCGGCCAGCGCTTCGGCCCGCTCCATCATGCGCGAGGAAACGCCCGGCCCCTGGGGTTCGGCCGGTTCACGCTGCAAGGGGCCGGGCAGGTGGTCGATTTCGATGCCCGTGTCGCCGATGGTGATGCGCGTTTCGCGCCGCTCGCCGCCTTCGCCGCCGTCATCGTCATGGATGAAGACGTGGCGCAGCCGGCCATCGAGCACCAGTTCGTTGGCGCCGGACAAGCCGCTGGCCGTGATGGCGATGCCGGCCAGGTAAAAACTCAGGCCGACGGCATACAGGGTGGCCAGCAGGGCCGCGTAGACGGCGGCAGGCACGACCATGAACAGGTTGAAGATGGCCAGGCCCACCAGCGAGACGAGCAGGCGCAGCAGGTTGACGGGGGTTTTCTTTTGTTCGAAGGCCTGGCGGTGCGTGCTGCTGCGCAAGGTGAGGGCGATTTTTTTCGGATCGCCCAGATCCTCGGCGATCTCGTGCTCGCTGCGGCCGGCCGCAGCGCCTTCGATGAAGGTCTGTTCGTAATAATCGAGCGTCTTGGCCACCAGGTCCGGTGGCAAGCCTGCCAGCGCGCGCCGCAGCGCGTCGAGATAATCTTGTTTGTTCATCCTATTCTTCCTGTGCGTCCGCTTTGCCGCTTCAGCCCATGGCCGGCAGCAGCATGCTTGCCTGGCTCAGCATCAGTGGTGCTTGTGGCGTTTGCTGTCCGTGAATGACGATCAGGGTGGCCAGTGCCACACCAGCGAGCAGCGCCAGGGCTTTCAAGCTGTTTTTCAAGTGCAAGGTGGTGTGCATGGTATTCCCCGTGGCATGGCCGTTGTCGATGATCAGACTGTACCCAAGCGCGGCCTGGCGCACCAGCGCGGTGCGACAGAATGCAATTTCGCGGGGGCGAGCGACACCAGGGCAGGATGCAGCGTCAAGTCTGTTTTGACGCCTTGCCCGTGGTGAAGGCCCTGGCCGCCGCCACGCCGCTGCGCACGGCCGCCTCGATGGTGGCCGGATAGTCTTGCTTCCGGTCAGCATTGGCCGTGTAGTCGCCTGCCAGCAGCAAGCCCGGCACGCCGCTGGCGTTGCCGGGACGCCGTAGATCCGGCGTGCAGGCGAAGGTGGCGCGCTTTTCCGTGATCAGCTGGGTCCAGACGGGCTGGGCCAGTTCCGGACGCTGCAATACTTGCGCCAGTTGCGCCGCGATCGCTTGTGCCAGCGGCGCGTGGCCTTGCTCGGCGGCAGGACCGGAGGCGCTGATGACGACGGCCAGCAAGCCCGCCTGGCTGGCGTCGAGCTGGCCCCGGTCGAAGACGAACTGGCCCCAGTGCTGTTGTTCTGGCGCATCGACGAGCGCGTAAAACGGCAAGTCCAGGCGCACGCTGGCGTCGTATCGCAGGTAGCAGGTGCTGATGGCTTCCGGCGTGAACGCCTGCATACGATTGATGACGTCGGCCAGGCGTGCATCGTGCAAGTCTTGCAGCAGGCTGGCGGCCTGCACGGATGAGGTGGCCACGATCACGCCATCAAAGCTTTCCCCGTCATCGACGCCATCATCGAGTCTCCAACGGCCATCGGGCAAGGCCCGCAAGGCGGCGACCTTGGCGCCCGTGCGCACTGCGCCGCCATGCTGTTCCACATAGCGGGCAGCCGCCTCGGGCAACAGGGCACTCAGGTTCGCCTTCGGGATCAGCATGTCGGAGGCGCGCCGGCGGCTCGCCCCCAGGCTGTCGCGCAGCACGTTGAGGAAGACGCGGGCCGAGGCCCGCTCGGGCGGGGTATTCAGCGCCGCCAGGCACAGCGGGTGCCACATCAGCCGGTTCAAACGATCCGTCTGGTCAAAGCGCTGCAGCAACTCGGTCACCGAGCAATCGTTGTACAACTGCCAGCCCATCGTCCGCATGGCGGTGGAAAAGCGCATCAGGGCCAGCTTGTCGGCGCGCTGCAGCCCCTTGGCGCGCAGCAGGGCCCACGCCAGATGCAACGGCGCGGGCAGGCGCGGCGCGAGAAAATCCATGCCGCCAGAATCTGCCGGGTAGCGCATCTGCAGGGGCAGGGTGAGGATCATTGCGCTGGGGTCTTGTCCCGTCAGCTTGATCAGGCGCAAGGTTTCCGTGTAGGCGCCCAGCAAGATGTGCTGGCCGTTGTCGAGTACCGTGTTTTCCCGTTCGACGCGGCGCGCGCGGCCGCCCAGGGTGCGCGCCGCCTCGTAGACGGTGACGGCATGGCCGGCGTGCGCCAGTTCCATGGCCGCCGCGCAGCCGGCCCAGCCGGCGCCGATGACGGCGTAGCGTTGCTTCACGCTACGCTCAGCCACGAACCCAGGTCTTCCAGGCCAGCCACAGTTTGCGGATCGGCGTGAGCGAGATGCGCTGTTTCAGCACGTGGTAGCCGTCGCGCTCGACTTCATTGAGCACCGTGCGGTAGATGGCGGCCATGATCAGGCCCGGGCGCTGGGCGCGGCGGTCTTCCGCCGGCAGCAGGGCGAACGCTTCGTCATAGGCTTTCTGCGCGCGCGCCACCTGGAAACGCATGAGGTTTTCAAAGGCTTCGCTGTGGCGCGCGTTCAGCAGGTCGGCCGCCGTCACATTGAACTGCTGCAATTCGCTGATCGGCAGGTAGATGCGCCCCTTGCGCGCATCTTCGCCCACGTCGCGGATGATGTTGGTCAGCTGGAAGGCGTGGCCCAGTTTTTCCGCGTACAGCAGCGTTTCCGGGCGGGTCGCGCCAAAGATGCTGGCCGAGAGGATGCCCACCACGCTGGCCACATGCCAGCAATAGCGGCTCATGGCCTGGTAATCGAGGTAGCGGCTTTGGTTCAAATCCATTTCCATGCCGTCGATGATGGCCTGCAAATGCTTTTCTTCCAGTTTATATACTTCTAGGTGCGGCTGCAGCGCGCGCATCACGGGATGCGTGGGGTTGCCCTCGTACATGGCCTTGACTTCCTTGCGCCACCAGACCAGCTTGGTGCGTGCCACGGCTTCGTCCGTGCAGTCATCGACCGTGTCATCGACTTCGCGGCAGAAGGCGTACAGGGCCGTGATGGCCTTGCGGCGCTCGGCCGGCAGGAACAGGAAGCTGTAGTAGAAGCTGGAGCCGCTCTGGGCGGCCTTTTGTTGGCAGTATTCGTCGGGAGACATAGTCAAAAGAGCAAGGGTTGCAGATCGAAGCCGCTATTCTATCGTCTTACAGAGTGGGCGACGGGGGAAAAGCCGTTTTTACTTGTGTCTCTTGATGCAGGCTTTTGCGCGACATGCGCAGGGCGCGCCAGAAAATGATCAGCCAGTCGCGCTTTTCCAGTTTTGGGCGGCGCCTGAACACGTCGTAATTGACGGCTTCGATGGCTTCGAGGATGCGCAAGCCCCCTTGCACGACCAGGCGCAGTTCCCAGCCGATGCGCCCGCGCAAGCGCAGGGCCAAGGGCGCGCCTGATAGCATCAGGGCGCGCGTGCGGGCCACTTCGAAGCGCATCAGGGCGCTCCACTTGCCGTGCGCCTCGGGCCGCTCGAAGGCGGCGGCGGAGACGGCAAAGCGGGTCAAGTCTTCCATCGGCAGGTAGATGCGCTCTTTTTGCTGGTCGATGGCGACGTCTTGCAGGAAATTAATTAGTTGCAAAGCTGAACAAATGGCATCGGAATCGCGTACATTCTCTTCATCGGCCGCGCCGTACAGGTGCAGCATCAGCAGCCCCACGGGGTTGGCGGAACGGGCGCAGTAATCGAGCACATCGTCGTAGCTGGCGTAGCGCGTCGTTTGCACATCCTGCTTGAAGGCCGACAACAGATCGTAAAACGGCTTGAGCGGCAACTGGTGTTTGGCGATGACGGCGGCCAGGCGTTCGAACATGGCGGCGTTTTCGCCTGCATGGCCTTCGTGGCGCTCGATGCGGCCCAGCGCCTCTTCGTAGGCGTGCAGGGAGGCCAGGCGTTCGGCCGGCGTGGCGTCGCCTTCATCGGCCAGGTCGTCGGCGCTGCGCGCGAAGGCATAGATGGCTTCGACGGCGGGCACCAGGCGGCGCGGCAGTAAAAATGATGCAACAGGAAAATTTTCGTAATGGTCTACAGGCATTGAACACGCTTCTCTAGTCTTGCGTTTGTCCGCCCCCCTCCAACGCGGAATGTGGCGGACGTTGTACGGCTCAAGATTAATGACGCAAAAGTCACTAAAAACTTTTACGCACGATTATAATTAATAACCAGAAAGTCATTAGGGGGAGTCACTCCCTGTCATGATCAAGCTGATATTGTCACAAATTTAAGGATATCGCGTGCGAAAAAATTTGGCTTATCCCACTCGGCAAGCAAAAAGTTTCTCCGCATAAAAATATTACAGCCCGCATAGTAAAGGAAAATACCTTGTTTGCCCTGAAAACCCTGCGCCGCGAGACCGGCGCACCTGCGCTGCCCGCCCTGCGGCTGATTGCCGCCGCCGCCCTGGCGCTGACCTTGGCGGCCTGTTCCAAGCCCGCCGTCAAAGTGGAAGACGTGCGCCCCGTGCGCGCGATTGTGTTGTCTAGCAGTAATGTTGATGTGAGTGCCGAGCTGGCGGGCGAGGTCGTGCCCCGCGTGGTGTCGCAGCTGGGATTCCGCGTGGGCGGCAAGATCGTCGCGCGCAAGGTCGAGGTGGGCGCCAGCGTGAAAAAGGGGCAAGTGCTGATGCAGCTCGATCCCGTCGACTTGCAGCTGTCTCAGGCGCAGGCCAAGGCGTCGCTGGTCAGCGCGGAAACGAGCCGCGACCTGGCGCGCGCCGAACTGAAGCGCTACCAGGATTTGCGCGAGAAAAATTTCGTCAGTCAGGCCGTGCTCGATGGAAAAAATGCCACCTACAAGGCGGCGCAGGCGAACGTGGAAGCGGCGCAAGCCCTGTACCGTGGCCAGGCCAACCAGTCCGGCTATGCCAGCTTGCTGGCCGACGTCGATGGCGTCGTCACGCGCATCGAGGCCGAAGTGGGGCAGGTGGTGGCGCCCGGTACGCCCGTGGTGCAAGTGGCCAGGAGCGGCGAGAAGGAAGTCGTGATCGGCATTCCCGAAGACAAGGTTGACACCTTGCGCGGCGTCAAGGATGTGGTGGTGCGCCTGTGGGCCGACCCGAAGCAGGCGCTGCCCGGCAAGATACGTGTCGTGTCGCCCGTGGCCGATGCCGCCACGCGCACCTACCTGGCCAAGGTCAGCATCCCGGACGCGCCGCAAGCGCGCCTGGGCATGACGGCCGTGGTGCAGTTCGCCTCGCAGACGGCCACGCCGCAGATCAAGGTGCCGCTGACGGCGCTGTTCAATGAAAAGTCGCAAAGCTCCGTCTGGGTGGTGGAAAACGGTGCCGTGAAGCTGGTGCCGGTGACGGTGGGCGGCGTGGCGGGCAATGAGCTGCTGCTGACTTCGGGCGTGAAAGCGGGCCAGACCGTGGTCACGGCCGGCGTCAACCTGCTCAAGCCCGGGCAGAAAGTGACCATCCTTGGCGCCGAACTGGCCAGCAAGCCCGCGGTGGCCGCGGCCCCCGTCAGCGTGGGGGCTGCCAAATGAAGGGCGGCTTCAATCTGTCGCGCTGGGCCCTCGAACACATCCCGCTGACGCGTTACCTGATGGCCGTGCTGCTGATCGGCGGCATGCTCAGCTATGCCAGCCTGGGCCAGGATGAAGATCCCCCGTTCACCTTCCGCGCCATGGTCTTGCAGGCGTACTGGCCCGGCGCCACGGCGCTGCAGATGGCCGAGCAGGTGACGGACAAGCTGGAAAAGAAGCTGCAGGAAACGCCGTACATCAATGAAATCACCAGCTATTCGAAACCGGGCGAAACCTTGATCTTGCTGGAGCTGCGCGAATCGGCGCCGCCCAAGGAAACGGCCGCCGCCTGGTACCAGGTGCGCAAGAAGATCGGCGACATCAAGGGCACTTTGCCGGCCGGCGTCGTGGGCCCGTTCTTCAATGACGAGTTCGGCGACACGTACGGTTCCATCTTCGCCCTGTCCGGCGACGGTTTTACCTACGCGGAAATGAAGGATTACGCGGACAAGGTACGCCAGGAACTGCTGGCCGTGGGGCAGGTATCGAAGGTGGAACTGTTCGGCGTGCAGGATGAAAAGATCAATATCATCTTTTCGCACAAGAAATTTGCCCAGCTGGGTATTCCTTTTGACGCCATCGTGCAGCAATTGTCCGAGCAAAACAGCATCAACGCCACGGGCGTGCTGGTGACGCCGACGGACAATCTGCAAGTGCGCGTGACGGGCGCCATGGTGACCGTCAAGGACCTGGAAAACCTGGAATTGCGCGCCAACGGCACCACCTTCCGCCTCGGCGACTTTGCCACGGTGAAACGCGAATTCGTCGATCCGCCGAAGGACAAGATGCGTTTCAATGGCAAGGAAGTGATCGGCCTGGGCGTATCGATGGAAAAGGGCGGCAACATCATCGACATGGGCAAGGCCTTGCAGGCAACGGTGACGCGCATGAAGAGCGAGTTGCCGGTCGGTATAGAACTGCAGCGCGTGTCGAACCAGCCGGAAGCCGTGTCCGCCTCTGTGGGCGAGTTCGTGCATACCCTGATCGAAGCCATTCTGATCGTGCTGGCCGTCAGCTTCGTCGCGCTGGGCTTGCACACGAAACCGCTGCGCATCGACGTGCGCCCGGGCCTGGTGGTGGCGCTGACCATCCCGCTGGTGCTGGCCGTCACCTTCCTGTTCATGCGCCTGCTCGACATCGACTTGCACAAGATATCGCTGGGCGCCCTCATCATCGCGCTGGGCTTGCTGGTCGATGACGCCATCATCGCCGTCGAAATGATGGTGCGCAAGATGGAAGAGGGCATGTCGCGCTTCGATGCGGCCACGTTTGCCTACACCTCGACGGCCATGCCCATGCTGACGGGTACCTTGATCACGGTGGCGGGCTTCTTGCCCATCGGCCTGGCCAAGTCGGCCGCCGGCGAATACACGTTCTCCCTGTTCTCCGTGAATGCGCTGGCCCTGATCATTTCCTGGGTGGTGGCCGTCGTCTTCACGCCCTACATCGGCTACGTCTTGCTGAAAGTCAAACCGCACGCGCATAACGACCATGAATTGTTCGATACGCCGAATTTCCGCCGTTTCCGCCGCGCCGTCACCTGGTGCGTGGAATGGCGCAAGACGACGATCGCGGCCACGCTGGCCATCTTTGCGCTGGGTATTTACGGCTTTAGCTTTATCGAAAAGCAATTCTTCCCCGATTCCAGCCGTCCTGAACTGATGGTGGAACTGTGGTCGCCCGAAGGCACGACGTTTGCCGCGAATGAAAAGCAGGTGAAGAAATTCGAGGCCTTTGTGAGCAAGCTCGACGGCGTGGACAGCGTCACCAGTTATGTGGGCACGGGCAGTCCCCGTTTCTACCTGCCGCTGGACCAGATCTTCCCGCAGACCAATGTGTCGCAAGTGGTGATCCTGCCGAAGAGCCTGGCGGATCGCGAGCCGCTGCGTCAGAAGATCATCGATGTCTTCAAGAAGGATTTCCCGGAAGTGCGGGGCAGGGTAAAACTGTTGCCGAACGGGCCGCCAGTGCCGTATCCCGTGCAATTCCGTGTCACGGGGCCGGAAGTGGCGGGTGTGCGCGCCATCGCCGACCAGGTCAAGGATGTCCTGCGCGCCAATCCGAATACTCTGGGCGTCAATGACAACTGGAATGAGTCGGTGAAAGTGCTGCGCCTGGACCTGGACCAGGACAAGATGCGCGCGCTGGGCGTCACCTCGAAAACCGTGATGCAGGCGGCCAATACGATACTGTCCGGCACCGTCATCGGCCAGTTCCGCGAAGACAACAAGCTGATCGATATCCAGGTGCGCCAGCCGCTGGAGGAGCGGGCGACGATTTCCGTGCTGAATGACACGAATATCCCGACGGCAACAGGCAAGTCCGTGCCCATCTCGCAGCTGGCCCGCGTGCATTTCGTGTGGGAACCGGGCGTGGTCTGGCGCGACAAGCGCGAATGGGCCATTACCGTGCAGTCGGACGTGGTCGACGGCATCCAGGGCGCGACAGTCTCGACGCAGCTGGCACCGCAGCTCGACGCATTACGGGCCAAGATGCCGGACGGCTACCGCATCACCGTGAAAGGCGTGGCGGCCGACAGCGGCGAGGCGGAAGCATCGATTGCGACCAACCTGCCGCTGGCCATCTTCATCATCTTCACCCTGCTGATGCTGCAGCTGCACAGTTTCTCGCGTTCCCTGCTGGTCTTCCTGACGGGGCCGCTGGGCGTGGCGGGCGCTGCCTTTGCCTTGCTGGCGCTGGGCCGGCCACTTGGTTTTGTGGCCAACCTGGGCATCATCGCGCTGTTCGGCATGATCATCCGCAACTCGGTGATCCTGGTCGACCAGATCGAGCAAGACATCAACGATGGTTCGGCGCCATGGGACGCCATCATCGATTCGGCCGTCCGCCGCTGCCGCCCCATCGTGCTGACGGCCGCCGCCGCCGCGCTGGCCATGATTCCCCTGTCGCGCTCGGTGTTTTGGGGACCGATGGCGGTGGCCATCATGGGCGGCCTGATCCTGGCGACGGCCTTGACTTTACTGTTCCTGCCGGCCCTGTATGCGGCCTGGTTCCGGGTCAAGAAGCCGGTGGCGCTGGACAAGGAAGGGACGTGAGAATCAGTGCTGGCAAGCTGATATAAAAAAGGCGGCATTCCTCTGGGAAATCCAGTAGAATGCCGCCTTTGCTTTGCCGAGGGCTTGCTCTGTCAGTCCACGGTAGCCAGATCGTTCCCGAGTTGTTAAAATCAGGGAGCAAGTAGTACCAAGCAGTACAAAATGCGGATGTGGTGGAATTGGTAGACACGCTGGTCTTAGAAGCCAGTGCTTCGGCTTGGGAGTTCGAGTCTCCCCATCCGCACCAATCCGGGTTGTTCCAGCCCGGAGGTGCAGCACCATCAAGTTGTTCTTCAGCCTCGTTGCAGGCGTCTTTCTTGTTTTTCCTGTTGCCATTGCTGTATTTGCGTCATGCGTGATGCCTTTGTTCGCGCTATTTTTCGCCAGAGATCGGGCGGCAGGGCAGGGATTTTGCTGAAAAATGGCCAAATTGAGGTAAATCAAAGGTTTTTTGACTGAAATCTTCGTCAAGAGCGCATTTCTTTGTTTCGGACGGAGCGACAGTTCGCATATACTAATGAACGAAGCAGGCTGGAAAGCCTGTCTCTGGTGAAATAAGAAAAGCCGGGGCAAGAGTAAAGACAGGGCAATCCAGGCTGTGGCGATTCATTCGCCGCCGCTGGCATCCTCTGTGGCCGGGCTGCAAAGCCAGCCACTTTCCCGAAGTCCTTTGTTATAATGCCACGCTTTACCGAATGATGGCCGGCCTTGCATTTACTTGGAAGCAAGGCTGGACGCTCGGAGCCCTGTCGCAGTACTGGAAGCGGCGGATTGTTTGGTGCCTGGTGCGGGTTTTTCCCTCAGCCGGGTAGACCAGGTCCATCGTCCTGTTTTCAGTACTTTTACAGATGAATATGCGAGCGAGTGAAGCTGGACCCATGTCTTGCCGCCAGTGATGGCGCAAGGGGTCGGGTCTTCTTTTCTCGCACCAACAGTGTTTATTTTTTGGACGATTTTTTACATGGCAACTGCAGTCGAAACCTTGGGCAAACTCGAACGTCGTATCACGATCTCCTTCCCGCTGACGGACGTCCGCACGGAAGTTGAGAAGCGCCTGAAAGTGCAAGCCCGTACGGCTAAGGCACCGGGCTTCCGTCCGGGCAAAGTGCCGTTGAAAATGGTCGCAGCACAATACGGCTACCAAATTGAATCCGAAGTGCTGAACGATAAAGTCGGCCGCGCGTTCAACGACGCCGCCAACGAAAACAATCTGCGCGTGGCCGGTTTCCCGAACATCGTGCCGAAAGAAGAAGCAGCCGAAGGCCAGCTGGCTTTCGATGCAACCTTCGAAGTGTATCCGGAAGTCGCCATCGGCGACCTGACGGCCGTTGAAATCGAAACCGTGCAAGCCGAAGTGTCGGAAGCCGAAATCGACAAGACCATCGATATCCTGCGCAAGCAGCGCGTGCACTTCCACACCAAGGGTGAAGCTGGCGAACACGGCGACGGCGGTGAGCCGATCGCTGCCAACGGCGACCGCGTGACCGTCGACTTCGTCGGCTCGATCGACGGCGTTGAATTCCCAGGCGGCAAAGCTGAAGGCTACGCTTTCGTGCTGGGCGAAGGCCGCATGCTGCCAGAATTCGAAGCCGCGACCCTGGGCCTGAAAGTGGGCGAGTCCAAGACTTTCCCATTGTCGTTCCCTGAGGACTACCATGGCAAGGACGTGGCCGGCAAAACCGCCTCGTTCACCATCACCCTGCAAAAGCTGGAATGGGCGCACCTGCCGGAAGTCGATGCCGAATTCGCAAAGTCCTTGGGCGTTGCCGATGGCGACCTGGCCAAAATGCGCGAAGACATCAAAGTCAACCTGCAACGTGAAGTCGCTGGCCGCGTAAAAGCACGCAACAAGGAAGCCGTCATGGACGCGCTGATCAAAGTTGCCGAGCTGGACGTGCCAAAAACGCTGATCGCTCAGGATTCCGAGCGCCTGGCCGAAATGACCCGCCAGGATATGGCGCAGCGCGGCATGAACGTCAAGGACGTGCCTTTCCCAGCAGAACTGTTCGCAGAAAAAGCCGAGCGTCGCGTACGCCTGGGCCTGATCCTGTCGCAACTGGTAGGCGACAACAACCTGCAAGCGACGCCTGAGCAAGTCAAGGCGCAAATCGAAGATTTCGCCCAAAGCTACGAAGATCCACGCGAAGTGCTGAAGTACTACTACAGCGACCGTCGTCGTCTGGGTGAGATCGAAGCCCTTGTATTGGAAGAAAACGTCGTCACTTACGTGTTGGGCCTGTCGAAAGTCACGACGAAAGCAGTTGCTTTCGACGAACTGATGGGAAGCAACGCACAAGCGTAAACCAGTTGGTATCCGGACACCGCTCCCGGCCGGTAAGGCCGGCGGCGGCATCCCCTAACTGCTTCACAAGGAAATGAAATGACAGGTATGAACCGTAACCCAGCGCTGGACACAGAGATGCTCGGCCTGGTGCCGATGGTGGTGGAACAAAGCGGTCGCGGCGAGCGCTCGTACGATATTTACTCGCGCCTGCTGAAGGAACGCTTGATTTTCATGGTCGGCCCGGTCAATGATCAGATGGCCAACCTGGTTGTTGCCCAGCTGCTGTTCCTGGAAAGCGAAAATCCGGAAAAGGAAATCTCGCTCTACATCAACTCGCCAGGTGGTTCGGTCTCGGCCGGCATGGCCATCTACGACACCATGCAGTTCATCAAGCCGGACGTCTCGACCCTGTGTACCGGGATGGCTGCTTCGATGGGTGCTTTCCTGCTGGCCGCTGGCGCCAAGGGCAAGCGTTTCTCGCTGCCGAACTCGCGCATCATGATTCACCAGCCGTCCGGTGGTTCGCAAGGCATGGCGTCCGACATCGAGATCCAGGCGAAGGAAATCCTTTACCTGCGCACCCGCTTGAACGGCATCATGGCCGAGCGCACGGGCCAGACGATCGAACAGATCGCCAAGGACACCGACCGCGACCGTTTCATGTCCGCCGACGAGGCCGTTGAGTATGGTTTGATCGACAAAGTGTTGACCAGCCGCGCTTGATGAGCCCCTACCGGTATTGCTAAGTACGTAAGTTAACGCCCGGGCGCTCAAACGTTCGGGCGTTTCGCTTTTATTTCGGGTAGCATGGAGCTTGTGCACGTTGTTGACTTGCGCCATGGGTCGTAGCCTTTCTGGGCAGCAACCAATATCCGGCTTGCGATTTTGCAATATTGTTAATGCAGTTCCAACCAAAATGCCTTATGTCAGACAAAAAATCCTCTAGCGGCGAAAAATTACTGTATTGCTCGTTCTGCGGCAAAAGCCAGCACGAGGTGAAGAAACTCATCGCCGGCCCGTCCGTGTTCATTTGCGACGAGTGCATCGACCTGTGCAACGACATCATCCGTGATGAAACGTCGAGCATCGAGACGGTGACCGGTACCAAATCCGACCTGCCGACGCCGCAAGAAATTGCCGCCTTGCTCGATCAGTACGTGATCGGCCAGCAGACTGCCAAGCGCATCCTGTCGGTGGCGGTGTACAACCATTACAAGCGCCTCAAGCACCTGGGCAAGAAAGACGACATCGAACTGGCCAAGAGCAACATCTTGCTGGTCGGTCCTACCGGCTCGGGCAAGACCCTGCTGGCACAGACCCTGGCGCGCATGCTCAACGTGCCGTTCGTGATCGCCGACGCCACCACCCTGACCGAAGCCGGTTACGTGGGTGAAGACGTGGAAAACATCATCCAGAAGCTGCTGCAAAGCTGCAACTATGACGTCGAGAAAGCCCAGCGCGGCATCGTCTACATCGATGAAATCGACAAGATTTCGCGCAAGTCCGACAATCCGTCCATCACGCGCGACGTGTCGGGCGAGGGCGTGCAGCAAGCCTTGTTGAAACTCATCGAAGGCACGATGGCTTCCGTGCCGCCACAAGGCGGCCGCAAGCACCCGAACCAGGATTTCGTGCAGATCGACACGACCAACATCATGTTCATTTGCGGCGGCGCCTTTGACGGCCTGTCGAAAGTGATCGCCAACCGTTCCGAAAAGAGCGGCATCGGCTTCTCGGCCACGGTGCGCAGCAAGTCGCAAAGCTCGGCCAGCGAACTGATGTTGCAAGCGGAACCGGAAGATCTGGTCAAGTTCGGCCTGATCCCGGAGCTGGTCGGCCGTCTGCCCGTCATCGCCACCCTGGCGGAATTGACGGAAGAGGCGCTGATCCAGATCCTGGTCGAGCCGAAGAATGCGCTGATCAAGCAGTATTCGAAGCTGCTCGAGATGGAAGGCGCGGAACTGGAGATTCGTCCGGCCGCCCTGCATGCGATCGCCAAGAAGGCGCTGGCGCGCAAGACCGGTGCCCGTGGTCTGCGTTCCATCCTGGAACATGCTTTGCTGGACGTCATGTACGAACTGCCGAGCGAACAAAATGTGGTGAAGGTCGTCATCGACGAAAATACCATCACCAGCGGCGCCAAACCTTTGTTGATTTATCAAGAGACTGCCAAGGCCTCCGGAGAAAATTGATTACTGCTGAGACAAATGCATAAAAAGGGTTTTGATTCCTTAATGCATGGCAGTACAATTTAAATCAATGAGTGCAGGCTTCAATCGTAAAGCCACTCGCGGCGCTTAGCTGCGTGTGGCTTTTTTACTGTGAAAACTGCATTTGTTACAGTCATGCGGGTGTGTTTTGCGAAATAGACTTTATGTTTGTTTCACAGAATTATTTATTCTCGCCGGTCTTGTGTTTTGGCAGCGAGCGCCAACATCGTAAACACGCTTTCTATAAGGTACGCCATGACAACTTCCAAATTAACTGAGCAAACTCAACTGCCGTTATTGCCGTTGCGGGATGTCGTCGTTTTCCCGCATATGGTGATACCGCTGTTCGTTGGCCGTCCAAAGTCGATCAAGGCGCTGGAAGCTGCGATGGAGAACGGCAAGAGCATCATGCTTGCCGCTCAAAAAGCAGCCGCGAAGGACGAGCCGTCCCCTTCGGATATCTATGAAATTGGCTGTGTCGCCAATATTCTGCAAATGCTGAAGCTGCCCGATGGCACCGTCAAGGTGCTGGTCGAAGGCGCACAGCGTGCCCGAATCAACCACATCAGCGATGCGCCGACGCACTTCATCGCCGACCTGACGCCGCTCGAGTCCGAGCCGGGCGACGAGTCGGAAGTCGAAGCCATGCGCCGCGCAATCGTGCAGCAGTTCGACCAGTACGTCAAACTGAACAAAAAGATTCCTCCAGAAATCCTCGCGTCCCTGTCGGGCATCGATGATGCCGGCCGCCTGGCCGATACGGTGGCCGCGCATCTGCCCCTGAAGCTGGAGCAAAAACAAGTCATCCTGGAAATTTTCAGCGTGGCCAAGCGCCTCGAACATCTGCTGGGTCAGCTCGAAGGCGAGCTCGACATCTTGCAGGTGGAGAAACGCATCCGTGGTCGCGTCAAGCGCCAGATGGAAAAATCGCAGCGCGAGTACTACCTGAACGAGCAAGTCAAGGCGATCCAGAAAGAGCTGGGCGAGGGCGAAGATGGTGCCGACCTCGACGAGCTGGAGAAAAAAGTCGCTTCGGCCAAAATGCCGAAGGAAGCGCTCGACAAGGCTACCAACGAGCTGAAAAAGCTCAAGCTGATGTCGCCGATGTCGGCCGAAGCCACCGTCGTGCGCAACTACATCGACACCCTGGTCAACTTGCCTTGGAAAAAGAAATCCAAGGTCAATAACGACCTGGCGAATGCGGAAAAAGTGCTCGAAGGCGACCACTACGGCCTCGACAAGGTCAAGGAACGCATCCTGGAATACCTCGCGGTGCAACAGCGCGTCGACAAGCTCAAAGCGCCTATCCTGTGCTTCGTCGGTCCTCCGGGCGTCGGCAAGACCTCGCTGGGCCAGTCCATCGCCCGCGCGACGAATCGCAAGTTCGTGCGCATGGCTCTGGGCGGCGTGCGCGACGAAGCCGAGATCCGCGGCCACCGCCGCACCTACATCGGCTCGATGCCGGGCAAGATCTTGCAATCGCTGTCGAAAGTCGGCGTGCGCAATCCCTTGTTCCTGCTCGATGAAGTCGACAAGATGGGTGCCGATTTCCGTGGCGATCCTTCGTCGGCTCTGCTGGAAGTGCTCGATCCGGAACAGAACCACACGTTCTCCGACCATTACATCGAAGTCGATTTCGACTTGTCGGACGTGATGTTCGTGGCCACGTCGAACTCGTACAATATTCCGCCAGCCTTGCTTGACCGCATGGAAGTGATCCGTCTGTCCGGTTACACGGAAGATGAAAAGACCAGCATCGCGCAGCGTTATCTGCTGCCGAAGCAGATCAAGAACAATGGCTTGAAGGAAGAGGAAATCTCGGTGGCCGAGTCGGCCTTGCGCGACATCATCCGCTACTACACGCGGGAAGCCGGTGTGCGTTCGCTCGAGCGTGAAGTGTCGAAGATCTGCCGCAAGGTGGTGAAGATGCTGCTGCTGAAGAAATCCGACAAGAAAGTCATCGTCAACTCGAAGAACCTGGATAAATTCCTCGGTGTGCGCCGCTATGATTTCGGTGTCGCAGAGAAAGAAAATCAGGTAGGCCAGGTGGTCGGTCTGGCATGGACGGAAGTGGGCGGCGATCTGCTGACCATCGAAGCCGTGTCGATGCCGGGCAAGGGCGGCATCATCCGCACCGGTACCCTGGGCGACGTCATGAAAGAGTCGATCGAGGCCGCCCGCACGGTGGTGCGCAGCCGGGCACAGCGCCTGGGCATCAAGGCGGACGTGTTCGAGAAGAGCGACATCCACATCCACGTGCCGGAAGGCGCGACACCGAAGGACGGTCCTTCGGCTGGCGCGGCCATGACGGTGGCGATGGTATCGGTCTACACGGGCATCCCCGTGCGTGCCGACGTGGCGATGACGGGCGAGATCACCTTGCGCGGCGAAGTATTGCCGATCGGCGGCCTGAAAGAAAAGCTGCTGGCGGCCCATCGCGGCGGCATCAAGACGGTCCTGATTCCAGAACAGAATGTGAAAGACCTGGCCGAAATTCCGGACAACGTCAAGAACAAACTGGAGATTGTGCCCGTGCGCTGGATCGACAAAGTGCTGGAAATCGCCCTTGAGCGCATGCCGGAACCTTTGGTGGAAGTCGCTGCAGTGGAGGCTGTCACGGCTGCCGCGGCCAAGCCTGACGCGGCTGGCGAGGTGGTAAAACACTAACGTTTTACCCCTGTTTTCCCCAAACAAGCGCTTTTAGAGCGCTTGTTTTATATTGAAACGTGAATTGCGCCCCCAAAGCGCTTGACACATATACAGTGTGGCTTGTTTAATACGCCTGCACATTTTTTTCGCCGGACAGCTGTGGTGCCAAAAGTGCCGCAACGATACGGTAATCGTTTTATACCTTTGTAATTGGGGATGCTAGTGAACAAGACTGAATTGATCGACCACATTGCTGAAAAAGCTGACATTTCCAAAGCCGCCGCTGCGCGCGCACTCGACGCTGTTATCGGTGGCGTGACGGAAACTTTGAAAAACAACGACAGCGTAACGCTGGTTGGTTTTGGCACTTTCTCGGTCAGCGAACGCGCTGAGCGTACCGGCCGCAATCCGCGTACGAAAGAAGCGATCACGATCGAAGCAGCAAAAGTTCCAAAATTTAAAGCTGGTAAAGCTTTGAAGGATGCTGTAAACTAACGGACTTCGGTGAGGTGACAATCACCGGAAACATTTGGCGGCGCTTTCGGGTGCCGCGATTTCAGGGTTGAAGTTCTGCGAATCGCAACCCTGGATACAGATGCAAGCAGTACTGTGTATTTTTCGGAGTGGTAGTTCAGTTGGTTAGAATGCCGGCCTGTCACGTCGGAGGTCGCGGGTTCGAGTCCCGTCCGCTCCGCCAAAAAAATACGCTCTTAAGGAGTGGTAGTTCAGTTGGTTAGAATACCGGCCTGTCACGTCGGGGGTCGCGGGTTCGAGTCCCGTCCGCTCCGCCAGAATATAGAAGCCCGCGCTGCTGAATAAGTAGCGCGGGTTTTTCTTTTTCAGCGCCAGATTATCTCGGCGCACCTGCTTTTAAAATCCCGTCCGCCGTTCTGCATAAAAAAGCCTGCGTTTAAATCAGCTTTAAGCTGCGTCCGGTTAAATGTGCGAGCCCGGCGCCTTGCCGTCCACGCGGCGCCAGGGCAGGGCGCGCGCCCTGATTTACTCTTGCTATAGCGCTATGGGCATTGTAGAATCAGGAGATAATGGCTTGGGCGTCAGAATCCTGCTTTAGTTCCAGCGCCAAGTTGTTGAATCTAAAGGGGAAGTGGACATCTGTCCCGTCCATTCCGCCGAAGAAATCAAGGCGAACGCATGTTCGCCTTTTTTTATAGTGATCCACTCATCCCGAATTGGCTGACCATGTTTGAATTTATTCGTACCCATCGACGCTTGATGCAGTTTCTCTTGATGCTGGTCATCGTCCCGTCTTTTGCACTGGTCGGTATCAGCGGCTACCAAAGCTTCGGCGATGGCGCGAACACCATCGCCAAGGTCGGCGACCAGGTCGTTACGCAGCAGCAATATGAAGAAGCGCAACGCCAGCAGATCGACCGCTACCGCCAGATGATGGGCGAGCAGTTCGACCAGAAAATGTTCGACACGCCGGAAGCGCGCCAGAGCATCCTCGACAACCTGATCGCCGAGCGCGCCGTGGCTGCCGAAGTGGGCCGTAGCCACCTGGTCATCAGCGATGCCGTACTGCAAAAGGAAGTGCTGGAAATCCCAGGCCTGACCTTGCCGGACGGTAAATTCGACCTGGAACGCTACAAGGCCATGCTGGCCGCGCAAGGCATGTCCCCACAGCAATACGATGCGCGCCGCCGCAGCGATATGGCCCTGCAGCAACTCGCTGGCGCCGTGCAAGGCACCGCCTTCGCGCCGAACACCGTCTCCAAGCGCCTGTCCGACATCACCTCGGAAGAGCGTGAAGTGCAGGAACTGCTGTTGCCGATCACCCAGTACGTGCCGGAAGTCAAAGTGACGGACGCCATGATCAAGGCTTTCTATGACAAGAACAGCAAGTTCTTCGAAATTCCGGAACAAGCCAAGATCGAATACGTCGTGCTCGACGACAGCGCTGCCGGCGAGCAAGTCGACGTCACCGAGGCCGACGTCACCGGCTACTACGCGAAGAACCAGAAAGCCTACACGACGCCAGAAGCGCGCCAGGCCAGCCACATCCTCGTAGCCGTCAAGAAAGACGCCTCGGCCGCCGACAAGGCAGCCGCCAAGGCCAAGGCTGAAGCGATCCTCGCTGACGTGCGCAAAACGCCTGCCAGCTTTGCCGCCGTGGCCAAAGCCAAGTCGGAAGACCCGGCCTCCGCGGAACAGGGCGGCGACCTGGGCGTGATTGGCAAGGATGGCTTGCCAGCACCACTGCTGAGCGCGGTAAGCAAACTCAAGCAAGGCGAAATCAGCGATGTCGTCGCTTCCGATTTCGGCTACCACATCCTGACCGTCACCTCGCTCAAGCCACAGCACGTCAAGGCACTCGATGAAGTACGCGGTGAAATCACAGCCGACCTGCGCAAGCAATTTGCTGCCAAGAAATACTCGGAAATGGCGGAAACGTTCACCAACACGGTCTACGAGCAATCGGACAGCCTGAAACCGGTGGCCGACAAGCTGAAACTGAAAGTGGAAAGCGTCGCCAACCTGTCGCGCACGCCGTCGCCAGCACTGGGCAAGGCGCCGTTCAACAACGCCAAGTTCCTGACCGCCATCTTCTCGAACGACTCGCTGAAAGACAAGCGCAACACGGAAGCCGTCACCGTCGCACCGAACGTGCTGATCGCTGGCCGCGTGGTGGAATTCAAGCCAGCCAGCAAGCGTCCGCTGGCTGAAGTCGAAGCGATGATCCGTCAGCGCGTGACGATGGAAGAAGCGGAAAAGCTGGCCAAGAAAGCCGGCGAAGCCAAGCTGGCCGCCTTGAAGGCTTCCGGTGACGCGACCGGTTTCGGCGCGGCGCAATGGGTGTCGCGCAGCAAGCTCGACGGCATCAACCGCGCCGCCATCGCGCAAGTGATGAAAGCCGACACGAGCAAGCTGCCAGCCTACGTGGGCGTGGACCTGCCAGCCCTGGGCTACGGCATCTACCGCATCGGCAAGGTGCAGCAGCCGGCGCAAGTGGATGCAGCGCGCCGCCAGCAAGAGAAAGACCAGATCAGCGGCATCCTGGCACAACAGGAAATGTTCGATTACGTCGAGTACCTGAAAGCCAAGGCCAAGGTGAAGATCGTCAAGCCGGTCACCGCACCGGCCGCCGCCGCGCCGGAAGCGCCGTAAGATTTAGTTTCCACGCATAAAAATAGCCGCTTTCGAGCGGCTATTTTTTTGTCTGCCAAATTGGCTGGATTACTTGGCTTACTTGGCTTTCAGCAAAGGCGCCAGTTGCGGCCAGATATTTTTCAAAATCGTCGGATGCGCCTGCGCATTCGGGTGCATGCGGTCGGCCTGGAACAGCTGCGGCTGGTCGGCGATGCCTTCGAACATGAAGGGCACCAGCGGCGCCTTCCATTCCTTGGCCAGCTTGCCGTACACGCCATAAAACTGCTCGCCATAGGCGCGGCCATAGTTCGGTGGCATGCGCATGCCCACCAGCACCACCTGCGCGCCCGCTTTTTTGGCTGCCTCACCCATGGCGCGCAGATTCGCTTCGGCGGCCGCCACGGGCAAGCCGCGCAAACCGTCGTTGGCGCCCAGTTCGATCAGCACGACGTCGGGCTGGTGTTTGCTCAGCAGGGCGGGCAGGCGCGCGCGGCCGCCGCTGGTGGTTTCGCCGCTGATGCTGGCGTTGACGATGCGCGTGTCGTTCTTTTGCGCCGCCAGCCGCTGTTCCAGCAGCGCCACCCAGCCCGTCCCCCGCGCCAGACCATATTCGGCCGAGAGACTGTCGCCGAGCACCAGCAGCGTTTTTGGTGCAGAATAGGCGTTCGTCATGCCTGACACCAGGAGCAGGGCTGCCGCAGGAAGCAAGGACAAGGTGCGCCGCCGCATGCGGCTGCTGCCCTCGACACTTATTTGTTCACGAAATTTTTTAAGATAGATCAGCATGCCCGAATTCCCTAAAGCGACTTCCACCAGTTTTCTCCCGTCCGACGCGGCGGCCCAGCGGCCCGCCACACCCAACAGCCAAAATGCCCGGCCGGCCATCGAAGTGGTCCAGCTGGCCAAGCGCGTACCCGATGCCGATGGTGAGCTGACCATCCTGCATCAAGTCGATTTTACCGTGCAAACGGCCGAGACGCTGGCCATCGTCGGCGCCTCTGGTTCCGGCAAGTCGACTTTGCTGGGCTTGCTGGCCGGCCTCGACACGCCCAGCGAGGGCAAGGTCATCCTCGATGGCACCGATATCTTCGCCCTCGACGAAGACGGCCGCGCCGGTTTTCGCAAGGAAAAGCTCGGTTTCGTCTTCCAGTCCTTCCAGCTGCTGGCCCACCTGACGGCGCTGGAAAACGTCATGCTGCCGCTGGAATTGCGCGGCGACCCCGATGCGAAGGAAAAGGCGCAAGCCATGCTGGGCAGAGTCAACCTGGGCAGCCGCCTGAAGCACTATCCGAAATACCTGTCCGGCGGCGAGCAGCAGCGCGTGGCCTTGGCCCGCGCCTTTGTCACGCAGCCGCCGCTGCTGTTCGCCGACGAGCCGACGGGCAGCCTGGACGCCGCCACGGGCGAGGCCGTGATCCAGCTGATGTTCGAGCTGAACCGCGAACGGGGCTCGACCCTGGTGCTCGTCACGCATGACAGTTCCATTGCGGCCCGCTGCGGCCGCACCATCACGATTGCGGCGGGCAGGCTGGTGTGATTGCTGGTGGTGTTTGTCGGATTACGCGCTGCGCTAATCCGACCTACCCGACTGGTGTAATTGCTGCTGGTGTTTGTCGGATTACGCGCTGGCGCGCTAATCCGACCTACCCGACCTACCCGACCTCCGGGCCGTAGGTTGGATTAGCGCAGCGTAATCCAACACCACCGCACCGCATACCTATGCCGACAAGGCATTGATCAGCTTGCGGATGGCCGGGATCAATTCCCCGGCCGTCAGCCCGATCGGGCCGCTGCCTGTCGCCACCAGCGCATCGGCCGCCGCGCCGTGCAGCCACACGGCGCCGAGCGCCGCTTCCCATTCGGGCCAGCCCTGCGCCAGCAGGCTGCCGCACAGGCCTGACAGCACGTCGCCCGTGCCGGCCGTCGCCAGCGCGGGGCCGCCCGTGTTGTTGACCACCACGCTGCCATCCTGCGCGGCGATCACCGTGCCCGACCCTTTCAATACCACGATGACGCCCAGCTGGGCCGCCAGCTGGCGCGCCGCGCCCAGGCGGTCGGCTTGCACCTCGGCCACCGTCATGTCGAGCAGGCGCGCCGCTTCCAGCGGGTGCGGCGTCAATATCGTCGCCCCCGCGCCCGTGCGCACGGCCAGCGCCGATTGCAGTTCCGGCTCGGCCGCCATCAGGTTCAGCGCATCGGCGTCGAGCAGCAGCGGGCTGTCGCTCTCGAACGTGCGCTGCAGCAGTTCCACCGTATCGCCGTCGTCGCCCAGGCCTGGCCCGGCCACGAGGGCGGCAAAGTGCAGGCCCGAAAAATCCACGTCCTGGGCGCGGCGGCACATCAGCTCCGGCTGGCCGCTGTCAAACGCGGGCGGCGTGTCGGGAAAGGCGATATACACTCTTCCCGCGCCCGCATGCAGGGCCGTGCGCGCCGCCAGGATGGGCGCGCCCGCCATGCCGTGCGCGCCGCCGATGATGGCCACGCTGCCGTAGCTGCCCTTGTGCGTGTTTTGCCGGCGCGGCTGCAGCTGGCGCGCGAACAGGTGCAGGCCGCCCAGCTGTGCTTTCGCCGCAGGCAGCAGTGCAGGGTCGATGGCCAGCGCGGCCACTTCCACTTCTCCCGCATGGTCGCGGCCATTCGCCGTGTGCAGGCCTGGCTTGTCGCCGATGAAGGTGAGCGTATGCGTGGCGCGGATGGCGACGCCGTCGATGGCGCCCGTGTCCGCGTGCAGGCCACTGGGTACGTCGAGCGCCAGCACGGGGCTATCGAGATTGTTGACCAGCTGCGCCATGTCGCGGCATTCGCCGTCCAGCGGGCGCGACGCGCCGATGCCGAACAGGCCGTCGATGACCAGGTGCCACGGTGCGGCGCCCACCGCCGCCGACGCCGTGGACGTTGCCGCTTCCATCAGGCGCGCGGCGCTGTTGCGTGCGCGGCTCAGCGCCTGCTCGCGCTCGGGCGAGGTGGCTTGCGCCTCGGGCGCCAGCCATATCAGTACTTCGATGCCGCTGCCGGCCAGGTGCGCGGCCGCTTCCAGCGCATCGCCGCCGTTGTCGCCGGGGCCGGCCAGCACCAGCACGCGCCGGTGGCCCGCTTCGTCGCCGTCTTCCGTGGCGTGCAGCAGCTTCAGGGCGGCACTGGCGGCGGCCTGGCCCGCACGCTGCATCAGCAGCCCTGGCGGCAGGTCGCGCATGGCGGCTTGTTCGATGGCGCGCAGTTCGGCGATGGAATACAGAGGAAGGGCGGTGCTGGCAAAGTCGGTCTGGGTCATGGTGCATTCCAATGATTGATATGCCTTCAACATACGGCCGATCCACGCGGAAGGCAAGGCGCGCACGCCTGAAACGCGCCCCTGTTTGGCGGCTACAATAGCCATCTCACATAAGGATGGGGGCAAGACGATGGACTGGCAATTCTGGATCGACCGGGGCGGCACCTTTACGGACATCGTGGCGCGCCGTCCTGACGGTAGTCTGGCCACGCACAAGCTGCTGTCGGAGAACCCGGGCCAGTACCGCGACGCGGCGCTGGCCGGCATGCGCCGGCTGATGGGCCTTGCCGCCGATGCGCCCCTGCCCGTGGAACAGGTGGGCGCCATCAAGATGGGCACGACGGTGGCGACCAATGCGCTGCTCGAACGCAAGGGCGAGCCCACCGTGCTGGCCATCACGCGCGGTTTTCGCGACGCCTTGCGTATCGCCTACCAGAACCGCCCGCAGCTGTTCGCGCGCCAGATCATCTTGCCGGAACTGCTGTATGGCGACGTGATCGAGATCGATGAGCGCGTGGGTGCCCACGGTGACGTCGTCACGCCGCTCGATGAAGTGGCCGCGCAGGCAGCGCTGGAACACGCGCATGCGCGCGGCGAGCGCGCCATCGCCATCGTGCTGATGCACGGCTACCGCTACCACGCGCACGAGGCGCGGGTGGCGCAGCTGGCGCGCGAGGCCGGTTTTACGCAGGTGTCCGTGTCGCACGAGGTCAGCCCCATGATGAAACTGGTGGCGCGCGGCGACACCACGGTGGTCGACGCCTATCTGTCGCCGATCCTGCGCCGCTATGTCGACCAGCTGGCGATGGAGCTGCCCGGCGTGCACCTGCAATTCATGCAGTCGAACGGCGGCTTGACCGATGCACGCGCCTTTCAGGGCAAGGACAGCATCCTCTCCGGCCCCGCGGGCGGCATCGTCGGCATGGTGCGCGCCAGCGCGCTGGCCGGTTTCGAGAAGGTCATCGGCTTCGACATGGGCGGCACGTCCACCGACGTGTCGCATTACGCGGGCGAGTTCGAACGCGTGTTCGAGACGCAGATCGCCGGCGTGCGCATGCGCGCGCCCATGATGAGCATCCACACGGTGGCCGCCGGCGGCGGCTCCATCCTGCACTTCGACGGCGCCCGCTACAAGGTGGGCCCGGACAGCGCGGGCGCCAATCCCGGCCCCGCCAGCTACCGGCGCGGCGGGCCGCTGGCCGTCACCGACTGCAACGTCATGCTGGGCAAGCTGCAGCCCGCCTTTTTTCCTCGCGTCTTCGGCCCCGACGCCGATGAAGCGCTGGACGCGGCCACCGTGCGCGCCCAGTTCGCAGCGCTGGCGCGCACGGTGAGTTCGACGCCGGAACAGGTGGCCGAAGGCTATGTCGCCATCGCCGTGGGCAATATGGCCAACGCCATCAAGCAGATTTCCGTGCAGCGCGGCCACGACGTCACCGAATACACGCTCACCAGCTTTGGCGGCGCGGGCGGCCAGCATGCCTGCCTGGTGGCCGACGCGCTGGGCATGCGCACGGTCTTCATCCACAGCCTGGCGGGCGTGATGTCGGCTTACGGCATGGGCCTGGCCGACCAGAGCGCCATGCGCGAACAGGCCATCGAAGCGGCATTGGGCGCGGATCTGGCCGCCGATTTTATGCAACTGGGCGAACTGGCGCGGGGCGACTTGCTGCGCCAGGGCGTGGAGCTTGACCGCATCGCGCTGGTGTCGCGCGTGCACCTGCGCTACGAAGGCACGGATACGGCCCTCGTCGTGCTGTTCGATGCGGTGCCTGGCATGCAGGCGCAGTTCGAAGCGGCGTACAAAAAGCGCTTTTCCTTCCTGATGCCCACGCGCGCCTTGATCGTCGAAGCCATTTCCGTGGAAGCCATCGGCGCATCCGACGCGCCGGCAGTGGCCACGCCGGCCCATGCGCCCCGTGCGGGCGCGCTGGCGCCTTTGGCGACGGTGGCCATGTACTGCGCCGGCGCGTGGCGCGACAGCGGCCTGTATGGAGCCGATAGCCTGCGTCCCGGCGACGCCATCGACGGCCCGGCCATCGTCAGCGACGCCAATGCCACCACCGTGATCGAACCGGGCTGGCGTGCCGACGTGACGGCGCACGGCCATCTGATCTTGCGCAGAGTCGCCGCCTTGCCGGAGCGGCGTGCCATCGGGACGGATGCCGACCCCGTGATGCTGGAAATTTTCAATAACCTGTTCATGTCGATCGCCGAGCAGATGGGGCTGCGCCTGCAAAATACGGCCCATTCCGTCAACATCAAGGAGCGGCTCGATTTCAGCTGTGCCATCTTTGACGCACAAGGTCAGCTGATCGCCAATGCGCCGCACATGCCCGTGCACCTGGGGTCCATGGGCGAGAGCATCCGCACCGTCATGACGCGCAACGCGGGCGCCATGCGGCCGGGCGACGTCTTCATGCTGAACGACCCGTATCACGGCGGCACGCATCTGCCCGACGTGACGGTGATCTCGCCCGTCTTCGATGAAGTGGGCGAGGCCATCCTGTTCTATGTCGGTTCGCGCGGCCACCATGCGGATATCGGCGGCACGACGCCCGGCTCGATGCCGCCGGACTCCACGCGCATCGAGCAAGAGGGTGTGTTGATCGACAATTTCAAGCTGGTCGACGGCGCCACGGGCGTGATGCGCGAAGACGACACCCTGGCCCTGCTGGCGGGCGCCAGCTGGCCGGCCCGCAATCCCCGGCAAAACCTGGCCGACCTGCGCGCCCAGGTGGCGGCCAACCAGAAGGGGGCCGAGGAACTGCACAAGATGGTTGCGCATTTCGGTTTGCCGGTGGTGCAAGCCTACATGGGCCACGTGCAGGACAACGCCGAGGAAGCCGTGCGCCGGGTCATCACGACCCTGAAGGATGGCAGTTACGCGCTGGACCTGGACAACGGCGCCCGCATCCAGGTGGCGATCAGGGTCGACGTGGCCGGGCGCAGTGCCGTCATCGACTTTACGGGAACGTCCGCCCAGCTGCCGAACAACTTCAACGCGCCATCGGCCGTCTGCATGGCGGCCGTGCTGTATGTGTTCCGCACCCTGGTCGACGACGACATTCCGCTCAACGCGGGCTGTTTGAAGCCTTTGACCGTGATCATCCCGCCCGGCTCCATGCTCAATCCGCAGTATCCGGCCTCGGTCGTGTCGGGCAATGTGGAAACCTCGACCTGCATCACCAACGCCCTGTATGGCGCGCTGGGGGCAATGGCCGCCTCGCAGGGGACGATGAACAATTTCACGTTTGGCAGTGAAAAGTACCAGTATTACGAGACGATATCGGGCGGCTCGGGCGCCGGTCCCGGCTTCGACGGCACGGACGTGGTGCAGACGAACATGACCAATTCGCGCCTGACGGACCCGGAAATTCTCGAATGGCGCTTCCCCGTGCGGCTCGACAGCTACAGCATCCGCGCCGGCTCCGGCGGAACCGGGCGCTGGCACGGCGGCAATGGCGGCGTGCGCCGGGTGCGCTTTTTGGCGCCGATGACGGCGGCGATCCTGTCGAACAACCGTATCCATCCGCCTTTCGGCATGCATGGCGGCGCGCCGGGCGCGCTGGGATGCAACTATGTGGAGCGGGCGGACGGCACGGTGGAGCACTTGCCGCATATCGGCAAGACCGAGATGCAAGCCGGCGACGTCTTTGTCATCGAAACGCCGGGCGGCGGCGGTTACGGCAAAACGGAATAGGCCCTGTCAGCACTGCCATTGGCGCCGCTCAGCTGCGCGCGCACCTGGCCCACGTCGCGCATGGGCGCGCGGCCGAACTGGCGGCTGTATTCGCGGCTGAACTGCGATTCGCTGGCGTAGCCGACGCGGTAGCCGGCCGTGCCGGCGTCGATCTGCTCGACCAGCATCAAGCGCCGCGCTTCCTGCAGGCGCAGCAGTTTCTGGTACTGCATCGGCGTCATCGCCGTAATCGCCTTGAAGTGGTGGTGCAGCGACGACATGCTCATGTTCGCCATGCCGGCCAGGTGCTCGATGCGCAGCGGCTGCGCGTAATGGTGCTTGATCCAGTCGATGGCTTGCCCCACCTGGTGCGACTGGCTGCTGGCCAGCGCCATGTGGCGCAGGCGCGCGCCGACGGGGCCATTGAGCAGGCGATAGGTCAGCTCGCGGCGGATCAAGGGCGCCAGCGCGGCGATTTCCCCCGGTTTGTCGAGCAGGCGCACGAGGCGCAGCATGGCGTCGAGCAGCTCGGGCGAGACGTCGCTGACGGATATGCCGCGCGTGGCGGGCAGGATTTTCTGCTGCGCGCTGCCAGCTGCGCCGCTGGTGCTTTCACTGTCGAGCAGCGCGGCCACGTCGGCGATGTCGATGCCCAGCACCACGCACAAATGCGGCTGCTGCTCGCTCGCTTGCGCCACGCGCACCTGCACCGGCAGGTCGACGGAGGTCAGCAGATACTGCATGCGGCTGTAATGGAAGGTTTCCGTGCCCAAGGTGACATCTTTCGCCCCCTGCGCGATGATGGCCACGCTGGGGCGCGCCGCATGAAACAGCGATTCCGTGACCGAGGACTGGCGGTGAAACGTCAGGTTGCCGATGGCCGTGGCGTAGTCGCCGTTGCGCGGCGCGTGGCGGCTGATCAGGGCGGCGATTTCATCTTGCGGGGGGATCTGTGTGGACAGGGTGGACATGTGGGCCAGTATGCGTCAGGTAGGGAAGGGCAGGGCTTGATCTTACGCAGATTTGGAGGATCGTGCAAAGGTCTTGCAGGATCGCGGTAACGCCGTACGGGCTTCTCGGGCACACTTGTGCAATCGCATGCAAGGCACGCGTCCCCTTCGTCACACATATAAATACAGGAGTTTTCATGACCACCATCGCCAAAGGCTACGCCGCACTGGGCCCGACTTCCGCACTGCAACCGTTCACGTTCGAGCGCCGCGCCCCGCGCGAAGACGACGTGGCCATCTCGATCAAATACTGTGGCGTATGCCATTCCGACATCCACCAGGCGCGCGACGAATGGGGCGGCGCCGCCTTCCCGATGGTGCCCGGCCATGAAATCGCCGGCGTCGTCACGGCCGTTGGCGCCAATGTGACCAAGTTCAAGGTGGGCGATCACGTGGGCGTGGGCTGCTTCGTCGATTCCTGCACCACCTGCAAGACGCGCAACGTGGACCTGGAACAGTACATGCCAGGCCTGATCCAGACCTACAATGGCGTCGAAGCCGATGGCAAGACGGCCACGCAGGGCGGCTACTCGGACAGCATCGTCGTCAAGGAAGGCTATGTGCTGTCGATTCCCGACAACCTGCCGCTGGACGCCGCCGCGCCGCTGCTGTGCGCCGGCATCACCCTGTATTCGCCGCTGAACCACTGGAAAGCCGGCCCTGGCAAGCAGGTCGCCATCCTGGGCATGGGTGGCCTGGGCCACATGGGCGTCAAGATCGCGCACGCCATGGGCGCCGAAGTGACGGTGCTGAGCCAGACCCTGTCGAAGCGCGAAGACGGCCTGCGCCTGGGCGCCGACCACTACTACGCCACCAACGACGCGGAAACGTTTACAAAGCTGGCCGGCACCTTTGATTTGATCATCTGCACCGTGGGCGCGTCCATCGACTGGAACCAGTACATCAACCTGCTGAAAGTCGATGGCAACATGGTCATCGTCGGCATCCCGGACGGCGCCGTGCCGCCCGTGAACGCCTTCGGCCTGGTGGGCGCGCGCCGCAGCCTGTCCGGCTCGATGATCGGCTCGATCAAGGAAACCCAGGAAATGCTGGACTTCTGCGGCAAGCACAATATCGTGTCCGACATCGAGATCATCCGCATCCAGGATATCAATGAGGCGTTTGAGCGCGTTGTCAAAAGCGATGTGCGCTATCGCTTCGTGATCGACATGGCCTCGCTGTAACACCCGGCGCAGCTGTGTTTGTTGGATTACGCGCTTTGCGCTAATCCAACCTACGCATATCCAGCGTTCCGGTAGGTCGGATTAGCTCGCAGAGCGTAATCCGACATCCCACAAAATCATCCCATCCCCGCCAAAAATCAAGCTCCCTTGTCAATTTTTCTTTCCTTGCGTCAAAAATCGGCATAAAATGAAACCGTACAGTACAGTTTCACTACGTAGATTTAGAAAATCAGCCATCCCCCGGCGTGTTTGCCTGGGCAGGGGAGGCGTCATGGATAAAAAATGGACACTTCAACAAAGAATGGAGCGGCGGCGATCCCGGCGGTCTCCAGGGGCAAGCGCATTGCGCTGGCGGTTTTTGGCATGTTTCTTGGACTTTCCGGCCTGGTCCTGGCGGCGGGCGGCATCGAACTGATCACCCTTGGCGGTTCCTGGTACTACCTGCCGGCCGGTCTCGGCTTGATCCTGGCCGGCGTGCTGTATTGGCGCCGCAAACCGCTGGCCAGTGCCGTCATCGCGGTGCTGCTCATCGCCACCTTGCTGTGGGCCGTGTGGGAAACCGGCTTCGCCTTCTGGCCCATGGTGCCGCGCCTGGCGCCGTTCCTCGTTATCGGCCTGGCCGCCGCCTTGCTGCATCCTTGGCTGGCGGGACGCAAACACACGGGCCAGTCGCGCGGTTTCGCCGCGCTGTTTGCCGTCGTGCTGGCAGCCGGTTTCGCTGCCATGTTCCAGCCGCACGGCGTGCTGGAGGCCACCGCGCAGCTGCGGCAGGATGCCGTGACGGCCATCAATGACGGCAGCGCCAACTGGGCGTATTACGGTTATGGGCCGAAGGGCACGCGCTTCGCGCCGTACACGCAGATCGACAAGGCCAATGTCGACCAGCTGCAGGTGGCCTGGAGCTACCGCACGGGCGAGGTGGCCGAAGGCGCGTCCGAAGCGCAGAACACGCCGCTGCAGATCGGCGACACCATCTACACGTGCACGCCGACCAGCAAGGTGATCGCGCTCGACGCGGACACGGGCAAGCAGCGCTGGAGCTTCGACCCGAAGCCGGCCAACATCAAAACGTGGAACCGCTGCCGCGGCGTCGGCTACTACGAGCCGGCGAAAGTGACAAAGCCGTTCCGTTTTGACGGCATGCAGGCGGCCAGCGCGCCGGTGGCGGGCGCGTGCGCCAAACGCATCGTGCAAGTGACCATGGATGCGCGTTTGATCGAGATCGACGCGCAGACGGGCAAGCGGTGCGAAGGCTTCGGCGACAAGGGCTCCGTCGACCTCACCGTCGGCCTGGGCAAAGTGAAAATGAACGTGCCGTACTACGCCTACACGTCCGCGCCGACCATCGCGCGCAACCTGATCATCCTCGGCGGCTGGGTCTTTGACGGCCGCTCCACCGATGAACCATCGGGCGTCGTGCGCGCCTACAGCGCCGACACGGGGGAACTGGTGTGGGCCTGGGACCTGGGCAATCCGGCCATCACCAAGCTGCCGCCGGAAGGACAGACCTACACGCGCAGCACGCCGAACATGTGGTCGGCGCCCGCTTTTGATGATGCACTGGGCCTGGTGTACCTGCCGACGGGCAATGAGCAACCGGACTTCTGGGGCGGCAAGCGTCCGCCGCTGACGGAAAAATATGCGTCGGCCATCGTCGCCCTCGACATGGCCACGGGCCGCGAACGCTGGACATATCAAACCGTCCACCACGATATCTGGGATTACGACGTGGCGGCGCAGCCGGCCCTGTACGACGTCCCGGACGGCAAGGGCGGCACCATCCCCGCGCTGGTGCAGCTGACCAAGCGTGGCCAGATCTTCATGCTGGACCGCCGCACGGGCAAGCCGATTGCCGAAGTCATCGAAAAAGCCGTGCCGCAGGAGCACGCGGCCGGCGACTGGGTGTCAAAAACGCAGCCATACTCGACCGGCATGCCGGCCTTGGGGGCGCAGACGCTGACGGAGCGCGACATGTGGGGCGCCACCTTCTTCGACCAGCTGGCCTGCCGCATCCGCTTCCGCAAGCTCAATTACCAGGGCGAGTTCACGGCGCCCAGCACCCGCGAAACGCTGATTTACCCCGGCTACTACGGCGGCTTCAACTGGGGCGGCGCGGCCATCGATGAAAGCAATGGCTATCTGTTCGTCAACGACATCCGCATGCCGCAAGTGGTCAAGCTGGTGCCGCGCGAAACGGTGGACGTGGCCAGGCTGACGGCTGGCCACGGCGTGGGCAGCACCTATCCGATGGACGGTACGCCGTTCGTCATCGACCACAAGGCCTTCAATTCGCCGCTGGGCATACCCTGCCAAAGCCCGCCGTGGGGCGTGTTCGCCGCCATCGATTTGAAGACGCGCACGAAGGTATGGGAGCGTCCGGCCGGCACGGTGCAGGACGCCGTCATCCACGGCGTGCGCGCTAGCCTGCCCATCCCGCTGGGCATGCCGACCCTGGGCGGCGGCATGAGCACGGCGTCGGGCCTGGTGTTTTATGCGGGCACGCAGGATTATTATTTGCGCGCCATGGATATCGCCACGGGCCGTGAAGTGTGGAAGGCGCGCATGCCCGTCGGTTCGCAAGGCACGCCGATGACGTATGTGTCGCCCAGGTCGGGCCGCCAGTATGTCGTGGTGGTGGCGGGCGGCGCCCGCCAGAGTCCGGACCGGGGAGATTACGTGATAGCATACGCGCTTCCCAGGACACAGTAAGAGTTTGCTTCATGCCCCAGTTGCGCACCGTTCCAGCTTCCCCGAGTACCCGAAGCGAGGAGCGGCGCCGCAAGCTGCTGGTGGCGGCGGCGGACCTCTTCCTCGCCTCCGGCTACGACGGCGTCAGCATGGACGCCATCGTGGCCGCGGCGGGCGGCTCGAAAGCCACCGCCTACCGCTACTTCGGCAGCAAGCAGGAATTGCTGGTGGCCGTGGTCGAATACCTGTGCGCCGATTTCATCATCGCACTGCGCCAGCTCGACACGTCGCAAGTCGGCCTGGAGCAGGGCTTGCAGCTGATCCTCGACGAACTGGTGGCCGTCGTCACCAGTCCCCGCCACGTGGCTTTCTACCGCCTCGTCGTCACGGGCGCGGCCGCCGTACCGGCCGTGGGCCAGACCTGGTACGAGCACGGCCCGCAAGTGTGGCACGCATTGATTCTGCGCCTGCTGGAACAGCAGCGCGCCCAGGGCCGCATCGCGCCCGATACCTCGTTTTCCAGCCTGCCGCAGATTTTGTTCGATGCCGTCTTCTCGCACCTGACCACGCGCACTGTGATGCTGGGGCAGGGCGGCGATGCCGCCACGTTCCGTCCGTTGATTGCGGAGTTGATCGAGCTGGTGGTGGCGCGGGTGGAACGCAGGTGAGCAGCTGAAGCCATTGCGCAGCATTGATTTAGTTGTCAAGACCCGCCTGCCTGCAAACATGTTTCAGGAATAATTCTGGCTTTTTCGCCTGCCATTTCTTCATCGCCTGAATCGGCGTTTCGTTATTGAGGGCAGGCTATGGATGTTGTGTTTATAGATGTTCAGGTAATTGCGCAGTGTCGATTCGAGCGTGGCCCCTAGTCGCGTTGCGCCAGGGGCGAATGTTATACTGGCGGAAATGTATACACTGAAAGAAACTGCCATGAAAAACGACGCAACTGCTCGCCCGCAAGCAAACCAGGCACCTGTCAGGCTCAGCAAAGGGGACTTCGTCACCGCGCTGCGCAAGCTGCTGCAAGAAGCAGGAAATGCCGGCAAGACCAGTGTGGACGTACGCGCTGCGAACCTGCACACCGACGTCGGCATTTATCCGGCGCGCGGCCACTCAATGCCGACCTGTTGCACGGTGATGCATGAAGAGATGCAGCCGGGTGACGAGATACTGTTGACGCCGTCCGGCGGCAAGGGACCTACGCTGCTGGTACGGTATAAACTCCCGCGCTGATGCAGGCGATGCAGTAGCAGGCGCTTTGCTGAGGCCAGTTCGGCCGTCCACCCGTTAAAAATGCCGAAGGAGGCTATGCGACCGCCGCCAGCGTGAAGGCGTTCAGTGCGGCGCTGGAGAAGGACTTGCGGGAATTGAGCGGTGACTTGCATTTCGGCGCCGCGTTTTACGGAGGTCTTCGTGAGCGCAGCGGTGCCGACGAACTGCCCAGCCGCGCCAAGGGAGTCATTTCTTCCCGTTCGGCGACGAGCGTCACCTGATCGACATGTACGACCGCCCGACCGGTCTGACGCGGCAGTTCTGGACCGTGAAGACGGTCGCACAGCGTTACGACAAGCCCGTGTACGTGCTGACCTCGGCCCGCACGTTTTCCGGCGGGGAGGATTTCTCCTATGGCATCCAGGCGCAGAAGCGCGGCACGGTGGTTGGCGAAACCACCGGGGGTGGCTCCAATCCCGTGAGCTGGTACAACCTGGGGCAGGACATCATTGTCGCGATCCCGACCGCGCGCACGACCAATGTGGTCACCAAAACCAACTGGGAGCATGTCGGCGTGAAACCGGACATCGCCGTGCCCGCTGCGCAGGCTTTGCAGACGGCGCATGCCGCCATCCTGCGTAACCTGGTGTCATCGGCCAAGGAGGGCAAGGAGCGCCAGGAACTGCAGCGCGTGCTGGCGATGGTGGAAAAAGGGGAGTCCGAGCAGCCGGTCTACACGCTCAGGGGCGAGCGTTAATCGAAGCTGTGCGGCTTGGCTTGGCTTCGCGCCGGGAAAACTCTCAACGTACGTCACTGCAGCTCACCAAACTGTGCCGCCATAACCAGCTGCCGATTTATGCGCAGAGCATTTCCGGGCTGGCAAGCGTGCAGCCACGCCCCTGCGACTTGGCTTTGTAGAGCGCGACGTCGGCACGCTCAAGCATATTCTCTATGGTGTCGGTATTGTGCATGCGCATGGCGATGCCGCCGCTGTAAGAGAGTTCAAAACCCAGCTCCTGGAGCGAATGCCGCGCCAGCCACTGCCGCAGGCGTTCGTCGTAAGCCGTGATAGCCGCAAAGTCGGCACAGTTGAGCAGCACACAGAATTCCTCGCCGCCGTAGCGGCAGAAGAGATCGCCGACACGGCTGACAGCCCGCAAGCCGGCGACAAAAACTTGCAGCGCCCTGTCGCCACCGGCATGGCCGTGCTGGTCGTTTATTTGCTTGAAATAGTCCAGGTCAAGCATCAACACGCCGAGCGGCTGCTTGTATCGCAAACTGCTGGCCAGGTCGATCTCGGCCTTCAGTACCCAGGCGCGGCGGTTCAACGCGCCGGTCAGACCGTCTCGCGTCGCCAACCGTTCCAGTTCCCGGGCTGCCTCGTCGCGGTGCGCCAGAAGAATGGCCACCACCGACATCATCATCATCGAGTTCGATGACAAGGCAAACACGCGGTTGATCAGATACGGTCCAAAAAAATTCGGAAACTCGGCGGTGTAGAACGCGCCCAGCACGGCGCGGCCGGCAAGTACCAGCATTTGAACTGTCAGGCAGATGATTAATAGCCAACGCCAGCGTCCGACTGCCAACTGTGGCGTACGGCACAGGGGAACGATGATGGTTGCAATCTGTAATGCCAGCAGGCCATTCGCCCAGCCTACCCTGAACGGATAGTCGGAAAAACCGATGCTGTAACCGACAGTCATCAGTACCGCGATGGCGGCCGGAGCGCGAGCACTCGCCTTGCGCCCGTACCACAATTGAAAGGCCATGGCGTTGAATACCATGCCGCCCGAGACGCTGCCCATTGCCATCGTCGACAGCAGGTGATCGGCCCAGCCGCCCCGTTCAAAGGTGTTTGAGCACAGCAGGAAAACCCACCCCAACGTTTGCAGTATGATACCGGCTTGTGCATACCGCGCGGCACGGTTTACACGCCCCATGAAATAAGGGAGGGCCACGGCCATGATCGACATGTTAAGTGTCATGCCAAAGAACAGGGTCGATACATCCGTTATAGCCACTATCGCACTTTCAAAATAAGCCAGGAAACGGCATTATCCCAAGAAACCTGCCTGCGGATGGAAAATCGATACTAACTTCGCTGCTCCCGGCCGGCTGCCGTCGCCTGGAGTGGTCGCGCCGAAGCAGACTTCACAGAAAATCGGTTTCGTGAAAATGCGCCTGTGCGTAGATCGCACGCACCCCCATGACGTTCACATATGGCGTCGCGACTGTCGATGAAGCTGGTCTTGCCGGGACGCGGAAAACAAGCGCCATCCCGCCTCCGCCAGGCAGGTTCTTAACAGGTGGAGCGACGAAAATCGTCAATCAGCTCAGGTCGCGATACCATATTTGTGTTGCGTGGCTTCGTACTGCTGCTTGAGCGATTCCAGCTGAGGATGCCTGGGGTCGATCTTGCGGATCACCTGCATCTGGTGCTGCGCCTGTTCGGCCAGCGGGGCTTCCCAGCCCAGCATGTTGAGCTGGCGCAAGATGGCCTCGACGGAGGCGAACAGCACCGGCAGGTTGCCCGGCGTCTTGCGCAGGGCCTGGCGCAGCACGAAGACGGCGCCCTTGAGCTCGCCGCTTTCCGACTTGCTGGCCGCATCCTGCATCAGTTCCTGCACCTGGTGCGTGATCTGCTGGCCCATGCCTTGCGCCAGGTCATGCCGGCCCGCTTTTTCAAACACATCGACGGCCGCTTCCATCGTCACGTCGCTGTCGGCTTCGTTGACGAGTTTCATCATGACCTCGGAGGCGGCTTGCTCCAGGTTGTTTTTCAGGCAGCTTTGCACCAGGCCTACCTTCAGCTGCGTCGACAGGCCGCGCGCGTCGTCCAGGGCGGCGGCGGCCAGTTGCAGTTCGGTGGCGGCGGCGATGTCGTTGCCGGACAATTCATGCAGCATGGCGGCCGAGATGGCGCGGCAGGCTTCCACGTTGGCGCTGCCCCGCAGGGAGCGCTCCATGTCGCGCAGCACGCCGCTCGCCTGCGGCGCGTCGCCCTTTTTGACCAGCGCCCTGACCAGGTTGACGTGGTCTTCCGGGTCGCGAAATTCCGAGTACTTGGCTTTGCTCACCACCTGCTTGTAGGCCCTTTCGGCCGCGCCGATATCGCCCGTGTCATAGGCGATGCCGCCCAAGTGGCGCAGGCGGCCCAGCATGTGCGGCGAGATGGCCACCGCGTCTTCGAGGACTTTCTTCGCCTGTATCTGCTGGCCCATGGCTTCATGGTTTTGCGCCAGCAAATCGTAGGCGGCCATGAAGCGCGGATAGGTTTCCACCAGCTGCAGCAGCGCCTCCTGCGCCTCTTCGTGGCGCTGCTGTTCGAACAGCGTGCGCGCTAGCCCCAGATGGGCCCAGGCCATGGGGCGCGTGGCCAGCATGTCGGCGTACAGTTGTTCCGCTTCCTTCCATTCATCGAGGGCGATGTGCAGCTCGGCGCGCAGGCGGGTGAAATCGGCCGCCAGGCGCGGGTGCTGCAATTCGGCCGCGCGGCAGCTTTTCACGGCTTCGCGCAAGTCGCCCTTGTCGATCAGCTGATACGTGGGCAGGAAAATGGCGCGCCGTTCGATGGCGCGCGCGATGCGTCCGCTCAGCACATCGACGGTGAACGGTTTTAATATGTAGTCGGACGGGGTCAGTTCGGCCGCGCTGATCACCTTGCTGTGGATGGCTTCGGAGGTCAGCATGATGAAGATCGTCCACAGGCCGATCAGCTTGTGGTGGCGCAAGTCTTCCAGCAATTGCTGGCCATCCTGGCCGTCCGTGCCACTACCAAGATCGTATTCGCACAGGATGATGTCGAACGGTTTCTTCATCAGCAAGCGGATGGCGGTACCGGAATTGACGGCATATTCCACCTTGCTGATGGCCGCCTGGTTCAGCATATTGTGCAGATTGCCCCGCATGCTGGGGTTCGGGTCGACGATCAGGACAGATAAGTCGCTAGTTTCTGGCATTGTTCAGCTCTCGTTCATCTGTTCGGTCATTTGCGGGAACTCTTCTTATAGATATCTGCGTGGCAGTAATATTTCTTGTCAGCATACTGCAAAGGCGGGAGACACTGCCAGCAAAATACATGCAATCGGGCGCGGGGCAGGGCGGCGTTGTATTTCATGGCGGCGACGCCGCGTACTCACGCGCCGTACCGGCATTGCGCGACAGATAGTTCATCAGCGTGATAGTATTCTAATTACAACTATTGTTGAACGCCGCACCAGATTGCGGCCAGGCTTGCGCAAGGCTGTACCGGGCGCTTATCTCTTTCTGGTGTCGATACCCGTATGCGCGTTCCTGATCTGTCTACCTTGCGGCGCGTTGCCGTTCCCCTTGCATTTGGCGGCAACAGCGAGCAGCAGCATACCTATTTTGCGGAATTGCACCGCGTCGGCCTGGTCACGCAAGTGATGGGCATCATCGCCTACAGCCTGACCTGGCTGATGATGCCCGCCCCCTATCATCCGAACCTGCTGCACGCCCTGCTGGCGCTGCTGGGCATGCTGGTCAGCCTGGTGGCGCGCTACCGCTGCACCACCTTGCCCGTGCTGACCATTTCCGGCGCCTGCGCCGTGCTGGCCCTGACTTTCGGCCTGCGCACGATGGCCGACGCCGTCCAGCACGCCAGCTTCTGGGTCTTGCCCGTGGGCGTCTTCATGACCCTGGCCATCGCCTCCATCTTCAATGGCGGCCTCAGCTACCTTGCCGTGGTGGCCGGCATCTGGTGGAACGTGGGTCACGGCCTGTATCCCGTCAACGGGGGCTTGCCCGACCAATCCTGGGTGCCGCTGATGATCGCCGTCAGCGTGCTGTTCGGGCTGGCGCTGAACGTCAGTTTCAGCTTATTGCGTTTGCGCAACTATCACGCCAAGGTGGAATTGACGCGGCTCGCTTTCCAGGACAGCCTGACGGGCTTGAACAACCGCCGCATGTTCACGCAGCGCGCCCAGCAGATGCATGGCGAGTCGCAGGGTGGCATGCTGCATTTCCTGATGATCGACATCGACAATTTCAAGATCATCAATGACCAGCAGGGTCACGATGCGGGCGACGCCGTGCTCGTGCGCACGGCCGCCATCATCGCCGACAAGACGCAAGGTCATCTGTGCGGGCGCCTGGGCGGCGAGGAATTCGGCATCGTGTATGCGGGCAATCGCGACGAGGCGCGCGCCTTTGCCGGTGGTCTGGTCGAGGCCGTCAGCGAGGCTTTCCAGGCCGCGCAGTTCGTCTCGATCAGCGTGGGTGTGGCGGAACTGGACCGCGGCAAGGAACTGGGCCACAGCTACCGGCTGGCCGACGAGGCGTTGTACCTGGCCAAGCGCCAGGGCAAGAACCGCTATGTGATCGCCTGATCATCGCCGGGGCCGCTTGTTGCAAGTTGGCGAAAACTGCCCGTTTCAAGGGCAAAATGGCCGTAAAGCCATAAGTTCCGGTCATAAGGCAGGGGCAAAACGGGTATAATGCGCGCAAAGGAAATTTGCCGTACGAAAGATATTGTCATACCTACCTTTAACCCGCAGCCACGCTGCATCAACCACCTTCCAATCATGTTGATACTGCCGGGTTCCAATGCCCTGTCCCATTTCCGTAGCCACCGTCTGTTAAGCCAACTGCAAGCCGTCTCGCCTGCGATTGTTGCCGTACAAGCACGCTATGTCCATTTCATCGATGCCGGCGCGCCTCTCACCGACGACGACAGCACGCGCCTTGGCGCCTTGCTGACGTACGGCGAGCCGGCCCAGGCTGACAATACGGAAGGCGCCGCCGAAGCATTCTTCGTCATCCCCCGTTTCGGCACGATCTCGCCGTGGGCCTCGAAAGCCACCGACATCGCGCACAACTGCGGCATGGCGCACATCAAGCGCGTCGAACGCGGCATCGCTTTCCGCATCAACCTGAAATCGGGCATCCTGGGCAGCGCCATTGGCGCCGGCAAATTGACGGACGAGCAGGTACAGGCCGTGGCCGACCTGCTGCATGACCGCATGACGGAATCCGTGCTGCGCAGCGCCGACGACGCCAAGGACCTGTTCCGCACCCTGGAAGCGCGTCCGCTCGAATCGATCGACTTGCTGGGGCAGGGCAAGCGCGCGCTGGAAACGGCGAATACGGAACTGGGCCTGGCGATGTCGGAAGACGAAATCGACTACCTGGACGCCGCCTTCACCAAGGCCGGCCGCAACCCGACGGACGTGGAACTGATGATGTTCGCACAGGCGAACAGCGAGCATTGCCGCCACAAGATCTTCAACGCCGACTGGACCATCGACGGCGTTGCGCAGCCAAAATCCTTGTTCGGCATGATCAAGAACACGCACGAACTGCAGCCGAAGGGCACCGTCGTCGCCTACAGCGACAACTCGTCCATCATGGAAGGCGCCACCGTGTCGCGCTTCTACCCGCGCGGCGCCAACCACGAATACGCGGCGTCGACGGAACTGACGCATACGCTGATGAAGGTGGAGACGCACAACCACCCGACGGCCATCTCCCCCTTCCCAGGTGCCTCCACGGGCGCGGGCGGCGAGATCCGCGACGAAGGCGCGACGGGCCGCGGCGCCAAGCCTAAGGCCGGTTTGACCGGTTTCACCGTCTCGAACCTGTCGCTGCCGGACGCCGTGCGCAGCTGGGAAACGGCCGCTTCCGTGACGGCGCCACTGGCATCGCGCACGGACGCCGAGCAATATGGCAAGCCGGAGCGCATCGCTTCGCCGCTGCAGATCATGATCGAGGGTCCATTGGGCGGCGCCGCGTTCTCGAACGAATTCGGCCGTCCTGTATTGGGCGGCTACTTCCGCACGTATGAACAGAACGTCGGCGTCGACAGCGATGCGGTGTTCGGCTACCACAAGCCGATCATGATCGCCGGCGGCATCGGCAATATCTCGGCGCAGCACACGCACAAGAATGACATCCCCGTCGGCAGCCTGCTGGTGCAGCTGGGTGGCCCGGGCATGCGCATCGGCATGGGCGGCAGCGCCGCCTCGTCGATGACCACCGGCAGCAACACGGCCGACCTGGACTTCGACTCCGTCCAGCGCGGCAATCCGGAAATGGAACGCCGCGCCCAGGAAGTCATCAACGCCTGCTGGCAAATGGGCGCGGACAATCCGATCATCTCGATCCACGACGTGGGTGCGGGCGGCTTGTCGAACGCGTTCCCTGAAATCACCAACGACGCCAAGCGCGGCGCGATTTTCGACCTGCGCAAGATCCCGCTGGAAGAATCGGGCATGGCGCCGAAGGAAATCTGGAGCAATGAGTCGCAGGAACGCTATGTTCTCGCCATCGCGCCGGAAAGCCTGCCCCTGTTCAAAGCCATGTGCGAACGCGAACGCTGCCTGTTCGCCGCCGTGGGCGTGGCCACCGAAGAGCGTCAACTCAAACTGATCGACCCGGAACTGGGCAACGAGCCGGTCGACATGCCGATGGACGTCTTGCTGGGCAAACCGCCGAAGATGCAGCGCGATGTGGTCCACGTGGCCAACGATTTCCCTGCCATCGATCTGACCGGCATGGACTTGAAGGACGTGGCGCAAAAAGTGCTGCTGCTGCCGACCGTGGCCGACAAATCCTTCCTGATCACCATCGGCGACCGCAGCGTGGGCGGCATGACCGTGCGCGACCAGATGGTGGGACCATGGCAAGTGCCGGTGGCCGATTGCGCCGTCACCACCATGAGCTTTGAAGGTTACCTGGGTGAAGCGATGGCCATGGGCGAACGCACGCCGCTGGCCGTCATCGACGCAGCAGCATCCGGCCGCATGGCCGTGGGCGAAGCCGTCACCAACATCGCCGCCGCGGCGATTGCCGACATTTCCGACATCAAGCTGTCCGCCAACTGGATGGCCGCCTGCGGCCAGCCTGGCCAGGATGCAGCCCTGTACGACACGGTGAAAGCCGTCGGCATGGACCTGTGCCCGGCGCTGGGCATCAGCATCCCCGTCGGCAAGGATTCGCTGTCGATGCGCACGACGTGGAAAGACGAGAGCACGGGCGCGGCGAAATCCGTCACCTCGCCGGTGTCGCTGATCGTTTCCTCGTTCGCGCCAGTGACGGACGTGCGCAAGTCGCTCACGCCGCAGCTGAAGACGGACAAGGGCGACACGTCCTTGATCCTGATCGACCTGGGTCGCGGCAAAAACCGTTTGGGCGCCTCCGCGCTGGCACAAGTGTTGCAGCAGTTGGGCAATGAAACGCCGGACGTGGACAGCGCGGAAGACCTGAAAGGCTTCTTCGCCGCCATCCAGAAACTGAATAGCGACGACAAGCTGCTGGCCTACCATGACCGTTCGGACGGCGGCCTGTACGCCACCCTGACGGAAATGGCCTTCGCCGGCCACACGGGCATGTCCGTCAACCTGGACATGCTGACCATGGAAGGCGAGCATTCCAGCGACTGGGGCGACGCCAAGAACTGGACCGGGCAGGTAGCGGAACGCCGCAACGAACTGACCCTGCGCGCCTTGTTCAGCGAAGAGCTGGGCGCCGTCATCCAGGTGCGCGCGGAAGAAAAGTCGCTCGTCATGGACGTGCTGCGCACGTTTAACCTGGGCGCCTGCAGCCATATCATCGGCAAATTGAACGACCGCGACGTCATCGAATTCACGCGCGACGCCAAGCTGATTTACACCCAGCCGCGCGCTGACCTGCACCGACTGTGGAGCGAAACGAGCTGGCGCATCGCCCGCCTGCGCGACAATCCGGCTTGCGCCGACGCCGAATACGACCGCCTGCTGGACGTGCAAGACCCGGGCATGTCGCCGATCGTCACGTTTGACCAGAGCGAGAACATCGCCGCGCCATTCATCGCCACCGGCGTGCGTCCGCGCGTCGCCATCCTGCGCGAGCAGGGCGTCAATTCGCACATCGAGACGGCGTACGTGATGCACCAGGCAGGGTTTACGGCAGTCGACGTGCACATGAGCGACCTGATTGCGGGCAGAGTCAAACTGGACGACTTCCAGGGCGTCATCGCCGTGGGCGGTTTCTCGTACGGCGACGTACTGGGCGCGGGCGAAGGCTGGGCGAAAACGATTTTGTTCAACGCCAGCCTGGCGGAACAGTTCGCGCGCTTCTTCAACCGCACGGACAGCTTCGGCCTCGGCATCTGCAACGGCTGCCAGATGATGAGCAACCTGAAATCCATCATCCCCGGCGCCCACGCCTGGCCGAAATTCACGCGCAACAAGTCGGAGAAATTCGAAGGCCGCTTTGCCATGGTCGAAGTGATGGATTCCCCGTCGATCTTCTTCAACGGCATGGCCGGCACGCAAGCCGGCATCGCCATCGCCCACGGCGAAGGCTACGCCGACTTCTCGCAAACGGGCGACATCACCCAGGTCACCAAAGCCATGCGCTTTGTCGACAACAAGGGCGCCGCCACGGAAGCGTACCCGTACAACCCGAACGGCTCGCCGGAAGGCATCACCTCCGTCACCACGCCAGACGGCCGCTTCACAGTGTTAATGCCGCACGCGGAGCGCGTGTTCCGGTCAGTCCAGCAGTCGTATCACCCTGAAGCATGGGGCGAGGAGTCGCCATGGATGCGCATGTTCAGGAATGCACGGAAGTTTGTGGGGTAATTTTTTATCTGCGGCGCGGCGTCTTGGTTCAAGGCGCTGCTGCTGGGGTAGGAATGAGAAAGCCGCTGTCGGGAGATGGCGGCTTTTTTCATCTGAAAGACGTGGATATTTGTTTTCTCAGGCTGATATAGCTATTTTATAGGAGGTTTTTGTTTTGGTTGCTTTGTTTTGCTAATTAAAACTTCCTTTTGCTTTTCTAGCTCTGCAAGCCATCTGCGGTAATTGGATGGGATTGTTTTTTCTATACTATTATCAGTCGTCCAATTTATTAGTTCTAACAATTCATCATTGTTTAAATCCTCGCCGCTTTTCTGACATTCCAATGCGCTTTTTGCAAGAGATATTCTGTACGGTGCTGAATAGGTTGTGTCAGAGTTTATATCTTTTATTTTTGAAAGTAATTGATATGCCTCTGAATATTTCCCCATATATGCCTTTATCAATCCCAAATTAGCGCCGAAAAATCCGTGAGCAGGATCAGCTTCATTGGCAATGGAAAATGCTAATTCGGCAAGTTCAAAATTCGAAATATCTTCTGATATTAGAATTGATAGACCAAGTTGGTTCTCCATTCCAACGTCTATTATTCCATATTTTTTAAATGAGCAATAATCTGCAATCGCGTCCTTGGTCCCTTGTTCACGACGCCAAGCGAAAATTGTACGATGGCTATCGAAATAAGTAATATTTTTTTTTGTTATTTTGCTTTGACTGACATGTAAGGCGGCTTTGCTTAAGTGAAGGCAAATCTCCGGCGTTTTGTCACTAAAATTTGGATGATCACATGATAAATATATGCCAGCGTGAAATTTGAAATATTTTGATAGATTGCCCAATGTCGCATCAATTTGTCTTTTCATTTCCAAAGAGAAGTTTTCCCTTATTGCTTCGTCTTCCTCCTCATACTCATCCTCTTCGAAGTAGTAACTTCCATTTTTTATTATAATATACATGCTATCATCAGCCGATAAAAATACTTCAGTTCTTATCGGGAGAACCATGGAAATATAAGAGCTATATTGTAGTAATAAGCGGGATTTTGCATCGAAGTCTTCAGTATCTATGGTTGGAAGTAGATTTATAATTGACAGAAGATTGTTTTCATTTATTAGTGAGTTAATTCTTTTTATTAAATCCTCTGGTTTTCCATTGCTTGTTTGAAATTGCCTAGAGGAGAAAAAACGTGGTGTTGTGCCGACGTTAAGACGTTTTAGAAGCGAACCAATTGGAATTGGGTATGACGTATGTTTTTCAATTACGACACAGGTACTTAGCTGATCTTGAACGTGCACCACTTGAATTTTCGCAGATTCAACTGCAATATATTCTCCAAGTTTTTTCTTTGATCTTCCATCATCTCTAATGCAACTATCTTCTCCAGTAAAAGGAGTATAGTAAACAGAATAGATATCACCATTTTTTACGTGAACCGATTTTCCAATGTCGATAATCGCAAGATCAGAATGAGAGTGAAATTCTGCAACACGACCATGTTTAATTCTAATGTCGTCAAAAAAGCGTATGCAGTCTTTCCCATCATTTTTTGCACGATAAAGTGCGGTATCCGCAGATTGCCTAAGTTCAGATATTACTTCATTGATTTCTGATTTTTTTCCAGAAAGGGTTTTGTTGGAAATCCCTATACTGGCTAATATTTTCGTTTCGAAAATATTTTTTGAAACTTCTATTTTGTTATTTTTCTCATACTCTTTTATCTCTATTTCTGTTGATATCGATGGTTGCCTAATCTCTTGTAGTAATGTGTTGCCAATTTCCTCTAATATGTTTCTGGTGAGATTCTCCGTTGCTATTAATTCGAACTCCTCTCCTCCTGGACGGCTTAAGATGAACTTACTATCCATAGTTGCTTCTAATTTCTTAACTGAAAAATCCAATCTTTTTGCGAAAATTGCCAATACAGCATCTCCTGCTTGATGGCCGTATGTGTCATTTATTTGTTTGAAGTTGTCAATGTCAAAGCTGAAAATTGCGATAGATTCTAATAATTTTATCTTTTGCTCACCATCCTCTATAGGATTTTCTTTTTCAATTAAGTCTTGGGAGTTCTTGCTAAACTCTATTTGTGCACCATTTCTATTAAATAAACCTGTGAGTGTGTCGTGATTTGCGTGAAAATTCTGTTTTGCGTGCTCAAGGCAATTTTCCATCTCTTTTAATAATTTTTTTAAAGTCGCCTCGTGGGTTTTAGGTCTTATTTTTGCTATTATGGATATTTTGTATTTTTCCAACCAAAAAACACTCCGCCATTCTCCTTTTTCTATCTCAACTTTCAAATAATTAATTTTTGGTTTTTTATTTAATGTTGTGATCGGCCAATCATTGTCGGATGATATTTTTTCCCCTTTGATATTCCATTCATCCTGTTCGTGAAAATAAATTTCATAATCTTTTATTTCTGATATTTTTTTAATTTCACAATCAAGATATTGTAATTTTTTGCTTAATTTCTGCATGCGATTCCTTTCTTGGAAATTTATTGTACACTTCAAAAAATGGGTATATCGTTGATTTTTGTGTTTCCCAATATATTTTGTTTTTTTCTAAGTATGGTATGAATCAGAAGATTGATAGTATGGGATATTGCTTGTTATAACTGGACGCTGATGGAAACTGGGAGATCTAGATGTACACGGAATAGCCCGAGGGTGCCGATCAGGTGGATGATGAACGTCAGTGCGTAAATCAACAGCAATTGCTTGTCCATCACAACCTTGCAGTAAAGAAAAATTCATTCCATGCTGCCATGGAGTTACTTATTTTTCAACTGCAAATAAGATAATTTTCACGTTATCTAGCTTTTGTGGTGTTTTATGGGCGGTAGTGTGGCGTTGGCTGAACTTCCCCCCCAAGGCAGAAACTGGAGTCAGACCCTACAGGGGTAATGTCCCCCAATGGGGGGCATTACGATCACGAAGTGACTGACCCCGGCCTTTGCGCTTGGGTTTGGCCATGCCAGTATCGGGGGAATAGCGCGCTTCCAGTGCTTGCATTCCACCCCCGCGCCCTCATCTGTGTGGCAATGGTAGCCTGTAGCGCTGCCTCATCCGAACCAACAAGGAGAACCACCATGAGTTTCGATTCCTTTCTGTCCAAACTGAAGACCAAAGCAAGTGAACTAAAAACGGAAGCCCTGAAGTACAAGAACAAGGATTTCCTGAATGCCGCGATGGCGGGCTCGGCCTTGATCGCCATGGCCGACGGCAGTGTCAGTGCGGAAGAGAAGCAGAAGATGGTGAAGTTTATTGAAAGCAATGACGCGCTGTCGGTGTTTACCACCACGGACGTGATCAAGGCTTTCCAGGACTATGTCAGCCAGCTGGAGTTCGACAAGGATATCGGCGAAGCCAAGGCGTATCAGGCGCTGGGCAAGATGAAGTCGAATGTGGAGGCGTCGCGCTTGCTGGTGCGCATGATTATCGCCGTCGCTTCGTCGGACGGTAATTTCGACGCCAACGAGCAGCGCGTGGCCAGCAAGATCGCGCGCGAGCTGGGCTTGACTCCGGCGGAGTTCGAGCTGCAGTAACTTTTAAGCCAGCCGGCCACGGCTGTGGCTGGTCAGACTTAACCCTTGTCCCACCACGGCGGCGTGCCCGACGACCAAGGGCACGTCATTTGCACTTCGCGTATCCTGTAGCGGATCTCGATCACCTGGCCTGGGCTGAAGGGGCCGCGCTTCCAGTCGCCGGAATCAAAGACGTAGCCTTTGCCCTTGATGCAAAGACTGGTCGGGTTGTTGCCGATGGGACCGGTCGAGTGCAGGGTGACGCGCACTTCGCCGTTGGCGTCCAGCGGGGCGTCGCCACCCACGAAGAGTGGATCCGAGCCAATGTCGCAGACAGTGGTGCTGCCGATCTTGCTGCAGTGCTTGATATACGTTTGCTGGCGCGCATTGGCCAGGTAATCGTCATGCCGCATCGGCTTGCCGTCGTCATAGGTAAAGCGCAGGGTCACTTGCGTGGGCTCGCTGGCCGGATGGCGCGTGGTGCTGGTGCAGGCGGCGCTGACCAGGGCCAGCAAGGGCCAGGCCAGCAGGCGCAGGCTACGGCGCAGCAGGCGGGCTGGAATCTTTTCAGTCTGGGACATGGTGCTCCATGGAGAATGGCTGCGGCGGGGCTGCGCCGAAGGCGGCGATCATAGCACGCAACTATTTTTCCCCGGAGCACGCCAGCCTCGCGCTGGGTGCGCCGCAATTGGCACTGCCGCCAGCCGTCCCAGGCCGATGGCCGCCAGCCAGCGTGTGCGGCCCCGCATGGGACTGGAAGTCTTCGCGGCTGACGTGGCGGGGCTGGTCGGGTAATGCAGCGATGCGCTGCGGCGGCAGCACCTGGGCCGTGGCCAGGGCGCTGGCGGCGATGACGATGATGGAAATCACGGTATTTTTCATGGTGAATACTCCTTTCCGGTGAATGGGCTGGCGCTCTGGTGGATCCTGGCGATCAGCTCGCCCTGGCGCGCCGTGCCCGTCTTGTCGTAGATGTGGTGCAGATGCGTCCTGACGGTGTTGATGGAGACGCCCGTATCGGCGGCGATGCGGTCGATGGCGGCGCCTTGCGCCAGCGCCTGGGCCACCAGCGCTTCGGCCTGCGTCAGTTCAAACAGCTGCTGCAGCGCAGGCACGGCGACGGGCGGCGCCTGCGGGTCGCGCGCCAGCACCAGGGCGCACGGGCGCTGGCTGGACTGGCCTTGCGGCGGCTGGAACGGTGCCACCGTCAGGCACAGGTCGGGCGCATCCGGGCGCGGCAGGCGCAGGGCGCTGGCCACGGGCGCGGCGAGCCGCTTGCCTTTGCCGGTGCCGATGGCTTGCCGCACGGCTTGCGCCAGTTGCGGCAGCGCGCACCAGCGGGGACTGCCGCCAGCCGGGCAATGCAGGCTGCGTTCCAGGCCGGGACCGAACAGGGCCAGTGCGCTGGCATTCGCGTAGAGCACGTCGAGCCGGCTATCGACCAGCAGCACGGCCGTGTCGAGCGCGTCGAGCGCCGCGCGCGTGGTGCGTTCCTGCATGCCGCTCTGCGCCAGGCGGGCGCGGATGCGCAGGGCGCGCTGCAGGTGTGGCAGCAGCGCTTGCAGTTGCGCCTGCACCAGCGGGCTGTCCGCAAACGGCCCCTGCGTGCGCTGGCGGTGTACACCCAGCAGGGCGGCTTCCCCGGGCGCCATGGGCAAGATCGCGCAGATGACGTGGTAAAGGTCATGCGGGCGGCAAAAGTCGGCATAGAATTCCGTGCGCTCGAAATCGCGCGGACGAATGTGCTCCGCGCTGCCGTGTACCTGGCCCACGCCCAGACGGTATGCCAGTTTCGCCCAGATATCGTGCTGCCAGTAATACGCTTCATACGCGCTGGTGGTCTCCTTGCCGAAGTGCGCCGCAGGATTGAGCAGCTGCGCGCCGCTGTCGCTTTGCAGGATCAGGCTGGTTTCACTGGCGCCGCCGAAGGCATCGGCCAGGTCGCGGCACAGCTGCGGCCACAGCGCATCATCGAGCGCCGCGTCATACAGGCGGGCGATCAATGCCTGCTGCTGCGCTGTCATCGGCATGTCCATGGTGTCCGCCTGCTCGTGCCACGGCGTCAGCGGCCTGGAAAGGCCAGCGTGGCCAGATGCTCGCCTTGCGCGCTGCCATCGGCCAACTGGCGTGCCGGCACCACCATCACCAGCTCGCCGCCCACGCTGCCATCGTCGTGGTGGTCGATGCGTACTTTCAGCTGGCGGTCCAGCGCGACGAAGGCATTGCGGCTGGTGGCGACGATGCGGTGTTCGGGCTGGTTGCCGATGCGCGCATACATGATGCCGCCGGCGCGGCGCAGCTGCAGGGTGTCGCCATTCGACAGGTCGTAGGCGCCCGCGAATTGCTGGAAGTCTTCGCGCGCCATGTAACGGGGCTGGTCCGGTACGTCGATGCGCAGCGAGTGGCCCGCCACGTCCACGGTTTTATCTTGCGGCAGGGTTTGCGCGCTCGCCGCCATGCAGGTGGCGGACAGGCCCAGCAATGTGTTCAGGATGATGGTTTTCATGATGTCGTCCCTCGATGGTTGAGTGCCCCTGGCGCGGCGCCCGGTCGGGTGGGCGTGAGGCTGAAGCCAGTCTAGGCAAGGGCGCGGCGCGGCGCATCATTCATCCGAATGAGATGGGGATTGATATTTTGCGGGGTGCGGCTATCTGGCGTGAGGCAAAGTCGACCAGGGCGCCGCGTCATCAACAATCTTTCATCAAAGCAATCTCGCGCGGCAGTTTGTGGCGCGTGATGTAAGATTCGCACTATGTCTGATTTCACATTTTCCGATTGCCCATGAGTTCAATAATGATTCCCGACGTCGCGCTGGTCGACAATACCGAACAACGCACGCCGCTGGTGCTGGTGCTGGACTGTTCCGGCAGCATGGATGGCGAACCCGTCTCGCTGCTCAACGAAGGCCTGGCCTTGCTGGAACAGGAACTCAAGTCCGACGTGATCGCCGCCAAGCGCGTGCGCATCCTGGTGATTCAATATGGCGCCCACGATGAAGCGGTGGTCGCCAGCAACTGGTGCGACGCCATGGATTTCACGGCGCCCCGCCTTGAGGCGAACGGCACCACGCCGACCGGCGCGGCCGTGGAACTGGCGCTGGCGGAAATCGAGCAGGAAAAGCAGCGTTTCCGCGCCGCCGGCGTGGCGTACACGCGGCCATGGCTGTTTTTGATGTCGGACGGCGAGCCGACGGACCGCTGGCAGCACGGCGCCGAACAGGCGCGCGCGGCCGAGCAGGCGAATAAAGTGGCGATCTTCCCCATCGCCGTGGGCGACCATGCGAATATCGATACCCTGGGGCAGTTTTCCAGCCGCGGCGAGCGGGGCGTGAAGCAGCTGAAGGGCTTGCAGTTCCGCGAACTGTTCCTGTGGCTGAGCGCCAGCATGCAGGTGGTGTCGCAATCGCGTCCCGGCGCGCAGGCGCAGCTGGCTTCGACGGACGGCTGGTCTGTCGTCAATACGTGAAAGCCCGCTGATCCATGGCGATAGTCAATCAGCCTTGGCGCGTGTTCGGCGCCTCGGTCACGGGCAAGGCGCACCTGGATAAAGCCATCGCCTGCCAGGATGCGCACGCGCACGCCGTCGTGGGCGACGTGCTGGTGGCCATCGTTTGCGATGGCGCCGGTTCGGCCAGGCTCAGCGAGCAGGGCGCACAGTTTGTGGCCGCGCACACGGTGCAGGCGCTGGCCGGGCGGCTGGAGCAGGGCGCCAGCGTGCAGGATTTGCACGACGGCGCGCTGGCGGGCACGCTGGCGCAGATCCGCGCCGCGCTGGACGACATCGCCCGCGCCGCCAACGCCACCCTGGACGACTACGCTTCTACTGTGGTGGGCGTGGTCATGGGGCAAGATGCCGGCTTCTTCTTCCACCTGGGCGACGGCCTGGGCGTGGCGCAGTTGGCTGACGGTAAGGAGCTGATCTCGCTGCCCGCGAATGGCGAATATGCCAACGAAACCTATTTTCTGTCGGGCGAGCGCTGGCGCGAACAGTTGCGTCTGCTGCCGATTCCGCAAGCCGTGCGCGGCGTGGTGCTGATGTCGGACGGCTGCATGCCCTTTGCCATGAGCAAGAACAATGCAGCCTTGTACGCGCCGTTCATGGATGCCGTGCAAGGCTATCTGCGCACGGTCGAGAGCGTCGAGTTGGGCAATGCGGCGCTGGCGTCCACGCTGGCCGACCCGCGCACGCACCAGATCACGGGCGATGACAAGACCCTGCTGCTGGCCATGCGCGCATGAGCCAGAAGCAGGGCGTGACACCGGGCCTGAGTCCGGGTGGCAAAATCTGGCTGGATAAAGTGCGTACGCTGGTGCTGGGCAAACTGATTAAAAGCGGCGGCGCGGGCAGCGTGTATCTGTTGCCCGGCGCGCCTGCGCAGGTCGCCAAGCTGTACCACCCGCACCTGGACCGGGCCGCCAACCGGCGCAAGCTCGAAGCGATGCTGGAATTGTCGCCCGAGCTGCCCGACCAAGTGGAAAACGGCAAGCGCTACGTGCAGATCGCCTGGCCGCAAGCGGCCGTGTTCGACGGCCAGGGCGGCTTTGCCGGTTTTGTCATGCCTTTGCTGGACATGGCGCAGACGGCCGAGCTGGAACAGATCATGCAGGAGCGCCAGGCGCGCGCGGCCGGCCTGCCCACGGGACTCGGTCCCAAGCTGACCCTGGCCGCCAACCTGGCCGCCGTCATCGATGCCTTGCACCAGCAGCAGCATTACGTGGTCGATTTGAAGCCCGTGAACCTGCGTTTCTATCGCGATTCGCTGTACATCGCCATGCTCGATTGCGACGGTTTCAGCATCCAGGGCCATGCGGAGCGCTTTCCTGCCGAGCAATTCACGGCCGATTACCTGGCGCCGGAATTCCAGCGCAAGGGCATGCCGGCGGGCACGGAGCTGGCGCAGGACCGCTTTGCCCTGGCCGTCATCATCTTCCAGTTGCTCAACTTCGGCATCCACCCGTACAGCGGGCGCCCCGGCAATGCCCAAGTGGCGACCGATATTCCCGGGCGCATCCGCGACGGCTGCTATGCGTATGGCGTCAAACGCCACAAGCAGCTGGCGCCGAACGCCACCAGCGGCCACGCACGGATGCCGCCCGAGCTGCGCGCCATGTTCGACCGCGCCTTTTCGCCGTCGCCGCAACCGCAGCGGCCGTCGGCGGCCGACTGGGCGCAGTTGTTGCGTGGCTATGCGCAGCGCAGCGGCGGCAAGCTCGTCGTGTGTGCCGTCAATCCCGAACACCAGCATTTTGCCGGCCAGGGATGCGCGGCCTGTGCGCGCGACAAGGTCATCGTCGCGGCCGGGCAGGCGTCCGTGCTTGCCCAGCAGCAGATATTGGCTCAGTCTCAGCCGCCGCAGCGTAGCGTGCGCGGCGCGCACCATACGGCGCCGGGGCAGGCGCCCGTCGCCGTTCCCCTGGCGGGCAATACTGGCGGCGGCATCAGCGGCAAGGGCTGGGCCGTGGTGGTGCTCTTGATCGTGCTGTTCCTGATCGGCTTTACGGCCTGGACTTCGTCGCCCGATGAAACCAGGGCCAAGGCCGACTTGCAGGCGCAAGCCGAGCAGGCGGCTGGCCTGGAAGTATTCAGTTGGCGCCCGCGCAAGGCGGCTGGTTTCCAGCCGTCCGATGCGCGCAAGGCCGTGCGCAGCCTGTCGCAAGCGATCAGCAAGGGCGACGATGGCGCCGTCACGCGCGGCTTGCAATTGCTGTACCGGGCGGGCGAGGACAAATCGTCGCGCTATGAGGGCGACAAGGTGCGTGCGCGCCTGCGTACCACCTTGATGGAAGGCTTGGGCGCGATGCCCGGCTATGCCCCGGAATTGGCGAATACCTATCTCGACCAGTTGCAAGCCGACCCGCGCGACCATTTGGCGGCGGCGGCCATGGGCCGCATGCACCTGAGCCTGGACGAACCGCAGGCGGCGCGCCAGTATTTCGAACAAGCCGTGTGGGCACGACCGACCGATGGCGTGGCCTGGCTGGGTATTGCGGCCACGGGGCTGCTGCGTGGCGGCGAGGAGCGCGATGCCGTCAACATGGTGGCGCTGGCGCAGCTGACGTCTTATCGTTACGCGGTGCAGAACGCCATGCCGGCGGAACCGGGCGAGCCGGCCGACAATGGCGTCGCCGCCACGGCGCAGCGCATGGACCGGGCCGCCAAGGTGCTGCGCCTGGCTCAGGGGTGGGCTTACCAGAAACGCTGGGACAAGGCGCTGGCCGATGGCGCGCTGCTGGCGGCCAAACTCAAGGCATTGCCGCCCTTGCCGGACCAGGTCGGCGGCGTGCTGCGCGAGACGATGACGACGCAGACGTATGGCGTGCTGGACGAAAAGCATGCGACGGGCGAAAACCGCCTGACCCTGACCATCGCGGCGGACGGCAGCCTGACCTATGCGGCGGCCGAGTTGCCGATGGAGCCGATGCTTAACAAGGCGCTGCTCGATAGCGTCAAGCGCTGGACCTATTTGCCGGCCGTCAAGCATGGCCAGTTGCAGGATGCCAAGGTGGAAGTGCTGGTGCGCTATCGTAATGGCAGGGTCAGCTTTGTGCCGGCCGACGCGCATGTATCGCCGGAAGATTAAAGGAATACCATGAAAATCAAGACCTTATGTGCGCTGCTTGGCACCTCCTTGCTGTGGCCCGCGCTGTCGCAGGCGGAGATCGCGCAGCGCCTGGTGGTGACCAGCATCGCCGCGGAGCCAGATAGCGAAGGCGGCGATGTGTTCACGATTGCCGGCACGACGGCTTGCGGCGGCAAGCAGATACGCATGGATGCGCGCTCGGTGAACCTGGACGAGGCGCCGTACGAGGCGCTGAAAGCCCAGCTTGCTGAACGCATGCGCGCCAGGACGCCCATGCTTGTCACCCTGAAAGAATGCCCGGACGATGCGAGCGTGCCCATCGTGCGCCAGATCGTCGCCTGTACGCCGGCCACCTGCGCCGATGGCCGGGCGCGCCTGTATCTGCACGAACGTTTCTTCCCCATCGAGCAAGAAAAAGCACCGAACGTGCTGCTGTTGCCCTTGCCGAAAGGCAAGCTGCCAGGCACGTGGAAGGTGGACGTTTACAGCGTGGCGGGCCACAAGCTGCGCCTGTCCGGCCAGGTCAACCGCGCCGATTATGCCTCCGGCGAGCTGGTGGGCGGCTATGTCTCGTATTACCCGGATGGAAAAATCGAGAAACAGGTGGCGCAGGATGGGCAGGGACGGCAGGATGGCGTCACCAGCCTGTATCGTGCCGATGGCAGCCTGGAATCGCGTGGCAACTGGCGCCATGGCTTGCCGGAAGGCACGCACCAGCAATATCACGCGACGGGCAAGCTGCGCGAAGCCAGCGTGTACCGCGAAGGCAAGCGCGTGGACGGCCCCGTGCAGACGTTTGACGCGAATGGCAAACTGAGCACCAGTTTTGTGCTGCGCGATGGACGCATGGAAGGCGAGCTGCTCGCGTATTTCCCGGATGGAAAAGTAGCGGGCCGCACGCAAGTGAGCAAGGGCAAGTTCAATGGCAGCAGCGCGGAGTACTATCCCGATGGCGCCGTGCGCGCCAGCATGACGCTGGTCAACGACCTGCCGGTCGGGGAAGCGCTGGAGTTCTATCCTGACGGCAAGGTGCAAAGCCGCCAGCAGTATGGCGACAAAGGCGGGCTGCTGAGTATCCAGCGCTACAGCCCGCAGGGCGTGCTGGTGCTGGAAAGACGCTGGGATGCGCAATGGCGCGAGCAGGGCACGTCGCGCTCGTGGTACGAAAGCGGCAAGCCCGAGCAAGCCATCGAGTACGTGAACGACCGGCGCGACGGCTGGAGCCGCAGCTGGCGCGAGGATGGCAGCCTGAAGAATGAATGCCGGTATGTTGCCGGCAAGGCACAGGGCGACTGCGGCGAAGCGCCGCCAGCGCCGGAACTGCAGCGCAAGGAGCAGGCATGGCGCGCACTTTGAACCATTTGTTTGGCGCCATGCTGCTGTTGCCGGCGCTGGCCCACGCCGAGATTGAGCAGCGGCAAATAGTCACCGCGATCAAGGCGACGCCCGACGGCGATGTGCTGACCCTCGCCAGCGACAGCGGCTGCGGCGGGCGCCAGATGCGCATGGATGCCCGCTCGACCGGGCTGGACGCGGCGCAGTATGCGGCCATGAAGCAACAACTGGCGCCGCTGATACACGACGGCACGCCCTTGTTGATGCGCATCAGATCGTGTCCGGCGCCAGGCGCAGCGATAGCCATGCCCGAAGTTGGCAAACTGGGTGGCTGCGAGCCGCAAGCCTGTGCGGACGGCAAGGCGCGTCTGTACCTGAATCACAATTTGAGCCGTGGCGAAGTCAAGGAGCACGCGCGCTATGCGCTGCTCCTGCCGCTGCCGCCAGGCAAGACACCTGGCACCTGGCAAGTCGAAGTGTTCCACGTGGGCGAAGGCGAACCGAAGCGGCTGACCGGCCAGGTCAACGCTCCCGATTACCTGCGCGGCAAGCTGGTGGGCAACTACAGCATGTATTACCCGCATGGTCAGCTGGAAATGTTGGTGGAGCAGGATGGGCGCGGCGTGCAGGAAGGCATGCAGACGCGCTATTACCCGGACGGCCAGGTTTCCATGCGCAACACGTGGCGCAATGGCGTGCAGGAGGGGGAAGAAAAGACTTACCACCAGAGTGGCAAGCTGATCGAGTCGCGCACCTACCGCGACGGCGCCCGCGCCGATGGCCTGGTGGAAACCTTCGACCAGGATGGCAAGCTGCGCACGCGCATGACCCAGGTCAAGGGCCAGACGGAGGGCGAACTGCTGCTGTTTTATCCCGACGGCACCGTGCAAAGCCGCAGCCTGTATGTGAACGGCATCCAGACGGGACCGAGCACCAGCTATTTCCCGGATGGCAAGGTGCAGCGCACTGCCACCTACGTGGACGGCAAGCCCGCTGGCGAGAGCGTCGAATATTATCCTGACGGCAAGGTCGCCAGCAAGCGCACGCACAGCGACCATTATGTGTTGCGCAGCGAACAGCGCTTCAGCCGGGCCGGCGTATTGATCGTGCACAAGCAGTGGAATGCGGGCGGCCGCGAGGAGGGCGCATTGCGTTCCTGGTATGCCGATGGCAAGCCGAGGCAGCTGATTGAATACGTCGATGGCGAACGCCAGGGCTGGACGCGGCACTGGCGCGCAGATGGCGGGCTGGAAAGCGAATGCCGCTATGTGGCCGATGTGGCGCAGGGGGCGTGCACGGGGGAGTCTGCCAGGATGTCGTACACGGAGGATGGGATCGAGTTTGACATGCCGGAACCGTGAACAGGGGATGTCATTGCTGTTCGATCACTGATGCGTGGCTAGCCTTTTTGTTTGTTCATTTGCTCGCAGAATTGACCCACTCTGTTTGCCCCGCCTTCCACTGCCTGGCAAACGCTGCCACGCGGTCGTATGACCCTGCATAGCCCAGCTCTTTCAGGTCCTCATGGATCTGCTTCAAATTGCGCCGCTGCTTACGCGGCTTGGTCGTTTCGGCCTTGAGCCACCCGGATAGCTGCACCGAGTATTTGTCTAATCGGCTAACTGATCGCCGCTCCGCATAGGAGGGCTCAGTGGTGTCTGATCGCCGATAGCGTTGGACGGTATTGCGAGAGATATCCAGTCGCCTGGCGATTTCTCGTATTGGGACCTGGTCACGAAGGTGCCAGCGTCGAATGATACCGAGTAGAGCCACGTTGATCACTCCGATCTGCTGCCGATAAGACAGGTGGAATTGTGCTACTAACGTGGGTCAGATTCCGTTGCAAATTCGTGGGAAAGTGGGTCAATCTTCAGTGCAACTTAACACCTATAGAAGAGCTGTACGCTTCCGTCGTTGACGCTGATATTCAGCAGCTGGGGGACTATCCCATGCTCAGTGGTGAATATGCCAAGTGGCGGTGCGACGCCAAGGTCCAATGGACGCGCTCAGCATGCAATTTGACAAAAAAAACCCGCCAACTGAGGGCGGGTTGAATCCAATTCTTGGAGGAGTTGGAGGAGACAGATGAATTATGCTGCGCTGCGCCATATTTCGCCAATCATCATTTGTAATGAGATGTATCACCGGTGGGAATGACACTCTAATCGGTGATGGCGAACAACTCCATCCGCAGTTCTGTGAAGGTGCTGGGCGCATAAATGGCTATCGCCTGGGCCTTCATCATCGCCTCGTAAAGCTCACCACGATTATCAATCGAGAAATAATAAGCGTTCGGGCGGACCGGCACTTCCATCGGCACCTGGGCCATGTGGACCAGTTGCAGTCCCGGCAAGGCGCTGCGAATCAAGGCCTCGATGTCGTGGGGCGATGCGATTTTTAACTGACGCGGCACCTCCGCGACCAGATTGAGCGCCGGCATATTGGCGGTGACGGCAAGGTACAGCCCAGCTTTCCTGTCCAGTAGCGTGGCGTCAATTTTTCCCTGATGGTATGGGCCTTGTTCCTTGTCGAAGGTGAGAGGGATGACGACGTATCTGGACGACACGACCGTATCGAGCAGTTCGCAAATGATGGCGTTCAGCGCGTCGAAACCGGGAGCCGGACTCTCATGGTCGTAGGCCGGTAAATCTGATACCGAATACTTCCGGGAAAACGCCATCAGGCCGCCCGCGAGCACCATCAGCTTGTCGAACAGCCGCTCCGGATGGCAATGTCCCGACTTGGCGCAATGGGCCAGGGACGCGTTCGCGGCGCTGACCGTGCTGAGCGCGTCGGTGTAGAGGTCCAGCGTCTGCGCATCGAATGGCGCGTAGCGGGTGTCATCGTACGGGGCCTCGCCGCTGGCCAGATTGCCGCCATGTGTCTTGACGACAGGCAGGGCCGCGTAAAAGACGAAGCTTTGCTCATCCGCGGGCAGCTTGCCCAGGTCTATCGCCAAGGGCAATTCATCGGACAGCGGCGCCTGGTAGATTTCTCCATCCTTGAAAATCAGGTCCAGCGTGCAAGCTGGACGCCCCAGGTGTAGGGATTGATGGCCGACGCGATATGCCGCAAGCGGGCCTCGTGATACAGGTCCAACTGCTGGAAATGCTGCGCATCGAGCGTGAGACCTTCGGCCCACAAGACTTTGAATGAGATGCTCATGTTCTCTCCATTGGAATGCATTGCTCGTCGATAGAGTTTGACGCTGCATTTAGGAAACTCGTTGAGTTTTCGCAAGAACGATCCCAAGCCCGGCCGTTGCCACGATGACGACGAGCAAAACCCGCCACTGTCACCAGTATTGCGCAACCACAACATATTCGCCATCGCTTGATTGATACTTGAACATCTGCACACGGCTTTCGTCCGTGAGGGGCAAGGAGAGGTTGATGGAAGACCTGCTGCCGTATTTCGAGCGTGAACTGGTGTATCTGCGCCGCCTCGGACGCGAATTTTACGAGCGCTATCCGAGGTTGGGCGACTTGACGCCGCTGCGCGACGCCGACAGCTACTCGGTTCGCCTTCTGCGCCGGCCGACCCGCACCTGCCGTTTTGCCAAAGGGAGCCAGCAATGGCGATTGATTTCCCATCTGACGTTGAACCAGCACGCGCTGTTGCAAAGCGGATTGCCGGCTTTCCGCGAAATGCTGGCCCTGTACGATTTGGCACATTCGCCGATTTCGCGGCGTCAGATAGAAGGCATCACTGACTTGCAACAAGCGGCGACGGTGGCCTGGATGCGGCACAAGCATGGCGCCGCGCTGGTGCACGGAACCGAGATGCGCATGACACTCGACGAAAATGATTTTTCTGGACCTTTGGTCGCGGCTAACGGATTACAAGAAAAACACAAAGAAGATTTTTTGTTCAGCGCCAGAGGAGTTCCGATGCAAGGTACCGGAAAAGACAGCGATGGACGCTATATTGCATTGGCTCAATTACTGGGCGGGTGGCACCGAAATTCAAGGAGGGTTCCTGACCGCGTCGTATCGCAAACTGGTACATCGTTCCGACATGTTCAGAGTATTCAAGGGAAGTACGGACCAGTTACGGAAAATCATTCTATTGTAGTTGATACAAGCATCATTCCAGCTCGAGCGAAAGTCAATATTGAAGGTGTCGGAACACGTTATGCAGATGACAAGGGGAGCGCCATTAAAACCTATCATATTGATAATTTTCTTGGCGCTGGAGCGGCTGTGGTAAAAGCATGGATGCTCGGCGGTGTAAATGGAACCAGACGTCAGGTGAAATATTTGGGAGCTGAATAATGAAAAAATTCATATCAATCGCCTTGGTAATATTTACATCAAATTGTCACTCAGGAAATATCAATAAATTTGAATCCATCTACATTGACACTGCAAAGAACATTCATATTATTTTTCCTGATGGCCGAGATAAAAAGATAACAAAAAATGGCCGTGCAGCAAGAGCAACCTTGGCGCCAGATAAGCATTCCGCAGCATGGCTAGTGTTAAATTCATGGATTGCGGAGGGAGATGTAGGGCCAAGTTCCAGTCAACTTGCAATTTATAGAAATAGCAGGCTTCGATATATAAAGTGTGAACCCTTCATCCGGGATTATTGGTTCTGGATGGGAGGAAAGCAGGTCGCTATTGATTGTGGAGGCAGGCATTTTTCAGGTACTCTCATTCTATATGACGCCAATACACTGCAAAATATTGACTCTATTTTCCAGGCAGACGTTCCGGAAGACAAGCGTCCGGCTTGGTCCAGGCAGGAAAGCGCTTCGACAAATGCTAAAAACAAAATAGTGGGAACTCAACTGACAAGTCAGCTATTACCTTTCTACATGTCCAATCCCGTTTGATCATAAACGCGCTTGACGAATAGTTCCGGTTTCTTTTGCTGCCATTCTTTGAGCGCCTGGATGGGGGTTCATCCCAGCGGCTTCTATGCGTGGCGCGTTCAGCCAGAAAGCAAGCGGACCAAGGAAGACAAACGATTGCTCGGTCACATTAAGCAGTCATGGCTGGAAAGCGGCGCGGTCTACGGCTACCGCAAGGTATCCGACGACCTGCGCGACTTGGGCGAGCGATGTGGTAGCAATCGCGTTCACCGCATCATACGCTCAGCGGGGCTACGCTCACAGACCGGATACGGCAAGCGCAAGTGGAAAGGCGGCGGCATGCCGTCGGTGGTGGCGCCGAATCATCTGCAGCGGCAATTTGACGTGCCTGAGCCAAACCGGGTCTGGGTGACGGACATAACTTACATTCGAACCCATGAAGGCTGGCTGTACCTGGCAATTGTGCTCGACTTGTTTTCACGCCAGGTTGTCGGGTGGTCGATGAGTTCGCGGATCGATACGGAGTTGGCGATGAATGCGCTGCTGATGGCGGTTTGGCGACGCAAGCCGTCCGATCCGGTGATGGTTCATTCGGATCAGGGCTCGCAGTTCACCAGCAAGGACTGGCGCGATTTCTTGGCGGCGCATCGGCTGGAACCAAGCATGAGTCGACGTGGAAACTGTCACGACAATGCTGTCGCTGAGAGCTTCTTCCAGCTTCTAAAGCGCGAGCGCATCAAGCGCAAGACCTATGCAACCAGCGACGACGCCAGGCAAGACATCTTCGACTACATTGACATGTTCTACAATCCGAAGCGCCGTCACGGATTTAATGACAGGCTTTCGCCAGCAGAGTTTGAGCGAAGGCATTTTGAACGGCTCACGAGTGTCTAGCAGACTCGTGGCGATTCAGCTGCCGCTGACCTGGCAACCGCAGGCAATTGTTCAGTCACTCTGCCGATAGCCTCAATCATGAAGCGCTGAGCTAAAGACTGTTCCGCAGGGTCGTCCAGGTCCACCGCAGAGGCAATCGCATCAAAAAGTCTCTTACTCAATATTTACGTTAAATTTCCCTGATTGCTCGATGCCTGCAGCGGGGCCGCCTTTGGCAAATGGCGGAACACCGCAATGATTCATCGCACAATGCGCCAGCTTCCGGAATGAGACGGCGCTTGTTGCACGCTAGCGGTGCGGCGGCGTCAACACGCTGGCGATCGCCTTCGGCAACGTTTCCGGATAATCGCGGCTGAAGTGCAGGCCGCGGCTTTCGCGGCGGGACAGGGCGCTGTTGACGATCATCGAGGCCACGTCGACAAGATTGCGCAGTTCCAATAAGTCGTGCGTGATGCGGAAGTTGCGGTAGTACTCGTCGATTTCTTCCTTCAAGAGGGCGATGCGGTGCTGGGCCCGTTCCAGGCGCTTGGTGGTGCGCACGATGCCCACGTAATTCCACATGAAGCGGCGCAGCTCGTCCCAGTTGTGGGAAATCACCACTTCCTCGTCCGCATCGGTGACGCGGCTTTCATCCCAGTCGGGCAGGTACGGCGTGCCCAGTTTTTCCTTGCTTTCGATATCCTGCGCGCAGGCGCGGCCGATGACGATGCATTCGAGCAAGGAATTGCTCGCCAGGCGGTTCGCGCCATGCAGACCCGTGCAGGCTGTCTCGCCCACGGCGTACAGGCCCGGCAGGTCGGCGCGGCCCGCCAAGTCCGTCACCACGCCGCCGCACGTGTAGTGAGCGGCCGGCACGATGGGAATCGGCTGCTTGGTGATGTCAATGCCCAGTTCCAGGCAGCGCGCGTAGATGGTGGGGAAGTGCTCGATGAGGAATGCTGCCGGCTTGTGGCTGATGTCCAGGTGCACGTAGTCGAGGCCGCGCTTCTTGATCTCGAAGTCGATGGCGCGCGCCACCACGTCGCGCGGCGCCAGTTCGGCCCGCTCATCGTGGGCCAGCATGAAGCGCGTGCCAGCTGCCGCGCCCGCTTCGGGCGGCAGTTTCAGCAAGCCGCCTTCGCCGCGGATGGCTTCGGTGATCAGGAACGATTTGGCGTAAGGGTGGTACAGGCATGTCGGGTGGAACTGGATGAATTCCATGTTCGACACGCGGCAGCCCGCGCGCCAGGCCATGGCGATGCCGTCGCCGCTGGCCGTGTCGGGATTCGTTGTATATAAATACACCTTGCCGGCGCCGCCCGTGGCCAGCACGGTGTGCTCGGCGGCAAAGGTGTGCACCTTGCCCGTTTGTTCATCCTGCACGTACAGGCCGTGGCAATGCGGTTGCGCATTGCGGTGGGTGGGCTTCATGCCCAGCTTGTCGGAGGTGATCAGGTCGATGGCGCAATGGTGTTCGAACAGGCTGATGTTCGGGTGGGCGCGCACCTTTTCTTCCAGGGTCACTTGCACGGCGTGTCCGGTGGCGTCGGCCGCATGGATGATGCGGCGCTGGCTGTGTCCGCCTTCGCGGGTCAAATGGAAACCCAGTTCGGCCGTGGCGTCGCGCGTAAACGGCACGCCTTGCTCGATCAGCCATTCGATGGCTTCGCGGCCGTGCTCGACGATGTAGCGCGTGGCGCTCTCGTCGCACAGGCCGCCGCCGGCGATCAGGGTGTCTTCGATGTGCTGCTGGTGGCTGTCGCCCGAGTCCAGCACGGCCGCGATCCCGCCCTGCGCCCAGTTGCTGGCGCCATCGAGCAGCGCGCGTTTGGAAATGATCGCGACAGTGCGCGTTTCAGCTAAATGCAGTGCAACCGATAAACCCGCCAGGCCACTGCCGACAATCGCTACATCAAATTTCATGACATTCATCTCTTTTAGGGGAAGCATACTATATGCCATTTCCCCTCATTCGGTAATGTGTTGAGATAAATTCTGCAAGCGAAAGATAGCTGGGGCCGTAGCTTGTGGCGCATCAATGTCTTCGCGGAACAGTTCGCCATCATGGCAAGACAGCCGCAAGCCGCCCTGTGCGCGGCGTGATGCTTTTTTGCCGCAGGAGGAACCATGATCCGCATCTTCAGCCATTATGTCTCGAAAACAGCGTTTATCTTGCTGTTGCTGGAAATCCTGATCCTGCTGCTGTCGGCCACCCTGACCTCAATGCTGTGGCTGGCGGACGGCAGCCGCGTGCTGCGCGTGGGCGAGATTTACCTGTCGTCGACGATCTTTGCGCTGGTCATCGTGCTGAGCATGAGCGCGCTGGGCATGTACCAGCACCGCTCGCGCGAAGACATCCGCAACACGCTATTGCGCATCCTGCCGTCGTTCGCGCTGGGCTTTGCCGTGCTCAGCGTCTTGATCCGCTTCGTCCCGTCCCTGCATTTCGGGCGCGGCAGCGTGCTGATCTTCGGCCTGGGCGCCATCGGCGTGCTGCTGGCGCGCCTGGTGGTGTTCAAATCCTCGCAATCGGCGCTGATGGAAGGCAGGCTGATCCTGGTGGGCGGCGGGGCGCTGGCGCGCGAGTGCATGGACTTGGCAGCGAGCAAGATCGGTTTCCACCAGTTTACCGTCGTCGGCTGCATCGATGTGGCGGGAGAGCAATGCTGCGTGCCGGCCTCGGCCTTGCTGCCAGCCGAACCGTCACTGCTGGCCATGGCCCAGCGCCATGCCGCGCATGAGATCGTCGTGTCCGTCAGCGACCGGCGCAATGGCGCGTTTCCTGCCAAGCAGCTGCTGGAATGTGCGCTGGGCGGCGTCAAGGTGATCGACGCGGCCACGTTTTTCGAGCGCGAAGCGTGCCAGATCCGCATTGATTCCTTGCAACCGAGCTATCTGATCTATGGTGGCGGCTTCGACCAGAGTTTTTTCCGCGCTAGCTCGAAGCGGATGTTCGATCTGGCGGCCAGTGCGGTCATCTGCCTGGCGGCGCTGCCCGTGATGCTGGTGACGGCCGTGTGCATCCGCCTGGAAGACGGCGGCCCCGTGTTTTACCAGCAAGAGCGGGTGGGACGCGACGGCTTGCCCTTCAATGTGCTGAAATTTCGCAGCATGCGCTGCGATGCGGAGCGCGACGGCAAGCCCATCTGGGCGCAGACCAACGATGCGCGCATCACGCGCGTGGGTAATGTCATTCGCAAGCTGCGCATCGACGAGTTGCCGCAGATGCTCAATGTATTTCGCGGCGAGATGAGTTTTGTCGGGCCGCGCCCCGAGCGCGCCTATTTTGTCGAGCAATTGAAGGAACAGGTGCCGTACTACAACATCCGTCACAGCATCAAGCCGGGTATCACGGGCCTGGCGCAGGTGCGCTACCAGTATGGCGCCTCCGTCGATGACGCCGTCAAGAAGCTGCAATACGATTTGTATTATGTAAAGAATAACAGCCTGTTCCTCGACTTGCTGATCCTGCTCGACACGGTGCAGGTGGTGCTGTTTGGCAAGGGCGGCCGATGATGCTGTCGCAGTCAGACTGGCTGGCGGCGGCCGATGCGGCGGCGCTCAGCCATGGCCTGGCGTCGCTGGCCTTCTTCGTGCTGGCGCTGCTGCTCATCAGCAATTGGCGCGCGCGGCAAAATGTGCGCGCCTTGCTGGTCGCTTGCCTGGCGACGGGCGGCTGGGCCACGGGCACGGTGGTGCTGGTGCTGCTGGGGCAGCGCGTCGCGCTGGCCGGCGATGCGCTGGAACTGCTGCGCACCCTGGCCTGGCTGGTCTTCTTGCTGCTGCTGATCGAACCGTCGCGGCCCCGCTTGCGACTGGTGCTGGCCGGCATCACCCTCACGGCGCTGGCGCCCTGGCTGCTCTCGATGGCATCATCCTGGCTGGCGCTGCCCTTGCCGGCGCGTTTCATCGCCAGCGTCTGCCGTTTGCTGCTGGCCGTGCTGGGCATGTTGCTGGTGGAACAGTGGTACCGCAATACGCCGCCCCTGAAACGCTGGGGCATCAAGTTCGCCTGTCTGGGCGTGGGCGGCTTGTTCGCCTACGATTTTTACCTGTACAGCGACGCCTTGCTGTTTCGCACGGTCAACGACGACATCTGGGCCGCGCGCGGCATCGTCGACGCGCTGTGCGCGCCGCTGCTGGCCGTGTCGGCCGCGCGCAATCCGGGCTGGGCGCTGGGCCTGTCCGTCTCGCGCCAGATGCTGTACCGCTCGGCCGCCTTGCTCGGTTCGGCCATCTACCTGCTCGCCATGGCGGCCAGTGCCTATTATTTGCGCTATTTCGGCGGCACCTGGGGTTCCTTGATGCAGATGGCTTACCTGGGCGGCGCGGCCCTGCTGCTGGCGGGCGTGCTATTTTCCGGCAGCCTGCGCGCCAAGCTCAAGGTCACCATTAATAAACATTTTTATAATGCCATCTTCGATTACCGCGAAGAATGGTTGCGTTTTACGCGCGCCTTGTCCGAAGATGGCCCGGCCCTGGGCGAACGCACGATACAGGCCATGGCGCAACTGGTGGAAAGCCGCGCAGGCGCGCTGTGGATCTTGCGCGAACAGGGGCAATTCGCCCCGGCCGCCAGCTGGAACTGGCCACCGTGCACGTGGAGCGAGCCGGCGTCGGGCCCCCTGTGCCAGTTTCTGGAGGCGCGGCAATGGGTGATCGACGTGCCCGACTGCCAGCACAACCCGCTCCAGTACGGCGGCTTGCAGTTGCCGCCCGCGCTGCTGGCGCTGCCCGACGTATGGCTGCTGGTGCCCTTGATGCTGCATGGCCAGCTGTTCGCCTTTGTCGCGCTGGCGCGGCCGCGCACGCGTATCGGCCTGAACTGGGAAATCCTCGACGTGCTGAAAATTGCCGGCAGCCAGGCCGCCAGCTACCTGGCGCACCGCGAATCGCTCGACACCCTGACGGTGGCGCGCCAGTTCGACTCCTTCAACCGCATGTCCACATTCATCGTGCACGACCTCAAAAACCTCGTGTTCCAGCTGTCCTTGCTATTGAGCAATGCGGAAAAGCACCGTGCCAATCCCGCGTTCCAGGAAGACATGCTGGGCACCTTGGACCATTCCGTGCAGAAAATGAAGACCTTGCTGCAGAAGCTGGCGCGCGGCGAGGCGCCGGAAGCGCCGGCGCCGCTGCAGCTCGACGGCTTGCTGCGCCAGGCCGTGGCCGCCAAGGCCAGCCTGGCGCCGGCGCCCCGGCTGGAAATCGTCGATGGCGAGCTGACGGTGCTGGCCAACCGCGCGCGGCTGGAGCGGGTGCTCGGTCATTTGATCCAGAACGCCATCGAGGCGACGGCCAGCGATGGTACGGTGGACGTGCGGCTGCGGCGGGTACAGCACACGGCCGTGGTCGAACTCGACGATACAGGGCAGGGCATGAGCGAGCAATTCATCCGCGAGCGCTTATTTAAACCGTTCGACACGACGAAGACGGCGGGCATGGGCATCGGCGTGTTCGAAAGCCGCGAATACCTGCGCGAAGTGGGCGGCAGCCTGGAAGTGCGCAGCGAGCCGCAAGTGGGCACGACGTTTCGCGTGATCCTGCCGCTGCATGCGGCCATGGGGTCTGACCCGCCGGGTCATACCCCAGATTTCCGCTGTTCTACCCGCTGACTGGAGTGCATACGCATGGCGAAACAAAAACTGCTGGTCATCGAAGACGATCCCGGCCTGCAAAAGCAGCTGCACTGGAGTTTTGACGGCTATGACGTCTTGCTGGCGGGCGAGCGCGAAACGGCGCTGGCGCTGGTGCGGCGCCACCAGCCGGCCGTGGTGACGATGGACCTGGGCTTGCCGCCCGACCCGGACGGCGCCACGGAAGGGCTGGCCACCCTGCAGCAGATTCTTGCGCTGGCGCCGGACACGAAAGTCATCATCCTCTCGGGCAACCAGGAACGCGCGCATGCGTTGAAAGCGATTGCCCTGGGCGCCTATGATTTTCACCAGAAACCGTTTGACGCCGACATGCTGGGCCTGGTGATCGCCCGCGCGTTCTACCTGCACGCGATGCAGCAGGAAAACCGCCGCATGCTGCAGACGCAGGCCGACTCGCCCTTGGCGGGCATCGTCAGCCGCGACCCGGGCATGCTGAAACTGTGCCGCAGCGTGGAAAAAGTGGCGCCCTCGTCGGCCAGCGTGATGCTGCTGGGCGACTCGGGCAGCGGCAAGGAACTGATTGCGCGGGGCTTGCATGCGCTGTCGAGCCGTCATGCACAGCGCTTCGTTGCCATCAATTGCGCGGCGATTCCCGACAACCTGCTGGAAAGCGAGCTCTTCGGCTATGAACGGGGGGCATTTACGGGCGCGGCACGGCAAACCCTGGGCAAGATCGAGCTGGCCCACGGCGGCACCTTCTTTCTCGACGAGGTCGGCGACATGCCGATGGCGCTGCAGGCGAAAATGCTGCGCTTCTTGCAGGAAAGAGTCATCGAAAGGGTGGGCGGGCGCGCCGAGATCGCCGTCGACGTGCGCATCGTCTGCGCCACGCACCAGGATCTGAAGGCGCTGGCGGAACAGGGCCGTTTCCGCGAAGACCTGTTTTACCGGCTCAGCGAAATCGTCTTGCGCATTCCGCCGCTGCGCGAGCGGGCCGGGGATGCGGCTTTGCTGGCCCACCATTTCAAGAACAAGTTCTGCGCCAGCGAAGGACGCAGCAACCTGCATTTCAGCGCTGGTGCGCTGCAGCTGATCGAAAGCTACGGCTGGCCCGGCAATGTGCGCGAGGTGGAAAACTGCATCAAGCGGGCCGTCATCATGAGCGACGGGCCGCAGATCGCCGCCGACGACCTGGGCTTGCCCGCCAGCGTACAGGCGGCGCCCGTGGACGAGGCCATCAACCTGCGCCAGGCCCGCGAAGCGGCCGAATACAGGGTGATGGTGCGCGCGCTGGCGCGGGCCGACGGCAATATCGCCCGCGCGGCCGAGCTGCTGGGCGTGAGCCGGCCCACCCTGTACGACCTGATGGGCCACCACGGCATCAAGTAGGCAATGACTGAATATGAATTTTGTGTAAGGCGTCGCACATACGCGGGCGCTGCCGTGGCGCATCCTTGCCTCATCTACAACAAGGAGGCGCCATGAATGCGATCAGTTTATTAATGCAGGACCACAAGGCCGTGAAGGCGTTGTTTGCCCAGTATGAAGGCTTGAGCGACCGCTCATTTGCCACCAAGAAAAAGCTGGCCGACCAGATCTGCCAGGAATTGACCGTGCACACGCAGCTGGAAGAAGAAATTTTCTACCCGGCCGTGCGCCGCCCCATCCATGACGGCGACCTGATGGATGAAGCCGTCGTCGAGCACGCGAGCGCCAAGGAACTCATCGCGCAAATTAGCGCGATGGATCCCGCCGACGACCTGTATGACGCCAAGGTGAAGGTGCTGTCCGAACAGATCGACCATCACGTCAAGGAAGAAGAGGGCGACATGTTTCCCAAGGTGCGCGACACGGCCGTCGACCTCGATGCGCTGGGCCAGGAAATGGCCGCGCGCAAGGAACAACTGACGGGCGTGGCCGCCTGAACGGCCCAAGATATCATCAACCAAGGAGTATTCCATGCAAGCTACACAATTGTCCGTGTCCGACCTGAACAATCCGGGCGTTTCCTGGGGCGCCGTGCTGGCGGGCGCGGCCGCCGCGGCCGCCTTGTCCTTCATCCTGCTGATCCTCGGCGTGGGCCTGGGCCTGTCGTCCGTGTCGCCATGGTCGTTCAACGCCACGGCCATCGGCGTGTCGACCATCGTCTGGCTGGCCTTCATGCAGCTGGCCGCGTCCGGCATCGGCGGCTACATGGCGGGCCGGCTGCGCGTGAAATGGAGTTCCATCCATACGGATGAGGTGCATTTCCGCGATACGGCGCACGGCTTGCTGGCCTGGGCCGTGGCGACCTTGCTCACCGTCGCCCTGCTGGCCGGCGGCACGCGCGCCGTGCTGAGCGGCGCCATCGACGCGGGCAGCGGCGTGGCGGCGGCAGTTGGCCCGGCCGCAGCGGCTGGCGCCAAGGCGGGCGAGGGCAGTGCCAATCCGCTCGACTATTTCTCGGACATGCTGTTGCGCGCCGCGCCTGCTTCCACCAGCGGCACCGTGGCGGCACCTGTGGCCAATGCCAGCACTACCGACCAGCGCGTGGAAATCGGCAAGATCTTCGCAACCAGCCTGTCCACGGGCAGCCTGGCCGCCGATGACCGCGCCTACCTGGGCCAGGTCGTGGCCCGCCGCACGGGCGTGACGCAGGCTGAAGCGGAAGCGCGCGTCGACGCCGTCTACGCCCGCGCCACCAAGGCCGCCGCCGATGCCAAGGCCAAAGCACAGCAGGCGGCCGACACGGCCCGCAAGGCCGGTGCGCACACGGCGCTGTGGATGTTCATCGCCTTGCTGCTCGGTGCTTTCGTCGCCAGCCTGGCGGCAACGTTTGGCGGCCGCCAGCGCGACCATGAGCGCGTGCTGCGCCACGTAACCATTTAAATCATCCATTTCAATCTAGGAGTCTGCCATGCGTTCCATCCTCTTGCTGCTGATCGGCATTCCATTGCCCATCGTCATATTGATCGCCCTGTTCGTGCATTAAGCAGGCAACCATGAGAACCGGCGCCCGCTGCAAGGTGGGCGCCGGTTTTTGCGTGAAAGCGGGCGCATGTGTAAGATGGCGCCATCTTTCCACCGAGACTATCCATGAATGTGACCGCCATACGTCCCTTGCTGAAAACCGCCGCCATCGCCGCTTTTGCGTGCACCATGCTGGCCTCGTGTTCCACCCTGATCGGCCCGCGCGACGTGAATGTGTCGCTGAGCAAGATGCAGCAAGGCCTGGAGCGCCGCTTTCCCATCGACAAGCGCGTGTTGTCCGTGCTGGACGTCCAGCTGACCCACCCGCAGTTGTCGCTGCAGCCCGAGCGCGAAAGAGTCGCCCTCAGCGTGGACGCCAGCGTCTTGCCGCCGTTCATACGCCAGAGCTGGCGCGGCAGCCTGGCCATGTCGGGCCGCCTGGTGCTCGACGCCGGGCGCAACGCCGTCTACCTGAGCGAAGCGAGCGTGGACAAGGTCAGCATCGACGGCATGGACGAGTCGCAGCAGCGCCAGTTCGCCAAGGTGGCCAGCCTGGTGGCCGACCAGCTCATGCATGAAACGCCGATCTACACCTTCAAGCCCGACGAATTGCGCTATGCGGGCGTGCAATTCGTGCCCACGCAGATCAGGACCACGGGCAACGGGCTGACGGTGACGTTCGAGCCGGTGAAGTAGGCTAGGCCTCGAACGCGGACGAGCCGATTTGTGTTGCCGTGTTATTGCGCGGCGTCGCCTCTTCATGGAACAGGTCCGCCAGGTATTCGCACAAGGCATCGGCGCCAATATCGTCGGGAATGATGAAATCGGCGGGCCTGCGCTTGCCTTCCGCACCGAGATAGAAGGCGCGCCATGCTCCCTGATGCCCGCGGACGGCAATCAGCGTGCCGAAAATATTGAATCTGCATTCCTGCATCAAACTTCTCCAGTCAACGAGCCAGGCAAAAAGAGGTGGTGAACGACAGGTATGGCTATTGCCAGATGGTAACATTTGCTGATCATCGGCGCGGGCTTGAGGCGTGCTGCAGCGAACATCGGCGTACTGAAATTGTTCAACCGACATTGTTGCGCGGCAGGCAGGCCGACTATAATCCGGCCTCCCATGCCTGGACACAGCATGTTCCCCAACATGAAGTTAAAACAATTAAAGGAATCTTCGTGAAACGTTCACTCATCAGCGCCGCCTGCTGCGCCTTGTTCGCCTTTTCGTCGCCGTCGCTTTACGCCCAAGCTACCAATGCTACCGCGCCCGTCTCCGGCATCGACCTGAAAACCCTGGACCCGGCAGTGAGCCCCCGGGATGATTTCTATGGCTACGTCAACGGCGTCTGGACCCGCAACACGGACATCCCGGCCGACAAATCCGTCTGGGGCACGTATATCGAACTGCGTGAAATCGCGCAAGGCCAGCTGCGCGGCCTGATCGACGCCACCGTCAAGAACCCCGGCAAGCCCGGCAGCGAGGCGCACAAGATCGCCGACCTGTACACGAGCTTCATGAATGAGAAGGCGCGCAATGCGGCCGGCTTCAAGCCTTTGAAGGCCGAACTGGCCCGCGTGGCCAGCGTGAAAGACAAGAAAGACTTGCCGGCGCTGTTCGCCTACCTGCAGGGCAATGGCGTCGCCACGCCGTTTTCCGCCTATGTGGCGCCAGATGCGCAAGACCCCGAGCAATACACGGTCAACATCAGCCAGTCCGGCCTGGGCTTGCCTGACCGCGATTACTACCTGAAGGAGGACGACGCCAAGCTGCAAGCCGTGCGCGCCAAATACCTCAAGCATATCGAAACCATGCTGGCCATGAGCGGCGACAAGGCCGCTGCCGAGCACGCGGCGCACATTCTCGACATCGAAACGCGTTTGGCGGCGGTGCAGTGGACGCGCGTGCAGATGCGCGACCCCGTCAAATCGTACAACCGCGTCGACTTCGATAAATTTACGGCACTGGCGCCGGCCTTCGACTGGAACGCCTATTTTGCCGCCGCCGGCCTGGCGCCGAAAGCCGCTTCGGCCGTGGTGCGCCAGCCCAGCTTCATGACCGGGTTTTCCGAGACCGTGGCCGCCGTGCCGCTGGCATCGTGGAAGAGCTACCTGAACTGGCGCATCATCGAAAGCTATGCGTCTTACCTGGACAGCGCCACGGTCAAGGAGCGCTTCGCCTTCGACGGCACGGTGCTGCGCGGCGTGCCGCAAAGCGAACCGCAGTGGCAGCTGGCGCTGCGCTTCACGGATGGCGCCATCAGCGACGCCGTCGGCAAGCGCTACGTGCAAATGTATCTGCCGCCGGAAACGAAGCCACGCGTGATGGCCATGTTCGACAATTTCGTCGCCTCGTTCAAGGATGGCATCGAGCAACTCGACTGGATGGGCCCGGAAACCAAGAAGGAAGCCCAGCTCAAGCTGGCAGCCTTGAAGCCGAAGATCGCCTACCCGGATACTTGGCGCGACTACAGCAGCATGCAGACGCGGCCGAACGACCTGATCGCCAACGTGCGCGCCGCGCGCGCATGGAGCCGCCAGCAAAACCTGGCCAAATTGGGCAAACCGGTCGACCGCGACGAATGGTCGATGACGCCGCAAACCGTCAACGCCAGCTATAGCCCGGCCCTCAATGCCATCACGATTCCGGCCGCGATTTTGCAGCCGCCATTCTTCAACGTGAAAGCGGAAGATGCCGTCAATTATGGCTTGCTGGGCATCACCTTCGGCCATGAAATCAGCCATGCATTCGACGATTCCGGCAGCCAATATGATGCCAAGGGCCGTCTGCGCAACTGGTGGACGGCGCAAGACCGCACAGCCTTCAAAGCGCTGGCCGCCGGCCTCGTCAAGCAATACGGCGCCTACAGCCCTGTGCCTGGCTACCATATCAATGGCGAGCTGACCCTGGGTGAAAACATCGGCGACAATTCCGGTCTGTCGATCACCTACAAGGCCTACCAGCGTTCCTTGAACGGCAAGCCGTCGCCAGTCATCGATGGCTTGACGGGCGAACAGCGGCTGTACATCGGCTTTGCGCAGAAGTGGCGCGCCAAGCTGCGTCCGGAAGCGGCCATCGCGCAGATCAAGAGCGACCCGCATTCGCCGGGCGAATTCCGCGCCAAGGGCACGGTCAAGAACCAGCCCGGCTTTTACGAAGCGTTCGGCATCAAGCCGGGCGACCCGATGTATCTGCCGCCCGAGCAGCGCGTGATCATGTGGTAAGCATGGTCAGGTAAGCAGGCCGCCACGCCCGGGACTATTCTTTGGCGTGGTTGAGGGTGTACCTGGGTAGTTCGACCGTCAGGTCTTCCTGGGCCAGGCGCGCCTGGCACGACAGGCGCGAGTGGGGCTGCAAGCCCCAGGCCTGGTCGAGCATGTCTTCTTCATTGTCGCCCAATTCGTTGAGCGACTCGAAACCCTGCAGCACGACCACGTGGCAGGTGGAACAGGCGCCCACCTGGCCGCAGGCGTGTTCCATGTCAATCTTGTTGAGCAGCAAGGCGTCGCAAATACTCATTTTCTCTGGCGCGTCGAACACGGCGCCGTCGGGGGCCAGTTCGGGATGGGGCAGGACGGTGATGGTGGACATGCGGGATTCTCCTTGCGTTCCTTGAATACCGTTACCTTGGACCTTCCCGCCTTGGCAAGGTCAAGCCCCTGCGCGATCCGCTGCGACGATGCACTCGTCCAGATGCGCGAGCAATTGCAGGAACACGCGTTTATCGGCAAAGTGATTCATCGTGGCACTCGTCAATACATCGCTGGCAGCGGCCGTTACGGCGGCCTTGGCCGCTACGCAGGCGGCATGCAGTTGCGCGCGATCCAGTTCCAGCAGCGCCGTGGCGACAGCTTCGCGCGTGAAATCGTAGGCATCCATGCCGCAACAGCCGGCCACGCAATGCGTTTCCAGGCGGCAGATCAGCGGCCATAGGCCATCGAGCAGGGCATCGATGTCGATCGCCTGGTTGTAGCGGCCGTCAAGATCGATGAATTCGATCCAGGCGTCGTCGCCGATCTGGATATCGTACTGTCGGTCGCGTTCGGTCATTTTCTAAAATTCTCCTGGTCAGTGGCATCGCATGATAAAAAAACCGCCCGAAGGCGGTTTGATCAAACAGGCAAGGGCGCTTGCTAGATGAAGTAGATCAGCGCGATCACGCCCACCACCAGGGCCACGCGGGTGAGCTGGTAGGCCGTCTTGTTCCACGCCTTGAAGCGGCGGCGGTACTGGCCCATGGTCCAGGAAATCTGGAACAGTTTACTCACGCCGCCTACCTGGTCGCCCAGTTCGTTGGGCGAGGCGGCGGCCGTCATCAGGGTGCGCCCCAGCCAGCGGTTCAGTCCTTGCGCCCAACGGTAGCGCATCGGGCGCTCGATGTCGCAGAACAGGATGATGCGGTCGCTGTCGGCATCGTTGCGGGCCCAGTGGATATACGTTTCATCGAACATCACGGCCTGGCCATCGCGCCAGCTGTGACGTTCGCCATCGACGTCGATGAAGCAGCGGTCGTCGTTCGGCGTCTGCAAGCCCAGGTGATAGCGCAGGGAACCGGCGAACGGGTCGCGGTGCGGGTTGAGCTTGCCGCCTTGCGGCAGTTCCGCGAACATGGCCGCCTTGATCGAGGGAATCGATTGCAGCAGCGCATAGGTTTGCGGGCACATCTGCTGCGCCGACGGGTGGTTCGCGTCATACCATTTCAGGTAGAAACGCTTCCAGCCATATTTGAAGAACGAGTTGAAGCCCACGTCATTGTTCTTTTCGGCCGCCTTGATTTTTTTCATTTCCTGCATGCGCAGCGCTTCATCGCGGATGATTTGCCAGTTCTGCTGCAGCGGCGCCAGTTCCGGGAACTGCTCGACGGAAAGATATGGCGTGGCCGGCACCTTGGAAAAGGTGTGCATGAACAGGTTCAGCGGCGCCATGAACGAGGAGTGATCGAAGATCTGGCGGCGAAACGGCAGGCGTACCTTGCCACGAAAATGAATATGTAAAACAGAAAACACAAAAATGCCCAGCAAGGCCCACTTCATACACAACCTCGTTTTTTAAGAATGGGGCAATTATAACCAGTTAATGCCAGCGCCACCCCGTGCCAGGGTGAAGGAAAGATGAAGCGGCACTCGGGCGAGCACTGTCCTACAATGGACCTTTCTCCACATTGATACGAGGTAACGATGGAAATCTGGCACGCACCGCTCGACCTGGCCACGCTCAACGCCGCCAGCGAGGGCACGGCCATGCGCCACCTGGGCATCGTCTTCACGGCCTTCGGTCCCGACTGGATCGAGGCGAGCATGCCCGTCGACCACCGCACCATGCAGCCGTTCAAGCTGCTGCATGGCGGCGCTTCCGTCTTGCTGGCCGAAACCCTGGGCAGCATGGCCGCGAATGCCTGCCTGGATCATCGCCGCCATGTCAGTGTGGGACAGGAAATCAACGCCAACCACGTGCGCGGCGTACGCGGCGGCCACGTGACGGGGCGCGCCACGCCGATCCACCGGGGCCGCAGCAGCCAGGTCTGGGAAATCCGCATCGTCGATGATGGCGGAAAATTGTGCTGCATTTCGCGCATCACCATGGCCGTCATCGACGCTCCTTGACTTGCATCAAAGCATTAAAAGTGAACGCGTGGAATCATCCATAACGCTGTTCGCTTATAATTCAGTGTGCTGTTGTATGGCGTGTGGGGGTACTCCGCGCGCCTGCATTGCCCGAAATTAGAAGCTGACTGCCCAAAAAACGCCAGTTGGATACTGATATTGGTCTCTACGCAATATCGGCAAGTGACGGTGAGCAGATCGCTGGTGTTGAGATAACCAGCAACAATCAACTTTATTACAGGGCAATAACAACAATGATGTCATTCAATCGGTTGACGATAGGCGCGCGCCTGAGCGCAGGCTTCGGGCTGCTGGTGGTACTGATGCTGGTGCTGGCCGCTTTCGCGCTGCTGCGCATCGGCACCATCTCCGGCGCCATGGACGCGCAAGAAAAAGTCCAACTGGAAAAACTCGAACCCCTGTACGTGGCGCGCGAAGCGCTCGACCAGACGGGCATGGCCGCCCGCAACGCGTATATCTTCCATGAGCAGGCCGCCGCCGAAAAAGAGCTGGCCATCCTCGACAGCCAGAAGGCGCTGTACCTGGAAGCGCTGGCCCGGCTGGCGCCGCAGTTCGTTGGCGATCCCCAATTCGAGAAAGTCAGCGCGGGCCTGAAAACCATGGCGCAGGAACTGCAGCGTCCGCGCCAGTTCCGCGCCACGGGGCAGATGGAGCAGTACGGCACTTTCCTCGTCGAGGAATGCAGCCCGCTGCGGCGCCAGATCGTCGCCGACATCGATGCCGTGCTGAAAAACGTGCTGCGCGAATCGGAGCAGGCCAGCGTGGCCGCGCGCGCCATCTACGGCCAGTCGCTGCGCTGGATCGGCGTGCTGGCCGCGCTCAGTGTGCTCATTTGCATTGCGGTCGCCACCGTCATCACGCGAGGATTGCTGCGCCAGCTGGGCGGCGAACCCGCGTACGCGGCCTCGATCGCCGGGCGCATCGCGCTCGGTGAACTGGCCATCGACGTGCACACGCGCGACGGCGACGACAGCAGCCTGCTGTTCGCCATCAAGACCATGCGCGACAACCTGGCCGCCATCGTCGGCAAGGTGCGCCACGGAACGGAAAGCATCGCCACGGCCTCGACCGAGATCGCTTCGGGCAACCGCGATCTGTCGCAGCGCACGGAACAGCAGGCCGGCTCCCTCGAAGAGGTCGCCTCGTCGATGGAAGAACTGATTTCCACCGTACGCCAGAATGCGGACAACGCCCAGCAGGCAAATCACCTGGCGCGCGAAGCGTCGAAGGTGTCGGAGCAGGGCGGCAAGGCGGTGGCCGAAGTGGTGCACACCATGGGCCTGATCAATGCCTCGTCGAACAAGATCGTCGACATCATCGGCGTGATCGACAGCATCGCCTTCCAGACCAACATCCTGGCCTTGAACGCGGCCGTGGAGGCGGCGCGCGCCGGTGAGCAGGGGCGCGGCTTCGCCGTGGTCGCCACCGAGGTGCGCAGCCTGGCACAGCGTTCCGCCGCCGCCGCGCGCGAAATCAAGACCCTGATCGACGATTCCGTCAGCAAGGTGGGCACGGGCACGGTGCTCGTCGAGCAGGCGGGCGCCACCATGCATGAGGTGGTGGCCGGCATCGGCAGGGTGACGGGCATCATGGCCGAGATCAGCCACGCCACGCAGGAGCAGGGCGCCGGCATCGAGCAAGTCAACCGCGCCATCGTCGACATGGACCGCGTGACCCAGCAAAACGCGGCCCTGGTGGAACAGGCGGCCGCCGCCGCGCACGAACTGCAGCAGCAGGCGGCGCAGCTGGAACAGGAAGTGGGCATCTTCAAACTGGCCCAGCCGGCCAGCGGTCCTTTGCGCCTGGCGGCCTGACGCCGATCGCGCAGCAGCGCGGCGCGCCACCAGGCATGCGCCAACAGTCCTATTACGCGCTACAATGAGAGCTGGATCACCGCCAGGACTTCTCATGCAAGTGCGCAGCAGCCATGATCTATCGAGCCCGGACGACGACCAAGCGGCGCCGCCCGTGCTGCAACTGGCCCTTGCCGGACTGGGCTGGGGTTTACTCACCTGCGTGCTGTGCTTTGCCATCCTGTTCCTCACCAAATGGCTGCTGCCGCCCGCATACTGGGGCGTGCACACGGGCCTGGCCAAGTTCAAGCACGAAATGTCGCTGCCCCTGCTGGTGTTCTGGGTCGTCATCTATTCTCCCATCCTGGAAACCTTCCTCGGCCAGCTGCTGCCGCTGGAAATCCTCAAGCGCCTGGGCGCCAGCCGCCAGCTGAGCATTTTCATCGGCGCCCTCCTGTGGGCCATCGTGCATTTCGTCAGCGGCGGCTTGCTGCACGCCATCGTTGCGCTCGGTTCAGGCGCCATGTTCAGCTTTGTCTACCTGCGCTACCGCAGTCCCGGCGTGGCCGTTGCCTATGCGACAACGACATTTTCCCGCGCCTGCAACAATATCGCCATCCTGGTGGCCGTGTTCTACGGCCTCGACGCCTAAAGCACCTTCCAAAACCTACTGCGCGTCGGTATAGGCGGCCTGCGATGCTCACCGTACTCTAGTACGGTTGCGCTTCTCGACCACCTCTACCTTCCGCTCGCTACGGTTTTGTTAGGTGCTTTTCTTCCCTCCTGAGCAAATACGGCACCAGCGTGGCCAGCGCCACGGCCAGTCCCGCCAAGCCATTCAGCAGCTGGCGGAAGGCGGCGTCATAGCTGGCGCGCAACAGCGCTTCGTGGCCGCCCAGCAGCTGTGTCGCTTGCGCGATATCGCCGAGCGCGGCGCGGCTGGCGGCGGCCAGCACGGGCAGATCGGTCGGCAGTTGCCGCGCCAGGGCTGCACCGATCAGGCCGGCCAGCACGGCGCCCGCCAAGGCCAGCGCCACGCCATCGGCGCTGACGCGCACGGTATTGAAGATGCCCGTCGCCATGCCGGCGCGCTCAGTGTCCACCACGCTCAAGGCCATGCCATCCATCAAGCCCCACGGCAAGCCGATACCCACGCCGATCAGCAGCAGCGGGCCGGCCAATGTGCCAGCGTCACCGCCACCGAGCACCTGCGCCAGCCAGGCCAGGCCCGCCGCGGCCAGCAGCAGTCCCGCCGCGCACACGCTGCCGGCCGTGATCCAGCGCGCCAGCAGCGCCGCCAGCATGGGCACGAGCAGCAGCGGCGCGGCCAGGGCGATCATCAGGCGGCCCGCCGCCAGCGCGGACATGCCGTCGATGCCGATGAAGCGCCCCGGCAGCATGACGATGAGCACGATGAACAGGAAGGCGGGCGAGACGGCCAGCACTTGCACCGCGATAAAGCGGCGCTGGCGGAACAGCGATAAATCGAGCAGGGGCTGCGCCGTCCCCCGTTCGACCGCGATAAACATACAAAACAGCAGCGCGGACGCGGCGACGGGCAGCAGCACGGTCCCGCTGCGCCAGCCGTGTTCGGGCACCAGCAGCATGCCCAGAGTCAGCAGGCCCAGCGCGGCGCTGAAGCTGAGGGCGCCAGGCCAGTTCAGCCGGCCCTTGCCGCGCGGCGGATCGGCCGGCACGCTGCTCCATACCAGCAGCATGCCGATGGCGCCCAGCGCGGCCGTGGCGTAAAAGATGGCGGGCCAGCGGGCCAGCGCCAGCATGGCGCCGGCCGCCAGCGGACCGAAGGCCAGGCCCAGGCCAAAGGTGGTGCCGAGCACGCTCATCACGCGGCAGCGCGCCGCGACGTGGAACAGCGGCGCCAGCGACGACATGGCGGCGGCGAATGCGGCTGCGCCACCGAGGCCCTGCACGAAGCGCAGCGCGGCGATCCACGCCACGGAGGGCGCGACGGCGATGGCCAGGGTCGCCACGCAAAACAGCGCCAGCCCCGCCAGCCAGACGCGGCGCCGTCCCAGCACGTCCGTCAGGCTGCCCGCCACCATCATGGCGCTGCCATAGCTGAGGATATACGCATTGATGACCCAGTTCAGCGCGGCGGCGCTGCCGTGCAGTTCGGCGCCGAGGGCGGGCAGCACGACGGCCGGGCCCGTGAAGCACAGGGGAATGAGCAAGCCCGTCAGGCAGGCGGCCAGCACTTGCAGGGGGAGTGAAAGAGGTGAGGATGAGGGCATGGGATCGGCTCGGAAAGATGGAGCGGCGAGTATGGCGCGCCCGTCATTGAAGAAAAATGGGCTAAACTGATCAACATATCGGACACAAATGTCGTGAATGGAGCGCGGATGGATAGCTTGGGTGGCATCGCCATGTTCGTGCAGGTGGCGGACAGCGGCAGTTTCTCTGCCACTGGCCGGCTGCTGGGATTATCGTCGTCGGCTGTGGGCAAAAGCGTGGCGCGCATGGAGGCGCGGCTGGGCGCGCGCCTGTTCCAGCGCAGCACGCGGCATCTGGCGCTGACGGCGGAAGGGGAAAAATTCCTGCAGCGCTGCAAGCGCATCCTCGCGGAGGTGGCGGCGGCCGAGCGGGAATTGAGCGAGGCCAGCAGCGGGCCCAGCGGCCGGCTGCGCATCAGCCTGCCACGCTACAGCGGCCTGTTCGAGCCGGCCATCGGCGCGTTCATGCAAGCCTATCCCGCCATCGAACTCGATCTCGATTTCTCCGACGCCATGGTCAATATCGTCAGCGACGGCTTTGACGCGGCCGTGCGCACGGGCGAATTGGCCGATTCAAGCTTGATGCGGCGCAAACTATGCACATTCCGCCGCCTGCTGGTGGCGTCGCCCGCCTATCTGGCGCGCCATGGCCGGCCCGCCGATGGCGCCGCGCTGCTGCGCCACGCGCGCCTGGATTACCGTTTTCCCGCCACGGGCCGCCTGGAACCGTGGCCGTTGCTGGACGAGGCTGTCCAGCCGGCGCCCGGCATGGTCTGCAACAGCCTGGAAATGCGCGTCTACCTGGCCGTGCAGGGGCAGGGCATCGCCTACCTGCCTGCTTTTGCCGTGCAGCGCGAGCTGGCGGCCGGGCAACTGGTCTCGCTGCTGGACGAGCATACGCAGGCGCATACGGCATTCTGGCTGCTGTGGCCGGCCAGCCGTCACCTGCCGCCGCGCCTGCGTGTGTTCATCGATTTCCTGGTGGAGCAGTTACAGGATCGACATTTTGGCGGCTGATGCCTGCGCCTTGGCCGCATCGCGCGCCATGGGCGTACAAAATTGACTATATTGGTGGCTGTCCTTCCCGCGCGGGAAGACGTTCGTGTTTCGGACCAGGGAGACATCATGCATAGCGTACAAAAGATTACCCCATGTTTATGGTTCAACGGCAACGCCGAGGCGGCGGCCCGGTTGTATACGGGAATTTTTCCCAATTCCAAGATCGGCCAGATCCTGCGCTATGGCGAGGAAGGCAGGGAAATCCACGGCCAGGAGCCGGGCAGCGTGCTGACGGTGGCGTTCGAACTCGATGGCCAGACGTTTACGGGTTTGAACGGCGGCCCGTTGTTCCAGTTTTCCGAGGCGATCTCGTTCCAGGTCAATTGCGAAACCCAGGACGAGGTCGACCACTACTGGACGCAGCTATCTCAGGGCGGTCCGCCGGAAGCGCAGCAGTGCGGCTGGCTCAAGGACCGGTTCGGGGTGTCGTGGCAGATCGTGCCCACCATCATGGTCAAGCTGCTGGGCGATCCCGCCCCCATCAAGGCGCAGCGCGTGATGAAAGCCATGATGGGGATGAAAAAGATCGACATCGCCGAGATCAAGCGGGCGTACGCGGGCTAGCGTGGCCGCCAGGCAAGGGAGTGCGGCCGCACGCCAGCGGCGCGCCCTGTCCAAGAGGGCCGGCATTTGCTATAGTCCCAGCCATCTTTCCATCCGTCTACAGATCCTGCCATGACCACTAGCACCATCACCAGCAGCACCATCGCGCCCCGCACCTTCGGCACACCGCTGTCTTCCACCGCCATCAAAGTCATGCTGCTGGGCTCCGGCGAACTGGGCAAGGAAGTGATCATTGCGCTGCAGCGCCTGGGCGTGGAAGTGATCGCCGTCGACCGCTATCCGAACGCGCCGGGCCACCCGGTGGCGCACCGCTCGCACGTGATCGACATGAGCGACGGCGTGGCCCTGGCGGCCCTGATCGACCTGGAAAAGCCGGATCTGATCGTGCCGGAAATCGAAGCCATCGCCACCGAGACCCTGGCGGCGCTGGAAGCGGCCGGGCAAATCACCTGCATCCCGAACGCGCGCGCGGCCGTGCTGACGATGAACCGCGAAGGCATCCGCACCCTGGCGGCCGAAACGCTCGGCGTGGCGACATCGCCATACCGCTTCGCCAGCAGCCTGCAAGAGCTGCAGCTGGCATGCCAGGAAATCGGCTTTCCGTGCGTGGTCAAACCCGTGATGTCGTCGTCGGGCAAGGGGCAGTCCAAGCTCGATGGCCCGCAAGACGTGGACGCGGCGTGGGCGTATGCGGCCAGCGGCGGCCGCGTCGATACCGGGCGCGTGATCGTCGAAGGCTTCATCGACTTCGATTATGAAATCACCCTGCTGACGGTGCGCGCCGTCGGCGCCTCGGGACAGATCGAGACGCAGTTCTGCGAGCCGATCGGCCACTTGCAGGTGCAGGGCGATTACGTGGAATCGTGGCAGCCGGCCCGCATGGCGCCGCTGGCCCTCGAGCGTTCGCGCGAGATCGCGCGCAAGGTGACCGATAACCTGGGCGGCCTGGGGCTGTTCGGCGTGGAGCTGTTCGTCAAGGACGACATGGTGTGGTTCTCGGAAGTGAGCCCGCGTCCGCACGACACGGGCATGGTCACCATGGCCAGCCAGGTGCAGAGCGAATTCGAGCTGCACGCGAAAGCCATCCTGGGCTTGCCCGTCAACGTGGCGCTGCGTTCGCCCGGCGCCTCGGCCGTCATCTACGGCCAGCTGGAAGCGAAAGGCATCGCCTTCGAAGGCGTGGCCGACGCCTTGAGCGTGCCGGGCGCCGACCTGCGCCTGTTCGGCAAGCCCGAATCGTTCGCCCGCCGCCGCATGGGTGTGGCCCTGGCCACGGCCGACGATATCGACACGGCCCGCGCGCGCGCCGTGCTGGCCGCGTCGAAAGTCAAGCCGGTGGCGAGGTAATGGCGGGCCTGCCGCTGGCCGACGCCGGTGGCGACGACATCAAGCGCAAGCTGCGCGGCCACATCGCGCGGCGCAACCTGGCCGGCGCCGCCAACGATTGCAAGTGGAACGAACTGCTGGCCTTCATGCGCGGGCGGACTGACTGGGTGCCGTCGTACCGCTACGGTTCCGTGTCCGGTTACGTCTCGCGCTGGGACACGGAATGGGATTACCACCCGCCGTTCCCGTTCCTGGGCGTGGAATGGTTCGACATCGGCCTGACCTCGGAAGAACACGTGGCCATGCTGCTGCCAAAGAAAATCATCGACCATGGCGTGTGGATCGTGCCGGAACTGGAACGCATCGGCTTCGATTTCGAGGTGCGCGACCGGGTGGCGCGCATCTGGGGCTATTTGCCCCGCAATTATGACGACTTTCCTCCCGCCGACTAATTTAAAGACCAATCTCATGCCCGACAACGATATCCCGCAAGTAGCGCAACCGGACGACGCCGTCGTCGGCAAGGACGCAGGCGCACAGATGCTGACCACCGCCTGCGCCGCGCGCGACGCCTTCTATGCCACCCTGGGCACGCTGGATGCCGACGTGCTGGCGCCGCTGGTCAATCCCGCCTTCATGGGAGGCCCGCGCTGGCCATCGCTGCGCCAGGCCTGGAGGGTGATCCGCCGTGCCGATACCATCATCATTGCCAGCGACGGCTTGAGCGATCCGTTCGAAGATGACGACGACGTCTTCGTGCCGCGCGGCCACCTGCTGGAAGTGTGCATCGAGGCGCCGCTGGCCGCCTTCGACGGCGCTCCCGTGCAGGCATCGTGGCTCTTCGACGTGATTTATCAGGTCAGCCAGAACGTGGCCGATCACGGCTCCATCGACTTGCTGCTGCAGCGCCACGGCAGCGTCTCGATGGCGCTGGACGTGCAGCATGCGCCGGCAGGCCTCGAAGACGACAACGAACAGGTGGGCGTGCTGCTGGCGCAGGGCGCGGCCACGCTTCCCCCGTCTTTCGACACACCATATGGCGAGGTGATGCTGCTGACCGCCACCGTGCTGCAGCCGGCCGAACTGGCGCACATCGGCGAAGCCGCCGACAAGGCGCAGTCGCGGCGCGACCTGGCCGCCGCGCTGGCTGCGTCGCCGACCGGGCATTGGAGCGTGGCTGCGCGGCCGGCCGTCATTCCCCGCTAGGCGGTTCGGCCGGCGCGACGGCCGGTTTTTCCGGTTCGGCGGCCGCCGCGTCCACAGCGACGGCGGGCGGCGGTTCTTTCCACTTGCCCACCGCCTTCAGCTTGTTCTTCAGCCCCGGCAGGGGAAAGCCCAGCGCATAGGCTTTTTGCGCGTGCGCGCTGGCCTTCTCGTATTCCTTCTTTTTTACATACATCAAGCCCAGGTTGTACTGGATGGTGGCCTGCTCGGGTGCCAGGCGGCTGGCAGAGTCCAGCTGTTCCAGCGCCATGGCATCCTGGCCCGTGGCCAGCAGGTAGCTGCCGTACACCATGCGCGCCGTCACGTCGTGCGGCGCGAAGGCGATCGCCCGTTCGAAGTAGCAGCTGACCGTGTAGCGGGCGCCGTGTGGCTGCGCGCTTTTCAGGCGCAAGCCCAGCTTGGCCATCGAGGCCAGCGCCCGGTGGTGGTTCGGAAAGTGTTCCAGGGTGTAGCTGATGTCGCCACCCAGGCTGCCCGTCATGCCTTGCGTGAGCGTTTCCACGGCGCGCGAAAAATGGAATTGTTCGACCACGGACAGGTCCTTGCGGTCTTCCGCGCTCGTGTAGTCGCCGCCCGTGGTGCCCTTGACGTAGGGCGGGCAGGCGGCTGCGCCGGCGCCGGCGCAGCAGGTGGCCAGGGCGCAGGCAAGTATCAGGTGTTTCATGCTGTTCTCCTGTGGCTGACCTGGTCCAGCAAGTCGGCCAGGGCGTTGCTGCGGGCTTGCCGCGATTGCAGGTCGATGGCGGCGGGGCTGGCCAGCGGCGCGCGGCCCTGGCGCGCCAGTTGCAGGAAGCGCAGCAGCGCGCGCGCGCAGTCGGCGCTGGACGCCAGCTGGCCGATGGTGTCGATGCCGCAGTGGCGCAGCTTGGCCGCGCTGTCGCCCGCCAGGTCGGTCAGCGCCAGGATGGGCCGGCGGCAGCGCAGGTATTCATACAGCTTGGCGGGAATCTGTGCGTTGCAGTTGGCCGCCTGCAGCAGCAGCAGGCCGTCGGCCGCCAGCATTTCCTGCAGCGCCGCGCCGTGCGGCTGCAACGGTTCCAGGCGCACCAGGTCGAGGATGCCGTATTTCACCAGCAGACTGGCCAGCCATGCGTCGTGGCCCGTGGCGCGCAGCACCAGCTGGAAATTGCGCGCATGCAGCACGCCATCGTGGCGCAGCTTGGCCAGCGCCTCGAACAGTGCTTGCGGATCGCGCTCGGACGGGTAGATCACGCCGCTGTGCAGCAGCAGGAAGCGGCTGCGGTGGCCCGTGTGCGCAGGGTTGCCGTCATGGCCGTCTTCGTCGTAGCCATTCTCGATCAGGTGGAAGCGCTCGCGCCCCACCTGCGCCAGGCGCCTCCGGTGCGCATCGATGGCGCCCGGCGTGGTGCAGACGATGGCCGCGCTGCGCGCCGCGATGCGCTGTTCTATCCACGCATGCATGCGGTGCAAACGCGCATCGGACGGATACGGCGCCAGCGGGTCGCTGTCATCGAGCATGGGGTCGCGCTGGTCGGCGATCCACGGCAGGCCGCTGAGTTTTTGCAGGGTCAGCGCGATCAGGTGCGCCGTGGCGATCGGGTACGTCGACCAGATGGCGTCGGGACGGTATTCGCGAATCATGCGCAGGCCAGCCGGCACGGCGCTCAGCCACCAGGAGCTCCAGCGGTCGGGCAGGGCCAGGCAGCGCGGATAGCGCCCGCCGATGGAGAAATGGCGCGCCGCATCGAGCGCCAGGGTGCGCCGCACGGTGGCTTGCGCGCCGATCTGTGCCAGTTGCGCATCGCCGCGCTGCGCATACGCGATCGGCGCGGGACTGAGCACCAGCGGCTGCCAGCCGCAGTCGGGCAAATGGCGCGCGAAGCCCAGGGTGCGCAGGATGCCGCTCCCGCCGGCCAGCGGCGGAAAATGGTAGGCGACCATCAGCACGCGTTTTGGTCGGGCCGCGTTCGGTGAGGTTTTTACCATGACTGCAGCCACCGCGCGCACAGCTGTTCGACTTCGCCGCGCCAGGCGGCGCTGGCGAAGGTGTGGTTGGCGCCAGCGACCTGCGCCTGTGTCCATTGCGCGCGGGCGGCCACGGCGCGCCAGGCTGCATCGCCATGGAGCAGCGCTTGCCACTCGCGCGCGCCCAGGTCGTCGCCGCTGAGGATCAGCAGCACCTTGCCCTGGAATTGCGTCAGCGCCCGCAGCAGGGCCGGCGCTGGTGCGTCGTCTGCTTGCGGGGCGGCTTCCTGCGTGGCGGCCGCCACCTGCCGCAGGGAGGCCAGGCTGGCGCCCATGCGTACGCTGCCGCCGGCCAGTTTGCGCCAGAATGCGCCTTGCAGCAGGCGTGGCAAATAGTAATGGCGCAAGGTGGCGCGCGCCAGTCCGGCGCTGCTGCGCACCCACGGATTGAGCAGGATCAGGGCATGGACGCGCGCATCGCGCGGCGCATGGCAGGCGGCGGCCGTGGCGCCGTCGCACAAGCCCCACAGCGCCACTTCGCGCAAGGTCGGCACGGCATCGAAGAAGTGCGCCAGCGCGCCGGCGATGTCGGGGCCGGCGGCGCGGTAGTCGCGCGCGCTACCCTCGCTGTCGCCCATGCCGCGCAAGTCGAAACGCAGCACGGGCCAGCCTTGCGCAGCCAGGGCGCGGGCCAGCAGGACGAACTGGCGATGGCTGCCCACCCGGTACTGCGGCCCGCCCGTGACGATCAATATGCCGCGCGGACCCGGTGCGGCGGGCAGGCTGAGGATGCCGACCATGCGCGCCTGCGCTTCGCCGTCTTCGGCCGCGCTGCGAAAGCGCAGGGGCAGCTCGCGCACGCTGTGCCCTGCGAGGTGCTGCTCACTGCTGTCGCGCTTCATGGCGGCGTCCTTTCCTCGTCGAGCCAGTCACGGCACAGGGTGCGCGTGGCGGCCAGCAGTTGCGGACACGCCAGCAACTCGCCGCTGTGCCAGAACGGTCCGTCGCCGAAGCTGGCCACGTGCACGGCGGCGCCCCGTTCGCGCCATGTTCTCGCCAGCGGCGGCAGCGGTGCGCAGGCTTGCTCCGGTGCCTGGTAATCGAGCCAATACACGGGTACCGCAGGCACCGTGGGCGGCAGCGCCGCTGCGCTGACGCCATCGATGGCCAGCGCCAGCTCGGGCGCCAGCAGGTAGCCGGCCACTTCCACAGATTCACCCTGCGCCAGTGCGGCGCGCGCCTGGCCGGGCGCTTCCTGCGTGCCGCCGGCCAGCATGCTGGCCGCCAGGCGCAGGCGCAGGAAGCGGTCGATGACGCGCCGTCCATCGGTTTCCGGCTGCCATAGCAGCAATCGCGCCAGCGGCAGCGGCGCGCGGCTGGCGAAATCGAGCGCCAGCAGGGCGCCCAGGCGCAAGCCCCACACGGTCAAGGGGCCGTCGACGCGCTGCGCCAGCCACGCGCAAGCCAGGTGCAGGTCGTTGTGCCAGATGTCCCAGCGCGCTTCGCCAAAGTCGCCGCTGCTGTCGCCGCAGCCAAACAGGTCGATCTGCAGCACGCTGTAACCCAAGGCGGCAAAGGCGCGCGCCTGCGCGGCGGCCACGTGGCGGCTTTTATTGAGTTCTTCGGCGAACGGATGCACGTAGATGATGCCGCCGCGCGCGCTGCGGCCCGGCGGCGGCAGGTGCAGCAGGCAGTAGCGCTGGCCGCCGCTGGCGGGCAGGAAAAAAGGCAGCAGCGGCAGCGCGTCGAAGGCGGCGCTGTTCATGGCCGCAGCTGTGCAAACACGAAGTCGTGCAGGGTGCCCACGGTGGCGAAGTGGCGCGCGTGGATGTCGTCGTCGGCGACAATGATGCCGAAATGGTCTTCCAGCGCGGCGATCACGCCGATCACGGCCATCGAGTCGAGTTCCGGCACGCTGCCCAAGAGCGGCGTGTGCTCTTCCAGCGCGCGCCCGTTCAAGCCCAGGGTGGTGTCGAGGATGCGTTTTACTGCTTCAAGATGCGGCATGTCAGCTCCAGGGAAGGGTAGTGCGGCAGGGAAGACGTATCGAAGGCCAGGCAGGGGACATCTTCCGGGCGGCGTGACAGGTGGACATACGGCGGCAGGCTGGCGGCCATCCATTGCCAGCGCCCGCAGCGGAGAAAGGTGGCCGTGCCCAGCGCGTGCGTGCCCAGGCGCGCATGGGCGCCCAGCGAGGCGCGGTTGAAACGCGAAATGCGGCTGCACGACCAGCGCACGTCCTGCGCGTGCAGCACGGCGTTGGCTTCTTCCCACAGGCGGGCGAAGACCAGGCCGCCGCGCTGCTCGGGATGCACCCACACGTCCAGATCCCACGACGACTGCTGCGAGGCCAGCGCATAGCGGGCGCGCACCTCGTCTTCCTGGTAGCTGTGGCGCAGCAGCCAGATCCAGCCGGCCATGCCTGACTTGCCAGCGTCGTGCGAACTGCGCGCCACCAGGCATTGCGCGCCCTGGCGGTAGCGTTCGCGCAGCGCGCCGGGGCGGCGCTCGGGGCCGGGCGGCAAGTCCGCTTCCTCCTGGCAGGGCATGACGGTGATGGCCTGGCCGCGCCCGCGGCACAGCGAACCGGGCGCCACGGCCTGCGCGACGAACTGGTAGCGGTGCAGCGCGCAGCGCTCGCCCGGCACGCGTTCCAGCAAGCGCGCCACGGCCAGCCAGGCGCTGTCGCGCCAGCCCAGCTCATTGATGCTGGCGCTCAGCCGTTGCAGCAGGGAAAATTGTGGAAACAGGGCCATGGCGGTAAGGGATGAGGCGGCTATGCAGCCAACGCTGTCCATTAGAGCGCAGCGGCCAACGGCGGTCTTGCGCCGGCTCAAGCTGTGTTGCTGAAACCGTTACTTGATCAAAATCAAGACCGCTGTGGCCGTTTGTCTGAATCATAGGGGAATGCATGGCAATCATGGCAACCCGGGGGCGACACGATGGCGACACTGATACACGATCTGATCTTCGAGACGGCGCAGCGCGCGGCCCACGCGCCGGCCCTGTCCTGGCAGGGCGAAGAAATCAGCTATGGCGCGCTGGCGCAATCCGTGCGCGAAGCGGCTGGCACCTTGCTGACCCTGGGCTTGCAGCGTGGCGCGCGCGTGGCCGTGTACCTGGAAAAACGTCCGGAAAACGTAAGCGCCATGTTTGGCGCGGCGGCGGCAGGCGGCGTGTTCGTGCCCGTCAATCCGCTGCTCAAGCCGGACCAGGTGGCGTATATCCTGGCCGATTGCAACGTGGCCATCCTCGTCACCTCGCGCGAACGCCTGGCGCAGCTGGGCCCGGCGCTGGCCGCCTGCCCGGACTTGCAGACGGTGCTGCTGACGGGCGTAGCGCAGACGGAAACGCAGCTGGGCAAGGTCCGGCTGCTGCCGTGGCGCGGCCTGTCCGCCGCGCCTGCACTCCCACTGCTGTGGCATACGGTGATCGACACGGACATGGCCGCCATTTTATATACGTCGGGCAGCACGGGGCGGCCGAAAGGCGTGGTGCTGTCGCACCGCAACATGCTGGCCGGCGCGCTCAGCGTGTCTGGCTATCTGCGCAACACGCCGCAGGACCGCATCCTGTGCGTCCTGCCGCTCAGCTTTGATTACGGCCTGAGCCAGCTGACGACGGCGTTTGCCAGCGGCGCCTGCGCCGTGCTGATGAATTATCTGCTGCTGCGCGACATCGTCGAAGCCGTGGAGCAGGAAGCCATTACGGGCCTGGCCGCCGTGCCGCCCCTGTGGGTGCAGCTGTCGCAGCTGAGCTGGCCCCTGTCCACGCCCTTGCGCTACATCACCAATTCGGGCGGCGTGATGCAGCGCTCCACGCTCGACCGGCTGCGCCAGTCGCTGCCGCGCACGCAGGTCTACCTGATGTATGGCTTGACGGAAGCGTTCCGTTCCACCTATCTGGCGCCGGAACAGCTGGAGCGGCGCCCCGATTCCATCGGACAGGCGATCCCGAATGCGGAAGTGCTGGTGCTGCGCCCCGACGGCAGCGTGTGCGACGCCGACGAGCCGGGCGAACTCGTGCACCGTGGCGCGCTGGTGGCGCTCGGCTACTGGAACGATGCGGCGCGCACGGCCGAGCGCTTCAAGCCGCTGCCGCCGCAGGCGAGCGGCCTGGTGCTGCCGGAACTGGCCGTGTGGTCGGGCGACACCGTGCGCCGCGATGCGGAGGGCTATCTGTATTTCGTGGGCCGCAGCGACGACATGATCAAGACGTCCGGCTACCGGGTCAGCCCGGCCGAGATCGAGGAAGTCGCGTATGCGAGCGGGCTGGTGGGCGAGGCGGTCGCGCTGGGCCTGCCCCATGCCGTGCTGGGCCAGGCCATCGCCTTGCTCGTCACGCCCGCGCCGGGTACGCAATTGCAGCGCGACAGCATACTGGCCGCCTGCCGCGCCCGCCTGCCCAGCTATATGGTGCCGCTGTGGCTGGAAATCCGCGACGGCGTGCTGCCGCGCAATCCGAATGGCAAGATCGACCGTCCCTTGCTGGCCAGGGAACTGGCGCGTGCATATGCGGTCCAATCAGGAGAGGTGGCATGAAAGATTTGTTACGCTCGAACAGCACGCAATTGCCTTTGCACTCGTCCTTGGGCCAGCAGTTCGCGGTGGACAACGACATGCTGCAGGTGGGCGGCGTATCGTTGCAGCGGCTGGCCCAGAGGGTGGGCAGCACGCCGTTCTATGCCTATGAACGCGCGCATATCACGCGCCGCGTGGCCGAACTGCGCGCCGCCTTGCCTTCTGGCGTGCACGTGCATTACGCCATGAAGGCCAATCCCATGCCGGCCGTGGTGCAGTGGCTGGCGGGCCTGGTCGATGGCATCGACGTGGCCTCGGGCGGCGAACTGGCCACCGCTCTCGACACGCCCATGCCGGCCGAACGCATCAGTTTTGCGGGGCCGGGCAAGCGCGACGGCGAGCTGGCGCGGGCCGTGGCGGCCGGCGTCTTGATCAATGTGGAATCGGGCGCCCAGCTGGAACGGCTGGCGCTGGCCAGTGAACGGCTGGGCGTGGCGGCCCGGGTGGCCGTGCGCGTCAATCCCGATTTCGCCCTGCGCCGCACGGGCATGCGCATGGGCGGCGGCGCGCAGCCGTTTGGCGTCGATGCGGCCCTGGTGCCGGCGCTGCTGGGCCGCATCGGCCAGCTGGGCCTGGATTTCCACGGCTTTCACCTGTATGCGGGTTCGCAAAGCCTGTCGGCGACGGCCCTGGCAGAAGCGCAGGCGCTCAGCGTGCAACTGGCCCTGCAACTGGCCGACAGCGCGCCGTCACCCTTGCGCACCCTGAATATCGGCGGCGGCTTCGGCGTGCCGTACTTCCCCGGCGACCAGGCGCTGGACCTGGCGCCCGTGGCGGAGGGCTTGCAGCGGCAGCTCGGTCTCCTGGCGCAGGCGGCGCCGGGCGCGCGGCTGAACCTGGAACTGGGCCGTTATCTGGTGGCCGAGGCCGGTATTTATGTGTGCAAGGTGCTCGAACGCAAAGTGTCGCATGGGCAGGTGTTTCTCGTCACGGATGGCGGCATGCATCATCATCTGGCCGCTTCCGGCAATTTTGGCCAGTTGATCCGCAAGAATTACCCTGTCGCCATCGGCAACCGGCTGCAGGACGGGGTGCGCGAAGTGGCGTCCGTCGTGGGGCCGCTGTGCACGCCGTTGGACTTGCTGGCCGACCAGATGCAGATGGCGCGCGCCGAGGAGGGCGACCTGGTGGTGGTGTTCCAGTCGGGCGCGTATGGCTTGACGGCCAGCCCGACGGCCTTTCTCGGCCATCCTTTGCCGGCCGAGGTGCTCGTATGAGCGGCCTGTGTGGTTGGCTGGCGCCGGCGGAGAGTGTTGCGCCTGCCGATGGCGCGGCGCTGGCCGCGATGGCCAGCATGTCCGCACCGCTGTCGCGCTTCGATGGCGCGCCCGGCGCCGCCAGCTTGAGCGCCGTGGGCGGCGTGGCCGTGGCCGCCATCGACGGCAGTCGCCATGTATATCAGCAAGATGGCTTGCAAGTGGCCATCTGGGGCCGGCCCGTGCTCGACGGTTCGGCCGACGACGTGGCGAGCCGCCTCGCGTCCCTGTGGCTGAGCCGGGGCGTGGCCGTCTGCGCCAGCCTGTCCGGGCCTTTCTGTTTGGCCATCCTCGACGCCTTTTCCGGCTCGGCCCTGCTGGCCGTGGACCGTGCCGGCATCCATCCCCTCAGCTATGCGAGCAATGCGCAAGGCCTGTTCTTTGCCTCCTCGCATGACGCCTTGCTGGCGCATCCGTCCGTGCGGGGCACGCTCGATCCGCAAGCGCTGTATCACTACCTGTATTTCCACATGGTGCCTGGCCCGGCCACGGCCTATCTTGGCCAGCAGCGCTTGCTGCCCGGCGAATACCTGCATGTGCGCGGCGGCAAGCAATGCAAGGGCAGCTACTGGCAGCTGGCCTTCCAGGAGCCGGCGGCGCGCACGCGAGCCAGCTTTGCCGCCAACAAGCAGGAATTCCTGCGCCTGCTGCGCCTGGCCGTCGAAAGCAGCCTGGGCAACGATAGCGCCAGCACGGGGGCGTTTCTCAGCGGCGGCACCGACAGTTCCACCCTGGCCGCCATCATGGGGCAGGTGACGGGCCGCCCCGCACGCACGTATTCCATCGGCTTTGATGCGCCCGGCTATGACGAAATGGCGTATGCGCGCCTGGCCGCCAGCCACGCGGGCAGCATCCACCACGAGCGCTACGTGACGCCGGGCGACGTGCTGGCCGCGATCCCCGCCATGGCGGCCATCTTCGACCAGCCTTTCGGCAATGCCTCGGCCATTCCCGCCTACTATTGCGCGCAGATGGCGCGCGACGATGGCGTGACCCGCCTGCTGGGCGGCGATGGCGGCGACGAATTGTTTGGCGGCAATGAACGCTATGCGCACCAGGCCTTGCTGTCGCAGTACGAGCGCTTGCCTGTCATGCTGCGCCAGGCCATCATCGAGCCGCTGCTGTTCCGTCAACAGACAAGTAAACCGTGGCGGCTGGGCGACAAGGCGCGCCGCTACATCGAGCAAGCGAGCCTGCCGCTGCCGGCCCGCCTCGACGGCTACAACCTGCTGCTGCGCCATGGCCACCGCACGGTGCTGGAAGCGGGCTTCATCGACACGATCGACCCGGGCATGGCGCCCGGCTGCGTGAATGGCGCGTATTGGGAGCGGCAGGGCCAGGGCTTGAGCCAGATCAATGAGTTGCTGGCGCTGGACATGCGCTTTACCCTGGCCGACAACGACCTGTTCAAGGTGCGCAAGGCGTGCGAGCTGGCGGGCGTGGAAGCGGCCTTTCCCTTCCTGCACGATGCGATGGTGGCGTTTGCGTCGCGCCTGGCGCCGCGCGACAAGCTCGACGGCAGGCAGCTGCGGCCCTTCTTCAAGCGCGCGCTGGCGGAAATCCTGCCGCCGGCCATCGTGCGCAAGAAAAAGCACGGCTTCGGCTTGCCCTTCGGCCAGTGGCTGCACAGCCATGCGCCGCTGCGCGAGTTTGCGTTCGATAACCTGACGCAGCTGCGTGGGCGCGGCATCGTGCGACCCGCCTTCATCGACGATTTACAAGGGCGCTTGCTGGCGGAACACCCGGCCTATCACGGCACCATGGTGTGGCTGCTGTTGATGCTGGAACAGTGGCTCAGCCAGCATCCGGGCGCGCTGGGTGCGCTTGCCGGCGGTTTTGCCGCAAGCGCCACAGAAACGCCAGCCGTCCTCGATCCCACGGCGTAAAGCGCGGCAGCTGCAGCAAGTCCAGCCCCGCGCCGGGGCGCGCCACGCCCCAGTCCGTCGCCACGGCCGCCTTAAACCCAAGGCTGCGCACCATCGCCACGTGGGATGCGCCATAATCGCGACCGGCCTTGCCGTTCGGATACGCAAACAGGGTGACGGGCGCCTGTATCAACGCTTCCAGCTGATGCTTGCCGTTGGCGATGTCGAGCCGCGCCTCGCGCTCCGGCAAGGTGGACAATATCGGGTGGCTCATCGTATGCGCACCCAGTTCCATGCCGGCCGCATGTAATTGACGCAGCTGCGCCGTGCTCAGCATGGCTGGCGCTCCGGCCGTGGCGCCGGCCTGGCGGCGGATCTGCACGACCAGCTGCTGGCGCCGGGCGAATGGCAGGTACTTGAGCTGGCCCAGCAAGGTGGCGATGGCCGCTTGCCGCTGTGCCAGCTCGGCGACGGGCAGGCAGTCCAGCCCGAGTGCGCGCAAGTCGAGTACGGGACCTGGCGCCTGGCGCACGGCCTCGATCACCGTGTCGTTCCACATCTGTCCGCCATCCAGGTAGTCCGTGGCGATAAAAAACGTGGCGTGCATGCCGTGGCGCTGCAGCAAGGGCAGGGCGACTTGCGCATTGTCGGCATAACCGTCGTCAAACGTGATGCAGGCGGCGCGCGCGGGCAGGCTGCCATCTTGCAGCCGCTGTACGGCCTCGGCGAGCGGCAGCGGCGCATAAAAACGTTTTACAAGGCGCAACTGGCGCTCGAACAGGGCCGCATCGACTTCGCCGGGAAACAGCGGGTCGGGCCGCGCCAGGACGCGGTGATAGATCAGAATCGACAAGGTGGCGCTCATGGCTGCTCCGCGATGGCGGCCCGGGCCTTGGCTCTGGCCTGGCGCGATGTCGGGGCCGGTGCCTGCCGCTCGACGATGATGCGCGTGGCGATCAGAGCGGCCATCAGGTAGTACGGCATGTCGAAATACAGCAGGCTTAGGAAGGCGCCGCCCACGGCAAAGCCGATCAGGCTGGCCTGGCTCATGGTGGCCAGGCCGTGCGCCCAGCGTAGTTCCGGCTGGCCCCGCGTGCGGCGGATGATGGCGCCCGCCGTGCGCCAGGTGGCGATGCCCAGCGCCAGGTAGAGGAACAGGCCGACGAAGCCGTGTTCGCCCAGCACCTGAAAATAGATGCTGTGCGCCGCATGCACGTCCATGGGATTCGGTGCGTAGCGGGCAAAGATGCCGCCGTCGGAGACGTCGAAGCCGCCGCCGGGAAAACGGTCGCGCGCCAGGTTCCAGGCCATGCGCCAGGCATTCAGGCGGCCCATGGCCGATTCATCGTCCTGGTAGGTATTGATGGTGTCCATGCGTTCGGCCCAGCGGTCGGGCATGAAGGCCAGCAGCAGGGGCGCGACGGCGCCGAGCAGCGCGCCCAGCACCAGCTTGCGGTCGCTTTTCAGCCACATGAACAGGCCCATGGCGGCGATGGCCAGCAGGCCGCCACGCGAGTACGAGCCCAGCGCGGCCAGCGCCGACAGCAGCATCGCCGCGGACAAGCCGCGGCGCACCCAGCGCCTGTCCGTGTTTTGCTGCAGGTAATACATGAGGGGGATGGTGATGATCAGTGCCAGCGCCAATGCATTGTTGTCTCCAATAAATGTGTCTTCCGGCCCCCAGACCCGTTCCGTGCCGCCGCTGCGGATGGTGAAGATGCCGCCTTTCACGCCGTAATAACCGAGCGAGCCCACCAGCACCCAGATCAGGCGCACGATGTCGCGCCGCGTGCGTATCACCATCATGATGACAAAGCTCATCAGCATGATCTTCATGACCTTGTTCCACTGTATCCATGACGATGCCGGCAGCAGCGCGAACAGGGCCGTGACATTCATCCACGCCACGAACAGCAGCAGCAGCACGCTGACGGGCGTGAGCGGCAGGCTTTTCGGCTCGCGCGTCACCATCAGGCTGAGCATGGTGGCGATGGCGATGATGAAGGCGAACGGCAAGTGGGTGGCAAAGCCCCAGGCTTGCGTATGCGGATTCATCACGCTGACCCATACCCACATCAGGCCGCCGATGGCCGGTGACTTCAGGATGAAGGGCAGCGAACCGAGGATGATGATGGTAATCAGTATGTCGCGCATGAAGGGGGACGCTCCTGGTTTTGCCCGGCTTGGCAAGGTCTTGATGCCTGTCAACGGGCTGGCGGGCAGGCTCAGTACACTGGATTCATACCGTTCAGTACTTAGTTTTGTCATGGTAAGACCAAGGAGGCATGTCCTTGTTGACCGTTCTCATGGCGACCTACAATGGCGCCGGCACTTTGCCCCAGGTATTGCGCGCCTACATGGCGCTGCGCCCGCCCGTGGGCGGCTGGCGGCTGGTCATCGCCGACAATGGCAGCACGGACGCCACGGCCCGGGTGATCGCCGCCTTTCGCGGCCGCTTGCCTTTGAGCTATCTCTACGTGGCGCGGCGCGGCCGCAGTCCCGCCCTGAACGGCGCCGTCGAACACGCCTTGCGCTCAAACGGCGATGGCAGCGAGCTGTTCGTCTTTGGCGATGACGACGCCATGCCCGCGCCCGACTGGCTGTGCCGTTTGCAGGGCAGTGCGCGTGAGCACCCCGGCTACGCGCTGTTCGGCGGCGCCATCGTGCCCGCCTGGCGCGAACAACCGGCCGACTGGCTGCTGCGCCTGACGCCTGTCGGCTTGACGTGGGGCATTACCAGCCCCGATTTACGCGACGCCCCCATCTATCCGGGCCTCGTGTGGGGCGCCAACATGGCGATACGCCGCCGCATCTTCGAGGCGGGCGCCCGCTATGACGAAAGCATCGGCCCGCAGGGGAGCAATTACGCCATGGGCAGCGAAACGCGGCTCAACCTGGAAATGCATGCGGCCGGCAATCCTTCCTGGTTCTGTCCGCAGGCCAGGGTGGCGCACATCATCCGTGCCCCGCAAGTGCAGCGCGCCTGGATACTGCGCCGCGCCATGCTGTTTGGCCGGGGCCAATGCCGGCTGGCGACCTTCGCGCCCAGCGTGGAATGGCTGGGTGTGCCGCGCTGGATGCTGGGCCGATACGTGCGCGAGTCGCTCGGCGCCGTGCGGGCCTGGCTGCGGCGCGACCGGGCCGAACTGTTCCTGCGCCAGTGGGAACGCGCCTGGCTGCGCGGCTTCTTTCATGAAGCCTGGCGCGGACGTAGAAAACGCCTGCCGCGCATCGTCATCAGCAGTTATTCGGGCGAGTTGGGCGGCATGGAGCTGCGCATGGCGCAAGAGGCGAAGATGCTGGGCGCGAGCGGCTATGACAGTGTGCTGGCGCTGCGGCGCTTTCCCGGTTTTACTGCCTGGGCGCAAGACTTGCGCGCAAGGCAGATGCAAGTGCGCGTGTACGAGCCGCCCCTGTTTCTCGAACACTGGGCCTGGCGCCGCTGGAATTGGCTGCGCGCCAGGGTCACGGGCGCCTGGCGGCTGCGGCGGCTGCGGCCCGACCTGGTCCATGTGGCGTTTTGCTGGACGGCATATGGCGCTTCCATCCTGTGGCTGGCGCGGCAATGCCGCTTGCCGGCCGTGATCAGCGTGCACAACGCGTTTCCCCTGGAAACCTTCAGCGACTGGCAGCGGCCCCGGCTGGAAGAGGCGTTTCGCAGCGTCAAAGGCGTGTATGCCGTGTCGGACTCGGCCATGCGGCATTTCCTCGACCTGTACCGCGACATGCTGGCGCCGCAGACGCGGCTGGCCGTGATTCCCAACGGCGTCGATACGCAGACGTTCATCGTCTCGCCCGAACGCAGAGTCCTGGCGCGCAAGCAGCTCGGGCTGCCGCCGGATGCGCTTGTGCTTGGCTGCGTGGCCAGACTCTCCGCGCAAAAGCGCCCGCAAGCGCTGCTGGCCCTGTTCGGCAGGCTGGCGCCACAGTTCCCCAACTTATATGTAGTGCTGGTGGGCACGGGGCCGCTGGAAGCCATGCTGCGGCTGCAGGCGCAGCAGTCGGGTTTGCAGGAGCGCGTGGTGTTTGCCGGCTTCCGGCAACGCGTCGAGTTGCTGATGCCGGCCTTCGACCTGCATGTGCTGCTGAGTAAAAATGAAGGCTTCGGCATCGCCACGATTGAGGCCATGGCGTGCGGCGTGCCGGCCGTGGGCACGGATGTGCCGGGCACCCACGATATCCTGCACGATAGTGAAGGCGGCTTGCTGCTGCCGCTCGACGATGAGCACGCCGCCTGCGCGGCCGTGGCCAGCTTGCTGGTCGACGAACCCCGGCGCGTCCGCATGGGACGGCTGGCGCGCGAGGAAACCGTGCAGCGCTATTCGATGCCGCGCCTGGAACGCCAGTTGCGCCAGTTCTATGCCGGCCTCGTGTAGGCGCGGGTGGCCCGCATGAGCGCCACCCGCCATTCGTTCTTCTTCTCGTTCGCCGAAAAATACACGGTGCTGCTGCTGGGCATCGTCGCCACCATGGTGCTGTCGCGCCTGCTGACGCCGGCCGAAGTGGGCGTGTATTCGCTGGGCGCCGTGCTGGTGGCGCTGGCGCAAGTGGTGCGCGATTTCGGCGTGGGGCAATACCTGATCCAGGAAAAGCAGCTCGATGCCGTGAAACTGCGCGCCGCACTGGCCACCAGCCTGCTTGTCGCCTGGCTGCTGGCGGGCCTGGTGCTGCTGGCCAGTGCGCCGCTCGCGCAGTTCTATGGCGAACCCCGGCTGACCCTCGTGCTGCGTGTGCTGTCGGTCAATTTCCTGCTGATCCCGTTCAGCGCCTTGACACTCCCCATGTTGCGCCGGCAACTGCGCTTTCGCGCCATCTATGCCATCAACGCGGCCAATAGCGTGGTCAACCTGCTGGTGGCCGTGCTGCTGGCGCTACAGGGCTACAGTTACATGAGCATGGTATGGGCGGCGCTGGCCGGTTCCTGCGCCTCGCTGCTGGTGAGCCTGCTGGTGCGGCCGCGCGAACTGCCGTGGCTGCCGGGACGGCGCGGCATCGGCGATATCGCCCGTTTTGGCGCGTATGCGACGGGGGGCGGCCTGGTCGACGAGGCGGGCGTGGCGGCGCCGGACCTGATCATCGGCAAGCTGATCGGCATTGAAAGTCTGGCCCTGTTCGGCAAGGCGCAAAGCGTGCTCAATATCTTCAACCAGGCCATCACCAGCGCCATTTCTCCCGTGGTGTTTCCGCTGTTCGCGGCGCGCGCGCGGGAGGAGGGGGGGCAGGGGGGGAAAGGCGGGGCGCAGCTCGTGTATCTGCGCACGATCAGCTACATGACGGCGCTGGCCTGGCCGTTTTTTCTTTTTCTCGCCTGCATGGCTTTGCCCCTGGTCAAGGTGTTGTATGGCACGCAATGGCTAGGATGTGTGCCCTTGATCCGCATCATGTGCCTGTCCTCGGCCGTGTATAGCATGTTCAGCATGGCCCGCTACCTGTTCGTCGCGACGGGCCAGCTGCATGCGCAGGTGCGGCTCGATGCCTGCACTGGCGCCATCAAGGTGGCGCTGCTGCTGGCCGCGGCGCCGTTTGGCCTGGTGGCCGTGGCCTGGGCCGTGGTGCTCAGCAATGTGCTGCGCAGCTGGCTGGTGTATGGCTGCCTGCGGCGCTTGAGCGCGCTCGGCTGGCGCCCCCTGGCGCGGGCCGTGCGCAAAAGCCTGCTGCTCTGCGGTCTCAGCGGCGTGGCGCCCCTCGCTGCGCTGCTGTGGCTGCCTGTTGATACGCCGGCGCTGCTGGCGCTGACGGGCACGGCGCTGGCTACCTTGCTGTGCTGGCTGGCCGGTCTGTTCCTGTTGAAACATGAACTGGCCGGCGAATTCTTGTTGTTGCAACGTAAGCTGGCCGGTCGCTGGCTGGCCGTCAAATCACCGCACTGAGCCGTTGACAGCGGCGCGGGCGCACGAAAGGAAGACCATGCGTGTCGGTATCTTGTCCTACCCGATGCTGTTCCAGCGCGACGGCGGCTTGCAGATCCAGGTACGCGAAACCATTGCCGCCCTGAATCGGCTACCCGTGCAGCCAGGGCGTCATCTGGAAGTGCAACTGGTCGACGCCAACCACCAGCGACTGGCCGATTTCGACGTGCTGCACGTGTTTTCGGCGAGTAATGGCACCTACCGCATCATGGAAATGGCCAGCGAGCAAGGCGTGCCCGTGGTGCTGTCGCCGCTGCTGTCGCCCGGCTGGGGCCGCGCCAGCGCCTGGCGCGCGCGGCTGGCCGACCGGCTGGCAGGGCGCCTGACGGAGTGGATGGTGCAAACGAGCTATGCGCAAACACGGCGCGCCCTGCAACTGGCCGACGTGGTGATCGCCCTGGGCGACGCCGAGCGCGACGCCATCGTGCACGGTTTCGGCATGCAGGCGGAGGCCATCCGCGTCTTGCCCAACGGGATCAACCCGCATTTCTTCACGGCCAATGGCGACTTGTTCTTGCGCGAAACGGGCATCGCCGGGCCGTTCGCGTTGATGACGGGTAGCATTTCACCGTATAAAAACCAGCTGGGGCTGGCGCAGGCACTGGCAGGGACCGGCTTGCCCCTGGTGCTGATCGGCGCCGCGCCGCGCGAGCAGCAGGCGTATCTGCAGCAGTTGCTGGACTTGCCGCACGTCAGCTGGCTGGGCGCCCTCGAGCACGCCGACCCGCTGCTGGCCAGCGCCTACCATGCGGCGGCCGTGGCGGCCTTGCCCAGCCAGGGCGAAGTGTTTCCGCTATCCGTGCTGGAAGCGCTGGCGGCCGGCACGCCCGTCGTCATGACGGCGCAAAGCGCGCTGGACTTGCCCGATTCCGCGTTCGCGCTGCGCAAGGTGGCCTGGGACGATGGCCCCGCGCAGCGCCAGGCCATCCTCGACTTGCTGGCGCTGCCGCCCGAGCGCGCCCGCGTGCAAGCGCTGGTGGAACGTTTTACGTGGGAACGGGTGGCGGCGCAGATTGCCGATTGTTACTACCAGCTGCAGTCCTTGCCTGCCAGGAGGCAGCATGCTGTTTAATTCCTTCGCCTTCCTGTTCGGCTATCTGCCCATCGTGCTGGCCGGCTATTTTCTGCTGGACCGATTGACGTCCTGCGCCAGCTGGCGCCTGGCGCCTGCCGTGTGGCTGGCGCTCGCCTCGCTGTTCTTCTATGCCTGGTGGGACGTGCGCTATCTGCCGCTGCTGCTGGCGTCGATCTGCGTCAATTATGGCGCCGGGCGCCTGCTGGGGGCCAGCACGGGCGCGGCCCGCAAGCGCGTGCTGGTGGCGGCCCTGGCCTTGAACCTGGGGCTGCTCGCCTACTATAAATATGCGAATTTCTTCATCGACAGCGTCAACGCCGTGGCCATCGCCGCCGGTGCCGACGCCGCCAGCCTGCCGTGGCACGGCCTCGACATCATCCTGCCGATCGGCATCTCGTTTTTCACCTTCACACAGATCGCCTTCCTCGTCGATTGCTACCGGGGCGAGGTGCGCGAATACCGTTTCATTCATTACGTGCTGTTCGTCAGCTACTTCCCCCATTTGATCGCCGGCCCCGTGCTGCATCACCGCGACATGATGCCGCAGTTCGCCGACCCGGCCAACGCCCACCCGCGTGCCGCCAATTTCGCCATCGGCCTGTCGATCTTTACCATCGGCCTGGCCAAAAAAGTGCTGATCGCCGACAACCTGTCGCCACTGGCCATGCCCGTCTTCGCGGCCGGGGCCACGCCCACCCTGATCGAGGCGTGGATCGGCGTGCTGGCCTACACCTTCCAGCTGTACTTCGACTTTTCCGGCTATTCGGACATGGCCATCGGCCTGTCGCGCCTGTTCGGCGTGAAATTGCCGCTGAACTTCAATTCGCCGTACAAGGCGGCCAATATCGCCGATTTCTGGCGCCGCTGGCACATGACCTTGTCGCGTTTCCTGCGCGATTACTTATATATCCCCCTGGGCGGCAGCCGCCATGGCGAAGCCATGCGCTACCGCAACCTGATGCTGACCATGCTGCTGGGCGGCCTGTGGCATGGCGCCGGCTGGACCTTTGTCATCTGGGGCGGCTTGCACGGTCTGTACCTGGTGCTGCAGCAGGCGTGGCAGCGGGTGTTTGGCGCGGCGCGCTCGCATTGGTGGCCCGGCGTCCTGACCTTTCTTGCCGTGATGCTGGCCTGGGTTTTCTTCCGCGCGCCCGACGTGGCCACGGCCTGGGACATCACCGGCGCGCTGGTGGGCGCGAATGGCGTGAGCTTGCCGCGCGGCCTGGCCAGCCATGCGGCCAGTCTGGCGCAGTGGGGCTTGCACCCCGCCTTCGACGGCATCCGCTGGATCGAACTGGCGGGCCCGGGCTTGCCCGTGTTGCTGGGCGCCATGTTGCTGGCCTTCAAGGCGCCCAACACGCAAGAAATATTCTTTCTGTACGAGCCCGCCATTGAAAGAATATTTCAACCTTCAGGGCGCTGGGCCTTCAGCTGGCGCCCCACGCGCCGCTGGAGCGTGGGCTTTGCCGCGCTGTTCGTCGCCTGCATCTTCGGCATGAACCGCGTCACCGAGTTTCTCTATTTCCAGTTCTGAGCATGGACACTGCCGGCCGCCGCTATCTTGTCTGCTTCCTCGCTTGCGTCGGCCTGGTGCTCGGCGCCGTCTCGTTCCTGAATTACCAGGTCGATCCCTACCTGCTGCACCAGTGGGACAGTCCCTTGCTGCAGCGTCCGCGCCAGCTCAATGAAAAGCTCGGCGCCTGGGCCAAGACCTATGCCGTGGCGCGCTACCGGCCGGCCATCATCTACATCGGCAATTCGCGCACGGAAATGGGCTTGCCGACGCGCGTGCGTGCCTTGTTCGACGGCAAGAGGATCTTCAACAGCGCCGTCTCCGGCGCCTCGATCGGCGACGCCATCCGCCTGGCCGAGCATGCGGCCAGGGTCAGCCGCGTCGAGACCATGGTGTGGGGCATCGATGCGCCCACGTTTTCCCTGGACATGGGCGCGGCGCGCGTGGAAGACAGCCTGACGGGCGCCCGGCACGGCTTTTTCGTCCAGCGCGCCCTGGTCAACCTGAAGCGCGGCCTGACGCTGGACATGACGCAGGACAGCGTGCGCATCCTGACAGGCCATGCCGGCGATACCTGCCGCTCCAACCTGGCCGTGTACGGGCAGCGCGACGAGACGTGCACCCTCAAGGGCATCAAGCACTGGCTCGGTACCAAGGACGCCATTCCCGTGCGGCTGCAGGAATTCGGCGACGGCCTGGGGCCGACACCGCCCTCGACACCGGCGCTCGACGCCAGCATCGGCAAGCTGTGCCGGAGCGGCACGCGCCTGCGCCTGTACATCAACCCCACGCACGCGCTGACCCTGTACGCGCTGCACTGGCGCGGCAAGTGGGATGCCATGCAGGCCTGGCAACGGGGCCTGGTGCAGCTCGTCGAGCGCCACCGCGCGCAGGGCTGCGACGTGCGCCTGCATGATTTTTCCGGCTTTAACAGCATCACGACCGAAGCGACCCCGCTCGTCAGCGGCAAGCCCGACATGCATTATTACTGGGAAGTGTCGCATTACCGGGACAATGTGGGCCGCTTGATCCTGGCGCGTCTGTTCGGCGGCGACACGCCGGCGCCGGCCGATTTCGGCGTGGAGCTGACGCCAGCCAACATCGACGCCCACCAGGCGGCCACGCGCGCCGCGCGCGAGCGCTATCGCGTGGAACATGCGCGCGAGGCGGCCTATGCGCAGCGGGTGCTGGACGGGCCTTTGATCCGGCGTTGAGGCAAAGCCCCACCAATACGCCATTTTTCCACTTCCAATGCTGACCATGGACACTTCCGCCCGCCGCTACCTCGCCATCTTTTTTGCCTGCGTGCTGGCCGCGCTGGCCCTCGTTTCGGCCGTGAATTACCACGTCGACCCGTATCTGCTGCACCAGTGGGACAGCCCGCTGCTGCAGCGATTGCGGCCGACGACCGAAAAACTCAGCGTGTGGGGCAAGACGTATGCCGTGGCGCGCTACCGGCCCGCCGTCGTGTATATCGGCAACTCGCGCACGGAAATGGGCTTGCCGGCGAACAGTGCGCGCACTTTGTTCGAGGGCAAGAGCGTCTTCAACAGCGCCGTCTCGGGCGCCTCCATCGGCGAGGCCATGCGCCTGGCCGAGCACGCGGCCACGGTCAGCCATGTCGACACCATGGTGTGGGGCATCGACGCGCCCTCGTTCTCGCTGGAACTGGGCTCGGCCGGCGTGGAACCGGGCCTGACCGATGGCGGCCCCGCGTTCTTCGCGCGGCGCGCCTTGCTCAATATCAAGCGCGGCCTGACTGTCGACATGACGCGCGACACCTGGCGCATCCTCAGCGGCACCTATGACGGCGTGTGCCTGTCCAGCCTGGCGCTGCACGGCCAGCGCGACGAGTCCTGCCTCACCAGCCGCAACCGTACGTGGACCGGCACGGCGCGCGCCTTCACGCCGCGCCTGCAGGAATTTGCTGATGGCCTGGGGCCGACGGCGCCCGCGCTGCGCGCCTTCGATGCGAGTGTCGGCAAACTGTGCCGGGGCGGCACGCGCTTGCGCCTGTACATCAATCCCACGCATGCGCTCACGCTCGACGCCCTGTACTGGCGCGGCAAGTGGGACGCCATGGAAGCATGGCAGCGCGACCTGGCACAGATGGCCGGGCGCTACCGGCGCCAGGGCTGCGACGTGCGCCTGTTTGATTTTTCCGGCTTCAACAGCATCACCAGCGAGGCGATCCCGCAAGTGACGGGCGCGCGCGCGATGCGCTATTACTGGGAAGCGTCGCACTACCGCGACAATGTGGGCCGCTTCATCCTGGCGCGCCTGTTCGGCGGCCCTGAGCCGGTGCCGGCGGACTTCGGCGTCGAGCTGACGGAAACGGGCATCGCGGCCCACCAGGCGGCCACGCGCGCCGCGCGCGAGCGCTACCACCTGCGGCACGCCGAAGAAACGGCGTATCTGCGCCACGTGCTGACCTTGCCCAGGGAACCCAAATAGGCGATCAACGGTGCCAGGCGTACACCGTGGGGCAGGGCGCTTGCGCTATGATGCTGTTTTGCCATTCAGCAAGTTCCAGGAATCACCATGAAAATCGCCTTCTTTGCCAGCCAGCCCTACGACCGCCGTTTCTTCGATGAAGCCTTGCCATCCCAAGCCGACTCTGCCGGCATCGAACTGGTCTACCACAGCGCCTTGCTGAGCCAGGAAACCGCGATCCTGGCGCAAGGCGCCGAGGCCGTCTGCGTCTTCGTCAACGACGTGCTCGACGCGCCCGTGCTGGAAGCCCTGCACGGCTATGGCGTGCGCGCCATCCTGCTGCGCTGCGCCGGCTACAACAACCTTGACCTGGAAGCGGCCAGGCGCCTGGGCTTTTTTGTCGCCCGCGTGCCCGCGTATTCGCCGGAAGCCGTGGCCGAATACACGCTGGCCCTGGTGCAGACGCTGAACCGCCACACGCACCGCGCGTATGCCCGCGTGCGCGAAGGCAATTTTTCGCTGGACGGCTTGCTCGGTTCCACCTTGCACGGCAAGACGGTGGGCATCGTCGGCACGGGCAAGATCGGCCTGGCCACGGCGCGCATTTTTAAAGGTTTTGGCTGCACGGTGCTGGGCCACGACCCGTATCCGGCGCCCGCGTTCGGAGAGCTGGGCACGATGGTGGAACTGCCACAGCTGCTGGCCGAGTCCGACATCGTCTCGCTGCATTGCCCGCTGATGGACAGCACGCGCCACATGATCAGCGAAGCGACCTTGCCGCTGATGAAGAAGGGCGCCATGCTGGTCAACACTTCGCGCGGCGGCCTGATCGACACGGGCGCCGTCATCGAAGCGCTCAAATCGCGCCAGCTGGGTTCCCTGGCCATCGACGTGTACGAACAGGAAAGCAATCTGTTCTTCCAGGACCGCTCGTCCGACATCATCGATGACGACATTTTTCAACGATTGATGACGTTCCCGAACGTGCTCGTGACGGGCCATCAGGGCTTCTTCACCATCGAAGCGCTGCGCGAGATCGCCGCCATCACGTATCACAACCTGCAATGTTTCCTGCAGGGCAAAGCGTGCGAGAACAGCGTATTAGCTGCTTGACGCCGGTTTTCTGGGCTTGGGCGGCGGCTTGGGTTTCGGCAGCGGCAAGGCGTCCGCCGTGCGCCGCGCCAGCTGGGACAACCAGTCGCGCTCGTCCCACAGGCCGCCATCGATGAGGAAATACGGCTTGGCTTGCGGGTAGGGCGGCGCCTCCTGCGGCGTGCTCATCGTACTGATCCAGGCGCGGCCCGCGTCCGTCGGCTTGATGAACAGCTGGTCGTCGGCGACGATGGCGAACATCTTGCCGTCGCAGTACAAACCGTATTCGCCAAACATTTTTTTCGCGTTGACGCTGCCCGCGCCCGCCAGTTGATCGAGCAAAAAATCCACCGTGCCTTGCTGTGATGCCATGTTGTCCTCCGTTTGAAAGAGCAGTGTAGCGCAATGGCCAGGAGTCGCCGGCAAGGCTACACTACAGTTATTGATTTTTTCGCATGACCTATTTCCCATGACACCCGAGCCTATGATTCACCGCGGCATCCGCATCGTCACCCTGGCCGCCGGCCAGTCCGTCGAAACCCATTGTGCAGCGGGCCAGACCGCCATCCGCGAGCAGGCCGACGGCTGGTGGCTGTATTTTGTCGACGAAGAGGGCAAGGTCGACGGCTATGACAGCCCGTTCGCCAGCCACGCCGAGGCGCTGTGGGCGGCCAAGGCCGCAGCCGAGTTCAGCGCGCAATGAAGGCCAGTCCATGGGCCTTCCTGGGCTTGCCGCAAGCGCCCGTGCCGGAAGCGGAAAGCGCGGACTACGGCGCCTGCCGCGCCGAACTGCACGGCAGGCGGCTGGTTTTGCGCGTGGCCAAAACCACGCCGACGAAAACCGGCCAGTTCGTCACCGTCTGGAAGCGCCCCCATCCCGATGCCGAGATCGCCCCGCTCGATGAAGCGGACCCCGTCGATATCGTCATCATCGCCGTGGCTGACGATGTTGGCGCGCGGCACGGCTTTTTCATCTTTCCGCGCAGCGTGCTGCTCGAACGCGGCGTGATGTCGCGCGCGGCCAGCGGCGGCAAGCGCGCGCTGCGCGTGTATCCGCCGTGGTGTGCGCCAGAATCTGCCCAGGCCCTGCGCACGCAGCGCTGGCAGGTGGCGTGGTTTGTGGCGGCGGGGGATCAGCAAGGGCTGGATAGATTGTTTCATTGGGAAAACAAATGATTTTTATGAAAATGGATAAGCCTGTTTTCTTTCCATCTGCCCGAGCGTCTTGCGCATGGACGCGAGCACATGTGGGTGCTCAAAGCGGATCGCGATATGATTGAATGGCCGGGGCAGTCTATGGTCATCGTCGATTCGCTGACGGAAGTGCGGCCTGTATGGTCGCCCGCGGCCAAACCCTAATGCCGCTAGCCACTACACGCTGCCTCTCAGGAAAAGGATGAATGCCATGTCGGAGCCGCAGGGTAGTGAAGGGCTGACAGCCGCGCAGGCCGCGCAGCGCTTGCTGGAAAACGGGCCGAATGCCTTGCCCGCCTCGCGTCCCTTGAGTGCCTGGCGCCTGCTGCTCGATGTCGTTTCCGAACCGATGTTTTTGCTGCTGGTCGCCTGCGGCGTCATCTACCTGCTGCTGGGCGACCGCAATGAAGCGCTGATGCTGCTGGGCTTTGTTTGCATCGTCATGGGCATCACTTTTTTTCAGCGCAGGCGCACGGAACGCTCGCTGAACGCGCTAAGCGACCTCTCCTGTCCACGCGCCCTGGTGATACGCGACGGGAAGCAGGAGCGCATCGCCGGCAGGGAGCTGGTGCCGGGAGACCTGGTGCTGCTGGCCGAGGGCGACCGCGTGCCCGCCGATATCGAGCTGCTCAGCGCATCAAATTTGACGGCCGACGAGTCCATGCTCACGGGTGAGTCCGTGCCGGTCATCAAGCATGGCGCCTCCGATGCTGGCGGCAGTCCGGACAGCCTGGTGTATTCCGGCACCCTGATCACGCAAGGCACGGCCAGCGGCCTGGTGGTCGCCACCGGCCCGCACAGCGCGCTCGGCCGCATCGGCGCCTCGCTGGCCGCCATGGGGAGCGAGCTGACGCCGATTCAACGGGAAACGCGGCGCGTCGTCAGGCATGTCGCCATCGGCGGCTTGTGTCTGGCCGCCGGCCTGGCATTGGCGTATTGGTGGCTGCGCGGCGACGCCTTGCAAGGCCTGCTGGCAGGTCTCACGCTGGCCATGGCGGTGCTGCCTGAAGAATTGCCGGTGATACTGACGCTTTTCCTGGGCCTGGGCGCCTGGCGCCTGGGACGCGAAAGCATCCTGGCGCGCAGCATACCGGCGATCGAATTGCTCGGTGCGACGACGGTGCTGTGCGTCGACAAGACGGGCACGCTGACGGCCAACCGCATGGACGTGGCCCGGCTCTGCTCGGAGACCTCCACCCACGATTGTCAGGGCAATCCCGCCGCTGCCTTGCAGGAAGAGCTGCACGGCTTGCTCGAATATGCCGTCCTGGCAAGCCATCGTCGGGCGTTCGATCCGATGGAGTCGGCCATCGGCCAGACCGGCGCCCGCCTGCTGGCCAATACGGAGCACCTGCATGCCGACTGGCAACTGATCGACGATTATCCGCTGTCGCGGCAGATGCTGGCCATGTCGCGGGTGTGGCAATCGCCGGACCGTTCCGAGTTCCTGGTGGCGGCGAAGGGGGCGCCCGAGGCCATCATCGATCTGTGCCATCTGGCGCCGGCGCGCGCCGCCGCCATCGTGGCCCAGGTGCAGGCCATGGCGAACGATGGTTTGCGCGTGATCGGCGTCGCCCGCGCCACGTTTGCCGCGCCGCCGCTGCCCGACAACCAGCATGTCTTTGAGTTTGAATTCCTGGGCTTGCTTGGCTTGCACGACCCGGTCCGCCCGGAAGTGCCCGATGCGGTGGCGCAATGTCACGCGGCGGGCATACGCGTGGTGATGATCACGGGCGACCATCCCGCCACGGCATTGGCGATTGCGCGGCAGGCCGGTATCGCCGGCATGGCCAGCGGTGTGATGTCCGGCATGGACCTGGCCGCGCTGGACGACACGGCGCTCCAGGTGCGCCTGGCGGAGACCGACGTCTTTTGCCGCATCGCGCCGGAACAAAAGTTGCGCCTGGTGCAAGCTTTTCGCAGCCGTGGCGATATCGTCGCCATGACGGGCGACGGCGTCAACGACGCGCCCGCATTGAAGGCGGCCAACATCGGCGTGGCCATGGGCGCCCGTGGCACCGACGTCGCGCGCGAGGCGGCAGCGCTGGTCTTGCTCAAGGATGACTTTTCTTCGCTATTGCTGGCGGTGCAGCATGGCCGCCGCCTGTTTGCCAATCTGCGCAAGGCCATCGTCTTCATCGTCGCGGTGCACGTACCCATCGTTGGCCTGTCCATCCTGCCCGTGCTGCTGGGCTGGCCCATGCTCCTGATGCCCGTGCACATACTGTTTTTGCAAATGGTGATCGACCCCGCCTGCTCGATCGTGTTCGAGGCCGAGCCGATCGAAGCCGATGCCATGACGAGCAAACCCAGGAGGCCGGACATGCATTTGTTCGACCGTGAAATACTGCTGCGCGGCTTGCTGCAGGGGGCAGGGCTGTTGGCCATGCTGGTCGGCTTCCACGTGCTGGTGCGCTGGGCCGGCCATTCCGACGAAGTGGCGCGCACGACGACCTTCCTCAGCCTGGTGCTGTCGAACCTGGGACTGATCTATGTCAACCGCCAATGGAGCCAGCCGTCATGGCGCAGGGGGATCAAGTCGAACCGGGCGTTCGCCTGGATCAGCCTGGCGGCCTCGCTGTTGCTGTTGCTGGTGCTGGGCGTGGCGCCTGTCCGCGAGCTGTTTGCCTTCGCGCTGCCGGACATGGCTCTGCTGATGCAGTGCGCCTTCGTCGCGGTGCTCGGCATCGCCTGGTTCGAGTGCGTCAAGTGGGGGCTGGCGACATGGCGATGGCTGCGCGGCGTGGCGCTGGCGCATTGAGGCACGGCCAGGCAGCTCAGGCCACCTTCCCATCGATGAGCAGGATTTCGTCGAGCAGGGCGCCGCGGCGCAGCACGAACAGCACGTCCATGCCGCGTTTCCTGGCCAGCGCGACACCGTCCACCTCGCCCAGCACCATGAGCGCCGTGGCCCAGGCGTCTGCCAGCATGCAGCTGGGGGCCAGCACGCTCACGGCGGCGAGACGGTTCGCGACCGGTTGGCGCAAGGCCGGATGCATGGTGTGCGCATGGCGCGTGCCATCGATCTCGACCCAGCGGCGATAGTCGCCCGAGGTGGCGATGGCCACGTCGTGCAATTCCATCACGCCACCGATTTCACGGATGCCATGTGTCGGCTTTTCTATCGCCACGCTCCAGGCCTGGCCATCGGGTCTGGTCGAGCGCGCGCGCATTTCGCCGTCGATGCCGACCAGGTAGCTGGCGATGGACCAGCCATCGAGGCAATGCGCCAGCTGGTCGACGCCAAAACCCTTGGCGATGCCCGACAGGTCGAGCGTCAGCGGCGCGCGCTTGCGCACCTGCAGAGCATCCAGATCCACGTCCAGCGCCTCGGTGGCGGGGCGGTACGTTTTGCCATGCCGGGCCGCTACCTGCGGCGATGGCGCGCGTTGCGACGGCCCGAATCCCCAATCCTCCACCAGCTGGCCAACGGCCATGTCGAAGGCGCCGCCCGATTCGCGGCTGACCAGCAGCCCAGCAGCGAGCACCTGCGCCAGCTCCCGCGGCACGGCAAGCCAGGTGTTTTCCGGCGCCGCGTTCAGGCGGCACAGGTCCGAGGCGGCATTCCAGGTCGACATCTGCCGGTCGACCCTGTCGACGGCGGCAAACAGGCTGGCGCCGATGGCGGCCAGGTCCGCTTGTCCGGCCGCATAGAATACGGCCGTATAGCGGCTGCCCATGGTTTCACCATGCAGGCTGTAGCGCCGCAGCGCGGGTTCAGAAGACGTCTTCACGATACCTTCCCTTGTCGCGCAGCGCCGCCACATCGAGCTTGAGCGGCGCGAGTATCTGGTCCATGGCTTGCCTGACGCTGGCGGCCATGGCGCGGCTGCCGCAGACGAGCACCTGGCCATCGTCGGCGATCAGGCGGCGCATGTTGTCGGCGTCGTCCATCAGCCGGGTCTGCACGTGGACGCCATTTTCGACCCTTGAGAAGGCCGTGTGCAGCTGCGTCAGCCGGCGGTCGGCCAGATAGTTGCGCAGTTCGGGCTCATACAGAAAATCGGAGTCGGGATGGCGCCCGCCCCAGTACAGGTACATCGGATGCTTGCCCGTGTTGTTGCGGATGAAACCGGCCAGTGGCCCGATCCCGGTACCGGCACCGATCAGGATGACGGGCGCCTTGCCCAGGGCCGGACGAAATTGCGGATTGGGCTGGATAAAGGCCTCGATGCGGTCCCCCGGCAGCAAGTGGTACAGGTAGCTTGAACATACGCCCCCAGGCTGCTTGCGCACGCAAATTTCCAGCACGCCGTCACCCGATCCGCTCGCCAGCGAATAGAAGCGCGGCATGGAACTGCCGGGCGCCAGGACGCCAGCAAGGTCGCCGGCCTCGAAGCGGGGCAGCCGGTGGCGGGCAAGCCGGCTTTTCAGCCAGCCGGCGGGAGCCGGCGGCGGGGCGGCTATAAAGCGCAGCACCACGGTGGGATCGTGCTCCTCCTCGCCGTAGGCGATGCGCTCGCGCAACTGCAGCGCATGCGTGCGCGGATGTGCGGGCGCATAGTCGAGCACGAGCTCATGGCCCAGCAGCGCGCCGACCTGGCTCCCCCAGCGCGCGAATTGCTGCGGCGACTGGCGGTCGATCAGGGCCAGTTCCAGCGACCGGCGCCATCCGCGCGCCGCCATCGCCGCGTCGACCTCGTGCGCGAACTGGCAGAACGTGGGAAACTGGCGGTCGCCGAAACCGAGCACGGCGTAACTTGCCGCCTGCTTGGGGGCAACACCGGCCAACTTGGCCAGAAAGTGTGTGGCAGAGGCGGGGGCGTCTCCATCGCCATACGTCGCCGTCAGAATGAACAACTGGCGCGCGGCGCCGTGGCGCGACGAGAACTGGTTCATCGGCGCCGTGTGCACGCGTTGTCCTGCCTGTCGCAAGGCATCGTGCAGCGCGCGGGCAAAGCCCCAGGTACTGTTGTTTTCGCTCCCCACCAGGATCACGCTGTCGGCCGAAGCCGGAGCCGCGTTGTTGGCGATGCGCGGTTTGGCCCGCTGCCGCTGCCACCATACGGCGATGCCCGTCAGCGCCAGCCAGGGCGCGCCGAGCGCACTCAGGCCGAGTATCAGGCCCAGCCACCACAGGCCTTCGCCCGTATGCAACTGGTAGATCAGTTCAAAGGCTTCCCGGACATTGCTGTGCGCGCGGAAGGCCAGCAGCGCGCCGCTGGACTGGTCGACATAGGCGTCGCCTTGCCGCGTGCGCAGGGTATAGACGGCGCTGCTGTCACCGGCAAGCGGAAAGGAAAGCTCGCGCAGATCGACCAGCCTGGTGGCCAGCAAGGCTGGCAGGCGGGCCGCGGGCAGCGGCGAGCCGCCGGACGTGGTGGCGGGGATATCGGGCTCGTCCTGGCTGCCATCGGCAATGAAGCCGAAGGTCGCCGCCGACATGTAGCTGCCGGTCAGCGCGGACAACAGCAGGCCGGCGACAGCAAAACGGGCCACCGCGGCGTGCCAGCGCTGGCTGCGATTGCCGTGCAGTGGACGCGCCAGCTGGCGCCAACCGCCCACCCGCTTGAGCAGCAGGAAAATCCCGGAGACCGACAGCGTCAGCATCAGCAGGGCGGTGATGCCGACCGCGGCGCTGCCTGGCGTGTCGAGGAATAGTGACCTGTGCAACTCCTTGAACCAGCGCGCGTAAGCCGGCGGCGCATAGGGCGCGATCGCCATGCCGCTGGACGGGTCGACCCGGTCGACGCCCGAGACGTCGCCGGCGCTGTAGTAGACGATGATGGTTCCGGAGGCCGTGCGCTGGATCTGCTCGGCTCCCGGATAGTGGCGCGCCACCCGGCCCGCGAGTTCGGCAACGCTCACGCCCGCCGGCACGCTGGTCGCCAGCCGCTCGAGCGCGGGGTTGATCGACAGCACGGCGCCCGTCAAACCGATGAGCATGACCAGCAGTGCGCCGATCAGGCCAGCGAGCGAATGGATCTGTCGTAACATGCGTCGGTGGCTACATGTCGTAAATGAAGGACTTGACGTAGCCGCGTCCACCGACGGGTTTGCCTGCGCCCTGTTTGCTCAGTGGCGTGCGCACGTCGGCCGGATTGTCGCGCCCGTCCTCTGCCGCGCTGTCCACCCGGATCTCGTAACCTGCATCGATCAGGGTATCGGCCAGTTCGACCGTCACCTTGAGGGTCTTGCCGCTGCCGACGCTCGCGCCGCTGATCCCGTCAAATTCGCGCGCGTTCAGGCCGCTGCCGCGTGCCCAGTCGCTCAGGTGCTTGTAATACTTGGTCTTCTTTCCAGCGACCCACAACGTTTTCTTGTACTTGCCGGCGGCATCCGTGACATATACCGCCAGGTAGGCGCCGTTGCCGGCGTAATTTTTCAGTTGCGCGGTGAGTGTGACCGGGCGTGCCTGGACGAGACCGGGCAGCGCCAATGCCCCTGCAAGGCAGGCGCAGGCTGTGATGTTTTTCATTTCTTTTCCCCTTGGGATGTCGAACCTGCAGGCCGCCTGACGGGAGCCTGCGGTACAGGGCCGAGGTAGTCGGAGGCGTCGCCGTTGTTGCCGAAGTCCACCGCCAGGCTGCGCATGCGCAGCGACGCCGGGGAGTATTTGGCCTTGACTTTGTTGCCGTTGCGATCAATGGCTCTGAGCTCGTAGCAGCCATCATCGATCTTGATGCGCTGGACCGTCCAGCCGCGCTGTTCGGCTTCCCGCTGCAATTGCTCGCGAGGTTTCCAGTCGGCAATCGGATCCATGCAATGGACATCCGCATGGACCGCATTGCTGAAAACCAGGGCAGACAGCGCCATGCATGTACGCGCTAAGAACATCGCTTGCTCTCCTTGATAACCACCTGAGCATGGCAGTTCATGCTGACATCATACTGACCTGCCAGGCCTCGCGCGATGACAAATCCGGGTATTTGAGGGTCAACCATCGTCAGGTCAATTATTTGCAGAAACATGCGGCAGAATGCGCCGCCGCGCTTGTTTCCTGGCCATGGCGGGCCTATTGTTTTGTGCGCAAGGGCCGTGGATGAGTTTGCATGTTTTCAGACCGCGTTGAGCGGTATTTTCAGATAGCGTATGCCGTTCGCCTCTGGCTCGGGAAAATGCCCGGCGCGCATATTGACTTGCACCGATGGCAGGATCAGGGTCGGCATTTCCAGCGACGCATCGCGTCTGGTGCGCATGGCAACAAACTCTTCTTCGCTGATGCCGTTGCGCACATGGATATTGCCGGTGCGCTCCTCGCCGACGGTGCTGACATAGCGCACCTCGCGGCCGCCCGGCTGGTAGTCGTGACACATGTAGAGCAAGGTGTCCTCCGGCAAGCTCAGTACCTTGTTGATGGAGTGGAGCAAGGTGCGGGCATCGCCGCCGGGAAAGTCGCAGCGGGCCGTGCCATAGTCGGGCATGAACAGCGTGTCGCCGACAAAGGCGGCGCTATGCGCAGCGCCACTGACGACGTAGCTCATGCAGGCGGGGGTGTGGCCAGGCGTGTGCAGGGCGCGGCATTGCAGCGCGCCGATGGAAAACAGTTCGCCATCGGCAAACAGATGGTCGAACTGGCTGCCGTCGCGCGCCATCTCGTCGCCGGTGTTGAACAGCTTGCCGAATACCTGCTGCACGGTGGCGATATGCTGGCCGATGCCGATCTTGCCACCGAGCATTTCCTTCAGATAGGGCGCGGCGGTCAAATGATCGGCATGCACATGGGTTTCCAGTATCCATTCGACCCTGGCGTCCATGGCCGCGACGCGCGCCAGCAGCTGGTCGGCCGAGGCGGTACTGGTGCGGCCCGACTTCGGATCATAGTCGAGTACGCTATCGATCAAGGCGCAGCGGCGCGTAAGCGGATCGAGCACCAGATAGCTGACGGTGCTGGTGGCGGGGTCAAAGAAACCCTCTATTTGCGGTGATGTGTTGGTCATGAGGCGTCTATCTCCTGGGTGTGCAAGCCTGGCGTGCATGAGGTCTCACTGGTAACGCAAGACCTGTGCCAGTTCGAGATTGGGCGACCTGTCTGTCCCCAATGCCTGATTCCATGCGTTTTCCTGCCAGAGGTAAACATGCGCTACCTCTGTCTGGCGCTGCCACTGGCAGTGCCACTTGACGCATTGGCAGTCCTGCGACAGTATGGCGACACAACAAGGAGCCAGCATGCCAACGCCACCGGTCACCCGCATCGAGCCATCCCCCAGCGCGCCCATGGTGCAATCGCTGATCTCGTTTCTCGAACACGAGGCCCAGCCGATGATCGTGCTCGATCCCGATTACACGATTCTGGCCGCGAATGTCGCCTACCAGCGGCAATTTGGCAGCATCGGCGAGCCCGTGACCGGCCACAAGTGCTACCGCATCTCGCATCATTACGATGCCCCTTGCGACCAGGCCGGCGAACATTGCCCCATGAAGAAAGCGCAGGAACTGCGCGGACCCGACCGCGTGCTGCACATCCACCATACGCCGCGCGGCCCCGAGCACGTCGCCGTCGAACTGCGTCCCATTTTCGATGCCGGCGGCAGCATTACCGCGTATGTCGAGCGGCTGGAAGTGGTGCGCAGCGCTTCGGCCAAGCCCAGCGAGGAGGGACTGGTGGGCCGTTCCGCCCCATTTACCCGGGTGCTGGAGGCATTGCAGCGGGTCGCGCCGTCGATGCTGCCGGTGCTGCTGCTGGGCGAGTCAGGTACGGGCAAGGAACTGTTTGCGCGTGCCGTACACGAAAACAGCGCGCGGGCCACAGGACCGTTCGTCGTGGTCGATTGCTCCGGACTGACCGAAACGCTGTTCGAAAGCGAATTGTTCGGACACGAAAAGGGCGCTTTCACGGGCGCGACTTCGCGCAAGCCGGGGCTGGTCGATACGGCACAAGGCGGTACCTTGTTTCTCGACGAAATAGGCGACGTGCCCCTTGCCATGCAAGTCAAGCTGCTGCGCCTGATCGAGTCGGGCACTTACCGGCGCGTGGGCAGCGTCGAGACCCAGCACGCCAATTTCCGCCTGGTCGCCGCGACCCACAAATCGCTGGAACACATGATGGCGCGGGGCGAGTTCCGGCAGGACTTGTATTACCGCATCAGTGCCTTTCCCATCGCCTTGCCGCCGCTGCGCGCGCGGCCCGACGACATCGCCTTGCTGGTGCAGTCATTCCTGCGCCGCGCGGGCGCGGGCAAGCGCACGCTGACGCTAGACGCCCAAGCCCTGGCGCAGTTGCAGCAACGCCCATGGCCGGGCAATATCCGCGAACTGCGCAACGTGCTGGACAGGGCCAGCCTGTTCGCCGATGATGGCGTGATCCGCGTCGAGCAACTGCTGGCGGCGCCGGTGGAGCAGGGCGCCGCGCCATCCACGCCGGTGCGCGGCGACAGCATCGCGCTGGCCGAGCTGCACGCCAGCTTCGGCGGCACGCGCAAGGAACTCGCGGCGCACCTGGGCCTCAGCGAGCGCACCTTGTACCGCCGCCTGAAAGCGCTGGGTATCGCCTAGGCCTGGCAGCACTGCCATGCTGCCAGTGTGGCAGTGCCACCCGTCGGCTGGCAGCGCGCTGCTGCCTGCCGCATCGCCCCAAGTCCCTGTTTTCTATCCTATCCTCACATGGTGTAACGCTGGCATGAAATATGCTCAGATAGCAGCATGACGCATACCTGAAACTTGGGCGTGTGTCGCGTGTTGTCATCGCAACGCTTAGGCAGATTAACCATTGAGGAGCAAGACCATGAACGCGAACGTCGGCAATATTGATCGTGCCATTCGGATACTGCTGGGGCTGGGCCTGATCGTGGCCACCCTGGCCGGTGCCATCGGCGCCTGGGGCTGGCTGGGTGTGATTCCCCTGGCGACAGGCATTTTCCGCTTCTGTCCCGCGTATCTGCCATTTGGCATCCGTACCTGTGCGGTGAAAAAATGACGCGGGCAACGGAGGTGACAACATGAGCACGCAAGCTGGCGGCTATCGCGCCTTGACGCAGTCGGTGTCGCAACAACTGGCGACCCTGCGCGCGGATATTCCCGACGTGATGAAAGGCTTTGGCGATCTGGCGCGCGCGGCAACGCGCGATGGTGCGCTGGACAAGAAAACCAAGGAGTTCATCGCGCTGGCCCTGGGCATCGCGGCCCATTGCGATGCCTGCATCGGCTTTCATGTGCAGGCCCTGGTCAAGCTGGGCGCCACCCGGGCCGAATTCGAAGAAACCCTGGGCATGGCCATTTACATGGGCGGCGGGCCGTCGGCGATGTATTGCGCCAATGCGCTGGCGGCATTCGAGGAATTCTCGGCCCCGGCGTGAGGGGATTCGGTCGGCTGCGGTGTTCGTGCAGGCATTGACCACGCGCAACGGATGCGCATCGGCTGGCGCCGCTCAACATTTGTTCGGTCGCAACAGCACTGTGGCGACCAGGCCGCCTTCGGGGGCGTTGTACAAGGTGAGCGTGCCGCCCTGTCTCTCGATGGCTTCGCACGCGATGGCTAATCCGAGGCCCACGCCACCACTGGCTTTGTTACGCGACGACTCCAGGCGGTAGAACGGCTGCATGACGGCGGTCAGTTCGGCGGCCGGAATGCCTGGGCCCTGGTCGTGGATCGTGATGGCCAGTCCGGATGGGTGCATGGCGCACTCAACCTTCGTCATGCCGCCGTAACGCAGCGCATTTTCCATCAAATTGGCCAGGGCGCGCCGCAACGCGATTGGCTGCGCCAGAATGGGCGTGACGACGCCTGCGCATTCGATGGCGTGTCCCTGCTCATGATAATCTTCAGTCATTGAACTCACCAGGGCTTGCACATCGAGCATGGCCGGGACCTCGACGGCCGCTTCGCCGCGCAGATACTCCAGTGTGGCGTCGAGCATGGCGGCCATCTCGGTGGCATCGGCGTGCAGTTGGGCGCGCACATCGGGCTCGGCCAACTGTTCGACGCGCAGCCGTATTCGCGTCAGCGGGGTGCGCAGGTCGTGCGAAACGGCGGCGAGAAAGTGGCCGCGGGCAGCCAGTTGCTGGCGCAGATCGGACTGCATGCGGTTGAAAGCGCGCGCCGCCAGCTGCGCCTCGACAGGGCCGCTTTCCGGCAGGGCCGAGCGGTTCACGTCGTTGCCGAGTTCAACTGCGGCGGCCGCCAATTGCTGGATCGGACGCGCGATGCTGCGCGCGCCCAGCCAGGCGGCCGTGGCCAGTGCCAACAACTCCGTGACGACTCCGATGACCACGCCGCCCAGCGGCGGCTGCGGGTGGCAGCGAGCCGCATCGTGATAGAGCATGAAAAACAGGCCAAAGGCGATGGCGTGGCTGGCCACGATGGCGCCCACTGCCAAGGCGAACAGGCGAGAGAACAGCGTGTCCACGAACCTGAACCTCATGCGTCGAATGCCACGTCGAGCAGATAACCCTCGCCGCGGATAGTGCGCAACAGCGGCTTGGCCGTGCTGTCGGTGTCGAGTTTCTGGCGCAGCCGGGACACCAGCAAGTCGATGGTTCGGTCGTACGCCTCCATGCTGCGCCCGCGCGCCGCACTCAACAGATAGCTACGGCTGAGGACACTTTGCGGCTTCTCGATGAACGCCGACAACAGCCGGAATTCACCGTAGGACAGGGGGATCAGCAACTGCGCGGGCGAGGTCAGTTCGCGAGTGGCGCGGTTCAGCCGCCAGCCACCGAAGCAGATGTCGTTGGCCGGCGGCGGCCTGCGCTCCAGCATCGGCGGCGCTCCCACGCCGCGGCCACGAATGCGCCGCAAGATGGTGTGCAGTCGCGCCACCAGCTCGCGCGGGTCGAACGGTTTCATCACGTAATCGTCGGCGCCAGCCTCCAGTCCGGCCACCTTGTCGCCGCGCTCGCCCCGCGCCGTGAGCATCAGTATGGGAATATCAGACAGGAAGCGGATGCTGTGGCACAGAGACAGGCCGTCTTCACCCGGCAACATCAAATCCAGGATGATGATGTCGAAGCGCTGCCGGGCAAGAGACGAGCGCATCGCGGTGCCGTCATGGACCGCTTGGGCGCGGATGCCGAAATCACCGAGATAGGCGACTAGCAGGGTACAGATATCGGGATCATCGTCGACGATGAGCACTTCGGCAGTTGTTGGCATGGTCTACTTGAAACAGGAACGAAACGGTAAGCGGGAGCAGTTTAACTGATACCCACCATTGTAGTGTCAGGCCTGTGTCGCAATGGCGGACCGTGGTGGTTCGGCGAAGGATGCCGCGCCATTCACGTAGGCATCGACCGCGACCTTGACTTTTGCGTTGGCAGCGGCTTCGGGATGCTTGTTGAGATAGGCGTTGGTTTCCTTGTAGTCCGCGCGCTCCTGCTCGGTGACCTCGCCGTTTTCGTTCTTGTCTTCGGCTTCGTAAGTCTCGCTGGAACTCGCCGTAGCGGTGAGGCTGGCGTCATCGCTGACGGCCGACGCGTCAGCCGCGCCGGCCTGTTCGGTACCGCCGGCTTTGGCCGTGTCGGCGCTGCCGGTCTCAGTCTTGGCGGCGCGTCCATCGACAGCCGACGTGTCTACGCGCGAGGCGTCGTACTGGCTCTGCAGCGTGTTCGACAACGCTGCCGCGCCGTTCGGCGCCTTGCTGGCCGTCGCGCCAGCGACTTCCGCATTGGCACCCTGCGGCGGCTCGCTGACCGGCGCGGCGACCTTTTGCTCTGCGGCACTCGCCGCGCTGGTGACTTCTTTTTTGCTTTGCGTAGGGATAAATCCCGTACCGCCGCTGACTGCTGATATTCCTGCCATACGATCTCTCCTGTTGGTGCGGCAGAACGTTGTTGTTCATGCCTTGCATAGGTCAACGGCAGGAATCCGCGAAACTATTGAACAGCTTTGTAGCATGTTTGTATCATTTGAAATAAAAGGGGGTTGTTCACTTGCTCTATACAGCGCAAACCACGAGGAAAACGCGGCGAATCGAGCCAGCGCGAAGCGAATGATGACGATGCGGGCAGGCGCGCAAAGAAGAATGTATGACTTTGCTGCAAGCAAATCGGTGCTGATCGCATGGTGACGTTGACCTACCGAGAAAACATGCTGGACCGTGAACTTGCATTAAAACACTGAAAAGGCATCCTGGGGCGCGGCCCGAACGGCGAACAGATGGGGCAAGTCCACGTCCGCGACCCGCACCGTTTCGGCTTCGGCGTGGCCGGGGCGCACAAGATCGCCAGCTACATAGCGAAATACTGCGGGAAGGAAATGCAGTGCAGGGCGCTTGACCAGAAACGCTACTTCCGCTAATGCCACAAGTGGTGGACGATTATCCGTTCTGACAGTTACTCCACCTTGATTGACGGGGAGGAGGGACGTGCTTTGGCAAATTTTGACGCTGATTCACTGCGGATACTTAAGAAAATTGAGGATGAATTCCGCAAGCAGTACCGGATCATTTGCAATTCCAGGCGGATAAACTGGCCGGCAGTGAACCGCACGAGAATGCTTGGCGATTTTATGTACATGCTTGGGGTGCCAAAATGGGCAGTTAACAGGCACGATATTGTCTTCGTCTGCGCGTCTGCGAAAGATGCTTTAGAGATGAAATACGCTGTCACAGCATTTGTGGCCGGGCTAAACGTGGGGATTTTAATACGTGACTAACGTATTTGTATGATGGTAAGGTGTCAAGAGTGAAAATCTCAAGGGAAACTCCCTATGCAAAGCTTTGTTCATCGCTTACCGGAAAAGACTTTTGTTTACGGCTTTGTTGTTTCTTATGGCACTTCATTTTTTTTGATAGAAGACCATTTGATTTTTGCTCTAGTGTTGCTTTTTACCTCGTTACTTTTTTATTTCTTGAGCAGACGATCGAACGCTTCAAGAGGGATTACGACAGAGGATTGGATTTTCCTCGTAGTTTTTTACCTGCCCGCTCTTGCACTATTTACCTATAAATATATTGAATCAACTGAGTTGAGAAATTTCAAGCGTTACTTGACTGCTCATGATTGCGAGTACGTGCGCGAAGACATAGTGCGAGTCAATAGCGGTAAATGTGATAGTAGAACAGGAATGTGCGATGAAGGTGATGATACTAAGGAGGCAATATATAACTGTTCCACTGGCAACGAAATTTCTTTTCGCGATTTCGTTGCTGGGGGCTACGGCGTGAGGTTTGACAACTAAGCTTTAGATGGTACAGGGTAAACTAAAAGTACCTTCCTCTTCATTCCATAATTTTACATAATATAAATTATGCGAAGTTATGGATAAATTCGTCAAATGCCCCTTTTTGCAACTTGTACAATCGCAAATGCGATTTTAGCCCTTCGCGCGCCGCCTGGCACCCTGACTTTTTCGTCATGGGCTTGTGCAGTCCCTTTGCGCTTCGATACGCTGGCCAGCTCCAGGCTGGCGCGCAGGATTCCAGGTGTTTGCTGCCGCGCGCTGCGCGTCAGTCTGCGGGTGCAATGCTGGCGGTTCTGCGTGCCTGCTGGCCTGCCGCGCGCAGCGCTGGTGTGCGCTGTGTCTGGCCGCAGATCTGGTGCGTCCGTGCAGCTGCTCGTGTGGCTGCGCAACTTCGGCCGCGATCTGCCACGGCTACCGTGCGCCGGCGTATTTGGCTGGTGCCTTGGGCCAAACTGTCCATGCGGACCATTTCGATGGACTTGACCGGGCATTGGCGGCCAGGCATGGCTCAACGGACGCGGCGCGTTGACGGCACAGCACAGTGCTTGCCGCACCAGCAATCGCTTTCCGGACGGCTTGCGTCATGTTTGCGCCTTGGACGCAAGGCAGCGCCGCGCGCGGCTTGCCGCCGCCATCGTCCACGTTGCGCACGATTGCATTGCAAATCCATAACAATGTGTGTGCCGGGACGTGCTCGTGTAAGATTGCCCGCCTTATCTTTTTTGCCGGGCATGCCTTGACTTCCTCGACGTTTTTTTCGGTGAAACACAATAATGAAATCAGGGGTTTGCAGGTGATTATGAAGGTAAAGTCTCACAATATTTCACGCTATCTGCTGCGCGCGGGCGCCGCTTTGGCCATCGCGACCGCCTTGTCCGCCTGTGCCAGCAAGCCCGGCCCATGGCCTTCGCGCGCCCAGCCTGCAAACGCTGCCGTGACGGTCGACGCCACGCAATTCCTGTCCAGGATCGCCCCGGCATGAAGCGTATATCGACGTGTTGCATGAACGCCTGGCGCGCGCCGGTGTCAAACAACTGCGCTTTGAACCGGTCAGCTTGCGGCAATGGTCGGTGGAGGCGGAACACTGGGGCCTGGAAGTGCTCGATGGCGAGCGGCCCGGCGTGCTGCCTTCGGCTGGCTATACAGTGCGCAGGGGGGGCCTGGCCCGATGCAGGCCAGACGTTCGTGGCTGCGCAACGCCTACCGACGCTAAGTTATGCCAAGGCGCCGACCTATCAGCTCAGCTATGGCATCGGTACGGTGACCCAGATGGTCTACGGGCTGATGCAGCGCGAAACCGTGGCCTTGACGCGGATGCTGCTGGATCTGTCGCGCGTGCCGTATGCCGATTTGCGCAAGGAAACAGCGCCGTAGCCGTTGCGAGAGTACTCCGCCCTTCCCCACCCTGCTCCCGGCGCTCTTTCGTACACCATACCAGCGCACTCGAAAACAGGCACTGGTATGGCCCGCATCGCCCATCCTCTGGGGTACGGCTGCAACTGGTATTGTGATCTTTCGCAAAGAATAAAACCAGTTGACGACCACTTGCAATGCTTGCACTCTGAAACAGCGGACGGTGTCCAGCCGCCCGGCCATACTAAAAACACACAAGGAGATGCGATGCACCGGACAGTCATGAATAGCCTCATCATTACCCTCTTCGGCGGTAGCCTGGCCGCCTGCGGCGGCGGCAGTGACGGCGCCAGCGGAGGCGCGAGCCAGCTGTTGGCCGGCGCCGCCGAAGCGGTGGCCTGCTACACGCCGTGGAACAGCGGCACCGCCTACAATGGCGGCGCCAAGGCCAGTGATAACAACGTCAATTACACGGCCAACTGGTGGACGCAAGGCAATAACCCATCGACCAGCAGCGGCGGCGCCGGCAGCGGCCAGCCCTGGACGGTGGTGGGAGACTGCGGCACGCCAACACCTACGCCGACTCCCACCCCCACCCCAACGCCTACCCCGACTCCTACGCCAACTCCCACCCCGACACCTACCCCGACACCTACCCCGACTCCGACTCCGACCCCGACCCCGACCCCGACCCCCACCGGCCTGGCGAAACATGCGCTGATCGGCTACTGGCACAACTTCACCAACCCCAGCGGCGCCACGTATCCGATCAGCCAGGTCAGCGACGAATGGGATGTGATCGTCGTCTCGTTCGGCGACAACGCGGGCGGCGGCAATGTCAGCCTGACCATCGATCCGGGCGCGGGCACGGAAGCGCAGTTCATCGCCGACGTGGCCGCCAAGCGGGCGAAAGGCAAGAAAGTCATCCTGTCGCTGGGTGGGCAAAACGGCTCCGTTTCTGTCGGCAACACGGCCGAAGCGACGAATTTCACGAACAGCCTGTACGCCATCATCACCAAATATGGCTTCGACGGCATCGACCTGGACCTGGAAAATGGCGTGGCGCAAGGCGCGGCCATCCAGACCTATCTGCCGCTCGCCGTGAAAAACCTGAAAACCAAGGTCGGCAGCAGCTTTTATCTGTCGATGGCGCCGGAATGGGTGTATGTGGAGGGGGGATATACGAGCTACGGCAGCATCTGGGGCGCCTACATTCCCATCATCAATGCCTTGCGCAGCGAACTGACGGTGCTGCACCCGCAGTACTACAACAATGGCGACATCTACACGCCGTACGCCACGGGCGCCATCAAGGCCGGTTCGGCCGACCAGCTGGTGGCCACGGCGCGCATGCTGATCGAAGGTTTTAACTATGGCGGCAATACCTTCGCCGGCCTGCGTCCGGACCAGGTGGGCTTCGGCGTGCCGTCGGGCCGCAGCTCGGCCGGCTCGGGTTTTACGACGAATGCCGACGTCAGCAACGCCCTGAATTGCCTGACGCGCCTGCTCAATTGCGGCACCATCAAGCCACTGCAGGCGTATCCGGACTTCCGCGGCGTGATGACGTGGTCGATCAACTGGGACCGTCACGACAACTATAATTTCTCCGTGCCGACCAAGAATGTGCTGAAGACCCTGCCGTAACCGCCTTTGTCCGACTGCGCATGGGAGCCGCGATGCTCACATGCGCAGCAGCGCCGCGCCCAGCACGCGCATCTGCAGCGCAATGCCCTGGCGCAGCGCCTCCCCTCCCCCTTGCGTGTGCTTGATGCCATCCATGCTGGCCACCAGCAAGGCGGCCACTTGCGCGGCAGTCGCGTCCACCCGCCGCAGAGCGATATCGCCCGCCGCTTCGGCCTGTTCCAGCGCGCCGGCCAATGACGCCACCAAGGTTGCCCGCGCGCTCAAGGTGATGTCGGCGGCCAGGGTCATGTTGGCATCGAACAATTCCTGCCCATGCGCGCTGGCTGAAATGTCCGCCATCAAGCCTTGCTGGAATGCCAGCAGCGCCGTTTCGATGCGCGTGAACACGGGGCCGGGTTCGGCCAGCGCCGCTGCCACTTGCGCCATCACGCTGGCATGCGCCCGTTCGGAGCCGGCGCGAAACACGTCTTCCTTGTTCTTGAAGTGCAGGTACAGCGCGCCGCGCGACATATCGGCCGCCTGCGCGATGTCGAGCATGGAGGTCTTGCGGTAGCCGTAACGGCAAAACACGGCCAGCGCCGCATCGAGTATCCGCTGGGTTTTCAGGGTGTGGAGTGACATGCTGGCATGTTGACACTATGGATATATAGTGTCAACATGACTTTTGGACAAAAAACGTCAAAGTGTCAATCACCTACTCGAACAGGACTGCCGTGAACGATTTTAATGCCGCACTGACTGAAGAACAGCAGATGGACCTGCTGCGCCACACGGAACGCAGCCGTTTGCGCGCCCTCGTGGCCGCCGATACGCAGGCGGCGCGCGCCCTGCACGCCGACGACTTCCAGCTGGTCACGCCCATCGGCAGCATGCTGTCCCGCGAGGAATATCTGGGCGCCATCGCGGCAGGCCACATGCGCTATCTGAGCTGGGAACCGGGCGAGATCGCAGTGCGCCTGTATGGCAACGCGGCTGTCCTGCGCTATCAGGCCCAGCTGGAAATCAATTTCGGCGGCCAGGCCATACCCCGGTCGCGCTACTGGCATATCGATAGCTATGAATGGCGCGATGGGCGCTGGCAAGCTGTCTGGTCGCAGGCGACGGCGATACGTTGACGGCGATGGCCGCAGATGGATGCGCCGGCCGTAGGGGCAATTGATTATTCTCAATCCATAGTTTCAATCTATGGATTCAGTTGAAATATTTTACTTCCTTTTGTAAATGAGAATCGTTACTATCTAAATCAAGGATAAGCGAATTCAACAGAAAGGAGCCTCCCTTGTTCACTGCCATCAAAACATTCAGCCAGGTCTGCACGCACATGTCGATCGCCTTCGGCCTCGCCTATTTGCTGACGGGGTCGCTCGCGCTCGGTGGCTTGGCCGCCATCATCGAACCGATCATCAACGTGGCCCTGCTGCCATGGCATGAAAAAGCCTGGCACGCGATCCGCCGCCGCCATGCCGCCAGCCGCCTGGGCTTTGCCGCCCTGGCCGGCGAAAAGCTGAGCCAGACGGCGCTGCACATGGGCGTGGCGTTCGGCGTCATGTACTGGGCCACCGGTTCCATGGCCTTCGGCGGCTTGCTGGCCGTGGTCGAACCGATCTGCAACGTGATCGTCCTGCCCTTCCACGACCGGCTGTGGGAAAAAGTCCGCTTGCGCCTGGAAAACCGGGGTGCGGCGCGCCTCGCCGCCCTGTAGTCTTCCTCCTCCCCTTCTTAATTGCCCGCCCAAACGGGTGGCCGCCTTGAAAGCCATGGCGCCGCCCGCTCCAGCTGCCCTGCCAGGCGCAGCAGCGTTCCATCCTGAGCATAGCCCGCCATGAACTGCATGCCGATCGGCAACCCTTCATTCGACATGGCCAGCGGCACGGACATGGCCGGCAAACCCGCCACGTTGGCCAGCGGCGTGTAGGGCGAGTGCTCGAACAGGCGCGCCGTCCAGCCCAGCCCATCAAGCTGTGCCTCGTCTTTGCCATAACGGCCCAGTTGCCATGGCACATCCGGCATGGTGGGCGTCAGCAAGACGTCGTACTGGCCGAACAGGGCGGCGGCGTGGCGCGTGACGGTATTGCGTAGGTCGAGGGCGGCGACGAAATCGACGGCCGACACCGTCTGCCCGTACTGGTAGCAGGCCAGGGTCGCCGGCTCCAGGTTGTCCAGCGACACGGCGCGCCCGCTTTCCTGCGCCAGGACAGCTATCCACGGTACCAGGTTGGCGCACCAGATGCGGGCATTCGCATGCACGAAGGCTGGCCACGACACGCCCAGCGCGGGCGCTGCTTCTTCCACGTGGTGGCCCAGGCTTTCCAGCAGGCGCACGGTGTCTTGCAGGGCGGTATCGACAGCAGGCACGGGTCGGGCGCCATTGGAAGCCATGCGCTGTACGCCGATGCGCAGCCTGCCCGGCACCACATCCACCTGCGACAGCCAGGTGACATTGGGCGCATGCGTCACATACGGTTCACCTGCCATCACGCCCTGCACGCAGTCGAGCAAGGCGGCGCTGTCGCGCACCGTGCGGCTCACGCCCAGCTGCACGCCCAGGCCGCTGAAGATCTCGTCCATGGCGGGGCCATTCGAGACCCGGCCACGGCTCGGTTTCAAGCCGAACAGGCCCGTCGAAGCGGCCGGCACGCGGATGGAACCTGCCGCGTCCGTCGCATGCGCCAGGGGTACGATGCCCGCCGCCACGGCCGCCGCCGCGCCGCCGCTGGAGCCGCCCGCGCTCAAGCTGACGTTCCACGGGTTGCGCGTGGCGCCATATAAAACGGCTTCCGTGGTGGTGGCAAAGGCCATTTCGGGCGTACTCGTGCGGCCGAAGGTCGTCAGCCCGGCGGCGCGGAACTGCGTCATCAGATGGGAATCAATGGGCGCGACATGGCCGGCGCCCAGACGGCTGCCCGCTTCGCTGCGCTGGCCCGCCATCGTGATGGCCACGTCCTTGATCAGAAACGGTACGCCGGCGAACGGCGCCGTATGGTCCAGGGTGGAAAAATCGGCCGGCCACAGCTCAACCACGGCATTGATCCGCGGGTTGACGGCGGCGCAGGCGCGCAAGGCGGCGTCGTGCAGTTCGGCCGCCGAGACGCTGCCTTCGCGCAGCAGCTGGGCCAGTCCCAGACCATCAAAGCTTGTATATTCATGCAGTTGCATCGGTTAGCTCCTGTAAAAGATGAAGGGTGAGGATCACAGGAACAACTGTAGGGCTTGCGCTATCATAGTGGAAATGAATAGTTAACATACAAGGTATAGTCATGAGCAATTTGCACAAGCTGGACTTGAACCTGCTGCTGACCCTGAACGCGCTGTTGATCGAGCGCAACGTCACGCGGGCGGCGGCGCGGCTGCACCTGAGCCAGCCTTCCGTCAGCGTGCAGCTGGGCAAGCTGCGCACCGCCTTCGATGATCCGCTGCTCTTGCCCGGTCCGCGCGGCATGCTGCCCACGGCCCGCGCGTTGGCCCTGTTCGCGCCGCTGCAAGCCGTGCTGGCCCAGCTGGAGCAAGTCTTGCAGCCGGAATCGGCCTTCGATCCGGCCACCGCCGAGGTGCGCTGGAATCTGGCGGCGGCCGACGCCGCCGAGTATGCGATCTTGCTGCCCCTGCTGGCATCCCTGCGCATGCAGGCTCCCCTGTCGCGCATGGCCGTGTTCGAAGCGGTGCCGGCGCGCATGGCGCACGAGCTGGAAAGCGGCCAGGTCGACCTGGGCTTTTTGGCGCAGGAAGAAGCGCCGCCGGGCTTGCGCCACCGCACCCTGTTCACCGAGCATTATGTATTGGCGGGCCGGCGCGACCACCCGCTGCTGCAGGCGCCGCCCGACCTCGAGCAGTTCTGCGCGCTGGAATTCATCGTCGTCTCGCCGAATGGCGGCGGTTTCCGCAGCAATGTCGACACGGCACTGGAACAGCTGGGGCGCACGCGCAAGGTGGTGCTGTCCGTGCCGCATTTCCTGATCGTCCCGCCCCTGCTGGCGGCATCCGACATGGTGGCCCTGCTGCCGTCGCGCCTGCTGAAGAATGCGCTGGGCGCGCTGCGCACGTGGGAGCCGCCCGTCACCCTGCCCGACTACGACATGGCCATGGTCTGGCACGAGCGCATGCACCTGGACGCGGCGCACCGCTGGCTGCGCGAGCGCATCATGGAGTGGAACGAAAAACCGGATTGAGCCATTGACAAGGATCATCAGGCCGTATACTGTCTCGCTTTATTACTAACTAAGTTAGTTATTAATTTTCGCTACATGGATCGAGTCGCTGCGCGCCGGTGTCCAGCTTGGCGCAGTGCCGCATGGACGATCCAAACTTGCATACTTGTCGCTTGCATAGCTGTGACGTTCGTCTTTCCCACTGCTGCAAAATCTGAATTTGAGGTAAATCATGCTTGACCAGGAAACACACACTGAAGCATTCGGGGCCGAAGATCCCCGCGGCATGCATATCGCCGGGGATGTCATCGGCCGCCAGTTGCAGGAGATCGCGATCCTGACGCGCGAAACGGCGTTGCACCTGAGCACCGCGATGGGCATCAACCAGACCGATCTGGCCTTGATGGAGCAGTTGATTACGCATGGTCCCTTGTCTCCCAATGAGCTTGCCACGCGTCTTTCCGTCACGACGGCGGGAATAACGCTCGTCATCGATCGCCTGGAACGCGCCGGCCACGTGACGCGTGTACGCCAGCGTGACGACAAGCGCCGCGTGCTCGTGCATCCCGTGCAGGCATCGGTGGCGCAAACGTACAGGCATATCGCGCCAATGCTCAACGGGCTGGACGCGGTGTTGAGCAATCTGTCCGCCACCCAACGGACGACGATAGAACACTTCCTCAAGCAAGTGATTACTGTTTACCAGACCACTTTGCCAATCACAGCAGAAAAGAAAATCAAATGACGATCAAACGAAAAATCCTGATCACGGGCGCCAGCGTCGCCGGCCCGACCCTGGCTTACTGGCTGTCGCGCCTGGGCATGGACGTCACCGTTGTCGAGCGGGCGCCCGAGTTTCGCGATGGCGGACAAACGATCGACGTGCGCGGCGCGGGCAAGCTGGTGGCGCAGCGCATGGGGCTCGAGAGCGCCATCCGCGCCAGGACCACGCATGAGGATGGACTCCGGTTTGTCGACGCGCAAGACCGCACCCAGGCGGAATTCGGCATCGGGGCTTTTGGCGGCAACGGTCCTGTGGCCGAGCTGGAAATTTTGCGGGGGGAACTGGCCAAGCTGTTGATCGAGCATGGCCGCGACGCGGTCGACTACCGCTTTGGCGACAGCATTGCCGCGCTCGAAGAATTGCCCGAAGGCGTCAAGGTGCGCTTCGAACAGGGCGGCGAAGAAGTGTTCGATCTCGTCATCGGCGCCGAAGGCGTCGGTTCGCATACGCGCAAACTCGTGTTCGGGGACGAAGTCCAACGCCGCTCGTTCAAGCTCTACACGGCCTATTTCACCATCCCTCGTACGCCAGGCGATGCACGCCAGATGCGCTGGTTCAACGCTCCTGGCGGCTTGAGCGTGTGCCTGCGTCCCGATAACCTGGGCACCACCCGCGCCCTGCTATCGTTCCAGGAAGCACCCGGCGCCTACGAAAAACTGCCGATTGCCGAGCAAAAAGCCCTGCTGAAGGAGAAATTCGGCGCCCTGAAGTGGGAGACGCCGCGCATCCTGGCGGCCCTGGAGGACGCCACCGACCTGTATTTCGACCAGATTTCCCAGGTCAAAATGCCGCGCTGGTCGAAGGGACGGATTGCCCTCGTTGGCGACGCCGCCTATTGCGCCTCGCCCATCAGCGGCATGGGCACGAGCCTGGGCATGTGCGGCGCCTACGTGCTGGCGGGGGAACTGGGACGCCATGACGATCACGCGCAAGCGTTTGCCGCGTATGAAGCGATCATGCGTCCCTAAGTTGACCAGGCGCAAAGCGTGCCCACCTTCGCGCCGCGCCTGGCCTCGCCGCACTCGCGCGCCGGGATCGCCCTCGGCCATGCCGTGTTGCGCATGTCAAATGTGCCCATTATCAAGACGATCCTGGCCAGGTTCTTGACGCCCAAGGCCGATGCCATCGCGCTGCCCGAGTATGCGAACATGGCCTGAGGCAGGCGGGCGGCAGGCGTTGGCACACACTCATTGTTGCTGCCGCGTCCGGACTTCCCCGACAAGTTCAAGGATGCGCGCTACTGAATCGTGTTTCCCGCGACGGCGCCCCTTCTTGACGCCGCCCTCCTGTGCTACGCTGCTCGCTTCACCACACAGGAGCCACGCATGCAGACCGACAGCGGCCGCGCGGACGCATCCGACACCTGGCTGGGCAAGCTTGGGCCGGGCCTGATCACGGGCGCGGCCGACGACGACCCCAGCGGCATCGCCACGTATGCGCAGGCGGGCGCCCAGTTCGGCTTCGGCATGCTGTGGACGGTGTGCCTGACCTTCCCGCTGATGCTCGGTATCCAGGTCATCAGCGCCAAGATTGGCCGGGTCAGCGGCCACGGGCTGGCGACGAATATCCGCCGCCACTATCCCCGTTCCTTGCTGTACGCCATCGTTGGCTTGTTGCTGCTGGCCAATGTCATCAATATCGCCGCCGACGTGGCCGCCATGGGCGATGCCTTGACCCTGATCATCGGCGGCCCCACGCACCTTTACGCCGTGGGCTTCGGCCTGCTGTCGCTGCTGCTGCAAGTGTTCATTCCGTATCAACAGTACGTGCGCCTCCTGAAATGGCTGACCCTGGGCTTGCTGGCCTATGTGGCTACGGTGCTGACGGTGCATATCCCGTGGAGCGAAGTGGCGCTGCGCACCGTCTGGCCGCAGTTCGCCTGGTCGGCCGCCTCGGTGACCATGATCGTGGCCGTGTTCGGCACCACCATCAGTCCCTATCTATTTTTCTGGCAAGCATCGCAGGAAGTGGAAGACTTGCAGGCCGATGCCGGTGCGCAAGCCTTGCGCCGCGCGCCCGAGCAGGCGCCCCGGCAATTCCAGCGCATCAAGATGGACACGGCCATCGGCATGGGCTTTTCCAATCTGGTGGCGTTTTTCATCATGCTGACCACGGCCGTGACCCTGGGCGCGCAAGGCATCACGCATATCGACACGTCCGCCCAGGCCGCCTCCGCCCTGCGTCCCATCGCGGGCGAGTTCGCCTTTGCGCTGTTCAGCCTGGGCATCATCGGCACGGGCTTGCTGGCCATTCCCGTGCTGGCCGGCTCGGCCGCCTACGCCATGGCGGGCGCCTTTCACTGGAAAAACAGCCTGGAACTGGCGCCCAGGGCCGCCAAGAAGTTCTACGGCATCATCGTCACGGCCACCGTGATCGGCGCGGCCCTGTGCTTTACGCCGCTCGACCCCATCAAGGCCCTGTACTGGAGCGCCGTCATCAATGGCGTCATTTCCGTGCCCATCATGGCCCTGATGATGCTGATGGCGTCGCGTCCGGCCATCATGGGCAGCTTGACCATTTCGCGCCGCCTCAAGGCGCTGGGCTGGCTGGCTACCCTCGTCATGGCGACGGCCGTGCTGGCCATGTTCGCCACGATGGCGTTCTGATGCCTACGCCGCCTTCGGCTTGAGCATGCCTTCCACGATGCCCAGCACGGTCTGGCGCGGCAACAAGCGCGGCAGCCAGGCCAGCAGGCGGTTCGGCCGGCCCGCCACGTGGCTGCTGCGGCCACGGTCCAGCGCCAGCAGCGCTTCATCGACGACGGTTTGAGGATCCATGCGCTGGCCCACGGCCGCTTCGGGCGCGGCCACCACGTCAAAGAAGGCCGTTTCCGTGGCGCCCGGACACAGGGCCAGCACGCGCACGCCGCGGCTGCGGTTTTCCGCCCACAGCGCTTCCGAAAACGACAGCACGAACGCCTTGCTGGCGCCGTAGACCGCCATATACGGATCGGGCTGCAGGGCCGCCGTGGACGCCACGTTGATGATGGCGCCCCGCCCTTGCGCCAGCATGTGCGGCAAGGCGCAGTGCGTCAGCTCCATCAGAGCCGTGCAATTGACGGTCACCTCGGCCGCCTGGCGCGCAAGCGGGATGGTCTCGAACCTGCCATGTGTGGCGAACCCTGCGTTATTGATCAGCACGTCGGGCGGCATGCCCAAGGCGCAGGCCTGCGCATGGGCGTCGGCTGCGGCGCCGGGCAGGCTGAGGTCGGCCACCAGCGCCTGCGCGCGGATGCCGTGGCGCTGGGAAAGTTCCCTGGCCAGGCTGTCGAGCACGGCGCCGGAGCGGGCCAGCAGCAGCAAATGCGCGCCGCGCGCGGCCAGGGTTTCCGCAAAGACGCGGCCGATGCCGGACGAGGCGCCCGTGATCATCACGGTCTGCTTGGTATAGTTGATGGCGGTCATGGCAATTGAATCGTAGTGAAGAGAAATTCACTGTAAACTGTGGTCTTTAGTCCACGGTCAATAGAAAAACGATGCGCATCGGAGAAATCACCCGCCTGACGGGCGTCAGCAAGGACACGGTGCGCTTCTACGAGCGCCAGGGGCTGCTGGACGAAGCGCCGAAGCCGGGCATGACGAACAACTATAAAGAGTACTCGGCGCAAGCCTTGCGCCGGATCGAGTTGATCGGCCACGCCAAGGCGCTGGGTTTTACCCTGAAAGAAATCGCCGAAGTCATTGCCGTCTGGCAGGAAAATGCGCTCGATGCGGCCACCAAGCGGGTCATGCTGGAAACGAAAATCGCCCAGATCGACGACAAGGCCCGCTCGATGGCCGTACTGCGCGCCGGACTCGTCGATGCGCTGGCGAAGGTCGAGACGGGCTGCGAGGATGGCGTCGCGGTCGCAAGAAACTTACAAGGATAATCAATGACTTATTACACGCAATACCGCCATCTGGCGCTCGAGGGCGGCAAGCCGGCGCCCACGGCGCAGCAGATCGCCGCCATCGAAACCTTGCTGGAAGCGCCGTTGCCGCCCGCCTTCCTGGCTTTCTTGCAAGTGGCCAACGGCGCCTGGTTCGACTACACCACGGATGTGCCGGACGGCAATGGCGGCGTGGAAAAAATGGGGTTCAATACCTTCTTCAGTGCCGACGAGGGCGATTTCTGCGATGAAACCTTGGTGGGCGAGATCCGCGCCGCGCGCCAGCATACGGACATGCCGGTGCGCATCCTGCCCTTCGCCCGCGATGGCGGCAATTCCATGGTCTACCTGGACCTGACGGAAGAAGGCGGTGGCCGCGTGCTCGCCTATGTGCAAGAGTTGCCGGAGTGGACGGGCAAGCGCGCCCACGGCTTCATCGAGCTGGCGCCCTCCTTCGACGCCTGGCTGGACAGCCTGTATATCGACCGCGACACGGTGCTCGACGAACTCGAACACAGCGTCTCGGAGCCATCGCACCTGGACGCGATGGAAGAATGGCTCGATATCGGCATGCCCGCCTGGCGCCGCGATGCCGGCATCGCCGCCTTGTTTGCGCTGAAACAAGTCGAATTGTGCGCTAACGAACAGGACTAGTCCTACGGGGATCATCGTGCCTGTCCTATGGGTGTGCGCAGGCTGGAGGCTTAACATTGTCATCAGCTTGCAGAAAAAACCACGCATGCACTCATGATATGAAAGGAATCCCATGAGCATCCCCACCACCAGTTCCCGTACCCCGTCGCTGAAAAGCGTGGCCATCGGCGCCGCCGTGGCGCTGTTGAGCGGTATCGTCATCAAGAGCATCGCCGCCGCGCCGTGTGCCAACGACAAGTGCTTTATCGGCAAGGCCGCCGACGCGGGCAGCGAGGAAATTGCCGCCAGCAAACTGGCGCAAAGCAAAAGCAGCAACCCCGAGGTGCAGCAATTCGCCGCGGCCATGCTCACGCAGCACACGCAGTTGGCAGACGAGCTGAAACAGCTGGCCAGCAGCAAGCAGATCGAGCTCAGCGACCAGCCCGCCAGGAAGCACCAGGCGCGGATCGACAAGCTGAGCCGCCTGGAAGGCCTGCCCTTCGACAAGGAATATGCGGCCAGCATCGGCGTGGACGCGCACGAGGACGCCGTGAAACTGTTTATGGACGCCAGCCAGAAGGCCAGCGATCCCGACATCAAGGCCTTTGCCACGAAAAACTTGCCAGCACTGCAGCATCACCTGGAGATGGCCAAGGCGCTGCAGGCGGCATTGGCGAAGTAGACAGCAGTACGGGGGTAAATACTTGCCGTACATGCTGTACGGCAAGCATTTCCGCTATTGACATACAATGCGGCAACTCAGTTTCTGGCTCCGCCATGACCAGCCTATGCATCTACTCAAGAAAACCGGCCTGATCGCCGCCGCCATCCTGTTCCTCATCCTGCTCGCTGGCTGGCTGTTCATCAAGGTGGCGGCCGCCCGCAACGCCACTGTGTACGCGCAGCAATGGAACGACCAGCGCACGTGCGTGATCAAGACCTATGTGCCGCACTACGGCAATGGCGTGCCGCACAACGTCGTGCGCGCGCTCAGCACTTCCACCTTCTTCCGCGTCTACCATAAGGATGGCTCCTTGCTGGAAAGCACGGAATGGGTGCTGGACATGCATGAAGACGGCATCCTCGATCATGCCCGCTGGGGCCAGAACCAGACGCGCGCCATCTATCCGACGGACATGGGCTACGAAGGCTGGACCTTGCCCGAATGCGCGTAATCCAGCCATGATGCCGAAAACTAAGCCAACAGGCCTGCGCGGCCCCTGGGTGGACGTGCCGTATGAACCCACGCTGTACCATTTCCTTGGCCCCTTCGATGTATATGACCGCGAAGAAACCCTGGGCGTGGAACTGGACGCCTGGGACATGAACGATCCGCTCCAGCGCGCGGCGCTGATACGGCGCGACATCACGTCGCAATACAAGGAACTCAGCTACCGCCACCGCCATGCGCTGGTCGCCGTGCTGGCGCAGGCGCTGCACGACCCCGCCTACGATTTCCAGGCCATCCTCGAACATGACCCCGACAGCACGCACGCCCTGCCTGCCTTGTGGGATGACATGGCCGACCCGCGCGCCTTCTTTGCCGATATCTACCGCCTGGTGCAGCAAGACTGGGGCGATGACCTGGCGCGCGCGGCGGCGGAAGACCCATCCGGCTGGTAGCGCGGTGCGGATGCCACACTATCGTGTCGATAGTGTGTGACACCGTTTCCCCTCTGAATACGGCATTTTTGCAATTTGCAAGCGGCGTTGCAAAAACGCCCGTCTGAAAAAATATTTGTTGCACCAGCGCATGTGTCCTGGCATCGCGCTACTATGAATCAACAGCACTTCCCCCACCGCGCCGGTTCCCGGCCGGCTTTCCCCTGCTGCACTGTGAAGGAGATTCTCATGCCCAAGTTTGCCCCTGCCGTCTGCCTGTCTGTCATGCTTGTCGCCGCCACCCTGCCAAGTGTCGCCAGCGCGGCCGAAGGCGGCGCCACGCGCGCCGACGCCGAAGCCATGGTCAAGAAAGGCGTGTCCTATATCAAGAGCGCCGGCGACGCCAAGGCGTATGGCGAGATCACGGCCAAGTCGCCGCAATTCATCCTGCACGACCTGTACCTGGTCGTCTACAAGCTCGACGGCACGGTCGTCGCGCATGGCGCCAACCCGAAAATGGTGGGCAAGAACTTGATCGAATTGAAGGATATCGACGGCAAGGCCTTCGTCAAGGAGCGCGTCGATTTGGCCAAGAGCAAGGGCACGTTCTGGCAGGAATACAAATTCACGAATCCGGAAACCAAGAAGATCGAGCCGAAGGTGATGTACTGCGAAAAGCTGGCAGAAACCGTCGTCTGCGGCGGCATCTACCTGTAGCCGGCCGCCGCCGGCGCCGGGATGGTACGCCGATCTCTCAACGAACTTCTCAACGACATGGGCCCCAATGAAAATCGCACAGAAGATGTTGATCGTCCCGGTGGTCGCGCTGGCTTGCCTGCTGGCCATGGGGGCCATGTCCTACTTCGCCATGCAGCAGAACGAGCAGCGCATGCGCGAGCTGAAAGATGTCACTCTGACAGCCGAGCGGCTTGCCAACCAGCAAGCTATTGCCCTGGGGCAGGTGCATGCCGACGTGTATGCGAAGATTGCCATCGCCGCCAGCCTGACGGACGAGCAGTTCAAGCAATTCGGCGCGCAAACGGATGGCCAGCTGAACGCCATCGCGCAAGGTTTGACGGAACTCAAGAAATTCTCGGGCGCCGCCAAGGAAGCGGCCCAGGCCTTGCCCGGCGTCGAACGCTACCGGGCCAGCGTCGCGCAGGCGCTGGACCTGGCCTCGATGGACCCGAATACGGGCGTGGCGGCGATGCAAAATGCGGCCGGACACTACCAGCAAGTGCGCGGACAGCTGCGCCAGGTATTGCTCAACCTTGACCTTCGCACCGCTGACGCCTTGCAGGAAACAAAAAATGCGGGCCAGCGCGCCGGCTGGCTGTCGCTGGGCACCATGGCCCTCGGCTTTGCCTTGCTGGCCCTGATCGCCACCTGGGTGGCGCGCTCCGTCGTGCGTCCCATCGACGAAGCGTGCCGCGCCGCCGAAAGCCTGGCCGCAGGCGACCTGACCATGCGCATCGATGCCCGTGGCGACGACGAGGTGGGCAAGCTGTCGCGGGCGCTGGCCACCGTGGTGAAAAACTGGAATACCTTATTGGGCGAGATACGCCAGGCCGGCTCCACCATCACGGTGGAAGCGAGTGAAATCGCGCTCGGCAATGCGGACCTGTCGTCGCGCACGGAATCGCAAGCCCATTCCTTGCAGGAAACGGCAACGTCCATGCATGCCTTGACCGATACCGTGCGCGAAAACGCCAGCCATGCGCACCAGGCCAACCAGATGGTGCTGTCGACCTCGAACGTGGCGCTGGAAGGCGGCCGTGTGGTGGGCCAGGTGGTCGAAACGATGGGCTCGATCAAGGCCAGTTCCGGGCGCATCGTCGATATCATCGCCGTCATCGACGGCATTGCCTTCCAGACCAATATCCTCGCCTTGAACGCGGCCGTGGAAGCGGCGCGCGCGGGCGAACAGGGACGCGGCTTTGCCGTCGTCGCCACGGAAGTGCGGGGCCTGGCGCAGCGTTCGGCCACGGCGGCGCGCGAAATCAAGCAGCTGATCGAGGATTCCGTGGCCCGCATAGAAACCGGCAGCGAGCTGGCCGACAGCGCCGGGCGCACCATGGGCGATATTGTCGCCTCCGTCAAGCAAGTGACGGAAATCATGAACGACATCACGGCGGCCAGCCAGCGCCAGAGCAAGGGCATCGAGGAAGTCAACAATGCCATCACGGAAATGGATGAATTGACCCAGCGCAATGCCGCCCTGGTCGAGCAATCGGCCGCCGCCGCGCAAAGCATGCAAGACCAGGCGCATGATTTATTGCGCGTGGTCGACGCCTTCCGCCTGGGCGATGGCGGCCCGCCATTGCTGCCGCGTTAGTGACGTTGCGGCAACGCGGCCTTGGCGCAGGCCAGCATGCTATTGCCCGCCTCGGCCAGTGCCGGGTCAGGGTCCGCCTGCAAGACCCTGCCCCTGCTGTTCTGATCGTCGTAACTGCCCAGCATGGCCGCATACAGCGAGGCCTGATCCTGCACGCTGCGTGAATTGCCCGGCGCGGCCGGCATGCCGGCGCTGAAGTAGCTGTACAGGCCGCCAACCTGTTTCTTGTGCAGCCATTCCATCAACTGCACGATGCGGTACTGTTCCAGCAGGCTCAATTCGCTGACATTCACGCTGGACAAGGTGTAATACAGTTCCAATCGGGCCATCCAGTTGCCCTTTGCGCCAGCCGCCACCAGCGCATCCCAGGCGGGACCTGAGCGCACCTTGCGCACGGCGCGTGGCGCGCCTATCCACGCATTAACAGCGGCCTGGTCCGGCACGGCGCCGTAGTAGTCGGGTGCGCGGCAGACGAACTGGCGCGCATCTGGCCCGCCATCCTTGAGCGCAGCGCTCATCTGCGCGGCAATCTTGTCGCCGATGCGCAGCAGGCGCGTGCCATAGCTTTCCAGGGTCCAGCTCGAAGGCAAGCGCCCCAGCCAGGCCAGCGCATCGTCGTTGGCGCGGGCCGCCACGGCATAGGCGGCGATTTTGGCCTGCATCTTGACGTCTTTTTGCTGCTCCGCCAGCTTGAGCGCATCTTGCTCTTCATCATGGCGGCTCGTGGTTTTGGCCAGTTGCATGCATTGCTGGAAGGCGTCAGGCGCACCCTGCCAGCATTCGGCCGGGACCTTCAGCTGCCAGCGCATGCTGACCGTTTTCAAAATATAGTTTTCTTCGCCCTCCTCCCCCTTGACGTAGGCGCGGCCGTCCGCCTTGGTCACGCCTTTTGTCAGCGGCTTGCCGCCAGCCGTGCTCCATGTATACGGGTCATCGTCTTGCGGCACGCCGGGCACGGCGTACAGGGTCAGGTAGTGGCCGGTGGCGGCAGGCGCATCGGCCGCATGGCCCAGTGGCGACAGCAGGGATAAGGTCAGCAAAGTACTTCCAGGTATCAGTTTCAGCGTGCAGCAATCGTCAATGCAGTTCGGTATGGCAGGCGCAGTCGTGGCCGCTTGCGGCCTCGGACAGGTTTTGCAGGATGGCGCAGTCTTGCGACGGCTGCGGCTGGTCGCACTGGTGGCGCAGGGTCACCAGTTGCTGCTGCAGCGCTTGCAAATTCGCCATTTGCTCGGCAATGCGCAGGATATGGTGGTCGAGCAGCTCATTGACGCTCTGGCAGCCTTCGGCCGGGTTGTTCTTAAATTCCAGCAAGGCGCGGATATCGGTCAAACCGATCTGCAGCGAGCGGCAATGGCGGATGAATTGCAGCCGCTCCTGGTGTTCTTCGCGGTATTCGCGGTAGCCGGCGCTGTTGCGCCCCGGTTCCTGCAGCAAGCCCGCCTTTTCATAGTAACGCACGGTTTCCACGTCACAATCTGTCCGTTTGGCCAGTTCTCCGATACGCATGGCATCCCCTTTTCATTCCAAGCTGCAAATTTCGCTTGACCCTGTAGCCGCTACAGGGTTTCTAATGGAAGCATACACGAAACCGGAAGGACGATGCGATGCCGCACGATAGCCACGATCATACCCACGAGCACAAGCACGAGCACAAGCATGACCATGCGCAAGACGCCAAGCCCAGTCATGCCGGTTGCTGTTCGCACAGCCACGCCGCCCCGGCTGGCGACACCGCGCCTGCCCTGCCCAGCGCCCCCATCGCCGGCGCGAGCACGGCCAAATATCGCATCGCCAACATGGATTGCCCCACGGAAGAACGCCTGATCCGCAACAAGCTGGCCACGATGGCCGGCGTGGTGGGCCTCGATTTCAACCTGATGAACCGCGTGCTCGACGTGCACCACACCTTGCCCTCACTGGCCACGGTGGAAGCGGCGCTGCACGGTATCGGCATGCAGGCCATTCCCATGGAAGCGGACGCGGTCGTCGCGCGCGACCCGAATGAAGGCAGTCTGAGCAGCCTGCAAAAAGGCTTGCTGGTCGTCTCCGGTCTGGCGGCGGCCTGTGCCGAGGCGCTGGCGTGGACCACGCACGAAGACAGTTCGCCCCTCGTCATCGCCCTGGCCCTGCTGTCGATCGCCACGGGCGGCTGGCCAACGCTGAAAAAGGGCTGGATCGCCCTGAAAACCTTCACCCTGAACATCAACTTCCTGATGAGCCTGGCAGTCTTCGGCGCCATCGCCATCGGCCAGTGGCCGGAAGCGGCCATGGTCATCTTCCTGTTCGCCATCGCCGAACTGATCGAAGGCTTGTCGCTGAACCGTGCGCGCAACGCCGTGCACAGCCTGATGCAACTGGCGCCCGACACGGCCACGGTCGCCGACGCCAGCGGTGCGTGGCAGCAAGTATCCGTCACCACGGTGGCCATCGGCGCGACCATGCGCGTGAAACCGGGCGAGCGCATCGCCCTCGACGGCATCGTGCAAAGCGGCGAGTCGTCCGTCAACCAGGCGCCGATCACGGGCGAAAGCATGCCGGTGGACAAGGCCGTGGGCGACGTCGTGTATGCGGGCACCATCAATGAACGGGGCTTGCTCGACGTCACCGTGACGGCCAACAGCGGCAACAGCACGCTGGCGAAGATCGTCAAGGTGATCGAGGAAACGCAGGGCAAGCAGGCGCCCACGCAGCGCTTTGTCGACAATTTTGCGCGCTATTACACGCCCGCCGTCGTCGTGTTTGCCATTCTGGTCGCCGTGCTGCCGCCACTGCTGCTGGGCCAGCCCTTCATGGCCTGGATCTACAAGGCCCTGGTGATGCTGGTCATCGCCTGCCCATGTGCGCTGGTCATTTCCACGCCTGTGACCGTGGTCAGCGGCCTGACGGCGGCCGCGCGCCGCGGCATTTTAGTGAAGGGCGGGCAATTCCTGGAAACGGGGTATCGGATCAAGGCCATCGCCGTCGACAAGACGGGCACCTTGACCATGGGCAAACCGGCCGTAACGGACGTGGTGGCATTGGCAGGCAGCAACCGCGACGCCATCCTGCTGCTGGCCGCCAGCCTGGACGCGAACTCGGCCCACCCGCTGGCCGCCGCCATCGTCAAGGCCGGTCCGCCCGCCGGCAGCCACTTGCCCGTGACCCAGTTTGCCGCCCTGCATGGGCGCGGCGTGCAAGGCGATATCGATGGCCAGACCTATTACCTGGGCAATGCGCGATTGATGGCGGAATTGAACGTCCTGACGCCGGAGCTGCAAGCCATCCTGGCGCGGCTGGAACAGCAAGCGTACACGGCCATGGTGCTGGCCACGCCAGCCGGCGCGCTGGGCGTGATCGCCGTGGCCGACGTGCTGCGCCCCACGGCGGCGGCGGCCATCGCCAGATTGAACGCCTTGGGCGTGACCACCGTGATGCTGACGGGGGACAATCTGCTGACGGCGCAGCGCATCGCGGCAGAGGTGGGTGTCAGCCTGGTCAAGGCGGAATTGCTGCCTGAGAATAAACTTGATGAAATCAAGGCCTTGCAGCAGCAGTTCGGCGTGGTGGCCATGCTCGGTGACGGCGTCAACGACGCCCCGGCCCTGGCGCAGGCCGACATCGGCTTTGCCATGGGCGCGGCCGGCAGCGACACGGCCATCGAAACGGCGGACGTGGCCTTGATGGATGATGAACTGGGCAAGTTGCCTGAATTCATCAGCCTGAGCCAGCGCACGCGCAGCATCCTCGTGCAAAACATCAGCTTTGCCATCGGCATCAAGGCCGTTTTCTTTGGCCTGGCCCTGGCCGGCATGGCGACCCTGTGGATGGCCGTGTTCGCCGACGTGGGCGCCAGCCTGCTGGTGGTGGCCAACGGGCTGCGCTTGTTACGCAATAACAAGCAAGCATAGTCCCGCACAGAAATATTTCCATCTGGACAATTGCTGTAAAAAACGCTACTTTGGCGGCTGTCCACCACCGCCGCCAAGGTAGCCGATGACCCTCCTGCCCCGCCTGACCCTGCTGGCCACTCTGCTGGCTGCCACCTCCCTGCACGCGGAACCGATGTTTTTCACGCCCTGCTCCATGCAGAGAGCCTGAACGCATCGGCGCACTCGGTTCTGTGGATCAATAGAATAGCTAACTATCAAATGGAATCAATTATGGAAAAAGATGACATTCCTGTTTCGTCAAAACAGGTTCTGTACCTTGCCCTCCTGATCTTTCTTCCTTTGGCTCTGTCAGCCGCCATGATTCACTGGGCTCCCCCAAAACCGGGACAGACCGAGTTGGATAATCTCTTGGCTTTTGGAATTGTAGGAGCAATCGCTACTGTCCTATTTGGCATGCTTGTCATTGCGGCGAAGCGGCACGTGATTGAGATTTCACGCGATGTGTTGGTCGTAAAACATAGCCTGTACACGTTAGCTTTAGACCGCAGCGAAGTCGAATCAGCGAAAGCTCGTGAAGTAAACTCATTGGATCAACTTGGACTGTCAACAAGAAAAAATGGCATTGCCGCATTTGGCTACTTTTCTGGTTGGTTCTGGGGGGCGCACGGAAATATTACATTTTGTGCATTGTCAAGGTGGCCGGTCTACCTTGTAACGTTCGAAGGCACTACCAAATGTCGACAACTCGCCCTAAGCGCAAGTCCGGAAGTGGTTCGTCGTATCGAAGTATGGGCCAACTCATAAATTTTTCTATTGCGCTAACAAATGGGCCTTGAATCGGTACTATGTTGTGACTTGAAGCTCAAAGCTCGAAAACGCCATACGCGTGCGCGCAGGCGCAAGTGCAGGCCTTGACGCAGAGCAAGGCCTGAAAGGTGGCCCTGTCGACCGTGCACAACGCCCCGCATTTCATTTTATGGACGGCGCCCGCCTGCTTTGAACAGGCCAGCGCCCGTTTTATTGCCGGCAAGACGGCACAGGATTGCACGCTGTCATTCCCTCGGCCATTGCTGCGCTGAGCCAGCCATCAGTCGCGTGCTTGCCGCGCCGCTGCCAGCGCCGCGACAAAGGCGGCGTCGCCCTCGGTGCAGGCCTTGGCCGTGCAGCTGCCCGTGTCCTCGGCGATGCGGAAGCCTTCGCCCAGGCTGCTGGCATTGCCGCGCCCGCCATGCCCGCGCGCTGCGCTGCGCAGCACCTGGCGCGAGGCAGAATAGCTGCCGCCCCGCGTGATGAAATAATCGCCTTCCACCTCGCAGCCCTGGGTCCAGGCAGACCCATCGGCAGGCGCGCCCCGGTAATCGGGATGCTGGCAATCGGCCACCCATTCGGCCACGTTGCCCATCATGTCGTGCAAGCCGTAGCCATTGGGCGCGTAGCTGCCCACGACGGCCGTGTACGCGGCGCCATCGTCGCAATCGGTGACCAGCATGTCGAGGCCGTGATCGCGCCATGCTGCGGCCTTGAAACGCCGGTCTTTCATATTGGCGTAGGTACACAATTGCTCAGGAGTATCGCCGGACGCATATTTTGTGCTGCTGCCCGCGCGCGCCGCATATTCCCACTCCGCCTCGCTGGGCAGGCGGAAGGAGCGGCCCGTCTCCCGCGCCAGCCATTGCACGTAGGCATGGGCATCGTTCCAGCTGACGCACATGACGGGGTGATAGTCCGTTGGCGCATGCGCGGGGGCATCCCAGCCCGATTCCTTGAGCGCGATGCCGTCAGTGCGGTCGAATGCCCAGCATTCGCTGGCCGCCCGATAACCGGTGGCGGCGACGAATTGCCGGAATTGCGCCACCGTCGTCTCGTATTTTGCCAGGCGGAATGCGGCCACGCGCACTTCGTGGGGCGGCCCCTCGGCCGGATTGTGGCTGCCGTCGCCGATGCGCGGCTCCGTGCTACCCATGATAAACACGCCGGCGGGAATGCTGGCCATGGGCGGGAGGATGGCTGCGGCGGCGGCCTGGGCGCTGCAAAAGATGGCGCTGGCAAGGATAAGCATGCTGTGCTTCATGTGGCTCCTGATGATGGGTGGGTGAGAACACAGATTGACAGCCTGGCCAGCGGATGTCCGGGCGCATGCGACGAATCGACAATGGGGCCGATGAATGGCAAGCCATGTTCTGGTCAATCAGGCAACGGGCCGCTACACTATGCCCATGATCAGAAAAACGACTTTGCTACAGGGCTGGCGTTCACTATGGGAACTGCGCCCCAGGCACGATGTGTCCACCCTGACCCGCCTGCTGGTCGTTTCCCTGATCGGTGTCGCCCTGGCATTGGTCCTGATGGCCATCGTCGCCATCTTCGGCCGGGTCGACCGGCCGCACTGGTGGTGGGCGTCGCTGCTGCCGAACATCGGCATCTGCCTGTGCATCGTGCATACCTTGTTCGGCGTACTGCGCCTGGCCGAGCGCTGCCTGCCGGCGCCGCTCGTCGAGCGCATGTCGAACGTGCGCGACCTGCGCGCCGGCATGGGGCTGGGCGCGCTGGCCCTGGGCGGCATCATCGTCGGCATGAGCATCGGCTTTACCATCGTCCCGATACTGGTGGGTTTCAAGGTGTGGGGCATGTTCGTCTCCCTGCCTGCGGCGCTGACCAAGTTTGCCGTGTTCATCCTGTTTGTGATGGCGGCCAACTGGGCCTGGTGGCGTTCGCGCCTGCGCCAGCAGCAGCTGCAAACCGAGGTGACGGATGCGCGCCTGCGCTTGCTGCAGGGCCAGATCGAGCCGCACCTGCTGTTCAACACCCTGGCGAACATCCAGAGCCTGATGGACTACGACCCACCGCGCGCGAAACACATGCTCGAGACGTTTTCCGGTTACCTGCGCGCCAGCCTGGCCCAGCTGCGCCAGGGCGACAGCACGCTGGACGCGGAACTCGACATGGCGAGCCAGTATCTTTCTTTGTTACAAATACGCATGGATGAGCGCCTGCGTTTCCGCATCGACGCCAGCGCGGAAGCGCGCCTGGCCTGCATGCCCACGCTGATGCTGCAGCCGCTGGTCGAAAACGCCGTCCAGCATGGACTGGCGCCCAGGCTGGATGGCGGCAGCGTCGTCGTGCATGCGGCAGTGCACGCGGGCCGCCTGGAAATCCGCGTGCTTGACGACGGCGTGGGCCTGACGGCGCCCGGCAAGCCACGCCGTGCGGGCGGCGGCCTGGCGCTGGCCAACCTGCGCTCGCGCCTGCAGGCCCAGTTCGGCGCCGCCGCCAGCCTGAGCCTGCGCGAGCGCGAGCGCGGGCCTGGCGTCGAAGCCGTGCTGGAGCTGCCCTACCGGCGCGCCGCCGGCGTCCCCGCAGTGCAGGCGGCGGCATGATGCGCGCCCTGATCGCGGACGACGAACCGCACCTGGCGCTCTACCTGCGCGACCAGCTGCTGGCCCTGTGGCCGGACTTGCAGATCATCCATATGGCGCGCAACGGCATCGAGGCCGCCGCCCGCATCGCCGAGCTGGAACCCGATATTGCCTTTCTCGACATCCAGATGCCGGGCCTGACCGGACTGGAGGTAGCGCAAGGCATCGAAGGCCATACCCGCGTGGTATTTGTCACGGCCTACGACGAGTTTGCCCTGCAAGCCTTCGAGCACGCGGCGCTCGATTACGTCTTGAAACCCGTCACCACCGAACGGCTGGCCCGTACCGTGGCGCGCTTGCGGTCGGTGGCGGCCTTGCCTCCCCCCAGTGCAGCCATGGCGCAGGCGCTGCAGCAACTGACGGCCGCGCCCGGCCCTGCCCGCCCCCGGCTGCGCTACATCCTCGCGTCCAGGGGCGAGCGCACGCACCACCTTGACGTTGCCACGGTGCGCTTTTTTCATGCTGACGACAAGTACACGGTCGTCGCCAGCGTGGACGGCGAATTCCTGATACGCACGCCCATCACGGAACTGGCCAGCCAACTTGATCCGGAACAATTCTGGCAAGTGCACCGCTCCACCCTGATCAACCTGGCCTGGCTGGACGGCACGCGCCGCGACGACGCCAGCCGTTTGTTCCTGCGCGTGCGCGGCCATGCGGGCGAGCTGCCCGTGAGCCGCGCCTTCGTTCACCTGTTCAGGGCCATGTAGCGCGTCCTTCCTGCTGGCCATCCGTCGCGCCGGCTGTCGATTCGTCGCAAGGCCCATGCGGCGGGAGTCGCCGTCGGCGATGCTGGCATTTTTATTGCCGGAGACGCCCATGTTCAAGCTATTGCCGATATGTTTACTTTGTGCCACCGCCGCCGTCCAGCCGGCCCTTGCCGCCTTGCCCGCCCCCGCCATCGACAGCATCGCCGGGCGCCAGGTGGAATCGCTGACCCTGCGCCATCCCACTTCGCAGGATGTGGTGGTATTCGAGAATGGCTCGCGCGCAACGATGGACAAATGGGGCGTGGTGCCCGAGCGGCTGGCATTGGATGCCTCCGTGTTCGCGTACCACCGGCCCGGCTATGGCAACAGCGAGGTGGGCGGCGCGCCGCGCGACGGCCGCACCATCGTCGAGGAGCTGCGCGCCGTGCTGCGCTTCAAGGGCTTGCCGCCGCCGTATGTGCTGGTCGGCCATTCGCTCGGTGGCCTGTACCTGCAACTGTTTGCCCGCAGCTATCCCGAGGAAGTCAAGGCCCTGGTGCTGGTCGATGCGCTGTATCCGCGCATGGTGAAGCCGGTACAGGATTTCCCATTGCTGACGCGCATCGCGGGCCAACTGGCTTTTTCACGCGCCGTCTGGCGCGAAATCGAGCAGATCGACGCGACGGGCAAGATGGTGCTGAGCCTGCCTGACATCGACAAGCCCGTGGTGCGCCTGGAAAACCGGCCCGCCTCCAGCACGGCGATCGCCGTCGACTTTGGCGCGTTCAGGATGGATAAAACCACCCGCGACGGCGTCAGCGCGCTGTACCCGCAGGCGCTCAGGATGGTGGCCGATTCCAGCCACCAGATGGCATTGACGTCGCCCGACATCGTCGAGGCGGCGATCCGGCACGTGTTGCCCGGCGCCCGTGAGAAGACAGTCGCCGGGCAATGAGGCCGGCTGGTGCCGGTCTTTGCAGTCAGTTGCTTGCGATCAGGCCGGCGTGCAGGCCACGCGGCGCGCCCGCAGATGCAAATGGCGGATGGTGGCCGCGGCCGCCATCAGGATGGCGGAAGCTGTTGCCAACACGACAATAAACGCCTTGTCGAAGGCCGAGCGGGCCAGTTCCGACACCTGCAAGCCCAGTTCGGCCGGCAATTGCTCGGCGGCCAGCAGCGCCGCGTCGAGGGTGTCGTGGGCATTCGGCAGCAGGCCAGCGCTTTCCGGGATCACCAGGGTGGCGCTGTAGACGGCCGACAGAATCGTGCCCAGCACCGTGACGCCGATGACGGCGCCCAGTTCATACGACACTTCCTCGATCGAGGCGGCCATGCCTGCTTGCTGCGGCGCCACGTTGAGCATCACGGCGCTCGACGCGGCCGTCATGACGGCGCCCAGGCCCAGGCCCAGGATCACCAGGCTGGCCACTTGGGCCGAAACGGCGGCGTCATGCAGCACCAGATACGAGGCCATGCCGATGCCGGACAGCAGCAGCGAACCCCACAATACTTTGGCCTTGTCGGCGCGTGGCAGCATGAAACCCGTCAGCGGACCGGCAAAGACGGACGCCAGCGGCAGCGGCAACAGCAGCAAGCCCGCCTCCAGCGGCGACAGTTCCCGCACCAGCTGCATGTGCTGGCTCAGCGCCAGCTCCATGCCGATCAGGGCGGCCGAGGCCACCATGGCGGCAGCGACGGCGCTGGAAAACGGCAGTTCGCGGAACAGGGCGAAGTCGATCAGCGGCTTGGCTTGCCGCTTCTGGCGGCGCACGAATTTGAGCATGAAGAAGGCGCCCACGGCGAACGAAGCGGCGGCCAGCGCATACGACGGCTGCGACTTGCCCAGCTCCTTGATCGCATACACGCCACCAAGCAGCCCCATCATGATTTGCAGCGAGCCTTTCAAGTCCCACGGCTTGTCGCGGTTACCGGCCCGTTTTGGCAGGACGACGGCGGCCAGCACCAAGGTCAGCAGCACGATGGGCACGTTGATCAGGAAGACGGAACCCCACCAGTAATGTTCCATCAGGAAACCACCGAGCACGGGGCCGAACGCGGCACCGCCCGAGGCGATCGCGGCCCACACGCCGATGGCGAACGAGCGCTCGCGGTTATCGGTAAACGTCAGCCGGATGATGGACAGGGTGGCCGGCATCATCAGCGCGGCGCCGACGGCCAGCAGCACGCGGGCAAAGATCAGCCATTCCGGCGCGGGCGAAAATGCGGCGCACAGCGAGGCGATGCCGAACACGGTCAGGCCGGCGAGGAAAACGGGTTTATGGCTCAAGCGGTCACCGAGGGTGCCGAGGCCGGGCAGCAAGCCGGAGACGACCAGCGCGTACACGTTGATGATCCACAGTTTTTGTGAGGAAGTAGCCTGCAAGTCGCGCGTCAGCGCGGGCAAGGCGGTGTAGAGCACGGTCATGTCGACCACGATCAGGAATAAGGCGCTGGAGACGATGGCCAGCGTCAGCCATTTTTTCATTGGATGCATAAACAACTCATGGATTTTATGTAACTTTTAACAACTATCGGTTTGGATAAAGCGGGTGCTGCGCAAATATTTACGTTCCAGGCTGCCACGGGCCTGGGCTGGTCGGGGGCGGCGGGCGTCAGCCACGGTCGCCATCCTTGTCATCCACCGCAGCGGACATTGCGTCAAGTTCGCGCAGCATGACGACGGACACTTGCTTGAAACCGCGTCCCTGGAAGAATTGTTGCGCCGTCAGGTTGTGCGCGCCGCATTCGAGGAACAATCGGGCGATGCCATGGCTGCGCAGCTCGTCGGCCACCCACTCCACCAGCTGGCTGCCGATGCCGCTGCCGCGCACGGCGGGCAGCAAGACCAGGTCGTCCAGCGCGGCGAACGATTTCGAAGCGCGCTGGCGCGTGTCGATGGACACCAAAGCCATGCCGACGATGGCGTCAGCGTCGGTGGCAACGGCCAGCAGGGTCGAATCGCCATGCGCCCAGTCATGCGACAGGGCGGCGCGGATTTCACCACGGATGACCTCAGGCAAGTCCGCGCGCCAGTTGCCGGGCGCGTCGGCGCGTTCGCCCTGCAGTTCCGAATGGGAGATATAGTCGGCGCTGACGTTATCAAGATATAACTTGCACAGCGCATCTTCGGCGCTGGCGTCGTGACACCAGGCAAAGCTGATGGCGGGGGAATTGGCTTGGGCGTTTTTCATGGCGGATCTCATGTTATTGAATTAGTCAACGCATTTTATGTCGCCCCTGAATGGCATTCAAGTTAAAATCCATCTGTAAAACAGATAGGTGGATGCCATGCAATGGACTTTGGAACAAATGCGCTACTTTGAAGCGGCCGTCGCGGCCGGTTCTTTCTCGGGCGCGGCGCGCCGGCTGGGCCGCGCGCAATCGGTGGTCAGCACCTCGATCGGTCTGCTGGAAGCGGAATTTGGCGTGGAACTGTTCGACCGCTCGCGCCGCAGCGCCGTGTTGACGGAAGCGGGCAAGGTGATGCACCTGGAAGCGTGCGAACTGCTGCGCCAGGCCGAGCGCCTGCAACTGCGCGCCCAACTGCTGAGCGAAGCGCCCGAAGCACAGCTGACCCTGGCCCTGGACGAAGCCCTGCCCTATTTGGCCATCAGCACCCTGGTCAAGGAGCTGGCGGCGCGCTACCCGGCGCTGGAACTGGTGATGCTCAACGCCACGGCCTCGGAAGTGGCGCAATACGTGGAGCAGCAGCAAGCCGACGTGGCCTTCCACTTCGACCGCGGCCCCATCTCGCCCGTGCTGGAACAGCAGCACATCGGCAGCGTGGCGCAAGGCGTGTTCGTGGCAAAAGGCCACCCGATGGCGCACGGCCAAGAAGTGAGCCGCAACGAGCTGACCCGCTACCGCCAGCTGATCATGGATTCCGACCTCAACCGCGAACACGCCTTCAGCCCCGCCGTCTGGTTTTCCGACAGCTTTTACAGCATCGCCGAAATGGTCGCGGACGAGCTGGGCTGGGCGATTTTGCCGCTGAATATCGCCAATTACGACAATTACAAGGGGTATCTGCAGGAGGTGCCCTGCCCTGCGCTGGCCCTGTCGCGCTTGCCGGTGCGGCGGCTGTCGATCCACGGGAAGAAGCTGAGCGAGACGAGTTTGTGGCTGACGACCAGGCTGGCGGAGTTGTTATTGGATGGGCCGAGGGGGTGAGGGTATGTGACTTAATACAGGAAATAATAGTTATGCCGTTGATTTTTAACTATGATGCATAAGATTGTCTTAGAAGACGCATGGTGGTTTAGCTTGCCACTACGCCGTGGGGGCATTGACGAGACATTTCCAATTTTTTTGTATACCAAGATGATGAAGTGAAAAAGTAGAAGTAAATAAGGATATAGCCGAAATGAAGGCATACGATTAACCAGTACCTGATTTTTTATGCCAATAAATATTACTTACTAAAAATAGAGAAAACGAGAATATGAAAAAAGTTACAAAAACAGAGCTTGATTCCTCGCCAGAAATTGTGGAGTCTAAAGAGGTTGAGAAGTCCATTGACGACGTTGAAATTGACGATGAAGAAAAAATGTCTCGTGAGCGGGAATTTAATAAATTCACTGCAGCAATCGGTGATGAAGGTGATCCAACAATGCTTATATTAAGAGCGCATTTATTTTCTGAGAGCTTACTCGAACGCTATATCACATTCAAGTTTCCACGTGGCGATAAGATAATCGAGAGTGGCACTCTGTCCTTTCATCAAAAATTGACAATTGTTGATGCATTCAATGAACTTGGCGATCATGTAATTTCATCTCTTAGAAATTTAAATAAGCTTCGCAATCAATGCGCACACCAACTAGACAAGAAAATCTCTGATGGTGATGTATTGAAGGTGGGCAGTCCATTGGGCGCCACCTTTACTCGCCTTAGAAGAGAAGCAAAATTCGACGAAATTATACTGCTTAGGAAAATAATTAACTATATTTGCGGCTATCTAACTGGGCATTGTCATTATTATGAAAATTCCACTTCGCAACAGAGCAAGAAGTAAAATAATACTGCAGGTTTAATTTAACCTATTCCGACAGCAATTCTTACAAGGAAGTACTTGGAACTTCGTTTAGTGCTGTGCTTTGTTTTCCAAACCTAAACATCCGGCGTCGACGTTTGCTATAAAAACACCAAAAACGTCAGGCGCTTCCTGTTGGACTAGTGCGGTCCCGAATTCAAGCTCGACTGTGACCTCATGGCCTGGATACGCGACAGCACCGCCAAAACCATGGGTATGTAGCGGATGAGTGGTGCTTCGGCATACTCAAGCCTGCGATGCATAAATAAACAAATATTGATAAGTATGGAAAGCGTCACATGATTCACTCAACCGTCATCAACAACTGGCTCGCCATGGCAAAAGACGATGCCGTGGAGATCGATTCCGACGACATCAATCACGAAGCGATGACCAATATGTGGAGCTTTTCGCCCACGGATGAGGAAACGCCGCAGATTCATGCGGCGGAGATCGTCGAGTTCATCGGTGAAGTGATCGCGGCGCGCAGCAGCGCGCTCGCTGGCGAGGAGATGCTGTTGTATTGCTGGCACGATGCGCAATGCCGCCAGTTGCGCTTCAGCCTGGTGTCGCGCTCGCATGGGCGGTTGCCGTTTCGCTGCGCGCTGCGCGAAACGCAGGATTTATCTCTGATCGCCGAGCGCGTGGTAAACGGAGACTGGCGCAACGAGAATTACATGCAGGCACCGTCGGAGCAAGGCGATGAGCAGGAGGTCTCGCCGTTCGTCCTGCCCGTGTTTGTCGTGCCTGTGCCGTAGGAATCAGCACACCTGAAAGCGTGCCGGCCGGCAAGCCGCCAGCGCTGATGCTGGTTCTCCAGTGACAATTTCCCCGCTGGCCAGTTGGCCCACGATGGCCGCCAGCACCACGCCCGGATGCATCGCGCACACATATACGCCTCCGACCTGCGGCAAGTCGCCGATGACGGGCACGCCGTCAAGGGGCATGGGGCGCAGGCCGATGCAGGCGAATGCCGGCGCGATGGCGTCGGCGCCTTCAAGTTCTTCCCTGATCGCGCTGGCCGTGCGCTGCGCGATGGCGGCGGGCTGGTTGTCCGGGGCGTCGTCCACGTAATCTTCCGCTGCCAGCATGGTGCCATCCTCGGCTTGCCGCACTTCCATTGCATGGCTGGAAATGATGCCGCGCGCCAGGCCGGGTGGCGCCTGGTAGCGCAGGAAGATGGCGGGCGAGGCGTGGATCGGCAGGCTGGCACCCAGCTTTTCAGCCAGGCTGGCGGTGCCCGTGCCTGCCGCCAGCACGACCAGATCGGCCTCGATGAGACCCGTGGCCGTTGTCACGCCCGTCACCTTCGCGTCCTGGACCGTAAAACCCAGCACGGGCGTGTGCGTGCGGACCGTCGCACCGCGCGCCTGGGCCGCTGCCAGCAAGGCATGCGTGGCGGCAACGGCGTCGAGGGCGCCCTGCTCCGGTTCGTGGACGGCCTGTTGCGGCGGCTGCCGCAGCTGCGGTTCAAGCTGGGCGATGCGCGTGCGGTCAATCAAGATGGATTCGGGTGACACCCGCCCATCCTGCGTGCCATATGACAAGGCGCCGTGCCAGCGCAGCGTCAGGCCGGGTACTTGCTTTTCCAGCAGGCGCCAGGCGGCGATGGCGCCGCCGCGCAGGGCAGCAATCGGGTCCGGCCCGGCGCAGGACGTGTTTATCCACGCAAACGAGGTGCCCGTCACGCCGGAAGCGATACCGCCCGCCTCGACCACGGTGACTTGCGCGCCCCTGCTGGCCAGGTGGTAGGCGAGCGACGCGCCGACGATGCCGGCGCCGATGACGACGATGCGCTGGGGAGCTGTGCGACTCATCTGTGACGGCCTTGCTCAGCCGCCCGCAGCTCCAGCGCATACGCATGGCCATTGACGACCTTGCCTGCCACCATGGCGATATCGGGCACGGCCGCTTCCTGCACGAAACCGCAGCGCTCCAGCACACGGATCGACGCCGCATTGCCATCGATGGCGCACGCGCACAGGCGTTGCAGCTGCCACTCGTCTTGCGCCAGGGCGATCAGGTGGTGCAGCGCGGCCGTGGCCAGACCCTTGCCCGCCTGCTGTTCGCCGATGCGGTAGCCGACTTCGGCCACGCCTAGCTCCCGGTCGATGTCCTTGAGGTTGGCGCGCCCGATCAACTCTCCGTGTTCGCCCACGATGACGCAGGGGTGCATGCGGCCCTGTGCGTGCTGGTCCAGGAACTGGGCGACGTGCGCGTGGACGCCGTCAATGCTGTAAAAATCGTCGGGCCGCCGGTCGATATGGCGCTCGAACCAGGCCCGGTTGGCTTGTTCGAAGGCCAGCAAGGGCGCGGCGTCGTCGGGGCGCAGGGTGCGAATGGTGTGTGTGCTCATGCAGACTCCTGGAAAGGCATCAGTCTAGTGACACGCCGCCCGGCCCGTCAATCTTGATTCCATCAATCAATATAAAGTGACAACCGCTACAATGGCCGCCATGAACAACGACCTGTCCGCTCCTGACGCGGCGCGCCTCCTGGGCGTCAGCCTGCCCACCCTGTATTCGTATGTCAGCCGGGGCTTGCTGGCGTCCGTCAGCGACGGTGCATCGCGCCGCAAGCGCTATCCGCAGGAAGAGGTGCTGCGCCTGGCGGCGCGGAAAAGTGATGCCAAACGCGGTGGCCAGACGGCCGTGGCCGCCATGCACTGGGGCTTGCCCGTGCTGGAGACGCAGATTTCCCAGATTCTCGATGGCCGATTGCGGTATCGCGGCTGCGATGCGACGACATTGGCCGCGTCCGCGACGCTTGAGGCGGCCGCCAGCCTGCTGTGGGACGATGGCGCGGGCGACTATTTCCGGCAGGATGCACCTGTCCAGCAGCAGGAGCTGGTCCGCGCGCCCGATGCGCCGCCGCTGGCGCGCGCCATACTGGCCATGGCCATGCTGACGCCAGCGGACGGGCCGCACTCGCTGCAGTCCGGCCCCGCCTTGATGCGCCTGCTGGCCGCCGCCCTGCTGCAGACGGCGCCGTCCGCCCTGCCGCTGCACTTGCAACTGGCCCAGGCGTGGCAAGCCGACGCGCAGCAGACCGACTTGTTGCGCGCCGCACTCGTGCTGCTGGCCGACCATGAATTGAATACGTCGACCTTTGCCGTGCGCTGCGTGGCCTCGACGGGCGCCAGCCTGCCCGCCGCATTGGGCGCGGGCTTGGCAGCCTTGTCCGGTGACAAACACGGCGGCGGCAGTGCGGCGGCGCGGCGCATGTTGATGCAGGCGCTGGCCGCGCCAGACGCCAGGGATGCCAGGGCAGCCATCGGCAAGTATTACGCGGCCATCGCACCGGAATTCGCCGGCTTTGGCCACCCGCTGTATCCAGGCGGCGATCCGCGCGCCGCGTATCTGCTGGGAATCTTGTCAACGCTGTCGCCCGGGTATCCGCAGCTGGACGCCATCCTGGCCGTGTGCACGGCGGCAGGCGAACTGCTCGATGCGCGTCCGAATGCCGACCTGGCGCTGGCGGCCATGGAGCTGGCGTTTGACTGGCCCGAGGGCGCGGGCATGAGCGTATTTGCGCTGGCCCGCTCGGCCGGCTGGATCGCGCATGCCACCGAGCAAGCCGCCAGCGCGGCGCTGATCCGTCCGCGCGCCCGCTACATCGGACGCCACCAGCGCGACTGAAATAGCCGCTTGATTTATTACGCATACGTAGTAGTATACTCCGCATGCGTACCAATACCCCCACCCAAACCGACCTCACCGATGCCGCCGCCTGTCCGCTGGGTGAGCGTTCGCCGCGCCTGTTCAATCTGCTCAACCTGGCGCGCCAGAACCTGTTCCGCTCGGCCGACGCCGTGTTTAGCAGCGAACTGGGATTTTCCGGCACGCAAGTCGTCGCCCTGTTCGCCCTGAAGGGCGAGGAAGGCTGCCAACTCAAGGATCTGGGACGGTTGTTGCAACTGAAAAACTCGGCCGTGACGGGCCTGGTGGCGCGCATGGAAGAAAACGGCCTGATCGTGCGCGGCCAGTCGGCGCTCGATGCGCGCGCCGGCACCCTGCACCTGTCGCCCAGGGGCGGCGAGGTGCTGGCCGCCGCCCTGCCCCTGCTCGACAGCCTGAACGAACAACTGAAAGCCGGTTTCAGCGAGGAAGAACTGGCCGTCGTCGCCCGCTTCCTGCTGCACGCCTCGCGCCTGCGTTTTACGCAAGATCAAGCCAACCCACAGACAAAAGCTGGGGTCAGACCCTGAGGGTCTGACCCCGGTCATTGCCGTTGGGTCAAGCATTTTCATCCCCTTTTTTCTAACCCACAGGAGTTACCCCATGCACCCCAACGACATGACCGGCTTGCAACTGATGCAAGCTTTCGCGCAAGGCCTGTTTCCCCGGCCCGGCATTTCCAAGACCATGCCCATGGACGCGCATACGGTCGAACATGGCCGGGTCATCTTCACGGCGACGGCAAATGAAACGCACACCAATCCCATGGGCGGCGTGCACGGCGGTTTCGCCGCCACCGTGCTCGACACGGTCACGGGTTGCGCCACGCACACGGTCTTGCCGGCCGGCGAAAGCTACGGCACGACGGACCTGAACATCAAGATGTGCCGTCCCCTGCCCTTCAACGTGACGGTCTACGCCGAAGGCAAGGTCATCAATGCGGGACGCAACCTGGTCATTTCGGAAGGCACCATCCGCGATGAGGCCGGTAAAGTGTACGCGCACGCGACGGCCACCTGCATGATCATCCGCCCCCGGGAACAAGCGGCCGCCTGATACGGCCCGGCACCTCGCCCTGATCCGGGGCGGCGACGTTGACGCGCTGTATGCCGCCGCCCTGTATCGCCCTGTAGCAGTCGTTCGACTGATACAGCATGTGCCTGTACGTGGCGCCTTGTGCCTTGTCGCTGCCGTGCCGCCCTTCTAGACTGGGGCCTTCTCCACGCTGCGACTGCCTGCCATGACCGACCTCTTGCCCCTGATGAGCTATTGCTTTGTGATGTCCGCCACGCCCGGCCCGAATAACGTCATGCTGGCCACCACCGGCGCCAATTTCGGCTATCGCGGTGCGCTTCCGGTCATCCTCGGCATCCAGGCCGGCCTCTTTGTGCAGACCATGCTCATGTGCGTGGGGCTGGGCAGCGTGTTCGTCGCGTACCCGATGGCGCAGCAGCTACTGCGCATCGCGGGCGCGCTGTACCTGATGTTTTTGGCCTGGAAGCTGGCTGGCGCCTCGGTGGCGGGAAGCAGCGCACCGAAGGCCGTATCGTTGGCGCAGGCGGCGCTGTTTCAGGCGCTGAACCCCAAGAGCTGGCTCAAGGCGATCACCATGGCGTCCGTCTTCATGCCGGCGCACAGCAACATGCTCGCCAGCGCGCTGCTGGTGTCCGTGATCGGCACCGTGGTGGGCATGCCGTGCAACGCCATGTGGGCGCTGTTCGGCGTGTCGATCCGCAGCGTGCTGAAAGCACCCCGCAACCAGCGCATCTTCAATCTGGCGATGGGCAGCATCCTGCTGGTCCTCGCCGTGATGTTTTTACGTTAAACTTCCGCCATGTTCGCCATCGACCGCTCCTCCCCCATCGCCCTGTTCAAGCAGATCGAGGCCGCATTGCGCCTGCAGATCGCGCAACGCGTCCTGCCTGGCGGGACCAGGCTGCCGTCGATCCGCCAGCTCGCCACGCAACTCGCGGTCAGCACCAACACCGTGGTGGTGGCGTATGACAGGCTGGTGGCAGCCGGCGTCATCGATACGCACGGCACGACAGGCTTCTTCGTCTGCGCGCCAATCGACGCCAGCCGCGCCATTCCCGACGAGGTGGCGCTGGAAGCGGGCCAGGAGCAGGAACCAGTGTGGCTGAGCCAGCAAGTGAACGACCAGCGGCCGGGCGTGCTGCTGGCCAGCAGCGGCGCCTTGCCGCCCACCTGGCTGCACGATGCGCTGCCGGCGGCCGCCGTGCAACGCGGCCTGGCGCGCAGCGCGGCCGGCATGGCCTCGCGCTGTCCGCCGCAAGGGCTGGCCGAACTGCGCGAGCAGATCGCGATGCTGATGCGCGGCATCGGCATCGCTGCCGACGCCAGCCACATCCTCACCACGTTCGGCGGTACCCATGCCATCGATCTGATCTGCCGCACCTTCCTGCAGCCCGGCGATACGGTGCTGGTGGAAGACCCCGGATACTTCTTGATGTTCGGCAGGCTGCGCCAGGACGGCGTGCGCCTGGTACCCATCCAGCGCCGCCCCGATGGCCTCGACCTGGACGAACTGGAAGCGGCCTGCCGCGTGCACCGTCCGCGCCTGCTGTTCATGCAGACGGCGTTGCACAATCCCACCGGGTGGAGCAGCAGCGCCGCCAACCTGCACAAGGTGCTGATCATGGCGCAGCAGTATGGCTTCCTGATCGCCGAAGATGACGTGCACGGCCATTTCCAGCCGGGCCACAGCACGCGGCTGGCGTCGCTGTCCGGGCTGGACGGCGTGATTTACTACTCCAGCATGTGCAAGGCGCTGAGCCCGGCCCTGCGCATGGGCTACCTGGCCGCGGCGCCCGCCCTGCTCAAGCTGCTGATGCGCACCAAGATCCATTCCATCATGACCTTGCCTGCGCTGAACGAATACGTGTTGCTGGAAGTGCTCAAGGCCGGCAACCTGCGCAAGCACCTGGAGCGGCTGCAGCGCAAGATCATGGTGGCGCGCAACGCCAGCACGCGGCAACTGAGCGCGGCCGGCGTGCTGTTCGAGCAGCCCGGCGACGCCGGCATTTTCCTGTGGGGCAGCATGCCCGAAGGGCTGGACGTGGACTTGCTGGTGCAGGACGCCTACCGCAACAAGATCCTGCTGATGCGCGGCGCCGCGTTCTCGGCCAACGACACGCCCGACCAGCACATCCGCTTCAACGTCGCCTTCAGTCAGCATCCGCGCGTCAGCGCCTACCTGGAAGAACGCCTGCGCGCGGTGGCTGGCGCGCGCTCAAGCCTGGCCCGCGCCAGCGCCGCCGCCAGCATCGCGCGCAAGGATGCTTAACAGGATTGCTTTTGACGCCTTGCAAAACCACTCGCCTGCCTTCTTATTGCCAAAGAAGTAACAACACCATACACTGAAGCATTCAGGGCGTCCGTTATCGGCTGCGGATTCAATCGGTGGTCGTTCCGCAAAGGCTGCCGGCTGAGTTCGGCCAAAAGCAGACCTATTGCGAGGCTACGCCTTAACTCGTCATGTAGTCGTTACATCGCATTTTCATTGTTCGTTGTTCGACTTCAGAGATAATCATCAGCAACCCCAGATTCAGCATCCTCCAAACGTAGCAAGAAAGGATTCAATGCGCCGTCTCGTCACCTTAATTCCCCTGATGTTTTGCACGCCTATGGCCTTTGCTGCCGTACCAGTGAATATTCACGTTCCACCTAATGTGCAAGCGTGCACTCGTGCGCAACCATGTCCAGTTGCAATCCTTAGCCCAGGATATGGGCTTTCCGGTTCAGACTACTCATTCGTCACACGAAATCTCAACCGAATGGGTTACTTGGTTGTCGCGTTGCAAGATAGCTCTGGCGGCATAGAGTTAGATCGAGGCGCGCCGATTGCGAAGCAACTACAGGCGATGGCCCGCGTAGCTTCACGGTCGATCTCCACCGTGATCGACGGGACCGCAGTACGCTATCCTCAGTTCGATTGGCGACACTTGCTTCTCGTCGGGCACTCCCTTGGTGGCGACAGTTCGGCTCAGTTTGCCGCTGACAACCCGAGCCGCGTATCCAGCTTTATCAGCCTCGACAGCCGTCGGGTCGCATTGCCCCGCTCAGCTGGTATCCACGTCCTGACAATTCGTGCCAGTGACACCACTGCCGACCCCGGTGTACTGCCGAATAAGAAGGAGCGCGGCCACTACGGTACATGCGTGGTCCACATCAAAGGCTCGCGCCACAAGGATATGCAAGATGCTGGTAGTGAACAATTGAAGGCCAAAATTGTATCCGCTATCGATACTTTCCTCGCTCCAGCGCAGCACCCTAAATACGCTTGCGACCGAGACTCAAAACTCGAATAATGTTCAGGCGATCATTTTGATATTGCAAAGTCCGCTACGGGGCGGAATCTGCCGATGACGGCAACCGGCCAAAAGCGGACTTTCGAATCCTCCTATTCTCTACCGACCAATACGAATGAAAACTAGAAGACGTCTACTTGGGGCATTCGTGCTTGCGTTAATGGTCGCCGTCGGCCTGTGGTTACGGGACGAAGTGCGAATAGACAGTTGTTTGGACCGTGGTGGTAGGTGGGATAAAGAGCGACAGATGTGCGAAGGAGCTACAGAGTAGACCATAGCTTGAACATCCGTTTCGGGGCGGTACCTGGCAACGACGGTAGCCGGCCACAAGCGGCCCTTCGGGAATGATATAGTGGCAAGAATTGTGTGCAAGAAAGGAAGAGGCTGAAATGATTGATTATTGTCCGGTTTGCGGATACGGACCAACTCTTGGATACCCTTCAATTGAAGAATTGCGATGCTCGTACGAAATCTGCGATTGTTGCGGCTGTGAGTTTGGGTATGACGATAACGTAGAACCCTATGACCGATGGGTTTCAAAGGGAAGCCCTTGGTTTAACTCTACGGCTCGCCCCTTGAACTGGTCTCTTGAAGAACAGCTGTCTCGTACAATTCGACCATGGCCGCCAAAATCTGCAAGCCGCGCGACTTAGCGGCGGCAGCCGGCCAGAAGCAGACCTATTCACGCTTTCGCATATACTGCACTGAACGAAGTGCCCCGGGGGAAGATGATGACTGAGCATAATGCACGACGACTTGCCTTCGCGGGAGCGTCGTTGATCGCAAGTTTGATTTTGTTATGTGCGATGTTGAACTTCACTTTTCCGGGAGAGAGCATCTATAGAAATGGCTTTTGGGTCTGCTTAGGCCTACTTTTTCTTTACGTGCGAGCCGTGCCGAAAAAAAATTTGGGTTCCCGATTGATTGGTTCGACTCAACCGCTCTTGCGCTCCCGGCGATGACAGCATGCGGCCAGAAGCAGTCATTCCCAAGCAGCCTAAAATGCTTAGCGATGTAAAGTACCGCGCTGTTGCCGAGCAGTATCTGCTTCAGCTAGTACAACAGAGGGGAGAAGAGCTAGTGCTAATGCCTTCTCGATTCGAGACATCAGTTACTTTCGCTTAGTGTTGCAAGCTGCCAGTCGCATCAGGCAGCAGCTAGCCCAAAGCGGAACTGCCCAGATCGGGTAAGAATTCGACAACAGGACGTTATTACGATGAATCAGTATTTTGGGACGGTATTAGCGGTCATAGTGACAAGTGCGCTCTATGGGTGCTCAGCATCTCAATCGGAAGCGGCGCCTTTCGCTGTTGCTAATGGGGCACCTTGGGCCGCTAACGTAACTCAAGCAGTGCAGTACACATTCCCTGACGCAGAAAAATCACGCCTCCCCTTACCGAGCGATATTCGCGTGGCATGGGACCAAATTTCTCATCGAGGCGATATGAGATGGGATTGTCGTGCAGTGCCAAGCGGTAAATTCGTCATGAATTCCCTGTGTGCGAACGAGCCCAAGGTCGACTCACGGTGGCCCGGGACAGCGCCCCCCCCGGGTTGGGACGGAATGGTTCATTTAGACTAATCCAAAGCAGCGAAGTTGATTTTATGTTAATTATGTGGCGGACGGACGGATTGGATGAACGCCTTGGCGAACACCCGTAATGGAGCGGAACCTACCAACGACGGCAAGCGGCCAGAAGCGGACACTGAAAAAAATAGGGTTTATAGACGTGGATACGACCAATGATTAGTTTGGTAGTGGAGATAGAGCGCGTTGTTGACGACCACTTTCCGGTATGGGTAGGATGCGTGCTTACCGATGCTGACGGCGTACGACATGAATTCGTCGAAAAAGAACCCGTCATAAGAACGGGGGAACGAATGTCTCGGAGCCATTACCCCCACCCCGGGCACATCGGCTGCGTCATTGAAGAGGAAAGGATTGATGAACTGGGACGAAGCCTGGTACGGGTGAGCACTGAGAAGCCTTGGTCCATAGAATCGGTAACTGGAGAGACCAAGTTCACGGTGTTGAAAGAACAAATCTTTCCGGGTTAAGTTGGGCCGCGAGCGGCCACTTCCGGTCATTCATGAAATGGAGATAGCGATGTCCTGCGTGTTGAGCGTGTCCGGTGAGCATCTTGATATCGATGCTCTGCTTCAAAGGCAAAATTTAATCCCCATCGTTACTTGGTGAAAGGGAGAAGAGCGATTTTTGAAGGGCCGATTCCATACTGATTCAGGTGCTAACTTCGATGTTAGTGATGCCGAAATTGAAGATTTTGCACGTCAAATCATCGATGCTGAGTTGTATCTGGCGACGAATTACAACGCAATTTCCATACTTGTGTCGGCTGCAGGTGTCGCGAACGCAACATTAGATTTTTCAGTTTCGACACGGCCAGGATTTGTAACTCAAACCAGCTATTTTTCGTCTACGTTCGTGCAGCATGTTGCTGAGCTAGGACTGGGGCTAGCAGTCTCGCATTACCCGACGCAAGACGATATCGAGGAAAATATCTAGAAATTATGAGTGTCGGCTTTGGGGCGAAAACAGACATACTAGGCCATGGTGCGAGCATCAGGCTGTCCATCCTGTTCGCTGCCAGACCGATGCCGGCAAGGCGCTGTCGTGCGCCTCAGCCCGCCGCCTTCTTCTTCCCCTTCAACAAACTCCCGGCCGCATTTTCTTCAAAACGCCCCGCCTCTTCTATATAGCCATGCACGGTGCCGTCGTGGCGCCAGCCGCCCTGGCGCTTGATGGCCTGGAAATCGGCGCCCGCGCGGTGGGCGCTGGTGGCCATGCCGCGGCGCAGGCTGTGGCTCGACAATTCCGGCACGTAATCGAGCGCCGCCAGCCTGGCGCAGCTTGCCAGGATGGTGTTGATGCTGCTGGCGTGCAATCCCTTCGCTCCCACATGGCCCCACTGGTTGACGGTGCGCAAGAGCGGCCCCGTGCGGATATGCGCCACGCCCAGCCAGGCGCGCAGGGCTGTTGCCGGGCAGCAGACGCCGTCACCGAACGGGATCGCCTTGACGATGCCCTCCCCCAGTTGATCCGTTTTCGAACGCGGCAAGGTGATCACCATGCCCTGCGGCTCCCAGCTCACGTCTTCCAGTGTCAATCCCGCCAGTTCGCTGCGGCGGAAACCGCCAAAAAATCCCAGTTGCAGCAAGGCGCTGTCGCGCAAGGCCTTGACGCTGCCCAGCGCGGCCAGTCTGGACACGATCAGCTCCAGGTCCTCCAATGGCAGGGCCTTGGCCTTCTTTTTCGGCTTGCCGTGCAGGCGGCCGATGCCGGCCAGGGTCTTGCGCACGGTGGGCGTGGACGCGGGGTCGGCAAAGCCCTGGTACACATGCCATTGCGACAGCGCCGTCAGGCGCAGGGCCAGGGTGCGCGCGTTCAGGCTGTCCGCATACGCCATCAGGTAACGGATGATGGTCGACTCGTCGGCGGGCAGCGCCCCGCCCCAGGCCTGGAAGTGGCGGATGGCGGAACGGTAGGTGCGGCGCGTGTTGTCCGAGGTGGCGGCGGCGAGAAACGCCTGGTGGCGCGCGGCCAGTTCGGCATCGATCAGGGCGCCGTGTAACGGTGCAACGGCGATGGTGGTGTTTTTCGGCACGGCAAGACGGCGTTTCTGGAGGGGCAAATCGGGCATGGCGGTGGCGAAATCGCGGTTTTGTACTGGGAGACACACAGAATACCATGCCAAACACCCCCATAACACGCGATAAGCGATCTTATCGTGACTTATATTCTTCAAAAATCATTGAAATTTATATCGTAATATTATGCGATATTACGTATCATGTAATACGTTACTAAATTTCGCTCATAGGTGGTTTCATGGCCCGCACCGGCATTTTGTACTCTGATGTTATGAAAGCAGCCCAAATCGTCGCTGCCGATGGGCGCAATCCCACGGTCGACAGCGTGCGTGAAGCGCTGGGCAGCACGGGCAGCAAGAGCACCATCGCTCCCCTGTTAAAACGCTGGAAGGAAGAATTTCAGGGTGCGGGCGCCGTGAAAACGGAGTCCGGCTTGCCGGCCGAGCTGATGGAAGCGATGCGCGGCGTGTATGACAAGCAGCAGCGCGATGTGGCGCAGCAGCTGGAAACGGGCATGCAGCAGAATCGCGCCGAACTCGACGCGGCGCTGGACAAGCTGAAAAAGACGGAGACGGATCGGCTAAAACTGACGGAGGCGCGCGCCGCCCTCACCCAGGAATTGCGCGCCACGCAGCACGCGCTGGCACAACTGAAGGAAGAACATCATTTTCGCGCCGTCACGCTGGCCACCTTGCACAGCGACAACGCGGGCCTGACGCAGCGTCTGGCCGACCGGGGCGAGGAAATCGCCGCCCTGAATCGCCAGCTGGCGCAGGTGCGTTCGCAGTTCGACCATTACCAGGAAGCGGCCGCCGCCCAGCGCAGCGAGGAACGCGCGCAGGCGCAACAACGGATCAGCCGGCTGGAACAGGACAACGCCCAGTTGCAGCAGCGCCTGCAAGGCCAGCAAGCGACTCTGGTACAGCAAGACATGCGCCTGGCGCAGCTGCAGGCGGAGCAAACACGCTTATCGAGCGAAGCGGCCGCCGACCGCGACGCGCTGGCCACCGTGCGCCCCGAGCGCGACCAGTTCGAATTTCAGTATCTGCAGGCGGCCGCGTCCGCCGACGCCCTGCTGGCCAAGCTCGATACGGCCCTGCTGGCGCTGAACGACGCCAAGGTGGCGCTGGCCGCGCAAGACCGCCAGCTCGACATGCTGGCGGAACATGGGCAAATAGCGCAGCAGAAAATGGACGCATTGGCGCAGGAGCGCGATGGCTTGCTGCGCGACCATGCCGGCATGGCGGCCAGGCTGGCCCTGCTCATGGATAGCCAGGAGAAACGCGATGTTTGAACCCGTCTACATGGTCCGGGATTGATATGATGGCCTGAGGACGGGCTACAGGCGGCGATTCAGCACGCTGTCGATGTCGTGGGTGGTCAGTTCAAGGTTCACCACGCCGTCTTGCAGCCAGTAGCCATCGCCTCCCCGTTGCAGTGCATCCATGTCGAGCGTGCCCAGCGCTGGCGCGATGGCGCCGGCGAGCAAGGCCGCCACGTCGTCCCATGCCGCATACAACAGCTTCAGATACCAGCCGTCGTCGTGGGCAAAGGCGAGAAAGCGGCCGCGCAAGGCCGGCAGCGGCGTCAGCGCGCCACGGTGGCCGAGCAGCGCGGCCACCTCCGCATCGCTGGGGGCCGGCGGCGCGCCCCGGTAATCGGCCCAGGCATGGCTGCCGCAGGCATACATATCTTCATGCGCCAGGGCCGCCAGTTGCTGCCGCGCTACCGTCTGGCATGCGGCAGGTTTCCTGGCCGTGCCGGCGCCGCCCTTGCGCAGCACGATGCCGTCCGCGTCCTGGAGCGCGGGGATCACATCCTTCAATTCGATGCCGGAAGCGACAATCATGCGCGTCACCGGGTCGTGCCAGATATACAGATAATGTCTCAAGTGTTCGTCCGCTTTGGTTTCGGTGTCGTATTCAACGCCACGGCGGCGCGGATCAGCGCCTTGATTGCGGCGGTATCGAAGTGCTCGCCCTCTCCCGTCGCCAGCTTGACGCTGCGCGTGGTCGCGTCAAGGTACGGACGGCGAGCATAACCGTCCATATTAGCAGAAGGAGAATGTTTAGTTGTCACCCTCTAAATGCCCAAGGGAATAGCTTCTTAAGATGAAATTCACCTTGCCTGCGTAGCATTCAGCTTGGCAAGGCTCTCATTGTGCAGCGCCTGCCATTTTCCGGCAGAACCATGAATGACATCGCTTTAAGCTTGCGCCACGGCGCCGCCGTGCTACCCGCAGTGCTACCACACCGCGCCAGTGGCCACCGCCTGAAAGCGGCGCTGGGCGCCCTGTTCTTTCCCCGCCAGCGCACGCGCTGGCAAGCTTTCCTGGACAGCATGCCCGGCTTGAGCTCGCTGGCGCAGCTGCATCCTTGCCTGCGCTTCAAGATTTACCGTCCGTACGCCTCGCGCCAGCTGGGTTGCGCGGATCGCCTGGCCTTGCTGGAAGGGCATTACCGCTTCTTGTGGCAGGCCGGGGCGCGCACGCTGGTCGAGCGCGCCGCGCGCCAGCCCGTGGTGCTGGCCGCGTTCGAAGGCAAGGATGGGGCGCTGTACCGTTTGCAGCTGACGGCCATCCACGACAGCTACCGCGAGGGCGAACTGTGCCTGCGCCTGACGCGCGACGGCCAGCCCCTGTACCTGGCCAGTTTTTTGTTCCTGCCGCGCGCCGACGGCGTCTCCTTGCAGCTGGGCGCGCTGCAAGGCTTGCGCTCGGAGGCGGGCAAGCTGGCCGTCAAGGAAGCCACGCGGGCGCTGCACGGTTGCCGTCCGAAAAACCTGATGGTGGCGGCCCTGCGCGACTTCGGCGACTTTTTTGCCTGCAATAACCTGTTTTTGATCAGCAATGACAACCGCATCGCCCTGAATGCGCGCAGGCGACGCCATATCGCCGCCGACTACGATCAGGCGTGGCAGGAATTGCACGCCCTGCGCATGCGCGACGGTAATTATCACTTGCCTTGCCTGCCCTACCGGGCACCCGACCTGGCCGAGGTGCCGTCGAAGAAACGCGCCGATGCGCGCCGGCGTGGCGAATTGCTGCTCAGCATGTCCGCCGACATGCGCGCGCAGCTGGCGGCCATGCTCACCGCGTCATCTTGCCAAAACGGCCATCTTGTCAATGAAACTGTTATGCTGTATTCCCATCAATCACTTACCTGACGGAATCGACGATGCTCCCCCGCTTGCACACCCTGCTGCTACCCATGCTGTCCCTGTCCAGCGCCGCCGCCCTGGCCGCCCCCACTCTCGATGCCGCCGTGCGTGAGCGGGCAGAAACATTGGTGCGTGACGGCAAGCATGCGAGCCTGGTCATCGCCGTGATCGACGGCAAGGACAGCGCCGTGTACGGCTTCGGCCGCGTGCGGCCTGGCGACAAGGGCGTGCCCGATGCCGATACCGTGTATGAAATCGGCTCCGTGACGAAAACCATGACGGGCTTGCTGCTGGCCGACGCCATCGTGGCAGGCAAGGCGCAGCTGGATCAGCCAGTGGCCGAACTGCTGCCCGCCTACGCCATCCCCGCGCTGGCGGGTCAGAAAATTACGGTAGGCCAACTGGCCACGCACTTTTCCGGCTTGCCCCGCCTGCCCGCCAACCTGGCGCCGGCGGACATGCGCAATCCCTACGCCGACTATGCCGAAGGCCAGCTGCGCGCCTTTTTGGCCGGCCATACCTTGGTGCGCGCGCCCGGCGCCGCGTATGAATACTCGAACCTGGCGTATGGCCTGCTGGGCACGGCATTGGCCACGCAGGCAAACATGTCCTACGAGGAACTGCTGCAAGCGCGCATTTTCCGTCCGCTGGCCATGGCCAGCAGCTCGGCAGTGACGACGCCCGCCCTGCGCGCGCGCCTCGCGCCGGGCCACGTGGCCGACGGCAAGCCGGCCGAGAACTGGGACTTCCAGGCCATCGCGGGGGCCGGCGCCGTGCGTTCCAGCGCGCGCGACATGATTGCCTACATGCAATCATACATGCAGGCGACCCGTCCCGCGCAGCAACTGGCCGTGCAGCCGCGCCAGGTACTGGCCGGCGAAGGCGATGGCGATGGCGTGAAAAAGATCGGCCTGGCGTGGATGCTCGACCAGGTCAAGGGCCAGCCTTTTGCCTGGCATAACGGGCAGACGGGCGGCTATGCCAGCTTTGCCGGCTACACGCTGGACGGCAAGCGGGGCGTGGTGGTGCTGAGCAGCACGGCACGCGACGTCGATGCGCTGGGCGTGGGCGTGCTGCTGCCCGGCAGCCTGCCGCCGCCGAATGCCCCGGCGCCGAAGGAAATCGCCATCGCCGCCGCCGAACTGGCCCAATATGCGGGCCAGTATGCGCTGGCGCCCACGTTTGTCCTCAGCGTGCGCCAGGGTCCGGACGGCTTGCTGGTGGGCGCCACGGGCCAGGGCGAAGCGCCCGTGTACGCCAGCGCGAAAGACACCTTCTTTTACAAGGTGGTCGAAGCGCAACTGGTATTCCAGCGCGACGCCCAGGGCGCCATCACGGGCGTCGTCCTGCACCAGAACGGCCAGGCGCTGCCGGGCAAGCGAAAACCTTAGCAAAGCGGTAAAAGTGCCATAAAACTCAGGCGGCCTTCATGTTGGCGCCGTATCCTTCCCAGGGCACGCCAGCCACCTTATCCAGGCGCCGACGTGCATTCGGCCCACCCTGGACAAGGTTCCCATGACACCCACTTTCGCCCTCCTCCCCCTTTGCCTCATCGGCACCGCTGCCCTGGCCGCGCCCGTCCTCGACGACGCCGTGCGCCAGCGCGCGGAAGCGCTCACGCGCACGGGCATGCACGCCAGCATCGTCATTGCCGTCATCGACGGCAAGCACAGCACCGTCTACGGTTTTGGCAGCGTGCAGCCAGGCAAGAACATCAAACCGGGCGCCGACACCGTCTACCAGATCGGTTCCGTCACCAAAACCATGACGGCCTTGCTGCTGGCCGATGCCGTCGCCGAGAACAAGGTCAAACTTGACGAGCCGGTAGCCACTTTATTGCCGGGCTATACGCTGCCCGCCTTCGACGGCAAGACGATCAGCCTGCTCGACCTGGCCACGCACTATTCTTCGCTGCCGCGCCTGCCCGACAACTTCGCGCCGAAAGACCCGGCCAATCCGTATGCCGACTATACGCAAGCGAAGCAGCGGCAGTTTCTCGCCGCCTACCGCCTGCCCCGCGCGCCCGGCAGCGCCTTCGACTATTCGAACATCGGCTATGCCGTGCTGGGCACGGCCCTGGCGGCGCAGGCCGGCAGCAGCTATGAAGCGCTGCTGCAAAAGCGCATCGCCGTGCCGCTGGGCATGCGCTCGACCTCGAACACGCCCAGCCACGGCATGCTGGCGCGCCTGGCGCCCGGCCATTTGCTGTCGGGCGAGCCCACACCGGCCTGGGAGTTGAACGTGGTGGCGCCGGCCGGCGGCGTGTATTCGAGCGCGCGCGACATGGTTGCCTACCTGCAAGCGTATATGTTCAAGCCGCTGCGCCCGTATGCGCTGGCGATCCAGCCGCAGCGGCCGGTTACGCCGGACGGCGCAACGAAAATCGGCCTGGCCTGGCTGCTGGAGCAGCGACAGGGACAAAGCTACGCCTGGCACAGCGGCCAGACGGGCGGCTACAGCAGCTATGCGGCGTTCACGACGGACGGCAAGCGGGGCGTGGTGGTGTTGACGAACACGGCGCGCGACGTCGACGCCCTGGGCTTGTCGACCCTGCTGCCCGGCACGCCCTTGCCGCCGCTGAAAAAGCCGCAAACGACCATCGAGTTGCCGCGCGCCGCCTTGAACGAGTATGTGGGCGAGTATCCAATGGGCACCGATTTCACCTTGACGGTGACCCTGGGCAAGCAGGGCCTGGAAGCGGCCGGCACGGGCGTCGGCTCGGCGCCCCTGTTTGCCAGCGCGAAAGACCAATTCTTTTTCCGCGCCATCGACGCGGAACTGGCGTTTACGCGCGATGCGGCGGGCAAGATCGTCAGCGCCGTGCTCACGCAAGGCGGACAGGACGTGGTCTTGCCGCGCAAGCAGTAGCGTTCAGGCGGCCGGGTCTTGCATGAATTGCTCGACCCGGGCGACAAACGCCGCCTTGCTGCGCGTGCGAAACTCGCCCAGGAAGGCGTCGCTGCCCTGGACGATCTTGCCGTGGCGGTCGTATTCCACCTTGGCCATCTCCAGCACGAATTCTCCTTGCGGATCGTCTTCCGGCTCGAAGTGCGAGTTGAAGCAGTAGCCGCTGTCGCGGCAATGGCCCCACAGCAATAGCGCGCTGCTGAACCATTCCATGGTATCCGGGCCAGGTTCCACCTCGAACAGGGTGTTGACGGTGATGTGCCAGCCGCCCGGTACGCGCAGCGGCTGCAAGGGATAGGGAAAGCGTTGCTGGCTCATGTGGAAGTCGGCATGCGGCGGGTGGCGTAAAAACCGAGGAATTCGGCCGCCGGCAGCGCCTTGGCAAACAGCCAGCCCTGGCCGAATTCGACCTTGCGTTCACGCAAATAGTCGGCTTGCTGCTGCGTTTCGATGCCTTCGGCCACGATCAGCATGTTCAGGGTGCGCGCCATGGCGATGATGTGCGGCGTGACGCTGCTGGTGGCCGCGTCCGTGCCGATGGTATCGACGAAGGACTTGTCGATTTTCAGGGCGTCGAGCGGCAGGTTTTGCAGGCTCGACAGGCTCGAATAACCGGTGCCGAAGTCGTCGATGGCCACGGCATGGCCCCGTGCGCGGGCCTTTTCAATGGTGGCGCGCGCCGCCTCCACGTTGATGAAACCGCGCTCCGTCGCTTCCAGCCAGATCTGCTGCGCCTCGATGCCGGTGCCGGCCAGGGCACGTTCGAGCACGTCGAGCACCCGGCCCGTCTCGATGTCGCTGGCGCACAGGTTGATGGCGATGTGCAGCGCGCTGTCAGCCACCAGCGCGGCGCGCATGTCGGCGATGACGCAAGCGATCACCTGATCGGTGATAGGCAGGATGAGTTCGCTTTCCTCGGCCACGGGGATGAACAGGTCGGGCCGTACCATGCTGCCGTCGGGACGGCGCCAGCGTATCAGCGCCTCGGCGCCCACGCACACGCCCGTGTCGAGCGCGATAATCGGTTGATAATGGACAAAGAATTCGCGCCGCTCGATGGCGATCTTGAGTTCGCCCATCAGCGACAGGCGCCGGCGCGACAGCCACACGACGATGCCGACGATGAAGGCGGCCATCAGCAGGCCCAGCGGCAAGAGCAGCAACTGTTCGCGCCGCAGCCTGTCGTTGAGCTTGCTGCGCGGCTCGATCATCACGGCCGTCAAGCCATCGCGGTACAGCAGCGCATGGATGCTGTCCTCGTGCGTCAGCTTGCCCTTCGCCCCCGTGCCGGCAAGCAAGGCCTGCACTTGCGCGGGGTCCGGATGGTGCAAGGTGTCGAGCACGCTATTCTTGCCGATGGCCACGGCCATCTGGATATCGCTGTCGACGATGAGGTCGGAAAAGCGCACGGGATCGATCAGCACTTTATACGCGCGGTAGGATAGGCCCACCATGCGCTTGCCGCCGCTGACGACGGGGTGCAGGTTGAAATCGAGACCCATGCCGTCGGCCATGATGAAATCGGCGGGCGTGACGGCGATGCGCTCGTCCTCCATGCCCATGGAAGTGCATTTGAGCAAGCCGTTTTCCACATAGCCGATATCGTCGATGCTGCGCGTGGTGATGGTGATGCGGCGCAGCTGCTGGATATGCGCTTCCGAGCATGGCGCCAGGTCCAGCGCATCGGCGCTGCGCAGGGCCATGCTGGCCGTGGCGATGGTACGGTGGGCGCGCTCGAGCGCGTAGGCGGCGAACAGGCGCAGGCGTTCCTGCTCGCCCAGCTCGGCGCGCGCAGACGACAGGTGAAAGGCCAGGCTCAGGGGAGCGACCACGCCGATGACGGCGACCAGCACGCTGATAATGATGATGCGTTTCCTGCGCATAGCGCCTCTCCGATGAACTGTTGTTATACGAATGCCATGTATTTCCTGATGGCATCATATTACAAGCGGGGCCGGCGCACACGCATCATGCTGAACAGTTACACTTTTCCCGCTGTTTGCACGGGCCGCGCCAGCACGAAGACCAGCGCCGCCACCACGGCCGCCAGGCCGCCAGCCAGGTACAGCACGCTGGCAAAGCCATCGATGAAGGCGTGGCGCGCCGCTTCCCGCGCCACGGCCTGCAGCGCGGGCGGCAGCTGGCCAAAGGCCTCGGCCGCGTTGCCGGCGACGATGCGCCCGATCATTTCGGGCGACGCCTTCAAGCCGTGCAGCCACGCCAGTTGCTCGAACGAGGCCGCCGTGCGCATGGCCAGCACGGCGCCCAGCGCGCCCACGGCCAGCACGATGCCGACGAAACGCGTGGTGGTGCTGATGCCCGAGCCCATGCCCGTGCGCTCGCGCGGGATGCAGGCGAGGATGGCCTTTTGCGTCGTGCCGTTGAGTAAACCCGCGCCCGCCCCCGTGACCACCATGCCGGCCGCCACCCAGCCATATTGCAGGCTGGCGGCGGCCAAGGCTGTGGCGACGTTGCCCACGGCGACGATCAGCAAGCCCGTCACGAGGATGCCGCGGTCATCCAGGTGGCGCATGGCGCGCGGCGCCAGCCGCGACAGTACCACCATGGCGACGGCGAACGGCAGCATGGCGCAGCCGGCCAGCACGGCGGAAAAGCCGAAGGCGTTCTGCAAATACAGGGGCAAAAAGGTCATCATCACCTGCGCGGCGATGGCGTAGCCGAACATGCCCAGCACGGCGCCGACGAAGACGCGCCGGCCGAACAGGGACAAATCGACCATCGGCGCGCGCTGGCGCCGCTCCACCAGCACGAAGACCAGCAGCAGCGCCGCGCCGGCGGCGAAGCGCAGCATGGTGGCATGGCTGGACCAACCCGCCACGCTGGCGTCGATCAAGCCCCAGATGATGCAGAACAGGCCGGCGGAAAACAGCAGCGCGCCCAATGGATCAAAACTGGCGTTGGAGGCATCCTTCGATTCGTCCACGTGCCTGCTTACCAGCAGCATCAGGATCGCGACGACGGGCAGGTTCAGGTAGAAAATCCAGCGCCAGTTGATGGCGCTCGTGATCAGGCCACCCAACAGCGGCGCCACCGTCATGGCCACGCCCATGGCCGCGCCCCACACCGACCAGGCGCGCGCCCTCTCCTTTTCCGCGTGAAACGTGTGGCCGATGACGGCCAGCGCGGACGTCAGCAGCAGCGCCGCGCCGAGTCCCTTGATGGCGCGCGCCACGTTGAGCACGAACGGCGTCCACGCCAGGCCGCACAGCAGCGAGGCCAGCGCGAACACGGCGAGGCCATACAGCATGACCCTGCGCCGTCCCAGGCGGTCGGCGATGCTGCCGGCCGGCAAGAGGAACGAGGCGAACGCCAGCATGTAGGCGCTGACCACCCATTCCACGTCGACGAAGCTGGCGTTGAGCGAGCGGGCGATCGAGGGCAGCGAGACGGCCACCACGTTGGTGTCGAGCATGATCAGCGCGCACACGCCCGAGCAGGTATATAAGGTCCAGTTGGTATTTTTCATGCCTGTATTTTAAGCAGGCTTGTATTATTTTCTGTTATAAGACAAGCGCCTTATAATTCACCCATGGTGAATACAGACAAAGACATGGAATTGCGGCATTTCCGCTGCGTGCTGGCCGTGGCGCACAGCCTGCATTTTGCGCGGGCCGCCGCGGAACTGGGCATTTCGCCGCCCGCGCTGACCAAGCAGGTGCAGGAAACGGAGCAGCTGCTGGGCACGCGCCTGTTCCAGCGCAGCAAGCGCGCCGTGGCCCTGACGGCCGCCGGAGAATTGTTCGTCATCGAGGCTGCGCGCGCGCTGGACCAGCTGGCGCAGGCGCAGGACGTGGCGCGCCGCGCCGGGCGGGGCGAACTGGGACGGCTGGAAATCGGCTACGTGGCCTCGGCCGCCTATTCCGGCGTGCTGCAAGATCAGTTTGCCCGCTTTCGCGCCAGCCACCCCGGCATCCATATCGGTGCGCGCGAACAGGCGATGGATGCCCTGCCCGGTTTGCTGGACCAGGGCCGCGTCGACCTGGCCTTCGTGCGCCCGCCCCTGCACTTGCCGGACGGCATCGATATGGTGGTGTTGCTGCGCGACCGCTTCGTGCTGGCCGTGCAGGCGGATAGCCCGCTGGCCCGCCTCGATGTGGCGGAACCGGCCGCGCTGGCGCAGCAGGCGTTCATCGTGCCGGAACAGGAATTGGGGACATTGGAAGTGAGCCGGCGCGGCGGCTTTGCGGCGCAGGTGGTGTCGCGCCCCGGCAGCCTGGTGGCCGTGCTGACGGAAGTGTCGCTGGGCGTGGGCTGCGCCATCGTGCCCCACTCGGTGATGGCCAGCGTGCAATTGCCCGACGTGGTATTTCGCGAGCTGGCGGCGCCGCAAATCAGCTCGGAAATCGCCGTGGCCTTCCGCCGCCACGAGCAGGCGCCCGCCGCGCGCGCCTTCATCTCCCAGTTGCGGGCGGCGGCGCTGTAACGCTGGCGTAGCCTCAGTTTTTCAATACGGCCACGGCATAGGTGCAAGCGGTGTCCGTTTCATTCATGAACACGCAGTCGGCCGGCGGCCCCAGTTCCAGGCAGTCGCCCGCGTCCAGCACGTGGCGCGTCTCGCCTTCGATGAACACCAGACTTCCGCTGAGCGACCAGATCAGCTGGCGCCGCGCCACATAGGCGGCGGCCGGCATGGCCACCACGGCGCCCGGCGGCAAGGTAATATGCACGAGGTCGAGCGGCATGTCGGACGCGGGCGACACGTGGCGCCGCACATAGCCGCTCTGCGGGTCGATCCACACGGGCTGCTCAAGTTTGCGCAGCAAGCGCCCCGCGCGCATCTCGGCACGGGCGATCAGTTCCGACATGCTCAGGCCGAAGGCGCCCGACAGCCGCGCCAGCAAGGTGGCCGTGGGGCTGCAATCGCCGCGTTCCACCTTGTGCACCATCGCGCGTGACACGCCCGAGCGGGCCGCCAGCTGCGTCAGCGACCAGCCCAGGTTTTCCCGCTCAAGGCGCACCCTGGCGCCGATGCGCTGGTTCAATTCGTCTGGTTTAGTGGACATGTATCGGATTCCATTCGGATTCTGTTGGACAAGTCGTCGGCTGCAATCTATGATTTGTCCATTATAGTAGACGACCAGCAAGGAGAACAATATGCACATACGCGATGCCCATGCGGGCGACATCGAGGCCATTACGGCCATCTACAACGATGCCGTCAGCAATACCCTGGCCATCTGGAATGAACGGACGGTCGATGCGGCAAACCGCGCCGCCTGGCTGGCCGACCGCCAGCGGGCCGGCTATCCGGTGCTGGTCGCCATCGATGCGCAAGGAACTGTCGCCGGTTACGCCTCGTTCGGCGACTGGCGCCCGTTCGAAGGTTTTCGCCATACGGTCGAGCATTCCGTGTATGTGCGCGCCGATCGCCGCGGCGCCGGCGTCGGCAAGACCTTGATGGGGGAATTGATCGCGCGGGCGCGCGGCCTGGGCAAGCACGTGATGGTGGCGGGCATCGAAGCGGGCAATGCCGGCTCGATCGCCCTGCACAAGCAGCTGGGCTTTGCGGAAGTGGGCTTGATGCGCCAGGTGGGCACCAAGTTCGGCGCCTGGCTGGACCTGGCGTTCCTGCAACTGCAGCTCGACACGCGCAGCGATCCGGACGGCATTGCGCCGCCCGGCTAAGGTCAGGCAGGCGTCAGGGATCGCGTATCAGGGATCGATTTCCGGTGGCGGACGGCGCAGCGCCATGTGTTCCCACACGGCCACCAGAACCAGCACGCAGCTGGTGATGCAAGCCAGGGTCAACGGTGAATACAGGCGACCGTAGGCCATCGGGATCAGCGCCAGAATGATCAGGATGCCCAGCAGATGCGACAGCGGCGGCGTGGCGCGGTCATTGCTGACCCATTTGAATAGCGCATTACCCAGCAGATACAGGATCGGACCGCCCAGCAAGGCGCTGATGCCGGCGAAGCTCGCTTCATCCGGATGCACCAGGGCCAGCTCGTCGGCCACGGCGGAAACGATCACGCCGCCCACGATCAGCACGTGAATATACGTGTACGCCTTGCGGGCGATGCGGCCCGGGTCCTTCGAATGGGCGATGCGGTGGTGGCCCGCCTCGGCGCCCGTGTCAAAGTAAATCCACCACATGGCGATGCTGCCGACCAGGGCCGACAAAAAGCCCAGCCAGTTGCCGGGCGTCCATTCCAGGCCTGCAAACGTGGCGCCCGTCACCAGCAGCGATTCACCGAGGGCGATGATGACGAAAAGGCCGCAGCGCTCGGCCATGTGGCCGCCATCGACATCCCAGTCGGCCGTCGAGGAACGGCCCAGGCCCGGCAAGCCGAACTGCATCCAGGGACCGGCCAGGTCGATCAGCAGGGCCGCGCCCCACCAGAAGAGGCGCTGCTCGGGCGACGCGATACCGCCGGCGATCCAGAAAATGCCGGACAGCACGGCCCACAGGGCGATGCGCTGGAAATTGCGGCGGCGCGCCAGCGCTTCATGGCGCACGGCCCACCAGGCGAACAGGGGCCTGCCCACCTGCATGGCCACATAGGCGAGCGCAAAACCCAGGCCGCGCGTGCCAAACGCTTCGGGGATCGAGGCGGACATGATCAGCCCGCCCAGCATCAGCGCAAACAGGCTGATGCGCACAGGAATGCGCTCGGGATCGAGCCAGTTGGTGATCCACGACGTAAAAATCCACACCCACCAGACGGCCATCAGCAGCAAGCCCGTCTGCAGCCAGCCCATGGCGCTCAAATGCGCCAGCAAGCCATGCGACAGTTGCGTGACCGCAAACACGAACACCAGATCGAAGAACAGCTCGATCATGCCCACCTTGCCGCTGTCTTGCCCGCCGCGCGTGCGCAACAGCGATTTTCTCAATTCCATGGCTACTCTTTCATTCAAGCTTGATTAAAACGGTTAACTGGCGACTCTTATCATGTGACTGGCGTCAACAAAGGCAAGCCGGCGAAGTGCGCGGCCAGGTTGGCGACCACCAGCTGCCCCATCGCATGGCGCGTTTCGACGGTCAGGCTGCCGACGTGCGGCGTCAGCACCACGTTCGGCAAGGCGCGCAAGGCGTTTGGTACGCGCGGCTCGTCGGCGAACACGTCGAGACCGGCCGCGCCCAGGTGGCCATCCTGCAAGGCGGCGATCAGGGCGTCTTCGTCGATCAAGGCGCCACGGGCGATGTTGATCAGGGTGCCTTGCGGACCGAGCGCGTCGAGCACGCTGCGGTCGATGCTCTGGCACGTGGCGGGCGTGCCCGGCGCGCAAACAAAGAGGTAATCGCTTTCCTGCGCCAGGGCCAGCAGGGATGCGGCACGTGGCACGGCCGTGCCGGCAATGGCGCGCGGCTGGAAGTAGCGGACGTGGATACCGAAGGCGGCCAGGCGCAGCGCGATGGCTTGCCCGATCTGGCCGAAGCCGAAGATGCCGGCCGTCTTGCCGCGCAGGCTGGAGGCTGGCGCGATGGCCTCGCGGCGTTCCCAGCCGCCGTCGCGGACGAAACGGTCGAGCGACACGATGTGCCGCGCGCTGGCCAGTAGCAAGGCCAGCGCCACGTCGGCCACGTCGTCCGTCAGCACGTTCGGCGTGGTGGTGACGGTGATGCCGCGCTGGCGTGCCACATCGAGCGCCAAACCGTCGAGACCCACGCCGTTGACGGCGATGATTTCCAGATGCGGCAGCAAGGCCATGTCGGTGTCGCTCAAGCCCAGCGCGCCCGTGGTGACGACGGCGCGGATCGCCGGCGCGCGTTCGGCCAGCCAGGCGTGGCGCTCGTCCGCAGGCACTTGCCAGGCGTGGTGGCAGGTATATTGCTGCTCCAGCTGCGCGTTGACGGCAGCCGAGGGACTGGGGGCGAGAATGAGGAGTTCGGGTGGCATGGGCGTCCGGGTCGGTATCGGCAAGATTTGCAGACGCAACTTAGCATATTTGCGACCCTGCGGGGGCTGGCATCGCCTGTTAGCGCCCCTAAAACCCTGCCCGCCGCGCGGTCTTTAGCCCGGGCAAGGCACGCGTTTGACCTTGCCGCCCGTCTTGAACGGGTCGGCGCCCGCACCCGGATTTGCATCCAGGCCATAGCACGTGGCGCCGCCGGCGCTGACGACGCGCGTGGCGGGGCGGCCATCGGCCGTCAGGACTTCCTCCACGCGGATGATGGGGCCGCCGCGCCAGGCGGAGGCGACCAGCTTCTGGAAGTTGCTTTCGCTCTTCAGGTCGGCCGCGGCCAGCCAGGGCTGGTCTTGTTTCAGTTCGCCACGCAAGGCCTTGTCGGCGGCGCCTGCCGCCAGCCGGGCGCGCGTGCGCAAGTCCGGGCCGGTCGGCGCCGTGGACGGCGCGGCGGGGAAATCCTCGGCGGGCGCCGTGATGGCTTCCGCAGCCACGGCCGGTGGCGCAACGGTGACGGGCGGCACGCTGGCCCGCGCGCGCGGCAAGGGCACCGGCATGGGCAGCGGCAAGGCCCTCGGCGGCGTCTGCGGCGGCCGGGACGGCAGCAGTGTCATGAAAGCCACTTCCGTGTATTGCTTGAGCTGCCGCGCCGGCAGCAAGAGGAAGTACAGGCCCAGCGCGTGCATGGCCAGGATCAGCGCGACGGCCGCGCCTTTCAAGCTCAAGCCCCGCCGTATGCGCAGGGAGGCGGTCTGTAGATGGCGGTGCAATGGCATGCGGTTTCCTGTGGGCGCCGGGCGCGATGGGCTATTTTAGCGAAATGGAGCTGCAAGCATTGATCAATCCACAAGGTATCGTCCGGCGCGCCCTTTTGCGCCAGATTCCAGTGCCTTGGCCCGCCTGGTGTTGTACGAATGGCGACTTTTTTTATGACATTCTCACACTTTCCCACGCGCTGCGCCACGCTGGAATATAATGATAATCATTCTCATTAATATCCAGATAACTCCATGCGCACCTTCCGCCTCGCCCCTACCCCGTTCGCCCTGGCCGCCTTCCTGCTGGCCAGCAGCGCCGCCCATGCCCAAACCTCGTCGGCAGACAGTGCCGCGCAAACCATGCCCACGGTGCTCGTGAACGCCTCCGCCGATGCCTCGGCGGAAGGTTTGTCGAAGGCATATGCGGGCGGCCAGGTGGCGCGCGGCGGGCGCATGGGCATACTCGGCGCCGTGGACATGATGGACGCGCCATTCGGCAGCACCAGTTATACGCAGCAATTCATTGCCGATCAGCAAGCGCGCAGCGTGGGCGACTTGCTGCAGAGCGATCCGGCCGTGCGCATGTCGCGCGGCTATGGCAATTTCCAGGAAGTGTATGTGATCCGCGGCTTCGCCCTCGATTCCGATGACGTGGCGTATAACGGCCTGTACGGCGTGCTGCCCCGTCAATATGTATCGCCGGAATTGCTCGAACGCGTGGAAGTGTTCCGTGGCGCCAGCGCCTTCCTGAATGGCGCCGCGCCGGGCGGCAGCGGCATCGGCGGCGCCATCAACCTGATGCCCAAGCGCGCCGGCAACACACCGCTGACGGAATTGACCGTGGGCGTGGAATCGGGCGGCCACGCCTATGCGGCCATCGACGTGGCGCGCCGCTTCGGCGACAACCAGGAGTTTGGCGTGCGCGTAAACGCCGCCAAGCGCCAGGGCGAGACGGGCATCCAGCGCGAAGACCACGACGTGGGCATGTTTTCGGTCGGCCTCGATTATCGCGGCCGCGGCTATCGTTTGTCGGCCGATGCCGGCTACCAGAATGTCGACCTGACGTCGCCCCGTCCATCCGTCGGCATTGGCAGCGTGGCCGTGCTGCCTGGCGCGCCCGATGCCTCGAAGAACTTCGCCCAGCCCTGGAGCTATTCGAAGGAACACGATGTGTTCGGTACGGCACGCGCCGAGGTGGACCTTGCCAGGGAAGTGGTGGGCTGGGCCGCATTTGGCTCCCGCTCGACCAGGGAAGCCAACAGTCTGGCCGAGCCGTCATTGACCTCGATCCATGGCGACGCCACGGTGTCGCGCTTCGACAATGCGCGCAAGCAGGAAATCCGCACGGGCGAAGTGGGCATTCGCGGCAAGCTCGTCACGGGCGCCGTCAAGCATACGCTGGTGGCCAGCTGGTCCGGGCACTGGAATGAAGCGAAGAATGCGTATGCCATCGGCGACGCGTTTGCCACCAATATTGATGCGCCCGTCAATGTCGCCGCGCCGGCAACCCCCTATACGGGCGGCAGCATGAGCGACCCGCGCATCACCCAGAAAACCATCCTCAGCAGCTATGCCCTGGCCGACACCATGGCCTTCCTCGACGACCAGCTGCTGCTGACCGTGGGCCTGCGCCGCCAGCAGATCAAGGATGCCGGTTACGACTACAACACCGCGGCGCTGCAAGGCAAGGCCTATGACGAGAGCGCCACGACGCCCGTGGCAGGCATCGTCTTCAAAACCAGCAAGAACGTGTCGCTGTACGCCAACTACATCGAGGCGCTGGTCAAGGGACCGGCGGCCACGGGAACGTATGTGGAAAACGGCCAGCAGCTCAATGTCGAGAACATGGGCGAGGTGTTTGCGCCGTACAAATCGAAGCAAAAGGAAATCGGCGTCAAGTATGACGGCGGCAAGCTGGGCATGAGCGCCGCCCTGTTCACGACTAGCAAGCCTTTGCTGGCCGTGGTCGGCAAGCGCGCCGAACTGGCTGGCGAGCAGCGCAACCGAGGCCTGGAATTGTCGATTTTCGGCACGCCGATGCAGGGCGTGCGCCTGCTGGGTGGCTTGACGTGGCTCGATGCGCAGCAAAGCAAGACCGGCGTGGCCGCCAACAATGGCAAGCGCCCCATCGGCGCGCCGGAAACCCAGGTGAGCGTGGGCGGCGAATGGGACGTGCCCGGCGCGTCAGGCTTGAGCCTGAACGCCCGCAGCATCTACACCTCGACGCAATATGCGGACCTGGCCAACAGCAAGCAACTGCCATCGTGGACGCGCCTCGACATCGGCGCGCGCTACTTGACGCAAGTGGCGGGCCATGACGTGACCTTGCGCGCCCGCGTGGACAACGTGACGGACCGCAATTACTGGTCGTCGGCCGTGTCGTCCTTCAATATCGGCTCGCTGGTGCTGGCCGCGCCGCGCACCGTCGTCGTCTCCGCCTCGGTCAACTTCTAAACGGCAATTCCATGCCCGGCAGGGGCGCCGCGCCGCGTGCGCCCCTGTGCAATCGCTTGTGCTTGGGCGACAATGCGCGCATGACACTGCGCCCCGCCCTCCTCTCCCTGTTGCTCTTCGCCACCGCCAGCACCGCCCTTGCCCAAAAGCAAGCCGCCTGCCCGTATGCCGCCTGGAAGAGCGGTTTCAAGGGCGATGCGCGGGCGCAAGCCACGTGCTTGCTGCGCCCGGTGAAACTGTATGCGCGCCTGGGCGACAGCGCGCCGCTGCCGCACTTCCTTGCCGCCCGCATCGGCCAGCGCACGGGCATCGCCCCGGCCCGCCTGCGCGCCTGGCTGGCCGTGCAAGGCATAGCCGAGGCCGACGTGGGCGGCGCCGTCGACGCGCCCCTGTCGCGCGCCGTGGGCCGGCTGGCCGCGCCCATGGCCCGCTATTTCGTCATCCACGACACCAGCTATCCGAATTTCTTGTTAGAAACCATTCCCGGCCACATCAACGACGCCAGCTGGGATTTCAACGATTTTAGTTTGCGCAATCCGGCGCTGGGCGGCGGCCCGAAAGGCCATGTCTACGTGAACCGCCTCGGCGATTCATTGTCGGTGCGCGACTTTGGCACGGCCGGCTACGCCAGCAAGCTGGAAAAGGACAAGCCTTCCTTGACCGGCCTGTTCCTGCACGTGGAACTGGTGCAGCCGCGCCGCTCCGTACCCGGCGGCGGCAAGGGCAACGACGGCCTGGCGCCCGATCCAGGTTTTACGCCCGCGCAATACGAGCGCCTGGCCCTCTTGTATATCGCCGCCAGCGTACGCAAGGGCACGTGGCTGATCCCCGCCTTCCACGCCGTGCTCGATACGGGCTATGCGAACGGTCATGATGATCCGCAAAACTTTTCGCTGGAAACCTGGTCCGCTACGTTGGCCCGTTTGACCCATATCATGTCGCCGCCCGACAGCGCCCAATAAGGGCGTGCGCGCCACCCAATAGGAGGATACTGACGGCATGCGGTGCGGCCAGCATGGCTGGTGCGCCGTTCTGCCTTGGAGGAAGCGTGTCGCTCTCGACTGAACATCCGCTTGCGCCGCCGCGGCCGCTCCAGCGCGCGCAACGCATCTTCGCCTTGCGCGATGCCGTGCTGGCCGAATGGGAACATCGCGTGCGCGCCAGCGTGCGCGGCGCCGAACAATTGCTCACACCCATATTGATCAACACCCTGCCCGCCTTCTTCGACAACCTGGCCGAGGCGCTGACCCCGGGCCATGCGCGCGAAAACGCCGCCAGCAACAGCAACGTGCCGGCCGTGCATGGCAATGAACGGGCGCGCATGACCGATTACGGGCCGGAACAGGTGATCCAGGAATACCAGATTTTCCGCGACTGCTTCGCCGCCGTCGCCCTCGAGGCGGGCGTGTCCCTGCGGCGGCGCGACTGGCGCATCATCAACGATTCGATCGACACGGGCATCCGCGAATCGATACGCGAGTTCACGGCCATGCATGAAAGTTTCCGGCGCCGCATCGCCGCCGGCCTGTCGCACGACATGCGCAACCCCTTGGCCGTCATCGCCACCAGCGCCCAGTTGCTGCAGCTGCAAGCCGACCCTGCCAGGGTGCAGGAGCTGGCACGCAAGATCGGCGAACAGAGCAAGCGCCTCGACGCGATGATCGAGGAATTGCTCGATACCCTCAGCTACCAGCGGGGCCAGCGCCTGCCGCTGGCCTTGAGCCAGTTCGACATCCTGCCGCTGGCGCAAGCCGTGTGCGGCCAGGTCAACCTGCAACAATCTGGCCGCTGCGTGCTCACGGGCCAGTCCGTCACGGGCTGGTGGTGCGAAAACTCGCTGCGCCGCGCGCTGGAAAACCTGATCAGCAATGCCGTCAAATATGGCGACGACAGCCCCATCGCCGTGCACGTGGCGCACGCCCACGAACGCATGATACTAACCGTCCACAACCGTGGCCACGCCATCGCCACGGAGCAGATGGCGCGCATCTTCGACTACTTGCGGCGCGACAACCACGCGCCCGCACCCGGCTGGGGCATCGGCCTGCCCTTTGTGCAGAACGTGGCCGAAAGCCATGGCGGCAGCGTGGCCGTCGACAGCTCGCCGCAAGCGGGCACCACCTTCATCCTCGACCTGCCCATCGATTGCCGCCCCTTCGTGCCTGCGGCCGATAGCCCCAGAAACTGACGCCGTGCGCACCAAAGCGGTGCGCATGCCCCGTGAACGCCACAAAAGTGGTCATGATTGCACTTTCCGGCCATCGCCTGACTGGCACGCTTCCTGCTGAGCTATACATAGACACGGCTCAAGGGAAATCACAACATGGCAAATTTTTTCAATGAAATGACTGCAAATGACGTGGGGGCGGACAGCAAGGTACGTGAACACTATCGTGAATTTGACAGCTGGCTGGCGCAGCAATCGCCCGAGACCATCGCCCGCAAGCGGGCCGAGGCCGACCTGACGTTCCGCCGCGTCGGCATCACCTTCGCCGTGTATGGCGACGATGCCGGCACGGAACGCCTGATTCCGTTCGACACCATCCCGCGCATCATTCCCGCCGCCGAATGGGCACAGATGCAAACGGGCCTGGTGCAGCGCGTGCAAGCCTTGAACATGTTCATCCATGATATTTATCATGAGCAAAACATTATCAAGGCGGGCATCATTCCCGCCGAGCAAATCTACAAGAATGCCCAGTACCGCCCGGAAATGCAGGGTATCGCCGTCGCTTCCGACATTTACGCCCACATCGCCGGTGTCGATATCGTGCGCGCGGGCCAGGGCGAATTTTATGTGCTGGAAGACAATTTAAGGGTGCCGTCCGGCGTGTCCTACATGCTGGAAGACCGCAAGATGATGATGCGGCTGTTCCCGGAACTGTTCGCCCGCAACCGCATCGCCCCCGTCGACCATTACCCGGACATGCTGCTTGACAACCTGCGCTCCGTCGCGCCGATGGGCGTCGATGACCCCACGGTCGTCGTCATGACACCGGGCATGTATAACTCGGCCTACTTCGAACATGCGTTTCTGGCCCAGCAGATGGGCGTGGAACTGGTCGAAGGCAAGGATCTGTTTGTCAACGACAATTCCGTGTACATGCGCACCACGCGCGGCCCCAAGCGCGTCGACGTGATTTATCGCCGCGTCGACGACGATTTCCTCGACCCGCTGGCCTTCCGCTCGGACTCCTCGCTGGGCGTGCCGGGCCTGCTGTCCGTGTATCGCGCGGGACGAGTGACGCTGGCGAACGCCATCGGCACGGGCGTGGCCGACGACAAGTCGATCTATCCGTTCGTGCCCGACATGATCAAATTCTACCTGTCGCAGGAACCGATCCTCAACAACGTGCCCACCTACCAGTGCCGCAAGAGCGCCGACCTGTCCTACGTGCTGGCGAACCTGGCAAAACTCGTCGTCAAGGAAGTGCATGGCGCGGGCGGCTACGGCATGCTGGTGGGACCGGCGTCGAGCGCCGCGCAGATCGAGGATTTCCGCCAGCGCCTGCTGGCCAATCCGGGCGGCTACATCGCCCAGCCGACCCTCGCCCTGTCCGCCTGCCCCACGTATGTGGAGGCCGGCATCGCGCCGCGCCACATCGATCTGCGCCCGTTCGTGCTGTCTGGCAAGACCATTTCCATGGTGCCCGGCGGCCTGACCCGCGTGGCGCTCGGCGAAGGCTCGCTGGTGGTCAATTCCTCGCAAGGGGGCGGCACCAAGGATACCTGGGTACTCGAAGATACATCCGCTTTTGCAGGAGAAAAAACATGCTGAGCCGCACCGCCGATCATTTGTTCTGGATGGCCCGCTACACGGAGCGGGCGGAAAACACGGCGCGCATGCTCGACGTCAACATGCAAACGTCCATGCTGCCCCAGTCCGAGCAGGACGCGGAACAGGGCTGGCGCGCCACGCTGGGCATTTCCGAGCTGCAAAGCGCCTACGATGACAAATATGGCCGCTTCCACACGCGCGACGTGCTCGACTTCATGGTGCGCGACCCGAACAACCCGTCGTCGATCCTCGCCTGCCTGACGGGCGCGCGCGAAAACGCCCGCGCCGTGCGGGGCACCCTGACGACGGAAGTGTGGGAAATCCAGAACGCCACCTGGCTCGACATGCAGAAGCGATTGAACAGCAATCTGCTGGAAACGGACCCCAGCGCCTTCTTCGAATGGGTCAAATACCGCTCGCATCTGTCGCGCGGGGTCACGTTGGGCACCATGCTCAAGGACGAGGCGATCCACTTCATTCGCCTGGGCACCTTCCTGGAGCGGGCCGACAACACGGCGCGCATCCTCGACGTGAAGTTCCACGGCGCGCGCGACACCTCGAAAGACATCACCCAGCGCGACTTTTACTACTGGGCGGCGCTGCTGCGCTCCGTTTCCGGCTTCGAAATCTACCGCAAGGTCTACCGCGACGTCATCACGCCGGCACGCGTGGCGGAACTGCTGATGCTGCGCGGCGACATGCCCAGGTCCTTGCTTGCCTGCATGGATGACGTGGTGGAAAACTTAAAACATATCCGCAATGACGTGTCGGCCGATACGGAAAGGTTTGCGGGAAAACTGCATGCGGAGCTGAAATTCGGCCATATCGACGACATCATGAAGGCGGGTTTGCACCTGACCCTGACGGAGTTTCTGGAAAACATCTACGAGCTGGGCAACCGCGTCAGCCGCGACTTCCTCGTTCCCCTGGCGGCCTGATGCAGCTCACTATCCGCCACGAAACCCATTACGCCTACAGTGCGCCGCTGGCCTACACCATCCAGCAGCTGCACCTGACGCCGCGTATCGAGCCGCAGCAGCGCGCCCTGTCCTGGCACATCGCCACGCCGGGCCGGTGCCACGCCTACACGGATGCCTACGGCAATTTGTCGCACATGCTGACGATCAACGGCAGCCACCAGTCGCTGAGCCTGGTGGCGCACGGCGTGGTGGAAACCATCTACCCGCACAAGGGACGCCTGAACCTGATCGATACCTTGTCGCCGCTGTTGTTTACCATGCCGACAGCCCTGACGCAGGCCAACCCCGCTATTCTGGAACTGGCGGCCGCCAGCCTGCCCGACCGGCGCGTGACGGCGGGCACCGGCCACTTGCTGCGCCTGGCCGAGCATATCGTCGGCAAGGTGGCGTATGAAAGTGGCGCCACCATGGTCACCACCACGGCCGGCGACGCGCTGGCCCTGGGGCGCGGCGTGTGCCAGGACCACGCGCATCTGTTCCTCGCCTGCTGCCACGCCTGGGGCATTCCGGCGCGCTATGTGTCCGGCTACATCGATCCGGGCACGACGGGCCATGCGGCCAGCCATGCCTGGGTCGATGCCTGGACGGAAGACCCGGATTTCGCGGGCTGGGTCAGCATCGATGTGACCCACGCGCGGCTGATGACGGATGCGTATTGCCGCCTGGCCATCGGGCGCGACTACGATTCGGCGGCGCCCGTGCGCGGCGTGCGCCAGGGTGGCGGCACGGAAACCTTACGAGTCGACGTGCAGATCGTGCCCGTGTAGTGGCAAGAATGAGGCTGGCCGGGCCTTGCCAGCAGGTGGCACGGTCCGGCTGGTGTAGAATGCTTCCCCCTTTGACTTGATTTACGACGATGACTTATTGCATAGGCATGCGCCTGAACGAAGGCCTGGTCTTCCTGTCCGACTCCCGCACCAACGCCGGCGTGGACCAGGTGGGCACCTTCCGCAAGATGAGCGTGTTCGAAAACCCGGGCGACCGCATGCTGGTGCTGATGACGGCTGGCAACCTGTCGATCTCGCAAGCGATCCGCCAGATCGTCTCCGAACATGTGGATGCGGATGGACGCAGCATCTGGAACGTGGCCAGCATGTACGACGCGGCGCGCATCGTGGGCGACGCCGTGCGCACCGTGCACCTGCGCGAAGCGAAGGCCCTGGCCGATTGCGGCATCGATTTCAATGTCAGCTTCATTTTAGGCGGCCAGATAGGCGCCGAGCGCTGCCGGCTGTTCCAGGTGTATTCGGCTGGCAATTTCATCGAATCGCACGATGAAAACACGTATTTCCAGATCGGCGAAGCGAAATATGGCAAGCCCATCATCGACCGGGTCATCAACCCGTTCACACGCCTCGATGAAGCTGCCAAGTGCGCGCTCATTTCCATGGATTCGACCTTGCGCTCGAACATTTCCGTCGGCTTGCCGCTCGACTTGCTCGTCTACGAGACAGGCAGCCTGACCGTCACGCGCTTCGTCACCATCGATGAAAAGAACCAGTATTTCCGCATGATCCGCGACACCTGGGGCGAGCAATTGAAACATGTGTTCGAAGGCATCGTCGATCCCGTGTGGAATGCGGCGCCCGAGACCACGACCAACGTGCTGTCGTCCGCCAACATGCACAGCAAGCCCGTGCGCGTGGCCATCCCCGAACACGTGAGCCGGGGCGGCCTGACCGTGGCGCCCTTGCAATCGCTGGCGCAGCAGTTCAGCGACGACAAGCAGCATTGACCTGCCGCGCACCGCCTGCGCTCGGTGCTGGACAAGTCGCTTTTTGAGTGCTTTTATGGCAATATGCGTTGACATTCAATCCAGATTGACCTGAAAGGCAGGTGGCGCATGGACTTGATCACTTCCGCTGTCGTGGCAGCCATCGGGCATGGCGCGCCTGGCCACGCGCCCGAGGCCGTCGCCAGCCACTATCAACGCCTCAAGCTGGCCATCGCCAGGTTCGACAGCGCCGCCGCCATCCTGGCCGCCATCGCCGCCCTGGAAGCCGATCCTGCCAATATCCGGCTGCAACTGGCCCTGTCGGCCGCCCTGGCCACGGCAAACGTGCCCGATGACATGGCAAGCCTGTTTGCCGCGCAAGGCTTGCTCGACTCACTGCAGCGCCCGCCTTCACCGCTGCCCGAAGTGGCAACGGCGCCCGCGCCGGCCGACAAGAGCGCCGTCGTCTCCAATTATGCGGTCGTCAAAGTGTATTTCGCCACGGACCGCCAGCGCGACGTGGGCAAGCCGCCGGCGCAGCGCTTCAGCGGCGAACGCAACGTCATGGGAGGCAACGGCCCGCTCAGCTATGGCAGCTGCGACATCAGCATCCCCCGCGATCACCGCATGGGCCAGCTGGAATCGCCGTCGCTGTGGCGCCTGGAATTTCGCGACGACCCGGCCAAGCACGTGGTGCTGCTGTCGGCAGAGGTGCAGGACCGCGACAACTTCTTTGCCGCCTTGAAAACGCAGGTACGCGCCTCGGCCGGCAAGAGCGCGTTTGTCTTCGTGCACGGCTATAACGTGAGTTTCGAGGATGCCGCCCGGCGCACGGGACAGATGGCCTACGACCTCGGTTTCGACGGCGTCCCCGTGTTCTACAGCTGGCCGTCGCGCGGCGATCTGGCTGGCTATACCATCGATGAAAACAATATCGAGTGGAGCACGCCCCACATTAGCAGCTTCCTGGCCGACTTTCTCGCCAACACGCAGGCGGCGCAAGTGTATCTGGTGGGCCACAGCATGGGTGGCCGCGGGCTGACGCGGGCCGTGGCCGACTTGCTGGCCGCGCAGCCGCAACTGGCGCAAAAAATCACGGAACTCATCCTGTCCGCGCCCGACATCGACGCTGCCATCTTCAAGCACGATATCGCGCCGCAACTGGCCGGCGCGCGCAACCCCGTCACCCTGTATGCCTCGTCGCAAGACCTGGCCCTGGCCGCCTCGAAAGCCGTGCACGGCTACCCGCGCGCGGGCGACAGCGGCGCCGGCATGCTGATCGTGGCGGGCGTGGAAACCATCGACGCCACCGGAGTGGACACCAGCTTCATGAAGCACTCCTATTTTGCGGAAAAGCGCTCGGCACTGTCCGACATGTTTTATCTGATACGCGACCAGGCGCGCGCCGACCAGCGCTTTCTCGACCCCGTCGATACGGTCGCCGGCCGCTATTGGAGGTTCAAAGCATGACACCGTTTCATCCGGTGCGGCACGCATGCTAAGATACGGCCCATAGGGTGGCAACGGGCACGGCGATGACGCCGCCAGCCGGTCCCCCGCAAGCAGGCTTACCATGTTGACATCATCTTCTACACCGCACGCCGAATCGCTGATCCGCAACACCAACGCCCGCGTCACCAAGACGCGCGTGAAGGTGCTCGACTTTTTATTGGCGCAAAGCCGTTCGCTGACCCACCATGAAATCCAGCAGGCGCTGTCGCAGGACAGCGATATCGATTCCGTCACCCTGTACCGGGTACTGGAATGGCTGACGGAAAATGAACTCGTGCACCGCATCGCGGGCGCCGACCAGGTGTGGCGCTTCAGCGCGGGCGCCGGCCACCAGGCGCACGAACACGCGCACTTCCAGTGCACCAAATGTGCCAACGTCACCTGCTTCAATGAAGTCAAGCTGCCGCCGCCCGTGCTCTTGCCGGAAGGCTTCAGCGGCGGTGAAGTCGATTATCTGATCAAAGGCCTGTGCCCGCGCTGTAAATAATTCCCCCGCAACATCACTTGAGCAGCAAGGCCAGGTGATGCTCGTCATAGAACAAGTCGCCGACGCGCATCGAACGCGGTTCCGTGCCGTACGCGATAAATCCCAGCGATTCATACAGTTGTCGTGCGGCATTATTTTCCGCATTCACGCTCAAATGCACTTGCATGATGGCAGGGTCCGTCTCGGCCTGTTCGATGCAGGCGTTGACGAGACGCCGTGCCACGCCCTTGCCACGCTGCGGCGCATCGACGAAGACGCCCCACAGCAAGGCCTTGTGCGACAGCTGGCGCATGGGGTCGCGCCGCAAGCCGGCAAAGCCGACCAATCGTTCTCCATCGAAGGCGCCAAAAGCCTTGTGCAGCGGCCCGCCGGCGATGCGCTGCGCGTGCTCTTCCGGCGTGCGCGCCAGCTCGTCCTCGCGTGACGAAGAAAACGACGTGGGCGAATCCAGGATGGCGCGCAGGCGCAGCGCGCAAAAGGCGGCGGTGTCGGCTGGCGTCAGCAGGCGGATGACGATTTCGGGTGCGGGCATGGTGGAATCCGGCAGTTTTTTTCCATTATACCCACGCCCCCGCCTCAGGCACGCACGCGCGCCGGGTGGCCCGGTTCCAGCCCATGCAGCGTGCCAAGCAGAAAGATCAACGCCAGGGCGGGCAAGCCCGCTTCCACGCTCATGCCGCCACCCCGACGGCGCTGCCCGCCTTGGCCACGCAGCGGTCCAGGCCACGGATCAGCATGTCCTGCGGCAAGTCGCGGCCAATAAAAATGATCTTGCTGGCGCGCGTCTCGTCGTCGCGCCACGGCGCGCCGAGTTCCGAGCCCATCAGCATGTGCACGCCCTGAAAGACGGCGCGGCATGGCAAGTCGGCCACGTACAAAATGCCCTTGTAGCGCATCAGCTGGGTGCCGAACAGCTGCACCACGGCATCGAGAAAGTTCTCTACCTGCAACATATCGAGGGCCTGGGCCTGGTGATACACGAACGATTGCACGCCGTCGCCATGGCGGTGCCCCAATTCCCCCAAGAAATCCGGCTCCAGCTCGACGATGGCGTTCAAGTTGAAGCCGCGAATGTTCAGGATGTCGCGCAAGGGCACATTGCCAAAGCGCACTTTCTGGATGCCGGCGCGGCCATTGATGGCGACCAGGCGCTGGCGCAGCGCGGCCAGTTCGTCCTTGCCGACCAGGTCCGTCTTCGACAGCAGGATGCGGTCGGCAAAGCCCACCTGTTCCTGCGCTTCCCTGTGCGCCGTCAATTGCTGCTGCGCATGGCGCGCATCGACCACCGTCAATATCGCGTCGAGCAGGTAGTGCTCGCTGACGGAAGGCTCCGCAAAGAAGGTTTGCGCCACGGGACCGGGCGCGGCCAGGCCGGTGGTTTCGATGATCACGTGGTCGAAGGCGATCGTCCCGGCTGCGCGTTTCGCGTGCAGCTCGCCCAGGATGCGGATCAGGTCGCCGCGCACGCTGCAGCAGATGCAGCCATTGTTCATTTCCACGATCTGCTCGTCGCTGTCCTGCACCAGCAAGCCATGGTCGATGCTTTCGGCGGCGAATTCATTTTCGATCACGGCGATGCGCACGCCGTGATCGCCCTGCAATATGCGCTTGAGCAAGGTGGTTTTCCCGCTGCCGAGAAAGCCCGTGATGATGGTGACGGGGATCAGTTCTGTCATGGTGTATTCCTGTTCAAGGTTAGTCTTCCAGTTCTTCCATGCGCTGCCATAGTGGAAACGGATCGGGCAGCCGGCGCCAGGCGGCCATGCCCTGGCGCGTTTCCGTGTGGTTGAGTTGACATTTCTTCAAGTTCGCCTTGATGGCGGCCTGGTCCATGTCCTGGCCGATGAAGACGAGTTCCTGGTACCGGTCGCCATAGGGCTCGCTCCAGCCCGTTTTGACTTCCGCCAGCGAGGCGGCATCCGTGGGCCAGCGCTGCTGCGGCACGGACGCCCACCACAGGCCCACGGGTTCGATATTCATCAGCTTGCCCGCGCCGGACAGGCTGGCCACCCATTCGGGGCGGCTGGCCAGCCAAAAGTATCCCTTGCTGCGCACCACGCCTGGAATTGGCTGCGAAATATAGTCATGCAGGCGCTGCGCGTGGAATGGTTCCTTCGCGCGGAACACGAAGCTGCTGATGCCATACGTTTCCGTCTCCGGCGTGTGCACGCCGGCCAGCTCCTGGGCCCAGCCCGGCATGCTGGCCGCCTGCTCCAGGTCGAACAACTGCGTGCCCAAGATGGCATCGAGCGGCACGACGGACTGATTCGTTTCGATGATGCGCGCGCCGGGATTCAAGGCTTTTACGATGGCCAGCACGCGCAGGCGCTCGTCCGCATCGACCATGTCGACCTTGTTGAGGACGATGACATTGGCAAACTCGATCTGTTCCGTGAGCAAGTTGGCCAGCTGCCGGTCGTCACCCTCGCCCGCCGTTTCTCCCCGCTGTTCCAGGCTGTCTTCGCTATGAAAGTCCATCAGCAAGTTGGCGCAGTCGACGACGGTGACCATGCAGTCGATGCGCGCCACGTCGTTCAGGCTGTCGCCGTGCTCGTCCTCGAAGTCGAAGGTGGCGGCCACGGGCATCGGCTCGCCCACGCCCGTCGATTCGATCAATAAGTAATCGAAGCGGTCTTCAAACGCCAGGCGCCGCACTTCCAGCAGCAAATCGTCGCGCAGGGTGCAGCAGATGCAGCCGTTCGACATTTCCACGAGTTTTTCTTCCGTGCGCGACAGGGCCGTACCAGCAGCCGCGGCGCTGTCTTTCACCAGCGAAGCATCGATATTGACTTCGCTCATGTCGTTGACGATGACGGCCACGCGCTTGCCTTCGCGGTTGCGCAGTATGTGGTTGAGCAAGGTGGTCTTGCCGGCACCGAGAAATCCGGACAGGACGGTGACGGGAAGTGTGCGCTGTGACATGGGGATTCCTTCGGCTGGCTGAGTTGGCGATGGTCGCATGAATGCAAATGAATTGCGTTTTCGAATTATAATGCAACTCACTTGCATTTGTCTGGCGATCTTTGCCTGCCACCGTGAAAAAGAGGAATCCATGCGCTACCAGCAGGATCAGGATCCCTGCCCTCGACGTGCTAGAGTGCGAGCTCGTCGGCGATGCCATCGAAGTAAGCGCATGGCGGCTGAACTGTTGTCGACAGCCCCTGGATGACGCGATGAAGACTGATTCTGCCCCCGTGCAGACATACAGCCGTGCTTCTCAGCCGCGCGGCCGCGCGAGCATCACATCGGCTGGCTTCGATTTTATTAGCCCTTAGCAAGCCGCTCTTAAATATTTTATTCTCGCCTGGCCAATGAAAAAAATACTGATAATAAGCCTGCTCGCTCTCATCTCCATATATTCTTTTAAGAAAATGATTTACAACCCGTATATATGGAAACAAACCATGAACAGCCCTGAGCACAAATTGCAAATGGGAAGTTTTATTTTCAGCAAAACAACAGGGGTTAATGGTGGAAGCCAAAGCATTCAAACGGATTATTACATTTTCAAAGTAATAGAGATCAATGGCGATCATGTTAGGCTTTCTGTGGTCAGGCAATTGTCGAAAAGTAACACAATTTCACAATCCGACTTCTCGACCACAAAAGAGAATTTTGAATATTTAAAAAAACATATCAATAAAATTACAATTACAGGAATTTTGACAAAAGACTTATTCGTGGGAAATTATGAGCCATATACCGTGAATGATTATTTGCTAAAGAAGTATCCGTCATTGGAAAAATCAAGGTATTACTTCGAAGATATCCCAGAAGAGATGAAAAATTTGCCGTTACCGACAGACAATAACAAATTACAGGATTATTTTAGTATAATCTATTCCAAAAAAGAAATTATTGAAAATGGCAAACTTGCTCTCTGGGTTTTAAATAATAGCAATAATCCTGAATTGGCCAAAAGATCAGCAGAAAATATAGATTTGATACAAAATTAGAGTTTGTCGCGCTTGATCAATTGTGCTTGCATGGCGCCTGAAGATACTCCATCTTGCCACAGTTCAATTTTCACAATCACCAAGGAATCGATGTTCTTGCGCAACTCCACATGGCTTCTTGCCTTACTTGTTTTGATGATGGGCAGCGCCATTGCCGCAGACATAAAAAAGCCGATCCAGCACTATCTTTACTTTAATCACCGTGAACTGAACGGGGAAAACATCCGCTCGGATAAAGCGTTAAACGATCCCCGCTTCCGTGGCGCGCAAATCGTCTACACCTGGCGCAGCCTGGAGCCGCAACAGGACCGGTATGATTTTTCGGCGATCCGCCACGACATCGCCTATCTCGATTCAATCGGCAAAAAACTGTGGATACAACTGCAGGAAAAATCCTTCACGCCGCGCCATAATGTGCCGGCCTATCTGCTCAGCGATCCTCGCTACCAGGGCGGCATCATCAAGCAAAGCATGCTCTCGGCGCCGGAGCGTGACCCGCACAAACCGGTGACGGATGATGAATACGGCTGGTCGCCAAAGATGTGGGAACAACCGGTGCGCGACCGTTACCAGCGCTTGATCCGGGCGCTGGGCCAGGAATTCGACGGGAAAATCGAGGGCATTAATTTCAGCGAAAGCTTGATCGACATCGGCATCGAGGACAGTAAAGGAAATACGATTTTTCCCGATGATTTCAAGCCGCAACAGTATGTCGATGCCATCAAGGAAAACATGCGGGTGCTGGCCGGCGCCTTTCCTCACACCAATACCATGGTGTATTTGAATTTTTTGCCAGGTGAATGGCTTCCGTGGAGCGACAAGGGTTATATGCGCAGCGTGTTTGCGCAAGCGCAAACGCTACAGATGGGCGTGGGCGGCCCCGACCTGATGCCGTATCGAAAAAGCCATATGGGCCAAAGCTACGGCTTCATCAAGGACTACCCGGCCGATCTGGTCAAAGGCATGGCCGTGCAAGACGGCAATCTGCGCCAGATCAATCCCCGCACCGGGAAAAAAAACTCGGTCGAGGATGTCCTCGACTTTGCCCGCAACTACTTGGGCCTGGACTATATTTTCTGGGTGGAGGATGAACCATACTTCAGCAATGAGGTGTTGAAAAAGCTGCCGGCGCATTGATGCGCCGGCACGACGCCATGCGCCATGCCACACTGTCATGGTGGCGTCATATGCCGGCGTTACAGTCGCGTCTTTTGAATCATTCTAAGGGCGGCAATGAAAACAAATTGGATCATGCTGGCGGCGCTGGCAAGTGCAGGTTTAACTGGCTGCAACGGCGGCTCGACGACGGCGCAGGTCATCCCAGAAGGCACGACGGTCAGCGTGGCATTGCTGGAAACCACCGATATCCACTCAAACGTCCTCAGTTACAATTATTACGCGCTGGCCGAAGACACCAGCCTGGGCCTGGAGCGCACGTCGACCCTGATCCAGGCGGCGCGCGCGGAAAATCCGAACAACGTCTTGCTCGACGATGGCGACGTCATCCAGGGCACCTTGCTGGCCGATTTACAAGCCGTGGCCGCGCCCGTGCCCTGCTCCGGCACGCTGGCCGTGCACAAGGCCATGAACGCGCTGAAATACGATGCGGGCGGCATGGGCAACCATGAATTCAACTATGGCCTTGGCTATTTGAGCCAGATCACCAACACGGATTTCGGCATACCGGGCGTGGCCAAGCCGACGGGCACCTGCGGCGCGCCCGCCTTCCCTTCCGTGCTGAGCAATGTCGTCGGCGTGTCCAGCGGCAAGCCCATCTTCCAGCCGTATACGCTGCTGCCCCGCGATTTCGCCGCCACGGCACCCGATGGCAGCAAGCTGAGCGTGAAGATCAATGTGGGCGTGCTGAGCTTTGTGCCGCCGCAAATCCTCGAATGGGATCAAAAAGTGCTCGCTGGCAAGGTCAGCGTGACGGGCGTGCAGGAAGCGGCAAAACAGTACGTGCCCGAATTGCGCAACAAGGGCGCCGACCTCGTCGTGGCCCTGTCGCATGGCGGCCTGGACACGAGCACCTACAGCCCGAAGATGGAAAACGGCAGCTATCACCTGACCAGCACGGGCATCGACGCGCTGATGATCGGCCACTCGCACTTGATCTTCCCGAAAGGCAAGGAAGAAGGCGCGGCCGCGCTGGATGCCTCGTTTGCCGCCTTCCCGGCCAGCGCGAAGATCGACGCCGTCAACGGTTTTGTGAACGGCGTGCCGACCGTCATGGCGCAAAGCTGGGGCCGCCGTCTGGGCATCATCAAGCTGACGATGGTGTATCAGGCCGGAAAGTGGGTGGTGCAACCGGCCAAGACCACGGTGGAATCGCGCGGCTTCAAGTACACCGATGGCAAGACCCTGGTGAAAGCCGACCCGGCCATCGCACCGCTGGTGGCCACCGAGCACGCGGCCACCATCGCCTACGCCAAGCAGCCGCTGGGCATCAGCACGGATTTCGAAATGTCGGCGTACTTTGCGCTGGTGGGCGACGTCAGCGCCATCCAGCTGGTGAACCAGGCGCAGCTCGACTACGTGAAAAATTTCATCGCCACCAGCACGGATGCCACCTTGTCCAGCTACAAGAGCATCCCCGTCATCTCGTGCAGCGCGCCGTTCAAGGCGGGCCGCAACGGGCCGTCGGACTTCACGGACGTGGCCGCAGGTGCGACGCCTGCCGCGCCAATCGGCTTGCAAGTGCGCAACCCAGGCGACCTGTATTTGTATAGCAACAACAACCTGCAAGCCGTGAAAATCAAGGGCGCGGACTTGAAGGCGTGGCTGGAAACGTCGGCCAGGCAATTTGGCCAGATCGACCCGGCCAGTACTGCCGAGCAAGACCTGGTGCCGTCGTATGCCACGATCTATAACTATGACGTGTTCTATGCGGAAAACAATGCGCTCACGTACCAGATCGACGTGACGAAAAAGCCGGGCAGCCGCATCATCAACCTGACCTACAAGGGCGCACCCGTGGCCGATGGCGATGATTTCATCGTCGCCACCAACGACTACCGCGCCGGTGGCGGCGGCGCCGTGCCCGGCATCGATGGCAGCAAGACCATCATCAAGTCGCCCGATGCGAACCAGGCCGTGGTCAGCAACTACCTGGCGTCGCTGAGCACCAAGGGCGGCAAGGTGAGCCTGGCGGCCAATGGCAGCGCGCGCAGCTGGAGCTTCGTCAAGACGGCCACGGCCGGTCCCGTGATCCTGCGCTCGGCGCCCGGCCACCTGGCGCTGGCGCAAGGCAGCGGCATCGCCAACGTGGCGGCCGAAGGCGGCCTCGACGCCAGCGGTTTCGCCAAGTACCGCATCGACCTGAGCAAATAAGGTCCATGGGCCGGGACTGTGGCAGTTCCGGCCCCTCATTCTGCAAGGTGATCCAGATGAAACACGCACTCTCCCTCCCCGCCGTCGTGCTGGCCGCCGTCCTGGCCGCCTGCCAGGCGTCGCCGCCGCCGACGCCGGCGGAAATCGAAGCGGTCGCCATGCACGCGCGCCAGGCGGGCGACCAGCAGGCCGAGCGCAAGGTCCGCGGCTGGGCCGGCAAGGACATGCCCGTCGCCGAGCGCGAACTGGCGCTGATTTACCAGGCCCGGCCGGAACGCCGCGCCGAGGCGCTGCATCTGTTCGAACAGGCGGCCCGCGCCGGGGATACGGAAGCGGCCTTCGAGCTGGGCCAGATGCGGCGCGCGGCCACGCCCGACCAGGCCTGGCTGTGGTACCGGCAGGCGGCGCTGCAAGGCCATGCCAAGGCGGCATTGATGCTGGGCCTGCTGGCGGCGAATGGCGAAGGCGTGCCGCAAGATCCCGTGATTGCGGCACGCTGGCTGGAAAAATCGAGCGAGCTGGGCAATCCGCATGCCATGTTCCTGCTCTACAACGCCTACCGCGAAGGCCGCGGCGTGCCGCGCGATCTGGTCAAGGGCCATGCACTGCTGGAAGAAGCGGCCCACCATGAGTACCCGCCCGCCATCCAGGAACTGGCCATGACGGTGCAGGCGGACGACGCCCTGCGCGCGGGCCACCTGATGAAGGAAGCGACGGAACACCGGCACAATAACTGGAACAAGTTTTAAGCCAGGTCAAGGCCCAGCCATATTGCGGGATGGCCACATATCGCTAACGCGCCAGAAAATCACGCTGCACTTTGCGCCAGATCAATCGTGTTGGACTAGACATAGCCGAGGGGCTATGATGGCCTAGCTGCGTCCCTGGACGCGGCGGGGCTGTCGCCAGCCTCGAAATCGCACGCTGAATTTGCTTTTTAGAAATTTGTTACTCTGGACCAGCCTCGGTGAGTATGTCGCATACGCTCAGCCCAGCCAGTGTTTGGGCAGGCCCTGGCTCGTCCGTCGACCTCCCTATAAAGAAAGAGTCCAATGAAAAAGCTGACCACCGCCTTTGGCGCGCCTGTCGTCGACAACCAGAACATCCAGACGGCCGGCCCACGCGGCCCTGCCCTGCTGCAAGATGTGTGGTTTCTGGAAAAGCTGGCCCACTTCGACCGCGAAGTCATCCCCGAGCGCCGCATGCATGCCAAGGGTTCCGGCGCGCATGGCACGTTTACCGTCACGCACGACATCACGCGCTACACGCGGGCGAAAATCTTTGGCGCCGTAGGCAAGCAAACGCCCATGTTCGCGCGCTTTTCCACGGTGGCCGGCGAACGGGGCGCGGCGGACGCGGAGCGCGATATCCGCGGCTTCGCCCTGAAGTTCTACACGGAAGAAGGCAACTGGGACCTGGTCGGCAACAACACGCCCGTGTTCTTCATGCGCGACCCGCTGAAATTCCCCGACTTGAACCACGCCATCAAGCGCGACCCGCGCACGGGCCTGCGCAGCGCCAACAGCAACTGGGACTTCTGGACCTCGCTGCCCGAAGCGCTGCACCAGGTGACGGTGGTGATGAGCGACCGGGGCTTGCCGCGCAGCTTCCGCCACATGCACGGCTTCGGCAGCCATACCTTCAGCTTCCTGAACGCGCAAAACGAGCGTTTCTGGGTCAAGTTCACCTTTAAAACCCAGCAAGGGATTGAAAACCTGACGGACGCCGAAGCCGAGGCGCTGGTGGGCAAGGACCGCGAAAGCTCGCACCGCGACCTGTACGAGAGCATCGAAAACAAGGATTTCCCCCGCTGGACGCTGTACGTGCAGATCATGCCGGAAAAAGAGGCCGGCACGTATCACCTGAACCCCTTCGATCTGTCGAAAGTGTGGCCGCACGGCGACTATCCGCTGATCGAGGTGGGCGTACTGGAACTGAACCGCAATGCCGACAACCACTTTGCCGAAGTGGAGCAGGCGGCCTTCAACCCGGCCAACGTGGTGCCCGGCATCAGTTTTTCGCCGGACAAGATGCTGCAGGGGCGCCTGTTTTCATATGGCGACGCGCAGCGCTACCGCCTCGGTGTCAACCACAGCCATATCCCCGTCAACGCGCCGAAGTGCCCGTTCCACAGCTACCACCGCGACGGCCAGATGCGCGTCGACGGCAACCAGGGCGGCACCCTGGGCTATGAACCGAACAGCGAGCAGGAATGGGCCGAGCAGCCTGACTTCCGCGAGCCGCCGCTGAGTATCGAAGGCGCGGCCGACCACTGGAACCACAGGGTCGACGAGGATTACTATTCGCAGCCGCGGGCCCTGTTCCATCTGATGACTGCGGCGCAGCAGCAAGCCTTGTTCGACAACACGGCGCGCGCCATCTCGGGCGCCTCTGAGCAAGTCAAGCAACGCCACATCGGCAACTGCACCCTGTGCGACCCCGCATATGGCGCGGGCGTGGCCGAAGCGATAGCCCGTCTGAGCAAATAGGGTCAGCGCATGCAGGGCAAGGAAGGCCCGCAAGCGGGCTTTTCTTGCCATCCATATACCCTACCCGCGCTGGATGTCGATCTGGCCCGTGATGCTCGTTTCCACCGGATAACCATCGACCTGCGACGGCACGCGCCGCTTGACGGAGGCATCGCGCAAATACACGACGAGAGCTTCGCCGCCGATGGCAGTCTGCCCCAGGCTGACGCCTTCGACGCCATCGATCGCCATCAAGGCCCGCTCATTGCGCCGCTTTGCCGCTTCCAGCCGGCCGGGCGGCGGTGGCGCGGCATGCGCGAGGCCCGCCACCGCGTGGCCACTCGCCTCGTCCGGCACATACGGCATGGCCGCATCCTCGAAGACGGCGTATGGCCCTGTTACAAATTTACTGTTTGACATGACACATCCTCCTGATGCTGCCCATGGCACGCGTGGGACAAGCAGGCACGGCGCGCCTCTTGCCCGCCAGGCCATGCATGGCAGCCACACCTGACCCTATCATCATCGTGCAAAAGGCGGCGCAGTGCAAGGAAGCATCACGCCGCCGCGCCGTTTTCCATGACCCTGCTCAAGTGTACAAAGTGATGTCGAGCGCCACCACCACCCGGCGCATCTGGTTGGCAAAGGTGATATTGCCGCCGCCGGCAAACAGCAGACCGACGGGATTGCGCTGCTGGTTCCAGGTCCAGATGGACGAGCCGGAGTCGCCGCCCGCGCTGAATGCCCCGCTGAGACCCGTAATGGCGATCTGGTCCTGGAACAGCGCGATCCTGCCGCCGCCATAATTGACGTTGATGGTGGCGCCCAGGCCCGTGATGCGGCCCTGCGTCAATTGCGTCGTGCGCCCGGATTTGCCGACCAGCATGCCCAGCGCGGGCGCTGCCAGCGCGTTGCTGATGCGGAAATAGGCCGGCACGCCACCGCTCAGGTAGACCAGTTCGGGACGCACGCGGTCTGGCCATGCCCAGCCGGTGGCGCAATCGACAAAATTGACGCCGCCACTGAAATTGATGGGCACGAAGCGCTCGAGCACGGCCACCTGGTCTTGCGGGCAGCGCCCGCCATCGATGGGGCCCGGCTGCACGATGCAGTCGTTGAACACGCCGCCGTTGGAATTGGCCAGCACGTGATTATTGCTCAGAATCATCAAACGGCTGTTGCGCGGCGCGCTGCGCCCCACGGCCAGGCAGCCGATGGTGCCGGCCGTGATGCGGAAATGCCCGACCGACACGCCGCCCGGCGCCGGACGCAGCCGGAAACGGTGCGGCTGCGCGTCGATCACGCCCGTGACGACGATATTCACGGGCACCCGGTCGCTGGCCACGGCGCGCACGCCCATGGCTCCCACGATGGCGGCCTTGGCGCGGTCGACGGAAGTCGGTTCGGCCACGTACAGGGTCAGGGCCGGCAAGCCCGGCTCGCCGGACGAGGTGTCGCTGGCGCCCTCGCCCAGGCCGATGGACACGCCCTGGATATTGCCGCCGTCGCTGAAGGCGTCGGCCGCGCGCACGCCGGCCGCCTGGGAAATGGCTTGGCGCATGCCGTCTTCGATGCTGCGCTTGATTTCCAGCAATTCCATGCTGACGCCGCTCAAGGCGTCGGGCACGTCCGAGACGGATGCGCTCTCGATCGTATTGTCGTCTTCGCCGGGGGCGGAGAATTGGCCGATGGCCTCTTCATCGTCCGCGCTTTGCCCCCGGCCACTGCTGCCGGGCGGGGCGCTGAAACCGTTCTCATTGCCGATCATCATGTTCTCCTCGTGGGGTGCTTGGGATATCCAGTGTGGACGGGCCGCGCCGGCCGGTATTGATCTGGATTGAATTGCGCAGGCGCGTGGCAGTCCTGCGCTAAAGGGGCCAAAGGAGGGCAAAAATAGTTCCCTCGTCAAGGTTGAGCGAGATCAGGCGTGCGGGCAGAGGCGCCGCCGTATACTTGGCCGACAGGCTGGAACCGGGCCTGCTCCACGGCAGCAAGGTTAGCAACAACAGCAACGCCAGCAACGGCATGGATGGGGAAACAATGACGAGCCCTGGTATGACACGCCACGACGACGCGCCTGCGGGCGAGCAAGCAGGCCAGCATGCCGGTTTTGTGCACGGCATGGCGGCCTGGGCGGAAAAACACCGCATCAACCCCTGGCGCGGCAGTTTTGCCGACTTTATCGAGCAAATCCTGCCCGGCCGCGCGGCTCTGCTGACGCGCAGCGCGCACCAGTACCTGTGGGACATGATGCGCTGGAACGGCCAGACCGATGACAGCGGGCGCTTCCGCTGCCGCCTGTTCGACGACGAACTGTTCGGCATCGACGAGGCGATCGACCGCGTGGCCGCCTACTTCAAGGCGGCGGCCGCCGGCTCCGAAGTGGGCCGGCGCATGCTGCTGCTGCTGGGCCCGCCGTCGGGCGGCAAGTCGACCCTGGTGATCCTGCTCAAACGTGGGCTGGAAGAATACAGCCACAGCAGCGAAGGCGCGCTGTACGGCATCGCCGGCTGCCCCGTGCATGAATCGCCGCTACACCTGGTACCGCACAGCATGCGCGCCGACTTTCGCGCCAGCTATGACGCCGAGCTGCATGGCGAACTGTGTCCCCATTGCCGCGCGCGGCTGGAAGAACAGTATGCGGGCGACTTCCTGCGCATGCCCGTCGAACGCATCCACCTGTCCGAGGCGGGCCGCTGCGGCATCGGCACGTATGCGCCGCACGACCCCACCACGGCCGACCTGGCCGACCTGGTCGGCTCCGTCGACCTGTCGAAAGTGGCGCAGTACGGCGACGAAGGCGATCCGCGCGCCTGGTCCTGGTCCGGCGCCGTGTATGCGGCCAGCCGCGGTATGCTGGAAATGATCGAAATCCTCAAGGTCAAGCGTGAATTCCTCTATTTACTGCTCACCCTGACGCAGGAAAAGAATGTCAAGGTGTCGCGCTTTCCCCTGATTTACCTCGACGAAACCATCCTCGCGCACACGAATCTGGCCGAATTTCGCAAATTCCTGCAAGAAAGCGAAAACGAGGCGCTGCTCGACCGCATGGTCATCGTGCAAGTGCCATACACGCTCAATTACCGCGAAGAGGCGCGCATTTACCGCAAGCTGATCCAGGCGGCCGCGCCCGCCTTCCGCGACGTGCACCTCGATCCGCACGTGCTGCATGCGGCGGCCGTGTTCGCCATCCTCAGCCGCCTGTCCGAAGGCGAGGACAAGGAAGCCGAGCTGGTCAAGAAGCTGCGCGTATATGCGGACGAAGACGTCGACGACTTGCAGCATGCCGACATCCGCCGCCTGCGCGCGCGCGACAAGGCACCCGACGAAGGCTTGTCGGGCGTGTCGCCCCGTTTCGTCATCAATGCCCTGTCGCACGCCATCATTTCCGCCCAGCGCAACAGCCTCTCCACCATGGATGTGCTGCTGGCCCTGAAGGATGGCATCGAAAGCGATGCGCGCATCGAACCGCGGCGCAAGCGCCAGTGGGTCGATTACCTGGTGCTCACGCGCAAGGATTTTTATAACCGCTGGGTCAAGGCCGACGTGCACAAGGCCCTGTTCGTGTCGTTCGAGCAAGAAGCACAGGACTTGCTGAACAAATATCTCGATGAAGTTGAAGCCATGCTCGACAACCGCCAGATCCGCGACCCCATCACCAGCGAAGAACGCCGTCCCGACGAGCGCTTCCTGCGCGCCGTGGAAGAAAAAATCCATATCAGCGACGCGGGCAAACAGTCTTTCCGGCAAGAAGTGGTACGCAAGGCCATGAGCGCCTTCAAGCGCGGCGAACCTTTTGGCCTGGGCAGCCACGCGCAATTGCACGATGCCATCCAGCAATATCTGTTCGAGCAGCGGCGCGATGTGCTGCGCCTGGTCGGTTCAGCCAAGCGCCCCGACGATGACGTGCGGGCCAGGATCTCCGCCGTCGAGCAGCGCCTGGTGGACGAATACGGCTATGACGCCCATAGTGCGCGCGAAGCGCTCAACTACGTGACCACCTTGCTGGGGCAGGAATAGCCATGGCCGCCACGACGTCGCCAGTGTCCACCGCCCCTGCCCTGGCCCAGCCCTGGTACGGCTTGTTCTCGCGCGGCGCGCGCGACTGGCTGCGCCACAACCAGAAAGTACGCGACGCCGTGCAGGCGCACTTGCCCGAGCTGATCGCCACGCCTGACCTGATCGGCGGACCGCAGCAGCGCACGGTGCAAGTGCCCATGCGCCTGCTCGAACATGCGCGTTTCCGCCTGGCGCCCGCGCGCAACGGCGTGGGCGCGGGCCAGGGTGACGGCCAGCCCGGCGATATCCTGCGCGCGGCCCATCCCGCCGCCACAGGCGGGACCGGAACGCCAGGCGAAGGCGGCGATGGCGAAGGCGCCGTGCGCCTGCTGCTGGAATTTCCCATCGACGACATCCTCGACTGGCTGTGGGACGCCTTCGAGTTGCCGCACCTGAAGCCGCGCCACCCGGGCGCGATCGATGACGTGCGGCTGGTACGCAGCGGCCTGGACCGGCATGGCGCCCGCTCGCGCCTGGACCGGCGCCGCACCGTCAAGGAAGCGATCAAGCGGCGCGCCCTGCAAGCGCAGCCCGTGCCCTTCACCAATGACGACTTGCGTTACCGCCAGGTGCTGGCCCAGCCCCGGCCCAGCACGAATGCCGTCGTGTTTTTCGTGCTGGACGTGTCGGCCAGCATGGCGCAAGCCGAGCGCAAGTTGGCCAAATCCTTCTTTTTCTTTGCCTTGCAGGGCTTGCGGCGCAGGTATGCGCGCGTGGAAACGCGCTTCATCGCCCATACGACGCGGGCCTGGGAGTTTTCCGAAGCCGAATTCTTCCAGGTCAATGGCATGGGCGGCACCATGGCGTCGACCGCCTTTCGCCTGAGCCGCGAACTGCTGCAGGAACACTACGCGCCGGGGCGCTACAACGCCTATCTGTTCTATGCCTCCGATGGCGAAAATTTCAGCGAAGACCGGGCCGCCGCCAGCGTGGGCCTGGGCGAACTGGCCGCCTTGCTCAACTACATGGGCTATGTGGAAACCTTGCCCGGCGTGCCACGCAGCCTGGAAACGGAAATGCACAGCCTGTGCGCCGAGCAGGAACGACGGGGCTTGCCTTTGCACAGCAGCATCCTCAGCAAGCCTGACGATGTGTGGGCGGCCATCCGCACGTTCTTCCAGCACGAAGCGGCCGACACGGAGCAAGCATCATGACACGGCCTGACGCGCGCAAGCACGGCGGTGCGCCAGACCAGGCCGGCCAGGTCGACAGCGTCGACACCATGGGCCTGGACGGCTACGCGGCGCGCATCGAAGCACTGGCGCGCAAGCTGGGCCTGGCATTTGCGCCCGTCGAGTTCGAACTGGTGCCGGACAATTTCATGAACGAGATCGCCATCTATGGCTTGCCCGTGCGCATGCGTCACTGGTCGTTCGGCGTGCGCTACATCCACCAGCTCGTGCATCAGAAGATGGGCAATTCGCACATTTTCGAGGTCATGTTTCCCGGCGACCCTTGCCATGCCTACATGGCGGAACACAATTCCGTGGCCGAAAACACCCTCGTCACGGCGCATGTGCTCGGTCACGCCGACTTTGCCAGTCGCAATGCCCTGTTCCTGCGCTTCGGCGCCATGGCGGGCCAGCACATCCTGCAACAAAGCGCGGCGCGGGCGCAGCGTCTGGAAATAGCGCTGCAACGGCACGGGCAAGAGCAGGTGGAAGCCGTGCTCGACGCGGCACTGGCGCTGGAACAGCATGTGGACATCCATGCCGAGCTGCACCGCCCACCCTATGCCGCGGCATCGGGGCCAGCCGGCCTCGCGGGCACGCCAGACCACGCCGCCGCAGACGCCCCGTTTGACCGGCGCTACCGGCGCTTGCCCGGTGAGGCCACCACGCTGGCGGCGCGCGAGGCGGCCAGGGCGCGGCTGGCGCAGCGCCCGCTCCTGCCGCCGCAAGCCGAGTACGACTTGCTGTGGTTCATCGCACAACATGGGCCGGAGCTGGCCGACTGGGAACGCGACATTTTCTTGGCCGTGCGCGAAGAGTCGTTTTACTTCTATCCCGTGTACGCCTGCCAGATCATGAACGAAGGCTGGGCCTCGTACTGGCATGCGCGGCTGCTGCGCGAAGCCGACTTCCTGCCGCCCGCGTTGTATCTGTCCGCCATCAAGTCGCATTCGGACGTGGTGCGCCCTTATGCGGGCGAGCACCAGAAGGCGCTGGCCGTCAATCCCTATCACCTGGGCTTTTGCATGTGGGAACACATCATCGAGCGCGAAGGACTGGCGCGGGCGCGCCAGATTTGCCGCGACGACGATGACTGCAGTTTCATCCGCAACTATCTGGACGGGGAACTGGCTGACCGCCTGGGCCTGTTCGTGCATGAAAGCCGCCACGATGGCGAAACGCGCCTGGTCAGCCGCGACTTGCGGGCCATCCGCGAAGCCATCCTGGCGCCCAAATACAACTATGGCGCGCCGTGCATCGCCGTCACCCTGCTCAACGACGACGGCAGCCTGGTGCTGCGCCACGATCACCAGCGCGATGGGCGCGGCCTCGACCTGGAGCGGGCGGAACAGGTGCTGGCGTATATCGCCCGCATCTGGCGCCGCCCCGTCACCCTGCATACGGCCGATTTCCGCGGCACGCCCCGTGCCCTGCACAGCAAGAGCGACGGCGTGCCCGAACCGCCCAAGCCGGCAACACCGCCAGCCCAGACAGCGGCGCCCGTGCAGCGTTAGGCGCCAAACCTGGGGCAAGCCCTGTGCAGTAGCGATGCAGGCATTGCGCAGCAGGGACGCCGGCCGCCAGTGAGGGCATCTGGCAGGCTCCTCATGCGGACATCATGCGCAATTGATGCGCAATTGATGCGCAGCTGATGGGTACTTGATGTGCACTTGAAGTGCATTTAAGACACATTTGATGTGCATTTGACGTGTATCTGATGCGCCCCCTCACGCCAGGCCCGCCTGCGCCACATACCAGGCGATGGTGTGCCGCAAGCCTTGCGCCAGGTCGTGCGTGGGCACATAGCCGAGCAAGCGGGCCGCCTTGGCGATGTCCGCCTGCGAATGGCGCACGTCGCCGGCGCGAAATTCGCCATACTCAGGTGCCAGCGGCACGTGCTGCGGGAGGGTGGCCAGCAACATCTGCTGCATGCTGGCGTGCAATTGCGTCAGACTGGTGCGGGCGTTGACGGCCACGTTGTAGACCTGGTTGACGGCTGCCGGGTCGGTGCGCGTGGCGGCCAGGAGATTGGCTTGCACGGCATTGTGCACAAAACAGAAATCGCGGCTGGTGGCGCCGTCTCCATGGATGTGCACGGCCTGACCGTCCAGCATGGCGGCGATCCAGCAGGGAATGACGGCCGCGTAAGCGCCCAGCGGGTCTTGCCTGGGGCCAAAGACATTGAAATAGCGCAGCCCGACCGTCTGCATGGCGTAGCAGCGCGCGTACACCTGCGCGTACAGTTCATTGACATATTTACTCAAGGCATATGGCGACAGGGGCGCGCCGATGTGCTCTTCCACTTTCGGCAAGGCCGGATGGTCGCCATAGGTGGCGCTGGACGCAGCATACACGAAGCGCTGCACGCCCGCCTCGCGCGCGGCGGCCAGCATGTTCAGGAAACCGCTGACATTGACGGCATGGCACAGCAGCGGGTCTTCCAGCGAACGCGAGACGGAACCGAGCGCCGCCTGGTGCAGCACAAAATCGACGGCGACGGGGCCGCCCGGATCGGCACGGCCATGCTCGCTCAAAGTGCCGCCGCCATCTGCCTCACCGTCGCCACTACTGGTGGCCGACGCCGGCGCGCCGCACGCGCGCGCGCACGCCTGCGGGTCGCGGATGTCGCCTTCGATGAAGGTGAAACGCCGCCATGCCGCTTCGCCCACGCTGGCGCGCACCTGCTCCAGGTTATGCCGGTGGCCCGTCATAAAGTTGTCCAGGCCGCGCACTTCCTGGCCCAGTTCCAGCAAGGTTTCCAGCAGGTGCGAGCCGATGAAGCCGGCCACGCCCGTCACCAGCCAGCGGCGCGGTTCGCTGGCCAGTTGCGCACACGCTTGCGCGTAGGCGCCGGCAGCCGGGCCCGCCACGCCACCGGCTGACCCCTGCGCCGTGTCTGCTGCGGCGTCGAAAGCGTCGGCCGCCATCACAGCCGCCACACGTGCAGGCCGCCGTCCGCCAGCGGACGGGGGTCGAAATGCGACTTGATGTCGATGAAGCAGCCGTTTTCCAGCACCTTGGCCTGGAAGTCGGCCAGCGGACGGGCCAGCAAGGCCTGGTGCGAGACGGCGCTGATGATGGCCTCGGCCCGCGGCAGCTGTTCCCAGCTTTCCAGGGTCAAGCCGTACTCTTCCAGCGCTTCGCGGCCATCGGCGACGGGGTCATGCACATGCACCTGCACGCCGTACGATTGCAGTTCGTGGATCATGTCGACCACTTTCGAGTTACGCAAGTCCGGACAATTTTCCTTGAAGGTCAGGCCCAGCACGTTGACGTGCGACCCTTTCAATTTGAAACCGGCGCGCACCATTTCCTTGATGGTCTTTTCCGCCACGAATTTGGCCATGCCGTCGTTGATGCGGCGCCCGGCCAGGATCACATGCGGATGGTAGCCCAGCATTTCCGCCTTGTGCGTCAAATAATACGGGTCGACGCCGATGCAGTGGCCGCCCACCAGGCCGGGACGGAACGGCAGGAAATTCCATTTGGTGCCCGCCGCCTGCAGCACCTCCAGGGTATCGATGCCGATGCGGTCGAAGATGATGGCCAGTTCGTTCATCAGTGCGATGTTCAGGTCGCGCTGCGTGTTTTCGATGACCTTGGCCGCTTCGGCCACGCGGATGCTCGACGCCCGGTGCACGCCGGCCGCGACCACGCCTTCGTACAGGGAGGCCACCTTGTCCAGGGTGGCGTCGTCGTCGCCCGAGACCACCTTGCGGATGCTGTGCAGGGTGTGGTCCTTGTCGCCAGGGTTGATGCGCTCGGGCGAAAAACCCACATGAAAATCTTCCTTCCAGCGCAGGCCAGAATGCCGCTCGAGGATGGGGATGCAGATTTCCTCGGTGGCGCCCGGATACACGGTGGACTCGTAGATGACCGTGGCGCCGCGCCGCATGTGGCGGCCGACGGCCGCGCTGGCGCCGGCCAGGGCGGAGAAATCGGGATTGTGCGCGCTGTCGACGGGCGTGGGTACGGCCACGACGATGAAATCGGCCAGTTGCAGCTCGGCCGGATCGCAGCCCACGCTCAGCCACTGCGCCGCGCGCAGCTGTTCCGTGCTCACTTCGCCCGTGGGGTCGACATGGTTGCGGTAACTTTCTACCTTGCGTGCCGACAAGTCAACGCCGATGGTGCGCTGGCGCATGCCGAACGCCACGGCCAGCTGCAAGCCGACATAACCGAGCCCCACCACCGCCACCACGTCCGCCTTGCTATCCACCTTGCTGTCCATATGCATGTGCTCCCAATGGTTGCGGCCTGAGCATCGCCGTCCGGGAAATTCTACGGTCGCCGGCCCGGCCATTCTTGAGCAGGAACAAGGAACACCGAGCGGCGGCAGGCAGGCGCGCGGACAATCGGCGGCTTGTTGAGCGCAATCAAGGAGAGCGGCGCCCATCTTTTTAAGCTAGGCCATGCCCATCCTTCATGCACGCCGCTACCGGAGACTTCCATGGCCCGTACCCTGCCCCGCCCTTTCCCCGGCTTGCCGGCCGCCGCGCTGTGCTGCACCCTGCTGCTGCCCTTGCTGGCGGGGTGCCACGGCACGCAGAACAGCGCATCGCTGCTGGCCGACGCGCAGCAGTACCGCCAGAAGGGCGAGGCGCGCGCCGCCATCATCCAGTTGAAGAACCTGCTGCAACAGGAGCCGGACAATGCCGCGGCGCGCTTGCTGCTGGGCAGCATCTATATCGACACGGGCGAAGCGCTGTCGGCCGAGAAAGAATTGCGCAAGGCAAAGTCGCTGGGCCTGGCGGCGCAGCAAGTGATGCCGTTGCTGGGCAAGGCCTGGCTGATGCTGGGCCAGTTCGACAAGGTGCTGGCCGAGATCGCCGATGATGCGGCGCAGCCCGCCAGCGTGCTGGCCCTGCGCGGCGATGCCTTGCTGGCCCTGGGCCGCAAGGACGAGGCGCGCGCCGTGTTTGCGCACCTGCTCGAAGCCCATCCCGGCCAGGTCGAGGCCTTGCTGGGCCTGGCGCGGCTGGCGACAATGGAGCAGCAGGTGTCGGCAGCCGAGCTGCTGCTGGTCCAGGCGTTGAAAAGCGCGCCCGCCAACCTCGACGCCTTGCGTCTGCAGGGCGACCTGCAGCGCCTGCAGGGCAAGAACGGCGCGGCGCGCCTCGCCTACATGCAGATCCTCAAGCTCAAGCCGGACAATACCCAGGCGCATATCGACCTGGCCAACCTCGATCTCCTGGAAAACCGCTACCTGGAAGCGGCGGCCCAGCTGGCCACGGCGCGCAAGACGGCGCCCAACAGCCTGGGCTTGCTGCAGGCCCAGGCGCTGCTCGATTTCCGCCAGGGCAAGAACAAGGCGGCCCTGCAATCGTTGCAGCTGGTGCTCAAGGCGGCGCCCGAGCACATGCCGTCCATCCTGCTGGCCGGCGCCGTGCAGCTGAAGCTGGGCTCGCCGCAACTGGCGGAAAGCTATCTGCAGCGCTTCCTGGCCGTCTATCCCAAACATGTGTACGCGCTCAAGATGATGGCGTCGATCGAACTGATGCGCGGCAAGACGGATGCCGCCCTCGACCTGCTGCTGCCCGTGCTGGCCACCGTTCCCGACGACGTGGAACTGCTGTCGCTGGCGGGCGAGGCGCATTTGCGCGCGCGCCGCTACGACAAGGCCGCGGCGTATTTCGAAAAGGCCAATACCCTGGCGCCGGACACGGCCAGGCTGCATGCGGCGCTGGGCATCAGCCGCCTGGGCTTGGGCGAGAACAGCCGTGCCATCGGCGAACTGGAACGCGCCAGCATGCTCGACAAGAGCACGCCGCAGGTGGGCACCATGCTGGTGCTGACCTTGCTGCGCAACAAACAGAACGACAAGGCCCTGGCCACCGTCAAGATGCTGGAACAACAGCAGAAAGGCACGAATCCCCTGCTGCTGAACCTGAAAGGCGGCGTCTACATGGCCTTGCGCGACGTACCCGCCGCGCGCGCCAGTTTCGAGCAGGCGCTGGGGATGGACCCTGTCTATCTACCCGCGCTGAACAACCTGGCGCAACTCGACCTGGCCGGAAAAAAACCGGAACAAGCGAAACAGCGCTTCGAGCGGGCGCTGGCGAAAGCGCCGAAAAATGCCGACCTGTGTGCGGCGCTGGCCAAGCTGGCCGCCTCGCAGGGCAACACGGACGAGGCGCGGCGCTGGCTGGAGCGGGCCCACCGCGACAATCCCGACGCCGTCGCGCCGGCCCTGCTGCTGAGTAACTTTTACCTGCAGACGGGCGCGCCTGACAAGGCACTGGAACTGGCACGCACCCTGCAATCGGGCCACCCGGGCGACGCCGATGCGCTGGCCCTGCGGGCACAGGTCGAATACGGCGCCGGCCAGACGCAGGCGGCGCTCGACAGCTACAGCAAGCTGGCCAGCATACAGACGACGTCGGCACCGCTGCAGATGCGCATCGCCAGCGTGCACCTGGCGCTGGGCGACCGCCACAGCGCGCTGCAAGCCGCCAAGCGGGCGCAATTGCTCGATCCCACCCTGCTCGAAGCACGCGTGGTCGAAGTGGCGCTGCTGCTGGGCCTGAACCGCCAGCACGACGCGCTGGCCGTGGCGCGCCAGGTGCAGCAACAGCAGCCGACGCTGGCGGCCGGCTACAAGCTCGAAGGCGACGTGCTGATGGCGCAGAAACTGCCGCAGGAAGCCGTCAAGCTGTACCAACACGCCATCCAGCTCAGCAATATCGGCCCCATGCAGGTGCAGTTGCACCGCGCCATGCTGGCCGCGGGCCAGGTGCGCGAGGCCGATGCGCGCATGGCGGCCTGGCTGAAGGACAAACCCGATGACCTGGGCGTGCGCGCCTACCTGGCCGGCGCCAAACTGGCGGCAAAGCAATACGGCGCGGCCATCGAACAGCTGCAGTACATCGTTGCCAAGGACGCGGCCAATGTGGCGGCGCTGAACGACCTGGCCTGGGCGTATCAGCAGGAAAAAGATCCGCGCGCGCAGGCGACGGCCGAGCAGGCGCTCAAGCTGGTGCCGGACAACCCCATCGTGCTCGACACCCTGGGCTGGATCGTGCTGGAACAGGGCGATGTCAAGCGCGCGACCACGCTGTTGCGCAAGGCGGCCGGCCTGGCGCCGAAGCTGCCCGAAATTCAGTACCACCTGGGGGCGGCGCTGGCGAAATCGGGCGACAAGCCGGGCGCCCGCAAGCAACTGGAACAGCTGCTTGCCGCCAACAAGGAGTTCCCGCAGCGGGCCGAGGCGCAGGCCTTGCTGACCCAGCTCTAGGCCATGCTGGCGCACACGGCCCTGCCCGGCCTGGCAGCACGGCTGCTGGCCTTGCTGGCGGGCGCGGCCTGCATGCTGGCCCTGCGCCATTATCCGCTGGGCCACGGCTGGCCCGGCCTGCTGTTTGCCGCCCTGCTGCCCGCCTATTTCCTGCTGTTGTGCTGGCGTCCCGCCTGCTGGCTGTTCTGCCTGCCCGCCCTGCTGCCCGTGCTCGACCTGGCGCCGTGGACGGGCTGGTTCTTCCTCGAAGAAATCGACGTGCTGCTGTTGCTGACGGTAGCCTGCGGCTATTGGCGCCTGGGCGGACCGCCCCGGAGCGCCGCGGCGCAGCTGTCGCCCGCCGCCCGCGCCTGCCTGCTGCTGTGCAGCCTGGCCTGGCTGGCAGCGCTGCTGCGCGGCGTGCTGCCGCTGGCGCCCCTCGATGTGTATGCCTGGGATAATTACCTGAGCCCCTACAACAGCTTGCGACTGGGCAAGGCCTGGGCCTGGAGCATGCTGCTGCTGCCGCTGCTGCTGCGCGACGGGGATCCGTCCGTCCTGCGCCGCTATGCGCTGCCGGGCATGCTGGCCGGGCTGGCCATGGTGTCCCTGTTCGCGCTGTGGGAACGGGCCGTGTTTCCCGGTGTGACGAACCTGTCCAGCGACTATCGCATCACGGCGCCGTTTTCCGCCATGCACACGGGCGGCGCCGCGCTCGATGGCTATCTGGCCCTGAGCCTGCCATTTGCGGCACTGTGGCTGGCGCGCGCGCGCAGCCGCTGGCAAGCGGCGCTGGCCTTGCTGCTGCTGGCACTGGCCCTGCACGCGGCATGTACCACCTTTTCACGGGGCCTGTACGCGGCCCTGGCGGCGGCGGTGCTGCTGGCCTTGCGCACAGCCCCCGGCGCGGCGCAGCGCCCGACGGGCCGGCGACCCGTACGGAAACCCTGGCCGCTGCTGCTGCTGGCCGGCCTGGGCACCGTCCTGCTCGTGACCATGTTCAGCGTGGCCGGCTACCGGGGCTTGCTCGCCGCCGTCATCCTGCTCACGGCCAGCTTCGTGCTGGCGGCGCAGCCCTTGCCGTGGCGCCTGGCGCCGGCCAGCCTGCTGTGTGCGCTGTGCCTGCAGGGGCTGCTGGCCAGCTGGTGGCCGGAAGGGGCCGGCCAGCCGGCTGCCGGCTGGCTGAAAGGCCCGTATTTCCTGTTCCTGCTGGCCGCCGTGCTGCTGGCGGGCGCGCTGCTGCCCGGCACCCTGTGGCCGGGCGGCGCTGCCGGCATAGGCCCTGCCAGGCTGGTCCTGGCGATGATGGCGTGGACCATGCTGGCGTGCAATCTCGTCTGGATAGGCTGGCACTGGGCCGGTGCTCCCGCCCTGGCGCCGGCCGGGCTGGTCGTGTTGCTGGCCATGCTGATGCTGTGCAATGGACGCTTGCGCGCGCCGCTATGGCGGCTGGACCGGGCCAGCCTGAGCATCGCGGGCGCGGCCGGCATCCTGCTGCTGCTGGCCATCCCCGTCTCGGCCAGCTATTACGCCACCGAACGTTTCGCCACCACGGCCTTCGACCTGCAAGGCCGCTTGCGCCATTGGCGGCAAGTGCTGGCCATGCAGCCGTCCGACTGGGGCGATCAGCTGTTCGGCATGGGCATGGGCAGCTTTCCCGCCACATATTACTGGCACAATCCCGGGCGCGAGGTGCCGGCCAGCATCGCCTATGCACAAGAAGAGGGTGCGCCTGGCAATGCCGGCAACACGTTTGTCCGCCTGGCCAGTCCCGGCTACAGCGCCGGCTATGGCGAACTGCTGCGGCTGCTGCAACGCCTGCCGCTGCAGCCGGCCACGCACTACACGCTGGCGCTGGACGCGCGCCGAAGCGGTCCCATGCCCGTGCTGCTGGTGCGCCTGTGCCAGAGACAATTGCTGTACGCACAAGGTTGCGTGCCTATCCCCCTGCGCCTGCAGCCGCCCCCGCCTGGCAATCCCGTGCCGGCCTGGCAGCACTATGAAGTGCCGTTCGACAGCAAATGGCTGGGCGCTGGCGCCTGGCTGCTGCGCCCGCCCGTGCAGCTGGAACTGGCGGCCAGCGGCACGGCCACCTCGTCCGTGATCGACGTGGACAATCTGAGCCTGCGCGCACCGGGCGGCGAGGAATTGATCGCCAACGGACGCTTTACGCAGGCCAACAATTACTGGTTTTTCAGCAGCGACCACCATCACTTGCCGTGGCATATCAAGAGCCTGGCGCTGCATGTGCTGGTGGAAACGGGCTGGTGCGGGGCACTTTCCCTGCTGGCCCTGCTTTCCCTGGCCGGCCTGCGCCTGCTGCGCCAGGCCACGGGGGGTAACCCGTGCGCGCTGGCCTGCGCCGCCGCCCTGCTGGGTTTTCTCGTCGTCGGCCTGTTCGACAGCCTGCTCGACGTGCCGCGTATCGCCCTGCTGTGCTATCTGATGCTGCTGTGCGCATTGCTGCAGCCCCCGCAACCTCCTCCCCCTGAAAGTGCGCCGCCATGAAAGCCCTGCCGTTGAGATTCTCCTCTGCCCTGCTGTCCGGCCTGATCCTGGCTGTGGCCAGCGCGCCTTGCCGTGCCGACCAGGCGCTGGCGCAAGTCATTGCGCGCGTGAAGCCGTCCATCGTCGGCGTGGGCAGCCTGCAAGCGACGCGCACGCCGCCGATGAATTTCCTCGGCACGGGTTTCGTGGCAGGCGACGGCTTGAGCGTGCTCACCTGCGCCCATGTGATTCAAAAACTGCTCGATGCCAATCCCAACGAAGTGATCGGCATACTCACGGGCCAGGGCGAGGCGGCGCAATTTCGCCCCGCCAAAATCCAGGCGCTGGACACGGAGCACGACCTGGCCTTGCTGCGCCTGGCGGGCGCGCCCCTGCCGGCCCTGACGCTGGGCGACGCGGGCACGGTGCGCGAAGGCCAGGCCATGGCCTTTACCGGGTTCCCGCTGGGCACCTTGCTGGGCTTGCACCACGTGACGCACCGCGCCACCGTATCGTCGCTGACGCCGGTGGTCAGGCCCAGCGCAACGGCGCAGCGCCTCGACACCCGGCGCCTGGCGCAACTGCAAAAAGCGCCGTACACGGTATTCCAGCTGGACGCGACGGCGTATCCGGGCAGCAGTGGCAGCCCCCTGTTCGATCCCGAGACCGGTCTCGTCTACGGCATCGTCAACATGGTGTATGTGAAGGGACTGAAAGAGGCGGCCATCACCGCGCCCAGCGGCATCACCTACGCGATTCCGGGCAGCCACATGCAGGCGATCTTGCTGAAAAATAAATGAGTCAGTTGCGCCCCTGCCTGAGCCGGTCGGTGATGCCTGGTTCATCCCATGTCGGAAAAAAAAAGGGGTAAAACGATCGTTCACCCCCATGCTGCTCCATCATGCCGCCGTACTTGCGGATCTGGGCCCCCATGTAGTCGAGGTCCAGGCGCAGCAAGACGGCCGGCGCCCCCACGCGCGTGCACTCTCGCTCGCCGCCAAAATCCTTGAAACCCAGCATGCGCTTGTAAAACACCACATGGCGTGGATTGACTTCGATCACGTAATCCGTAAAGCCGTGAATATTGTGGGCATAAATATAAGAAATGTGAATCAGTGCCGCAAACACGCGCTTGCTCACGCCCTTGTCGATGGCCAGGCGCGACGGTTCGCACAGGCGCCGGCCCTCCGCCCGCAGCACGTCGAGCTTGTCGCGGAAATTTTCATCGGCGGGCAAGCCCGTCTCGTCATTGTCCAGACACAGGGTCATGGTGCCGACGGTGGCGCCTGCCGTTTCCGCAAACAGCGTGATTTTATTCAGCGCATGCGCGATGCCGGGATCGACGGCATAGCCGCGCCAGCCGTACATCTTGCGGATCAGCAAACTGGCCGCCTCGCGCCGGCCACGCGAATTGGCCATGCGGATATGAAAGCGCTGCAGGTCGAGCTCGTGCTCCATGGCCGGGTCGATCTGGCCCTCGCCCACCACCAGGTCACTGAACGTACCGGGCGTGTCGAAGGAAATAATAGGTTCATCTTCAAAGCTCATCTTGTCCTCACGTTCATCGGCAGCCGTCGAGACGGACTGAAGCCAATGCCTTGTGACAAGATAAAAAGCAGAGAAGTTCCCGCGTCAGGCAAAAAAAACAGAAGAAAGTGCTATTCCATAGCAAAATTGCATGCTGAAATTTGCCAAAAAGTACAAAAAAGCAAATATAAATGCTGTTTTGATATTGCTGAGATCCCTTCTAAAAAAAGCTCTCCGGTATCAACAGCACATCGCCCGGCCGCATCATGACATTCGCGGAAATATCGCCACTCTTGAGCAAGTCGTCCAGGCGCACGCGCAGCTGCTGCTGGCTGCCGTCGCGCATGCGGATGATGCTGGCCTTGTTGCCGGCGGCAAAGTCCGTGATGCCGCCCACGGCGATAAGCACGTCCATCAGCGACATGCCGAGGCGATACGGCAGCGCCTGCGGCTTGGCCGCCTCGCCGATGACCCGGATCTGCTCGCCATACGGGCCCGAGAAATTGGTGACGATGACCGTCACCACCGGTTGCTGGATGAACTTGCCCAAGGCTTGCTCGATATCGCGCGCCAGCTGGGTCGAAGTCTTGCCGCTGGCGGCCAAATCCTCCACCAGCGGCGTGGTGATCTTGCCATCGGGCCGCACGGCCACCGTCAGCGACACTTCCGGATTGCGCCAGACGATGATGTTGACGGAGTCGCCCGGGCCGATCAGGTAGTCGTGCATGGGGGCGCTGTCGTCGGCGGGCGCCAGCGGATAGCGTGTGCGGCAGCCCCCCAGCAAGCTGGCGCTACAGGCCAGGAGCAGCGTGTGGCAGACAAAAGCACGGCGAAACGGATTCATGCGGGGCCTCTTCGAGTCGATGGTGCGTCCATGGCAGGCCCCGCAGAACCAGCCTGGGCCGCGAACTTCCTATGATTATTAAAACCCGGCAAGTGAACCTTGAGGCGTATCAAGAAGCAATCATCTTGGGAAATCTTGCTTCCCAGGCGCCCTATACTTTGCTTACTCAACAGGCAAGCATTTCTTGCAAGACGCCGTTGTCCGCGCCGCCCAGCCATCGACCGTGCAGCACCGTCACCTGAAGGAAGCGACATGGAGCAATTGATACAGCAACTGCTTTCCAGCCTGAAAGGCATCTGGAAGTACCGCTGGCATGCGGTGCTGGTGGCGTGGCTGGTGGCGATCGTCGGCTTCATCAAGGTCATTACCCTACCCGACGACTTCCAGACGTCGGCGCGCGTGTTTGTCGATACGCAAACCATCCTCAAGCCGCTGTTGGCCGGCATGACCAGCGTGCCGAACACGGAACAGCAGGTGGCCATCATGAGCCGCACCCTGCTCAGCCGCCCGAACGTGGAGCGCGTCATGCGCATGGTCGACCTCGACCTCGATTCGAGGACCGTGCGCGAACACGAAGCCCGGCTCGATGAGCTGATGAGCCGCATCAAGATCACCGGCACCAGCGCCTACGATATCTACACCATCAGCTACAGCGGGCGCGACCCGAAACTGGTGCGCGACGTGGTGCAAAGCCTGCTGACCATCTTTGTCGAAGGCAGTTTCCAGGGGAAAAAGGGCGATTCGCAGAAAGCCGTGCAATTCATCGACGAGCAGATCAAGAATTACGAGGACAAGCTGAGCGCGGCGGAAAACCTGGTGAAGGAATTCAAGATCCGCAACAACCTGCTGCTGCCGCGCCAGGGCATCGACTATGGCAGCCAGCTGCTGATGTCATCCGATAGCCTGAACAATGCCAAGCTGGAACTGGTCGAGGCGGAACAGGCGCGCAAGGCCATCCTGAGCCAGATCGAAGGCGACGAACCCGTGCTCGACCTGGAGCCGAACGCTTCGGCCATCACGAACCCGGAACTCGACGAGCGCATCGCCTCGCTCAACAAGAATCTGGACAGCCTGCGCATGCAATTTACGGAATTGCATCCCGACATCATCGCCTCGAAGCGCCTCATTGCCCAACTGGAAGAGCGCAAGATCGAGGAAAGCAAGCTGAAAACGGCGTCCGGCGACCCGGGCAAGAACTACAGCCCCATGCTGCAGCAGTTGAAGGTGGCGCTGACGGACGCGGATGCCAAGGTGGCCGCCATCCGCGCCCGCGTGCAGGAATACAACGCGCGCAATGAGCGCCTGCTGGCGCAAAGCAATGCCGTGCCCGAGGTGGAATCGCAGCTGGCACAACTGAACCGCGACTACATCATCAACAAGGAAAACTATGAAAAGCTGATCGGCCGGCGCGAAGCGGCCAAGCTGTCGGGCGAACTCAGCTCCACCACCGAGATGATGGCCTTCAAGATCATCGACCCGCCCACGGTGCAATATGCGCCCGTCGGCCCGAACCGTCCGCTGCTGTTTTCCGCGGCGCTGGGCGCGGCCCTGGTGGCCGGCATCGCCACGGCACTGCTGATCAGCCAGGTGCGCCCCACCTTCCTCAGCCCGGCCGAACTGCGCGATGCCACGGGCTTGAATGTGCTGGGCACGGTATCGATGAACTGGACGCCGCTGCAGCAGGTGCGCCGCCGCCGCGCCCGCTATGCCTTTGCCGGCTGTCTGGGCAGCCTGTTCCTGCTGTACGGCGGGGTCATGACGGCCGCGCTGCTGAAATTCTAGAACCACCAAGGGAGCGACGATGAGCAGCAAGGACAACGGCAAGCAGGAACCCACGATCCTGGGCGTGGCCGAGGCCAGCGTGGCTTATGGTCCAGATGTTGCGGAGGGTGCGGATGGCGCGGATGGCGCGGCGGCGGCCGCCCCCCGGTACCGTCCGCTGAACCTGGCCCGGCTGGCGCAGCAAGGCATGCTCACGCAGGAAGGCGGACGCAGTTCGGTGGCCGAAGATTTTCGCATCATCAAGCGCCCGCTGCTGCGCCAGGCGCGCGCCAGCGGCGCCGAGGCCATCCGCCACGGCAACCTGATCGTCGTCACCAGCGCCATGCCCGGCGAAGGCAAGACGTATTGCGCCATCAACCTGGCCATGAGCATCGCCATGGAAATGGATATCACGGTGCTGCTGGTCGATGCCGACGTGGCGCGTCCGTCCGTGCTGAAAGTGCTGGGCCTGCCGCCCGAGCCTGGACTGATGGACGTGCTGCTCGACCCGCAGTTGGCCATGGGGGACGTGATCCTGAAAACCAACGTGGCCAACCTGCGCATCCTGCCCGCCGGGCGCAGCAACAAGCACGCGACGGAACTGCTGGCCAGCCGGGCCATGAGCCGCCTGCTGGCGGAAATTGCCAGCCGCTACAGCGACCGCGTCGTCGTCTTCGATTCGCCGCCCTTGCTCATTACCAGCGAAGCCCACGCGCTGGTCGGGCAGATGGGCCAAGTGGTGATGGTGGTCGAGGCGGAAACGACGACGCAGCACGCCGTCAAGGAAGCGCTGCGCCAGATCGAAGCGTGCGAACACATTCATCTGATCTACAACAAGACCAAATCGTTCCCCGGCAGCGACTACTACGGCTATGGCTATTACGACTAGCCGCCGGGTTCCGCTGCCGCTGCTGCCGTTCCTGTCCCTGCTGCTGCCCCTGCCGGCCTGTGCTGTCGACTGGCTGGTGAAACCGTCGCTGCGCCTGCGCGAAAGCTACACGGACAATGCCCTGCGCGCGCCGCCCGGCAAGACGCAAGCGGACTTCATCACGGAAATCGCGCCCGCCATCGCCCTCATCGGCACGGGCCCGCGCCTGCGCGTGGACCTCGATTACAGCTGGCACAAATTCCTCTCGGGGCAGCGCGGCAATAGCGACAACCACGACTTGCACGCCGCGGCCGACGCCGAGCTGGTGCAGGACTGGTTCTTCATCGATGCCAACGCCAGCGTGAGCCGGCGCAACATCTCGCCGTTCGGCCCGCAACTGATAGACGAGCTGCCCGACACGGACAATAGCAGCACCGTGCGCACCACCAGCATCAGCCCCTACCTGCGCCACCGCTTGCGCGGCGTGGCCACGGCCGAGCTGCGCTACACGCGCAATACGGTAGCCAGCGGCGGCGCATTGCTGTCCGTGCATAGCGACGAGCTGGAATTGCTGCTCAGCGGCGAACCGCGCGGCCAGGGCTGGACCTGGAACGCCAGCCACGATGTGCGCCGCACGCAGGACAGCAAGCTGGCGCCCGTGCGCATGCAGCGCAGCAGCGTGGGCCTGCGCTATCCGTTCAGCAGAAAATGGGCGGCCACGGCCAGCGGCGGCATGGAAAAGGAAGGCTATCTGTCGAGCAACGGCAAGGCGCCGGAAGGCCGCTTCTGGTCGCTGGGCGGCGTGTGGACGCCGTCGTCGCGCACCAGCCTGGCCTTCAGCACGGGCAAGCGCTTTTTTGGCACCACCTACAGCCTCGATGCCAACTTCCTGCAGCGCCATACCAACTGGCAACTGAGCTACAGCGAAGACATCACCACCATGCCCACGCAGTTTGCGCGTCTGGGCGATCGCGATGCGGGCCAGCTGCTCGATCAATTATGGCGCGGCATCTTTCCCGACGCGCGCGAAAGGCGCTTGCGCATCAATGCCTTCCTGCGCTACGCCAACAGCCTGGGGCCGGAACGGGGCGCCATCAATTACTTCAGCCACCGCTACTTCCTGCAAAAGCAGCTGAAGCTGACGATGGCGCGCGCCACGGGCAAAAGCACGCTGGTCGCCGGCGTCACGGCCGTCGACCGCACGGCGCAAACGGCCAGCGGCATCGACAGCGCCTTGCTGCCCGGCATGGAGTTCGGCAGCGAAGACCGCACGCGCCAGATCGGCGCCAACGTGGGCTGGAGCTGGCAAGCCAATTCGCGCACCAGCGTGAATGTCAATGCCGGCTACGCCGGCGTGCGCTCGCTGAGCGTGCCCCGGCGCGACAACAACATCACCGTGACGGCCGGCTACAGCCGCATCCTGCAGCCGAACATCACGGCCAGCATCGATGTGCGGCATACGCGGCACGCCAGCAACCGGGGCGGCAACTACCGCGAAAACGGCGTCAGCGCCACGCTCACCATGCAATTCTAAGGAGGCTGCAGCATGTCCAGCATGTCCGATCGTTCGCTACCGTCCGCCGCGCCCGCGCCCGCGCACCTGCTGTGCGTGGTGGCCGCGCGCCCCAACCTGATGAAAATGGCGCCCATCCTGGCCGCCCTGGCGCGCCAGGCGCCCACCGTGCGCGTGACCTTGTTGCATACCGGCCAGCACTACGACACGGCCATGAACGGCCAGCTGTTTCTGGACCTGAACCTGCGTGCGCCCGACATCGCCCTCGACGTCGGCTCCGGCAACCATGCGCAGCAGACGGCCGAGATCATGCGCCGCTTCGATGCCGTGCTCGACGCCTGGCCGCCGCTGGCCCCCGATTGCGTGCTGGTGGTGGGCGACGTCAATTCCACGCTGGCCTGCGCGCTGGTGGCGGCCAAGCGCGGCACGCCCGTGATCCACGTCGAGGCGGGCCTGCGCAGCGGCGACCGGCGCATGCCCGAGGAAATCAACCGCGTGCTGACGGATCAATTGTCCGATCTGCTGCTGACCAGCGAGGAAGGCGCGCGCGCCAACCTGCTGCGCGAAGGCATCGCCCCCGAACGCATCCACTTCACGGGCAACGTCATGATCGACAGCCTGCGACAGCAACTGCCGCGCGCAGTCAAGCCTGCCACCACCCTGCGCGCGCATGGCCACGCCTGTCCGCCCGCATATGGCCTGTTGACCTTGCACCGGCCGTCGAACGTCGATGATGCGGCGCAGCTGCAAGCGCTGCTGCAGGCGCTCGGGCAATTGTCATGCCAGCTGCCGCTGCTGTTTCCCATCCACCCGCGCACCCTGGCCGGCTTGCGCCTGGCGGGCCTGGAACCCTTGCTTGCGCGCCAGGCCATCGTCTGCCTGCCGCCGCTGGGCTACCTGGAAATGCTGGGCCTGATGCAGGACGCGCGCCTGGTGCTGACCGATTCCGGCGGCATCCAGGAAGAAAGCACGGCCCTGGGCGTGCCTTGCCTGACCCTGCGCGACACGACGGAGCGCCCCGTCACCGTCAGTGCCGGCACGAATACCCTGGCCGGCACGCAGCCGGCAACCATTCTCGCGCTGGCACGCGCCATCCTCGAGACGGGAGGCAAGCGGGGCCGCATTCCGCCCCTGTGGGATGGCCACGCAGCCGAGCGCATCGCCGCCGTCATCGCGCCCTGGCTGGCGGCGCGCCGGGGCGCGCCATGACGCCGCCTGTGGTTTTACGCAACGCGCTGACCATCGACGTGGAAGACTATTTCCAGGTGTCCGCCTTCGCGCCGCACATCGCGCGCGCCGACTGGCCCCGCCTGGAATGCCGGGTCGAGGCGAACATCGAGCGCATCCTGCTGCTGCTGGAAAGCCGGCGCATCCACGCCACCTTTTTTACATTGGGCTGGATCGCCGAACGCTATCCGGCCATGCTGCGCCGCGTGGCCGGCGCGGGGCACGAGGTGGCCAGCCACGGCTATGCGCACCTGCGCGCCTGCGACCAGTCGGCCGCCCAGTTCGCCGACGATGTGCGCCGCAGCAAGACCATCCTGGAGCAATTGACGGGGCTGCCCGTGCACGGCTACCGGGCGCCCAGTTTTTCCATCGGCGCGGCCAATCTGTGGGCCTTCGACGTGCTGCAGGAAGCGGGCTACCGCTACAGTTCCAGCATCTATCCGATCCGCCACGACCATTACGGCATGCCCGATGCTCCGCGCTTCGCCTGGCGCCCACGCGGCCCGCACGGCATGCTGGAATTGCCCGTCAGCACCGTGCGCTTGCGCGGGCGCAACCTGCCGGCCGGCGGCGGCGGTTACTTCAGATTGATGCCGTATGCACTGTCGCGCTGGCTTTTGCGACGCATCAATTCGCGCGACGGGCAAGCTGGCATATTCTACTTTCATCCCTGGGAACTCGATCCCGGCCAGCCGCGCCCGCCGGGCCTGAGCGCGAAAACGCGCTTTCGCCACTACCTGAACCTGGGACGCATGGAAGCGCGGCTGGCGCGCCTGACGGGCGACTTCAGCTGGGACCGCATGGACCGTATTTTTTTGGAAAGCACATGATGCACGAGGCCAGCCTTCCTGCCGACCGGGCGCCGTCCAGCGCCGCCATTGCCGTGCGGTCCCTGCAGGCGCACGAGCATGCGCGCTGGGATGCCTTTGTCGAGGCCTGTCCCGACGCCACCTTCTTTCACCGCGCCGGCTGGCACACAATCCTGCAGCAAGGTTTTAAACACGACAGCCATTTCCTGTACGCGGAACAGGACGGGCGCATCGCCGCTGTCTTGCCGCTGGCGCATGTGCGCAGCCGACTGTTCGGCTCGTCCCTCGTCTCGCTGCCGTTTTGCGTGTATGGCGGCATCGCCGGCGGCAGCCAGGCCGTGCGACTGGCCCTCGACGAAGCGGCGCTGGCGCTGGCGCGGCGCCTCGGCGTGGGCCACCTGGAATACCGCTGGCGCGAGGTGGAGGAAAACGCGTCGGGAAACGCGTCGAAAAACGCAGACGCTGCCTGGCTGCACAAACCGCTGTACGCCACCTTCCGCCGTCCGCTGCATCCCGATGCCGAACAGAACTTGCTGGCGATTCCCCGCAAGCAGCGCGCCGTCGTGCGCAAGGCCATGGCCGGCGGCCTGCACAGCGCCATCGACTATGACTTGCAGCGCTTTTACCCGATCTATGCGGCCAGCGTGCACCGGCTGGGCACGCCCGTCTTCGCGCGCCGCCATTTTGCCCTGCTGCGCGCGGTGTTTGGCGACGCCTGCGACATCCTCACCGTCTACCACGGCCAGCAGGCGCAGGCCAGCGTGCTGCTGTTCTATTTCCGCGATGAAGTGCTGCCGTATTACGGCGGCGGCACGCCGCTGGCGCGCAGCACGGGCGCCAACGACTTCATGTACTGGGAAGCGATGCGCCGCGCCTGCGAACGCGGCTACCGCCTGTTCGATTTCGGCCGCAGCAAGCTCGGTACGGGGGCCTGGGACTTCAAGAAGAACTGGGGGTTTACGCCGCAGCCGCTGCCGTATGCCTACCAGCTGGTGCGCGCCACGGCCTTGCCGGAAGTCAATCCGCTGAATCCCAAATACGCGCTGTTCATCCGCGCCTGGCGCCGCCTGCCGCTGCCGCTGGCCAATCTGCTGGGGCCGCATATCGTGCGGCAACTGGGCTGAGCAAGGGGACACACCATGCGCGAACTATTATTCCTCGCCCACCGCCTGCCGTATCCGCCCAACAAGGGCGACAAGATACGCTCGTGGCACATGCTGCAGTACCTGAGCCGGCATTTCCGCGTGCACCTGGGCTGTTTCATCGACGATGACGACGACTGGCGGCACGCGAAAACCGTGGCCGCCCTGTGTGCCAGCACGCGCTTCATCGAATTGCGGCGCGGCACGGCCCGCTGGCGCGCCCTGCAGGCGCTGCTGTCGCGGCAAGCCATGAGCGTGCAGTACTACCGCGATGCACGTCTGCTGCAATGGGTCGATGGCCTGGTGTCTGGCGGCAAGGTACGCCACGCGCTGGCCTTTTCCGGGCCCATGGCGCAATACATCGACGGCAGCGCGGGCCGCGCCCTGCACCGCGTGATCGATTTCGTCGACGTCGATTCCGACAAATGGCGCCAGTACGGCGACAGCAAGCCCTGGCCCCTGTCGCTGCTGTACCGGCGCGAAGCACAGCTGCTGCTGCAGTACGAGCGCCATATCGCCCAGCAGTTCACGGCCGCCAGCTTCGTTTCGCCCGCCGAAGCGGCCCTGTTCCGCCAGTGCGCGCCGATGGCGCGGCGCAAGACGGGATTTTTCAATAACGGCGTCGACACGGCGTATTTCACGCCCATGCCGGCGCAGAGCGCAATCTATCCGCCCGGCGTGCAGGCGCTGGTGTTTACAGGCGCCATGGATTACTGGCCCAACATCGACGCCGTGCAATGGTTCGTGCGCCACGTCTGGCCCGCGCTGCGGCGCCAGTTTCCCCAGTTGCAGTTCTATATCGTCGGCAGCGCGCCCGTGCCCGCCGTGACGGCGCTGACCAGGGTGGCCGGCGTGGTGGTGACGGGCAAGGTGCCCGACATCCGGCCCTACCTGGCTGGCGCGGCGCTGGCCGTGGCGCCCCTGCGCATCGCCCGCGGCGTGCAAAACAAGGTGCTCGAAGCGATGGCGATGGGCAAGATCGTGCTGGCCACGCCGCAGGCGCTGGAAGGCATCGCCGCCCAGCCGGGCCTGGAACTGCTGCTGGCGCGCGACGACGCCGAATTCATCCACCATGCGGCGCGCGTGCTGCGCAATGCCAGCGGCGGCGGGGCCGAAGGCAGTGGCGCGGCCATCGGCGCGGCGGCGCGCCAGCTGGTGTTGCAAGATTACAACTGGGAACGCAACCTGCGCGGCCTGGGCGCCATGCTGGGCCTGCCTGCCGAGGCCGGTGCTGGAGCCAGCGCTGCCGCCATGCCGACGCTGCCCGTGCGGGAGCCATCCACATGAGCGTGCAGCTCGACCGGGTCGCCCGCTTGCCGGACGCGGCCATCCTGCCGCATGCACAGGGCCAGCAGCAAGCCCTGGCGATCCTGCTGCTGGCCCTGGCCGCCGTCGTGCTGCTGTACCACGCCACCTTCTGGTCGATGCTGGAACTGTGGTCGCGCTCGCAGACCTTCGCGCACGGCTTCCTGATCGTGCCCATCAGCTGCTGGCTGGCCTGGCGCCAGCGCGCCCGCCTGGCCGCGCTGGCGCCCCAGCCGTCGTGGCAAGGCTTGCTGCTGCTTGGTGCGCTGGGCCTGGCCTGGCTGCTGGCCGACGCCGCCAACGTGCCCGTGGTGGAACAATATGCGGCCACGGCCATGCTGCCCGCCTGCGTGCTGGCCATCCTCGGCTGGCCGGCCGTGCGCCTGCTGGCCTTTCCCCTCGCGTATCTGTTCCTGGCCGTGCCGTTTGGCGAAGTCTTCCTCGATCCCCTGATCGACTTCACGGCGGCCTTCACCGTGACCGCGCTGCAATGGACGGGCGTACCGGTGTTTCGCGATGGCAACAATTTTTCGCTGCCTACCGGCAACTGGTCGGTGGTGGAAGCGTGCAGCGGCTTGCGCTACCTGATCGCCGCGCTGGCCCTGGGCGCCCTGTACGCCCATGTGCACTGCCACAGCGTGCGGCGGCGCCTGGCCGTCATGGCCACCGCCCTGCTGGTGCCCATCCTGGCCAATGGCGTGCGCGCCTACCTGATCGTGATGCTGGGTCACCTGAGCAACATGCGCCTGGCCGTGGGCGTCGACCACCTGATCTATGGCTGGCTATTCTTCGGCCTGGTGGTGCTGCTGCTGTTCTGGCTGGCCGCGCGCTGGCGCGAATCGCCGCTGGCGCGCGCCGTGCCATCCACGGCCGGGCGCGGCGCCAGCCCGCAGGCCGTCGTGCGCGCCAGCCTGGCTTGCCTGCTGCTGGCGGCGCTATGGCCGGCGCTGGCCCTGGCCAGCCAGCGCGACGCCGGCGCCGTGCCGCCAGGCTCCCCCGTTGTGCTGGCCTTGCCCGATCCGCCCGCCTGGCAGCGCCTGCGCGATGCGGCACCCGCCTGGCAGGCGCCGTATGCGGGCACGCCCGCGCGGTTTGCCGCCACGTATGCACGCCAGACCGGCGACGGCGCGCCGGTGGGACTGCAGCTGCACTGGTATGCACGCCAGGCACGCGATGCCGAACTGCTGACGCACCAGTCCTCGCCATATGGCCCGCGCTGGATGGCGCTGGCGCAACGCGTGCAACACGTCAAGCTGGCCGGCGGCACCCTGGCCGTGCGCGAAAGCGTGCTGGGGCGCGGTGGCGAACGCCTGCTGGTGTGGCGCATCTACCGCCAGGGCGGCATCGTCACGGCCCGACCCGTGCTGGTAAAACTGCTGCTGGCGCAAGCCAAGCTGCTGGGCAGGCGCCAGGATGGCGCCGACATCCTCGTCTTTGCCGCCTACGACGAGCTGGCCCCGCCGCCGCGCGCGCGCCTGCACGCCTTCCTGCAGGCGGCGCTGCCCGTCATCGAACAACGCCTGCAGGAGCTGCCGCATGGCCCCTGACACCGATGCTGGCCGCACACGCGAGGCTGCTGTAGCGGCCAATGACGTCCCGCTGATCGTGCACGTGATCCACCAGCTCGACGTGGGCGGGCTGGAAAACGGCCTGGTGAACCTGATCAACCATCTGCCACCCGAACGCTACCGGCACGCCATCGTCTGCCTGAAGAACGCCACCGCGTTTCGCCAGCGCCTGACCACGCCCGGTGTCGCTATCATCAGCCTGGACAAGCGCGAAGGCAAGGACTGGCGCCACTACCTGCGCCTGTACCGCGTACTGAAACAGCTGCGCCCGGCACTGGTGCACACGCGCAACCTGGGCTGCCTCGAAGCGCAACTGCTGGCCTGCCTGGCCGGCGTGCGCCTGCGCGTGCATGGCGAACACGGGCGCGACATGAGCGACTTGCACGGCACCCGCCGCAAATACCGGCTGCTGCGCAAATGCATGCTGCCGCTGGTGCAGCACTTCATCGCCGTCAGCGCCGACCTGGGCCACTGGCTGGTGGACAGCATCGGCGCGGCGCCCGCACAGGTATCGCACATCGGCAATGGCGTCGACAGCGTGCAATTCCATCCGCGCCTGGGGCCGCCGGCCGCCGTCGGGCCGCCCGGCTTCCTGTGCAACGGCGCCTTCGTCATCGGCAGCGTGGGCCGCATGGCCGCCGTCAAGGACCATGCCTCGCTGGTGCGGGCGTTCCTGCTGTTGCTGGCGCAGCCGGGCGCCCGCGCGCGCCTGCGCCTGATCATCGTCGGCGACGGGCCGTGCCGCCAGGCGTGCCTGGAGCTGCTGCAGCAGGCTGGCGTGGCCCATCTGGCCTGGCTGCCCGGCGCGCGCGACGACGTGGCGCAGTTGCTGCGCGCCATGGATCTGTTCGTGCTGCCCTCGCTGGCCGAAGGCAGTTCGAACACCATCCTCGAAGCGATGGCGACGGGGCTGCCCATCGTCGCCACGCAGGTGGGCGGCAATGCGGAACTGGTGCAGTCGGGCTGGAGCGGCACCCTGGTGCCACCCGGTTCTGCCGAGATGCTGGCCGACGCCATGCTCGACTACTACAGCATGCCAGAACTGGGCCCGCGCCACGGCGCGCGCGGGCGGCGCCAGGTGCTGGCCGAGCACAGCCTGCCCGCCATGGCCGGCGCCTACCTGGCCGTGTACGACCGCCTGACGGGCGCGCGCCAGCCCTCACCCCTGTCCACCTATCCCTGAAAGGCCTCCCATGTGCGGCATCAGCGGCATCTTTGATTTGCAGGGCCAGCGCGACATCGATGTGCTGCTGCTGGCGCGCATGAACCACAGCCTGCAGCACCGGGGGCCGGATGAAGGGGGACTGCACCGCGAGCCGGGACTGGGCCTGGCGCACCGGCGATTGTCCGTGATCGACCTGGCCAGCGGCCAGCAGCCGCTGTTCAACGCCGACCGCAGCATCGCCATCGTCTTCAATGGCGAAATCTATAATTACCGCAGCCTGATGGCCGAACTGCGCCAGTTCGGCCACCAGTTCCGCACCAGCAGCGACACGGAAGTCATCGTCCACGCCTGGGAACAGTGGGGAGAGCACTGCGTGCAACGCCTGCGCGGCATGTTCGCCTTCGCCCTGTGGGACCGCCGGCGCCACCTGCTGTTCCTGGCGCGCGACCGCCTGGGCGTGAAACCGCTGTACTACGGCGAGGCGCAGGATGGCACCCTGCTGTTCGGCTCCGAACTCAAAGCCCTGCTCGCGCATCCGGCCATGCCGCGCGTGCTCGATCCGCTGGCCGTGGAAGAGTATTTCGCCTACGGCTATGTGCCCGAGCCGCGCAGCATCTTCCAGCACGCGCGCAAGCTGCCGCCCGGGCATACGCTGTCGATCCGCGCCGGCCAGCCGCTGCCCGCGCCGCAAGCCTACTGGGACATTCCATTCACGCCGAATCCACCGGCCAGCGAGGCGCAGGCGGCCGACGAACTGCTGGCGCGCCTGCGCGAAGCGGTGCGCATCCGCATGGTGGCCGAAGTGCCGCTCGGCGCCTTCCTCTCCGGCGGCGTCGATTCGAGCGCCGTGGTGGCGCTGATGGCCGGGGCCAGCGCCACGCCCGTCAACACCTGCTCCATCTCGTTCGGCGACCCGGCGTACAACGAGGCGCGCTACGCCGACCTGGTGGCGCGCCGCTACGCCACGGCGCACCACGCGCGCCAGGTCGAGCAGGACGACTTCGGGCTGATCGACCTGCTGGCCAATCTGTACGACGAACCGTTCGCCGACAGTTCCGCCATGCCCACGTACCGCGTCTGCCAGCTGGCGCGCCAGCGCGTCACGGTGGCCCTGTCGGGCGACGGCGGCGATGAAAGCCTGGCCGGCTACCGGCGCTACCGCCTGCACACGCGCGAAGAAAAAGTGCGCAAGGCGATGGACCCCTTGCTGCCGGCCGGCTTGCGCCAGTCGCTGTTCGGCACCCTGGGGCGGCTGTACCCGAAGGCCGACTGGGCGCCGCGCTTCCTGCGCGCCAAGACCACCTTCGAGGGCCTGGCGCGCGACACGACGGATGCGTATTTTCACGGCGTCAGCCTGCTGGGCGACGCCATGCGCGCGCGCCTGTTCAGCCCCGAGCTGCGACGCAGCCTGCACGGCTACCGCGCCGTGGAAGTGCTGCGCCGCCACGCGCTGGCCAGCCCCGCGCAGGATCCCCTGTCGCAGGTGCAGTACCTGGACCTGAAAACCTACCTGCCCGGCGACATCCTCACGAAAGTCGACCGGGCCAGCATGGCGCATGCGCTGGAAGTGCGCTCGCCCCTGCTCGACCATGAACTGGTGGCGTGGATGTCCGGCCTGCCGCCGCAGTTCAAGCTGCGGCGCGGCGAAGGCAAGTACCTGCTGAAAAAAGCCCTGCGCCCGCTGCTGCCGGACACCGTGCTGTACCGCCAGAAGATGGGCTTTGCCATCCCGCTGGCCGACTGGCTGCGCGGCCCGCTGCGCCAGCGCCTGCAACAGCGGCTGCTGGGCCCCACCCTGGCGCAGTGCGGCCTGTTCGACATGGACTACGTGCGCCTGCTGCTCGAGCAGCATGCCAGCGGACGGCGCGACTACAGCGCGCCGCTGTGGGCGCTGCTGATGTTCGAGTCCTTCCTGCGCCAGGTGCTGCCCGTCGATGGCCGCCAGGCGCCGGCGCCCGCGCCCGCCATGGCGGTGGAGTAAATCCATGCGCATCCTGCACATCCTCGACCACTCGCTGCCCCTGCACAGCGGCTACACGTTTCGCACCCTGGCCATCCTGCGGCAGCAGCGCGCGCTGGGCTGGCACACGACGCAACTCACCAGCGCCAAACAGGGGCCGTCCGACAGCGCGCAGCAGCTGGTCGACGGCTGGCATTTCTACCGCACGGCGCCCGATGCGCGCTGGTGGGCGCGCCTGCCCGTGCTGCGGCAAGTGGCCGTCATCATCGGCCTGGCCGTGCGCCTGCGCCAGTTGGCGCAGCAAGCCAGGCCCGACATCCTGCATGCGCATTCGCCCGCCCTGAACGCCATCGCCGCCATCAATGCGGGCCGCGCGCTGGGCATTCCCGTCGTCTATGAAGTGCGCGCCTTCTGGGAAGACGCGGCCGCCGACCATGGCAGCAGCCGGCCCGGTGGCCTGCGCTACCGGCTCACGCGGGCGCTGGAAACCTATGCGCTGCGCCGCGCCGACGCCGTCACCACCATCTGCGACGGTTTGCGGCGCGAGTTGTGCGCGCGCGGCGTGCCCGCGCATAAAATCACCGTCATCCCGAACGCCGTCGATGCGGGCGCCTTCAAGGCCCCTCATAACCCGGCATTGGCCCGCACGCTGGGTTTGGATGGTCATCCTGTGATCGGCTTCATCGGCTCGTTCTATGCCTACGAGGGACTGGCGCTGCTGCTGCGCGCCATGCCGCGCATGCTGGCGGCGCAGCCGGCACTGCGGCTGCTGCTGGCCGGTGGCGGCCCGCAGGACGCGGCCCTGCGCGCGCTGGCGGCGCAGCTGGGCATCGAGTACGCCGTGGTCTTCGCGGGCAGAGTGCCGCATGCGCAGGTGGCCGCGTATTATCAGCTGGTCGACATCTGCGTGTATCCGCGCCTTCCCATGCGCCTGACGGAACTGGTGACGCCCTTGAAACCGTTGGAGGCGATGGCGCAGGGCCGCCTGGTGGTGGCGTCCGACGTGGGCGGCCACCGCGAACTGGTCGAACATGGCAAGACGGGTATGCTGTTTCGCGCCGGCGATGCCGAAGCGCTGGCGCTGGCGGTATTGAACCTGCTGCTGGCGCCCGCCAGCTGCGCGGTACTGCGGCGCCAGGCGCGCACCTTCGTCGAGACGGAGCGCAGCTGGGGCGCCAGCGTGGGCCGCTATGCGCCCGTGTATGCGCGCCTGGCCGCGGCGCGCAGGGTGGCGGGAGTGGCGGGAGCGGCGCCATGATCTTCATGGGCTTGCGCATCGCGCTGGTCGGCCCTCTGCCGCCGCCGGCCGGCGGCATGGCGAACCAGACGGCGCAACTGGCGCGCAAGCTGCGCGACGACGGCGCGCAAGTGCAGCTGCTGGCCGTCAACGGCCCCGTGCTGCCGCCCTGGCTGGAACGCATCAGCTATCTGCGCGCGGCGCTGCGCCTGCCCGTGCACCTGTGGCGCCTGTGGCGGACTGCCAATACGGTGGACCTGTTCCACATCATGGCCAATTCCGGCTGGTCCTGGCATCTGCACGCGGCGCCGGCATTGTGGATCGCCAGCCTGAAAGGCAAGCCGGCCCTGCTCAACTACCGGGGCGGCGAAGCGGCAGCCTTCTTTGCCCGTTCGCCGCGCCTGGTGGCATTGAGCCTGCGCCGCGCCAGCGCCATCGTCGTGCCCTCGGCCTACCTGGCCGGCATTTTCGAACAATATGGCCATACGGCCCACATCGTGCCGAACGTGGTGGACTTGCAGCGTTTTACCCCTGCCGCGCCAGGCGCGTCAGCGTCCGCCGATGGCCCGCGCATCCTCGTGGCGCGCCACCTGGAAAGCCTGTACGACAACGCCAGCGCCGTGCGCGCCTTTGCCCTCGTGCGATCCAGCTATCCCGCGGCGCGCCTGGTGCTGGCCGGCGGCGGGCCGCAGCGCGCGGCGCTGGCACGCCTGGCCAGGTCGCTCGGCGTTCTTGCCTCCGTGCGCTTCGCCGGCCCCGTCGACAATGCCGCCATGCCGGCCCTGTACCAGGCCAGCGACATCGTCCTCAATCCTAGCCTGGCCGACAACATGCCCAATTCCGTGCTCGAAGCGCTGGCCTGCGGCATCCCCGTCGTCAGCACCAACGTGGGCGGCATCCCCGCGCTGCTGCAGGACGGCGTGACGGCGCTGCTGGTGCCGCCCGGCGATCCGGCCGCCATGGCGCAGGCTATCCTGGCGCTGCTGCGCGACCCGCCGCGCGCGCAGGCGCTGGTCGACGCGGGCCTGGCGCACGCCGCCACTTTCGGCTGGCCCGGCATCGCGCCCCTGCTGGCCGCGCATTACCGCCGCATTCGCGCCGCGCCGCGCCCCGGCGTCTACACGCGCTGCGTGGCCCGCTGGCTGTTTCCCCTGCATGAATGGCTCAAGGGCCACCACAGCGCGCGCCTGCTGCGCCGGATGGAACGCTCGCAGTGGTGGAGCGCGCAGCAGCTGCAGGAGTGGCAGCTGGCGCGCCTGCGCGCGCTGCTGCGCCACGCGGGCGCGCACGTGCCCTACTACCGCGCCCTGTTCGCCCGCTGCGGCTTCGACCCGGAACAGGTGCGGCAACTGTCCGATTTGGCGCGCCTGCCGCTGCTGCGCAAAAGCGATATCGCTGGCGCGCGCGACAGCTTCAAGTCTGCCCGCGCCGTGGGCTTGCGCCCGTTCGCCACGGGCGGCTCCAGCGGCGAGCCGCTGCAGTTTTTCCTCGGACGGCGCAGGGTCAGCCACGACATCGCCGCCAAGTGGCGCGCCACGCGCTGGTGGGGCGTCGACATCGGCGACCGCGAAGCCGTCTTGTGGGGCTCGCCCATCGAGCTGCAGGCGCAAGACCGCCTGCGCCGCCTGCGCGATGCGCTGCTGCGCACCACCCTGCTGCCCGCGTTTGCCATGTCGAGCGCGCGCCTCGATGGCTACGTGCGGCACTTGCGCCGCTGGCGTCCGCGCATGCTGTTCGGCTACCCGTCCGCGCTGTGCCGCATCGCCAGCCACGCCGACGCGCGCGACCTGCCGCTCGACGGCCTGGGCGTGAAAGTGGCGTTCGTCACGGCCGAGCGCCTGTACGACGAGCAGCGCGCGCAGATCGCCGCCGCCTTCGGCTGCCCCGTGGCCAACGGCTACGGCGGGCGCGACGCGGGCTTCATCGCCCACGAATGCCCGGAAGGCGGCATGCACATCATGGCCGAAGACATCATCGTGGAAATTCTTGATGACCAGGGCCAGCCGCTGCCGCCAGGGGCCACGGGCCAGATCGTCGTCACCCACCTGGCCACGCGGGACTACCCCTTCATCCGCTACGCCACCGGCGACGTGGGTGCGCTGGGCACGCAGCCTTGCGCCTGCGGCCGCGGTTTGCCCCTGCTGCAGAGAATCGAAGGGCGCAGCACGGATTTCCTCACGGCGGTCGACGGCACCGTCATGCATGGCCTGGCCCTCGTCTACATCGTGCGCGAACTGCCGCAAGTGCGCAGTTTTAAAATCATCCAGGAAAGCCTGCTGCGCACGCGCGTGCTGCTGGTCTGCGTGGCGCGCCTCGATGACGCCACGCGCAGCACCATCGTGCGCGGTTTCCAGGCCAGGCTGGGCGCGCAGGTGGACATCGCCATCGAGGAAGTCGACGAGATCGCGGCCGAAGCGTCGGGCAAGTACCGCTATGTGGTGAGCAAGGTGGCGTAGGCGGGCAGCCCGCAGCGCGATGACATGGCGTTGTCCATGCTCATGCATATATCTTGCCACATCGCTTGCAATGGGCGCACCGTCGACAAGCGCGATCTCGCCTGCGAAGCCATCTCAGAATGCATGCACGCTACGGATCGGGATAGCAACGCCAGTCTGGCTGGCGATTTTCGCACGCAAGTCGCTGTGCTTGAAGTATTCGGCACCGTGCGCTCACACATTGATGTAGATCAATCAATTTTCGAATCGCATGCAGCAGAATATGATCATTCGCAAGTGTCTGTTGACCAGCCCATGGCAGGGCGCGTGACTGACGCCCCTCCAACTTCATAAGGAATAACATGATCCCCACTACCATGCAAGCCGCCGTCGTCGAACAACTGGGCCAGCCGCTGGTGCTGCGCGAGGTACCCGTGCCGGTGCCCGGCCCCGGCCAGATCCTGGTCAAGACGGAAGCGTGCGGCGTGTGCCACACGGACTTGCACGCGGCGCGCGGCGACTGGCCCGTCAAGCCGACGCCGCCGTTCATTCCCGGCCACGAAGGCATCGGCCTGGTGGTGGCCATGGGCACGGGCGTGACCGAAGTACAGCTGGGCGACCGGGTCGGCGTGCCCTGGCTGTACTCGGCGTGCGGCCATTGCGAACATTGCCTGGCCGCCTGGGAAACCGTGTGCGCCGAGGCGCAGTTCGGCGGCTACACCAAAAATGGCGGCTTTGCCGAATACATCCTGGCCGACCCGCGCTACGTCGCGCATATTCCGGCAGGGCTGTCCGCCGTGCAGGCAGCACCCATCATCTGCGCCGGCGTGACCAGCTACAAGGGCATCAAGGAAACGGGCGCGCGGCCGGGCCAGTGGCTGGCCGTGTCCGGCATCGGCGGCCTGGGCCACCTGGCCATCGAGTATGCGGTGGCCATGGGCTTGCGCGTGGCGGCCGTCGACATCGATGAAGGCAAGCTGGAGCACGCGCGCGCCCTCGGCGCCGAAGTGACCATCAACGCGCGCCAGGGCGACCCTGTGGCGGCCCTGCGCGAAGCGACCGGGGGCGGCGCCCACGGCGTGCTGATCACGGCGCCGTCGATTGATGCCTTCCAACAAGGCGTGGCGATGACGCGCAAGCGCGGCACCTGCGTATTGGTCGGCTTGCCGCCGGGCGACTTCCCGACGCCGCTGTTCGACGTCGTCGCCAACTGCGTGACGATACGCGGCTCTTTTGTGGGCACGCGCCAGGACATGGCCGAGGCGCTCGCCTTTGCCGCCAACGGCAAGGTCAAGGCCGGCATCGAATTGCAGCCGCTGTCGGCCATCAATGAGATCTTCAGCCGCCTCGAGCATGGCAAGGTGGCCTCGCGCGTGGTGCTCGATTTCAGCGGCAATTGAGCTACGCCTGAGCAGCGCGCCAACTGCGCCGGTGTGTCGTGCGACGGCAATTGCATTTTCATTGCCATAATTGCACATTACAAAGGACACACCGATGAAAATTTCTCTTGCTGGCTGGCTGGCCTGCGCCGCCCTCGCCTGCTCCGCTCCCGCCAGCGCGGCCGAGCCGGCCGCGTCCGCCTTGCCCGGGCACTATTACCTGCAAGGCGTCATGGAAACGGGCTCCGAACTGCTGCTGAAAAAGGATGGCACGTTCGAATGGATGCTCAGTTATGGCAATACCGACGAGCAAGCCAGCGGCGCGTGGCGCGTTGTCGGCGACACAGTGACCCTGGTGGCGGGCAACGGCGGCAAGGAGCCGCAATTCCGCCTGTTCGAGGAAGCGGAAATGCGCATCCGGAAACCCGCCGAAGCGGGACTGTGGGTGGCCATCGTCGGCTTTCCCCAAGTGGGGCCGATGCCCGGCGTGGAGGTAAAATTCGAAGCGCACAGCGGCAAGACGGCCACGGCCGTCAGCGTGGCGAACGGCGACGCCATCGTGCGCATGCCGGCGTCGGAGCGCTGGGTGCGCGCCGGCTTGCGCCGCCAGGGCTCGAAAGCCGAGTATCAATGGCTGGCCGTGCCGCCCGAGCGCGCGCAGCAACGCCTCGCCGCCTTCGCCGTCACCGACCCGCAATGGCTAAGAGGCCAGGCATTCCAGAAGCTGGCCTTGCGCGTCGTCAAAGGCGGGCTGCAAGTGGACGATGCGGACAGCAGCCTGGCCAGGGGCCTGTACGCCAAACCGCCATCAAAGCAGTAGCCCTCACTCTATCTCGTTCCATTTCCCAAACACGCCGCCCTGGTCAGTATTCTTGACCAGGGCGGCGCCGTTTGCGCCCACGCGCTGCCGTGCGCCGTTGACACCCCGCACGGTCTGTCCTATAGTCGCCGGGTTAACAAGAAATGAGAATGAGAATCATGTTCATTAAAGTGAAAAAATGGCTCGTCTGCTATCCGCTCGTCGCTGCCAGCCTCAGCCTGCTGCTGGCCGGTGGCGCGCAGGCGCAAGTGGCCGATCCTGGCGCCGGTGCCAAGCAATTGTGGCAGTTGATTGATTATGTGGCCGTCGATTACAGCGGCGCCATCGAGCAGGGCAAGGTGGTCAGCGAAGCGGAATACGCGGAAATGCTCGACTTTACCGACAACGCGACGACGCAGATCGCCGCCCTGCCCGCCCACGCGTCGCAGGCGGCCATCGCCGCCGCCATCGCCGACCTGCGCCAAGCCGTCGTGGCCAAGGCCGACGGCGTGGAAGTCAAGCGCCTGGCGCACCACGCGAACGGCTTGCTGATCGCCGCCTACCCGATTCCCGTGGCGCCGAAAGTGCTGCCCAACCTCATGCGCGGCGCGGCCCTGTATGCGGCCCAGTGCGCTTCTTGCCACGGCGTGGCCGGCGGCGGCGACGGTCCGCTGGCGGCCAGCCTGGAACCGAAACCGATCGCCTTCACGGATGGCGAACGGGCGCAGTCGCGCAGCGTGATGGCGCTGTACCAGGTCATTTCGCAAGGTGTGGCGGGCACCTCGATGGCCAGTTTCGGCCAGCTGTCCGACAACGAGCGCTGGGACCTGGCCTTCTTTGTGGGCGGCATGTCGCACGACGCGGCGGCGCGCGCACACGGCGAAAAGCTGTGGCAGGACGATCCACGGGCCAAGACACTGTACGCGGACCTGGCCGCCGTGACGACCCTGACGCAGGAAGCCGCGGCAGCCAAGCTGGGCGCGGACGAGGCGCAAGCCTTGACGGCGTACCTGCGCAGCGCCCCCGACAAGGCCGAGGCGCACAAGCCGGCCGGCCTGGCCCTGTCCCGTTTGCGCCTGGCGGAAAGCCTGGCCGCCGTGCACGCGGGCGACCGCGCGGCCGCCACGCGCCTGGGCCTGTCGGCCTACCTGGACGGTTTCGAGCCAATCGAGCCGATGGTCGGCGCGCGCAACAAGTCCTTGCTGCTGGCCGTGGAAAACGCCATGCTGGCCTACCGTTCCGCCGTTGCCAAGGGCACGGTGGCCGACGCCGAAGCGGCGGGCGACAAGCTGCAGCAACTATTTACCCACGTGGAAGCGGAGCTGGGCGACGCCAAGGCCGAGCCGATGACGACCTTTATCGGCGCCCTGACGATCTTGCTGCGCGAAGGCGTGGAAGCGCTGCTGATCGTGATCGGCATCATCGCCTTCCTGCGCAAGGCCAAGCGCAACGATGTCATGCCCTACGTGCATGGCGGCTGGATCAGCGCGCTGGTGGCGGGCGGCCTGACATGGGTGGCGGCAACGTACCTGGTCACCATCAGCGGCGCCAGCCGGGAAGTGAGCGAAGGGCTCGGTTCCGTGTTCGCGGCCCTGGTCCTGCTCAGCGTGGGCTTGTGGATGCACCAGAAGAGCAGCGCCGGGCGCTGGCAGGAATACCTGCACGAGAAACTCACGGCGGCCATGACGCGCCGCTCCGCCTGGGGCCTGTTCGCCCTGGCCTTCATTGCCGTCTACCGCGAAGTGTTTGAAACCGTGCTGTTCTATTCCGCCCTGGCGGCGGACGGCAATGGCGGCGCGCTGCTGGGCGGCTTCCTGGTGGCCATCGTGCTGCTGGTCGTGATCGCCTGGGCCTTGCTGCGCACCAGCGCCCGCATGCCGATTGGCCAGTTCTTCTCGTGGACGTCCGCCTTCGTGGCCGTGCTGGCCGTGATTTTGATGGGCAAAGGCGTGGCCGCGCTGCAGGAAGCAGGCTGGATCGGCGTCACTCCGGTCGACTTCATGCGCATTGATCTCTTGGGCATCCTGCCGACCCTGGAAACCCTGCTGGCGCAGGCGGCCATCGTGGCCATCATCGTCGCCGGCTATGGCTGGAACCGTTATTCGGCAGGCAAGCACAAGCTTGCCTGATCTTGTCATCACCGGCACGGGCAAGCTGCCTGTGCCGGTGCCGGCGAGCTGGTCAAGGAAGCGTCTCGCGCGCATCCACATAGGCCCAGGCTTGCGCGCCCGACGCCAGGGTGACGCGCTCGCGCCGGTAGGCGGCCACCTCGTATGCGTCCGCCTGGCGCAATTCCTCCAGCGTCACAGCCAGCACGGCGCCCGGCACGCCATCCGCCGGTTCGCCGCGCGAGGCGATCGGATGATGCGTCTTGCCGCTGGTCGCCACCACTTGCGCATCGTCGATGGCCAGCATGGCCAGACAATAGCCGGGCAGCCGGTCGGGCCGGCTGTCGAGCAGCCGCCCGAAGGTGGCCAGTTGCACGTCCGCCTGCTGCAAGGTGCCGTAGGAAAACAGGTGTTCCGTCGCTGCCGCTCGATTCGTTGCCATTTTCTTCTCCCCGTCGATTGTCGATAGCGTACATCGTAGCGCCTTTTGCGCCGGGACCGGTCCTGCGCGGTTTTGAAAATTGAGATATGATGACCATCATGCAGAAATCACCCAACAAGTCAGCGGCCAAAATCACGGCGCAAAGCCGCAAGGAAGCCACCCACGAACGCATCGTCGAGGTGGCCACGCGCGCCATCCGCCGCAGCGGCTATGCGGGCACGGGCGTGGCCGACATCATGAAGGAAGCGGGCCTGACGCACGGCGGCTTTTATGCGCACTTCGCCTCGCGCGACGCGCTGCTGGCCGAAGCGGGCGACCGCGCGGGCGCCGAATCGGTGGCGCTGGCGGCCAGGGTGGCGGCCGCCGCCCCGCCGGGCCAGGCGCTGCAGGCCATGCTGGCCGCCTACCTGTCGCCCGCACACATCGCCGCCATCGAAGTGGGCTGCCCCGTCTCGGCGCTGGGTTCGGAAATGCCGCGCCAGGCGCCCGAGGTGCGGCGCGCCGCCACCATCCACATCAAGGAAATGATCGACTTGTTCGCACGCCAGATGCCCAACTGGGGCCAGCCCGAAGCCCACGCGCAAGCCATGGCGACGGTGTGCGCCATGATCGGCGCCACCATCCTGGCGCGCGCCGTCGACGAGCCGGCCCTGTCGGACGCGCTGTGTGCGGCCACCCTGGCGCAGTTTCAAGACACCAACTAGCCGCAGCGCCCGGGGCCTTGAAGCGTCCCGGTTTTTTTTCAAACAACAATATGACGACCGTCATATTTTATGCAGTCAACCACTGAAGGACTACCATGAAAAACAACAAGATTGCCCTGGTCACCGGCGCTTCGCACGGCATCGGCGCGGCCACGGCCCGGCGTCTGGCGCACGCGGGCTACACGGTGTATGGCACCAGCCGCCGCGCTAGCCAGGCGGGCGCAGCCGCAGCCAGCCATGCGATGCTGGCGCTCGACGTCACCAGCGATGCATCTGTCGCGGCCGCCGTGGCCGAGGTGATGCGGCGCGAAGGCCGCATCGACCTGCTGGTCAACAACGCCGGTTTCGGCGTGGCGCCGGCGGGCGCCGAGGAAAGCAGCATGGCGCAGGCACAAGCCATCTTCGACACGAATTTTTATGGCGTCGTGCGCATGACCCTGGCCGTGCTGCCGCACATGCGGGCGCAGGGCGGCGGGCGCATCCTCAATATCGGTTCCGTCGTCGGCTTCTTGCCCATGCCCTACGGCGCGCTGTATTCGGCCACCAAGCACGCGATCGAAGGGTACACCGAATCGCTCGACCATGAAGTGCGCGGCTGGGGCATCCGCGCCAGCGTCATCGAACCGGCCTACACGAAGACCACGTTCGAAGCCAACCTGCTGGCGCCAGATAGCCCGCTGGCCGCCTACCGGCAAGTGCGCGCCGCCGTCACAAGCCGGCTGCAGGCGCTGATGGCCGGCGCCGATGACCCGGCCATCGTGGCCGACACGGTATTGGCGGCGGCGCAGGCAAGCCAGCCGACATTGCGCTACACGGCCGGGCCGCTGGCGGCACGCTTGCGCCTGATGCGCCGGTTCCTGCCCGCCGCGCTGCTGGACGCCGGCTTGCGCAAGGACCTGCGCCTGGCCTGAACGCCAGCATTTCACAGCATTCAGAGAGAACATCATGCAAGCATTGCAACTCAAACAATATGGCGGCCTCGATCATGTGGCGTTTGCCGAACTGCCCCGCCCCAGACCCGGCCCCGGCGAACTGCTGGTGCAGGTGCATGCCGTGGGACTCAATCCCATCGACAACCTGATCCCCAGGGGCGACTTCAAGCCGATAATCAAGCTGCGCTTGCCGGCCACCCTCGGCAGCGACCTGGCCGGCGTGGTGGTGGAAGTCGGCAGCGGCGTCACGCGTTTCAAGGTTGGCGACGCCGTGTATGCGAGCATTTTCGATACGCCACATGGCAGCCTGGCCGAATTTGCCGTCGTGTCCGAACAGGCGGCCGCCCTCAAGCCCGCCAACCTCGATTTCGTGCAGGCCGCCTCAATTCCCATGGTGGGCTTGACGGCATGGCAAGCCATGCATGAGCGCATGCAGCTCCAGCCTGGCCAGAAAGTGTTCATCCCGGCCGGTTCCGGCGGCATCGGCACGTTTGCCATCCAGCTGGCCAAACATCTGGGCGCCCGCGTGGGCACGACCACCAGCACGGCGAATGTGGCACTGGTGCGCGGCCTGGGTGCCGATGAAGTCATCGACTACACGCAACAGCCGTTCGAGCAGGTGCTGCGCGATTACGACGCCGTGCTGGGCACGCTGCGCGGCGACGGCCTGGAAAAGGCCATGCGCATCGTCAAGCCCGGCAGCCGCGTCGTGTCGCTGATCGGCCCGCCGGACCTAGCTTTCGCCCGCGCGCGCGGCATGCATGTGGTGCTGAAGCTGGTGTTCGGTTTGCTCAGCCGCAAGATTATCGGCCTGGCGCGGCGGCGCGGCGCCAGTTATGCCTTCCACTTCGTGCGTCCCGACGGCGGCCAGCTGGCGCAGATCGCCGCGTTGGTCGAAGCGGGAAGCATCCGCCCCGTCATCGACCAGGTGTTTCCTTTTCTTGAGGCGAAACAGGCGCTGGCCTGCCTGGCGCAAGGCCGCGCGCGCGGCAAGGTGGTGGTGCGGATGACCGTTCCCTGAGGCGCCTATGCAACTGTGACTATGTGTGAGTTTTGCGTTGGCAATTTCCTCCATACTCGTTGTCAAGCCCGTACCTGTTGATACCGGTCAACCTCAATAAAGGTAGCTCATGCGCTTTTTCCCGCGCTTTTTTCCGCCATGCTGCTGGTTCGCCATCAGCCTCGCGGCCGGCATCGGCCATGCCGCCGAACCGGGCGTGAGCGATACGCACATCCGGCTCGGCATGGTCAATGCCCAGACCGGGGCGGCCTCCGGGCTGGGACGGGCCATGCTCGATGGCGCGACGGCCGTTTTCCAGGAAGCAAACCAGCGCGGCGGCATCCATGGCCGCAGCATCGAGCTGGTGGTCGCCGACGATGGCTACGATCCGGACCGGGCCATCAGCGAAACACTCAGGCTGGTCGAGGAAAAACAGGTATTCGCCCTGTTCGGCAACGTGGGCACGCCCACGACCAACGCCGTCATACCGATCGTCGAGGAAATGAAGGTGCCGCTGGTGGGCGCGTTTACGGGCGCCATGACCTTGCGCCGCCCCGTGGTGCATGAAATCATCAACTTTCGTGCCAGTTATGACGATGAGTCCGATGCCCTGGTGCAGTATTTCGTCAGCCGGGGCATCCAGCGCTTCGGTGTCCTGTACCAGGACGATGGCTTCGGCAATGCCGTGCTCGATGGCACCGTGCGCGCGCTGCAGCGGCGCGGCATGCAACTCGTCGCCAAGGGCGCCTTCCAGCGCGGCACCACCGCCGTCAAGGCGGGACTGGCGGCCCTGATCGGGCACGACTTGCAGGTGGTCATCATGGCCGGTCCCTACACCCCGGTGGCGGCGTTCGTGCGCGAGGCAAGCCAGGCCAAGCTGAAGGCGGCCCTGGCCACGGTATCGTTTGTCGGCACGGACAGCCTGCTGCAACTGCTGGGCACGGAAGGCAACAACATCCTGATCTCGCAGGTGGTGCCGCTGCCCGAGGAACGCACGCTGCCCATCGCCGCCGAATGCGCCGACCTGCTGGCCCGGCACGTGCCGGCGGCCAGGCTGTCGTTTGTCAGTTTCGAGGGCTGCATCTCGGCCACCCTGATGGTGGCGGCGCTGCGCCGCACGGGCGCGGACCTCACGCGCGAACGCCTGATCCGGAGTTTCGAAACCTTCGAGCGGCTCGATCTCGGCGGCTTGCAGGTGACGCTGCGGCCAGACGACCACCAGGCATCGACGGCCGTTTTCCTGACCCGCATCGCCGATGGCAGGATCGTCCCGGCCGACCTGGCGCCTGGCGCGAAGTGATGCGCCCCCCCGCCCCTGGAGCATGGCGTGAAAATCAAGACCAAGCTGATCGTCAGTAGCACCGTCCTGCTGGCGGGCGTGGCGGCCATGGCGGCGACCGGCCTGCTGCTGGTGAAGGGCATCGAAACCCATGTGCATGGCTTGACCGACGAGACGGTACCGCTGTACACGGACGTATTGCGCCTGCGCTATACCGTGCAGGATATGGCCTCGGACTTTTTCGAGCTGGGCAAGGCGCAAGACCTGGCGCAGCTCGAGCAGGTGTCGAACAAGATCGTCGCCAATATCCAGACCGCCGAGAGCATCAGCGACGATTTGCGGCGCCACGGCCAATTGCAGGCGCCCCGCTACCACGCGGCCTTCGAACGGGAATTCCAGCGCATGCGCGTGGCCGTGCGCAAACGCCTGGAAAACGAGGCGTATTACAAGGCGCAGGCAACGGAGATGCGCCAGCTGCTGGCGCAGATCAAGGCCGCCGCCAAGGGCGCGCGCGGCAATATCCGCCTGGTCGACAGCCAGGCCCAGGCCACGGCCGCCGAGGTGCAGCTGCAAAGCCAGCGTCTGAACCAGAACGCCCGCTACCTGACGGATTTGCGCCAGAGCATCTACGACATGCAGATTGCGCTGGCCGAAACGCAGGCCGTGCAGAGCCGTTTCCGCATCGCCCCCTTGCGCGAGCGCCTGGCCGCGGCCGTGGCGCACCTGGCGGGCCCCAGCGAGCGCGACATCAGCCCGTCGCAGCTGACCCTGCGGGCGACGCTGCAGGCCACGACGCGCCAGCTGCTCGATCCTGGCACCGGCTTGCTGGCCTTGCGCGCGGGGCTGCTGGCCGAGGGCGGCGCCAGCGCGGCGCAGCAGGCTGCTTACCTTACTCTCAAGAAACAAATCAGCACCGCCCTGGCCACCGCCCACCTGCGCCTGGCCGAAGAACTCGATCCCATCGAATTGCAACTGGCGATAGGGCGCGACCGGCTGGCACAGGCCAGCCGCTACATGCACACCTCGGCCCGCATCGAGGATGCCAGCGGCGAAATCAACCTGGCCGTCGACGCCATCAGCATCGACGTGGGCGAAGTCATGCTCGCCACGGCCGCCGGCGACGTCACGCGCCTGGGCCACGATATCGCCCGTCGCATCAGCGCCCTGCAGCGCGACATGGCCACCATGCAGACCTTGCTGCAAAGCATAGGCCAACTGGGCTTGCTGGCAGAAACGCGCACCGTCAACACCTACCTGGACGCGGTGGAGCGCTCGGGACAGCGGCTGGTGCACGCCAAGCGCAGCGTGCTCGACAGCCAGGCGGCGCTGGACGAGGTCATCGATCATGTGCGCGCCTTCGAACGCGAACAGGCCGCCTATTCGGCACAGCAAGTGGCGCGCATCACGGGCCAGCAGCAGCAGGCGGTGGCCAAGGTGCGCGATGGCGTGCGGCATGCCTTCGTGCTGATCCTCGGCATCGCGCTGGTGCTGCTGCTGGCCTGCGTGGCCATCACAGGCCTGATCAGCGCGTCCATCGCCGGGCCGCTGGCGCGCCTGTCCTACGCCATCGCGCATATCCGCGACGGCAAGGCGCTATCGGTGCGCGTGGCGCAGCACGGCAGCGATGAACTGGGGCAGCTGATCACGGGCTTCAACGGCATGCTCGAACACGTGGAACAGCGCGACCTGGCGCTCACGCAGGCCAAGGCCGAGGCCGACGCCGCCAACCGCGCCAAATCGGAATTCCTGGCCAAGATGAGCCATGAAATCCGCACGCCGATGAATGGCGTGCTGGGCATGACGGAATTGCTGCAGCGTACGGAACTGAGCCCAAAGCAGCAGCGTTTCGTGCACACGGTGCACCGCTCGGGCGAAAGCTTGCTGAGCATCATCGACGACATCCTCGATTTTTCCAAGATCGAGGCGGGCAAGCTGGTGCTCGAACACATCCCCTTCGACCTGCGCCAGCTGATCGACGACGTGGTGGCGCTGTTTGCCAACGGCATCGAGCGCAAGGCCATCGCATTTACCTGCCGCATCGCCCCCGACGTGCCGCAGCACGTGCGCGGCGACCCCGTGCGCCTGCGCCAGATCCTCACCAACCTGCTCAATAACGCCACCAAATTCACCGAACGGGGCGAGATTGGCGTCGATGTCAGCTGTCCCGCCGCCGGCCAGCTGCGCCTGGAAGTGCGCGACACGGGCATCGGCATGGCGCCGGAGGCGGCGGCGGCCGTCTTCCAGCCCTTCCGCCAGGCCGACAGCACCACCTCGCGCAAATACGGCGGAACGGGACTGGGCCTGGCCATCATCAAGCAGCTGGTGGAGATGATGGGCGGCAACATCGTGCTCCATTCCGTGGCGGGCCAGGGTTCCAGCTTCGCCGTGACCGTCGTCGTGGGCAAGGTGGCGCCCGAGGACGTACCGCTGGCGCTGTCTGCCCTGCCCGCTCCGCCTGACACCGGGGCCGCAGGCCAGGCGCCGCTGCGCATGCTGCTGGTGGAAGACAATGCGATCAACCAGGAAATCGCCCTGGCCATGCTGGAAGATAGCGGCTATGACGCCACGCCGGCCGACAACGGGCGGCGCGCGCTGGCCCTGTGGGAGCGCTACCCGTTCGATGTGATCCTGATGGATTGCCAGATGCCGGAAATGGACGGCTTCGAAGCGACGCGGCGCGTGCGCCGCATGGAAGCCCAGCAGGGCCGTGACCGCACGCCCATCATCGCCGTGACGGCCAATGCCATCCTGGGCGACCGCGAACTGTGCCTGGACGCGGGCATGGACGACTACCTCGCCAAACCGTATACGCGCGCCGCCCTGCTGGCCGTGCTGGCCCGCTGGCGCCCGGCGTCCGCCGCACCAAAGGCAGCGCAGACGCCGGCAGTGACGGCGCAGGCTGTGCAGCAGGCGCCGGCCGAACCGGCTGCCCTCCTCGACGCGGCCGCCCTGCAAAACCTGCGCGCCATGCGCCGTCCCGGCCGTCCCGATGTGCTGGGCCGCATCATCGACCTGTTCTACAGCGACGCCCCGCGCCTGCTGGGCCAGCTGGAAGTGGCGGCCGGGGCCAGCGACGCCGCGGCGCTGCAACTGGCGGCGCACACGCTCAAGTCCAGCTGCGCCAACGTGGGCGCGCTGGGCTTGTCGGCCACCTGCCGTGAAATCGAACAATACGCGCGCGGCAATGACGTCGCCAGCGCACTGCAGCATATCCGCGGCATCCAGCAAGAACTCGACCGTGTCCTTGCCGCCCTGGCCATTGAAAAGGAAGCCATATGAATACCGCACTGCCCCCGCAAGCACGGGTCCTGGTGGTCGATGACGACACCATGACGCGCTTCCTGGTGACGGAAGCGCTGGAGCCGGAAGGCTTCCGCATCGAGGAAGCGGCCAGCGGCCTGGAAGCGCTGGCCGCTTTCCAGCGCGGCGTGCCCGACCTGATCCTGCTCGACGTCGCCATGCCCGGCATGAGCGGCTTCGAATGCTGCGCACAGCTGCGCCGGCTGCCCGGCGGCGCGCACGTGCCCATCGTCGTGCTGACCGGCAACGATGACGATGACTCCATCAAGCAGGCGCTGGAAGCGGGCGCCAGCGATTTCATCTCCAAGCCGATGCAATGGCGTCTGCTGGCGCACCGGCTGCGCTACCTGCTGCGCGCCAGCAGCGCGCTGACCGAGCTGAACCGTATCCAGGCAAGCCTCAGCCACGCGCAGGCGCTGGCCCGCCTGGGCAACTGGGAATACCGGCTTGCCGATGGCGACGGCTACTGGTCGCCGGAACTGTTGCGCATCCTGGGCCTGGACGCCGATTCCGGCCCCACCAGCTTCGAACGCCTGTTGCAATGCCTGCCCGAAGACCAGCGCCCCATGCTGCTCGAGGCCTTCATGGAACTGCATGCCAGCGGCACCGGCTACAGCCTGGAACACAAGGTGCTGCAGCCGGGCGGCGGCGAGTGCATCGTCTTCCACCAGGCCGAGGCCGTATGCGAAGGCCAGCAGGTGCTGCTGATGCGCGGTACCGTGCAGGACATCACGGAACGCAAGCGGCAGGAATGGCGCATCGAATACCTGGCCAACCATGATGCGCTGACGGACTTGCCCAACCGCCAGTTGCTGAACGACCGCATCGGCCAGGCCATCGTCCACGCCCGCCGCACCCGCCTGCACCTGGCCACCCTGATGCTGGACCTCGATCGTTTCAAATTCGTCAACGACAGCTACGGCCACCCGGTGGGCGATGCGCTGCTGCAGGAAGTGGCGCGGCGACTGCAGCACGCGGTGCGCGAAGGCGACACCGTGGCCCGCCAGGGCGGCGACGAATTCGTCATCCTGCTGACGGACTTGCCCGATAGCGACACGGCCGAGGACATCGCCAAAAAGGTGCTGGCGGTGTTCGCCGAGCCCTTTTTGCTGGGCGAACATACCTTGCATGTCAGCACCAGTATCGGCGCCAGCCTGTTTCCCGCCGATGGCGACAGCGGCGACATGCTGCTCAAGACGGCCGATGCGGCCCTTTACAGCGCCAAGGACAAGGGCCGCAACGTTTACCAGTTCTACAACCACAAGATGGGCGTGCTGGTGGAAGAGCGGGCCGAGATCGAACACGCCTTGCACCAGGCGCTGGCGCAGGGCGAGCTGGAATTGCACTATCAGCCCAAGGTCAACCTTGTCACTGGACAAATCTATGGCATGGAAGCGCTGCTGCGCTGGCGCCGGCCCGGCATCGGCCTGGTGCCGCCGGAGCGCTTCATTCCCCTGGCCGAGGAAACGGGCATGATCATTGCCATCGGCGAATGGGTACTGCGCACGGCCTGCGCGCAACTGGGCGTCTGGCATGCCTACGGCTTTGCGCACCTGACGATGGCCGTCAACGTCTCGGCGCGCCAGTTCCGCCAGGTCGACATGCCGCAACTGGTGCGCGCAGTGCTGGCCGACAGCAACCTGCCGGCCCACTGCCTGGAACTGGAGCTGACGGAGAGCGTGCTGATGCAAAACCGCGACCTGGTGGTGCGGGCGCTGGAACAGTTGAAGGAAATCGGCGTCACCCTGGCGCTGGACGACTTCGGTACCGGCTATTCCAGCTTGTCCTATCTCAAGCAATTCCCCATCGACGTGGTGAAGATCGATCAATCGTTCATCCGCGACGTGACCGACAGCGTGGACGGCGCTTCGCTGACCCGCTCCATCATCGCCATGGCCAAGTCGCTGCACCTGAGCACAGTGGCCGAGGGCGTGGAAACGGAGGAACAATTGGGATTTCTCAATACCAATCACTGCGACGCCATGCAAGGCTATTACTTCAGCCGCCCACTGCCCGGCGCCGAGATGGATCTGATGTTGTATGCCGGCACCCATTTGCCGCCCGAGAACTGCCATGCCGTGGCGCCGCAGCGCGTGCTGCTGCTGGTGGACGACGAGGAGCATATCCTGTCCGCCCTGCGCCGCTCGCTGCGCAAGGAGGGCTACCAGATACTCAGCACCACCAATCCGCAGGCAGCGCTGGAACTGGTCGCCTCCCACGCGGTGGGCGTGATCCTCACGGATGCGCGCATGCCGGGCATGTCCGGCAACGAACTATTGCGCCGCATCAAGGGCATCTATCCGGAGATCGTGCGCGTGATGCTGTCCGGCTATCCTGAGCTGCATTCAGTCACGGCGGCCATCAACGAAGGCTCGGTGTACAAGTTCATCACCAAGCCGTGGGACGAAACCCTGCTGAAAGACCACTTGCTGGAAGCCTTCCTGCGTTTCGAATCGGGCGTGCAACGGCCGCCACGGGGGCCCCATGGCGTCGAGATCGGCAACCGTGCCGCCTAGCCGGCGTGGCCACTTACCAGTAACCGAGCACCTTCCACCACGTCGTGCCGACGACGGCGAAGATCAGCAGTTCCACCACGCACATGATGAAGCCGACTCTCCACCAGTTACCCATCGTCACGAAGCCGCTGCCGAAGATGATGGGCGAGGTGCCCGTGGCGTAGTGGGTCAGCGTCATCATGATGGCCGAGCCGGCCGTCATCATCAGCATGAACGGCACGTGGTACTGGGCGGGAATCAGGTGCAGGCCCACCGTCAGGAAGGCCAGCAGCATGGCGCTGATGTGGGCCGTCGTGCTGGCAAAGAAGTAATGTGAAAAGACGAACACCAGCACCAGGACACCGGCGATCGGCAGCCAGTCCATGCCGCTGGCGACGATGGCCGCCTTCATGCCGGCCGAGAACCAGGCGATCACGCCCGTCTTGTTCAACTGCTCGGCCATCATGACGAGCGCGCCGAACCACACCAGGGTATCCCAGGCGCTTTTTTCCGACAGCACGTCGTCCCAGTCGATGGTGCCGGTAATGATCAGCACGAACAAGCCGACGAAGGCAACGACCGTCGCATCGAGCGAAAACGCGGGGCCGAACAGCATGGCGGGCACATTGGCCCACAGCAACAGCAGCAGGGCAAAGGTGCCCAGCATGACTTTTTCCGACGGCGACAGCGGGCCCATGCTTTTCAATTCCGCCTTGGCGTAGGTGACGGCGTCGGGCGTGGCTTTCAGTTCCGGCGGCGACAGCCAGTAGATAATCAGCGGCATCACCAGCAGGCAGACCAGGCCGGGCAGCAGCATGCACAGGGCCCAGGTGGTCCACGTCAGGTGGAAACTCTGGCCGCTGGCCTTGGCCACGAAATCGACGACCAGCGGATTGGGCGCCGTGGCGGTGAGGAACATGGCCGACGTGATCGGGTTGGCGTGGTAGTTGACGAGGGCCAGATACGTGCCCACTTTACCTTCCGTGCCCTTGGCCGGGTCCGAATCGAAGGCGTTGGCAATCGATTTCATGACGGGATGGACGATGCCGCCGCCGCGCGCGGTGTTACTCGGCGTAAATGGCGCCAGCACCAGTTCGCAAATCGCCAGGCCATAGCCGATGCCCATGGTGCGCTTGCCCAGCAGGGAGATGAACAGCAGGCCGATGCGGCTGCCCAGCCCCGTCTTTTTCAGGCCGCGCGATATCAGAATCGCCACGACGATCAGCCAGATCAGGGGATTCGAAAAACTGCTGAGCGCATCCGTGATGGCGCCCTTGGACGAGCTTGACGTCACTTGCGACAAGGACACGATGACGATCGCCATCATGGCCATCACGCCGATCGGCATGACTTTCAGGATGATCGCCAGAATCGTGGTGAGGAAGATCGCCACCAGGCCCCAGGCCTTGGGCGTCAAGCCATCGGGCGCCGGCAGCAATAGCATGCTCACCAGCAAGGCCGTGCAAATCAGGGCGGGGACGAGGCGGAATGGGACGGCTTCCTTGAAATGCAGGAACATGTCGCGCACTGTTTTATACATAGGTTTTCCTTTACTGGACAGGCATCCTGGCGGGCGGTGGCGCCCGCGTGGATTGGTGATAATTCTTTTTAGCAACATCATACAACCTCATACGCCGGTGCCCTGCTCCATTACGCCAGCGCGTGCCGGTAAATTCCAGAATCGTTGACTTGCGCGGCATCACATGGCCGGAAGATATTCGCAGCAAGTGACAATAGGTGACTTTTTTGTTAATTTTTCTCTGTATCTTTCCCAGTAGCTGCCGCCAGATATGCCACCAGGATTGCCAACCTTTCAGGGGAAAACTTGATGAATAGCACGGAACAGTACTCGATACACCCATCGATCGGCATTGCCCGCGTGGGCAACAGCCATGATTCGTTCTACCTGGCGCCGGAAACGATCGGCGGGCTGCCGATCGAAGCGGACGGCAACAACGATCCGCAACTGGTCGATGGCAAGCCGGTCCGCGTGACCCAATTCAAGGATGCGGCCGGCCGCGTGCGGCGCCAGGCCGCCAGCTTCCGCATTTACAAGTCGGTGGCGGGCCGTCCCGGCGAAAAAGTCCTGGTCGACCTGCAAGATCCGAGCATTGCCAGGATCGAGTGGACCGTGCACGTGGCAAACAAGAAGGCGGCGTGGTGGAACTTCATTCCCCTGCTGGGCGACCTGATGTTTGGCCCGTACAACAGCTATGAAACCTGGGAAAACACCCCGCCAGCCTGGAATCTGACGCCCACGTCCTGGACCAATCTGCGCAATGGCGATGTGACGGGCGAGGCGGCCCGGCAAAAACTGATCGTCGACCCGGGACCGCGCACGCTGGACGCGCCGCTGGGCAAGGCCCATTTCGACAAGGATGGCGCCGGTTCCTATGCGCACGTGTCCTTCCCCGATCCGCAGGCCATCACGCAAGGCTATCCCGTGCGTACCCTCGGTGAAATGCGCACGGATTCGCGCGGCAACCTGCTGGTGATCGGCGCGTATGGCCGCGCCGGCGGCGCCGAAAGCATCACCGGCTTTGGCGGTGGCGACACGTGGAATGACGACGTGGCCGATGGCCCCGTCAGCGCCACCATCCATTTCAAGGATGGCAGCCCGTCCGTGGAACTGACAGCGTGGGTCGTCATCGGCTCGCCGAAGTTCGCGCCCGAGCTGGTGAACATTTCCACCTGGGATGACGTCGTGGCTGACATGGCCATCCAATACAAGAACGCGCTGCCCGAGGCCTACGACACGGCCCGCTGGAGCGGCAGCGATGGCTGGAACCCCGACTATGTCGTCAATTACGCGCAGGACATCCAGCCATTCCTTGCCAGGATAGGCGATTACCAGTGGGTGGCGACGGTGCCCTCGATGACGGCCTTCATCCGCCCCAATTTCGACGTGGCCGATGCATCGGAAGCGAACCGGCCGCAGCGCGAAAAATTCTTCAGTTACTTCAGGAAGCCGTCGGCCATCCGCCCCGGCACGCAGGAACAGGTGCCGGGATTCACGGGCGGCCAGGGCGGCCAATTGTTCAGTGAAGCCAGCACGGAGAACCCCGGCGCCGGCATTCCCCTCGTGCCCCTGAATTCGGGCAGCAATTCCGTGCGCAACAACGTCATCAGCAAGTTTTCCGTGCTGACGGATACGCAATATTTTGCTTTGCAGCAATGGGCTGCCGGCAAATTCGCCGCCGATGCGCCGGGCCTGGCCTTGCCGGGCATCGACCCGCTCGATCAGGCGGCGATCGGCAATTGCGTGGGCGAACCCATGTGCCCCGGCATCGAAGTGACGTGGAGCGTGCGCAATCCCATCATCTACGCGAAACCGTACGCCATCCTGCACCGCGTGGATGCCGACTACGCAAAAAACGGCCTGTCGCCGGGCCGCGACGAGTGCGAACCGCTGGACTGGAACGACCCGACCGTCGGCACCGGCTGCGAACCGGGCGACCTGACCAAGCGCATGGCCATCCCGTGGCAGGCCGACTTCTATGACTGCTCCGTGCAGATGATCAACTTCGATAATCCGGACCTGGTCAAGAATCCCGACACGCTCATTCCCGTGCCGCCCACCTACTACGCCTACTGGTGGCCCCCGCAAAGCCCGTGGAACGTGATCAATGGCGCCACCACCAAGGAAGAACAGGCGCTCGCGGGCGTGCCGGCCGGCATGCAGGTGATGTACAGCCGCGGCATGAACAGTTTTTCGCAGATGATCAGCTCCTGGCACTACCTGGGTTTCATCGTGAACCAGAACCACGATGCCGAGTCGGGCCGCCAGTACCCGTATTTTGTCGAGAAGGAGCGCAATCACGCCAAGTTCGTGGCCGCCAGCGTCGGTGTCGGCAATGCCAGCAGTTTCATCACGGGCGACGATTCGAACTACCTGCCCGCGTGGTTCCTCAAGGACGAGGATCCGCAGACGGCGCCCGAGAAGGCATCGCAGCTGTTTGCCAGCGGCGGCGCGCAAGTGGCCGTGCATGACACGCCGAAGAAAATCCAGCCTGCCAACCGGCGCCGGTTTTCCCATTGAGTGTCGCGCCAGGCATGTCGTCATCGCGCGACTACGACGTCGTCATTGTCGGCGGTGGTGCCGCCGGCACTGCCGCCGCCCTGACCCTGGCCCGCTACACGGGCTTGCGCGTCGCCTTGCTGGAAAAGCAGCTGTTCGACGATTACCGGGCTGGCGAAACGGTATCGTCGTCGATCTTTTCGATGCTCGATTTTCTGGGCGTTGGGCGCGACCTGCTCGACGGCGCCCAGCTGCCCGCATTTTCCCACGCGGCCGCGTGGGGCAGCGCCGAGCTGATGTCGCGCGACGCCGTCTTCAGCAGCCACGGCCACGGCTTGCACCTGGACCGCAGGCGGTATGACGCCATCCTGCTTGAGCAGGCGCGGCTGGCGGGCGTGGCGCTGCTGCGTCCCGCGCAACTGGTGCAGCTCGAACACGGCGACCCGTGGCGTCTGCGCGTGGCGAGCGAGGGGCAGGAAACGGACCTGACGGCCCGCTACCTGATCGATTGCAGCGGCAAGCAGGCGGCCATCGTGCGCCAGCGCAAACGCCCGATCCACACGGAAGACTCGCTGGTGGCGCTGTACGCCTATTATCAGCTGGCAGAGCCGCAATTCCTGCCGCACCGCACACTGGTGGAAACGACGCGGCACGGCTGGTATTACGCGGCGCCCCTGCCGGGCGAGCGCGTGGCGCTGGCCTTCATCACGGATGCCGACATCCTCAAGCGCCTGCGGTTGAAGGAGCCGGCGCCCTGGCGCGAGGCCGCCGCGGACACCTCGCACGTGCGCGCTATCGTGGCGCGCCTGCCCGCGCCAAGCGCCCTGCGCCACTACGCCATCCACAGCCGGGTGGCGTCGCTGCCGGCCGATGAAAACTGGACGGCGGCGGGCGACGCGGCCGCCTGCTTCGACCCGATCTCCTCGCTGGGCATCGGCCAGGCCATGGCGTCGGGCATCCATGCGGCGCGCGTGGCGGAGGCGTTCCTGGCCGGCGACCGGGACCTGGCGGCGGGCTACCGGCGCAGTGTCTTCGCCGCGTTTGAAACCTATCTGCAGATGCGGCGCGGCTTCTACGGCGCCGAGCAGCGCTGGCGCGATGCTCCGTTCTGGCAGCGCCGGGCCGCGTCCTGACGCCCCCGGCAAAAAACTGAGCCAGGTCAAGAGTCTGCATGCCCACAGCCCGTTTCCGGGCGAATTTCAGCCCCGCCTTGCCATTCGCACTATAATGTCGGCACCGCGTGCGGCAGCAATGGCGGCGATAGACGGTAACAATTTCGTGTGGACGCCAGTACAATAGCGTCTGGGCCTACACAGGGTTTCACTTTTGCCAGCAGTTGCCAGCAACTAACCATTTTTTTGACCAGCCAACAAATACTATGAGTTCGATGAATGAAGAGCGCGTTTTAAGCGTGCACCACTGGACGGATACCCTGTTCTCCTTTACCACCACGCGCGACCCGTCGCTGCGTTTCTCGAATGGCCATTTCACCATGATCGGCCTGCGCGTCGATGGCAAGCCATTGCTGCGCGCCTACAGTATCGCCAGCGCGAATTACGAAGAGCACCTGGAATTTTTCAGCATCAAGGTGCCGGGCGGTCCATTGACGTCGCGTTTGCAACACTTGCAAGTGGGCGACACCGTCATCGTCGGCCGCAAGCCGACGGGCACCCTGGTGTCCGACTACCTGCTGCCAGGCAAGCGCCTGTACATGCTGTCGACGGGCACGGGCCTGGCGCCTTTCCTCAGCATCGTGCGCGATCCGGACATCTACGAGCGCTTCGACCAGCTGATCCTCGTGCACGGCGTGCGCCAGGTCGATGAACTGGCCTACCGCGAGCTGCTGGAAGAGCACCTGCCGAAGCATGAATTCCTGGGCGAAATGGTCAGCGACAAGCTGCGCTATTACCCGACCGTCACACGCGAAGATTTCCGCAACATGGGCCGTATCACGGCACTGATCGAGAACGGCAAACTGGCCGAAGACCTGGGCTTGCCGGCGCTGAACCCGGCCGAAGACCGCGTCATGATCTGCGGCAGCTCGGACATGCTGCGTGACCTGAAGGAAATGCTGGAAGCGCGTGGCTTCAAGGAAGGCAATACCTCGACGCCTGGCGACTTCGTCGTCGAGCGCGCGTTCGCCGAAAAGTAATCCGGCGTGTTCGCCAGGGGCCCGGTCCCGCCGCAGCTTGCGGCGGCGCCGGGCCTTATGCATTGGCGGCTCAGCGCACCAGCGCCGGCGTGCCGCGCTGGTAGTGCAATCCATTCATGAAGCGCTGCACGGGCAAAAAGGCGCCGCTGAGGATATCGTCATGCGCCGCGTAATAGCGCGTCTCGATCTTCAGCAAGCCCAGCACGGTCGCATCGAGCTTGTCCGTCTGATACGGCCGGCTTTCGAGCGCGGCGCGCGCGGCCGTCGATTGCGGTGCTTGCTGGTTGTTCCAGATCAACATGGGAATTTCATAGCCGCTCTTGTCGGAGGCGGAATGGCCCGCGTGATTGCGGCTGTAGCCCACTTCCTGGCCATGGTCGGAGACGAACAGCAGCGAGGCGGCGCGCCCGGCCTTGGCGGTGTCGGCCATGCCGATCAGGGTGCCCAGCACGTAATCGCCATAGCGGATGGCGTTATCGTACTCATCGCGCTGGTGGCGTATCCAGCTGGACCTGCCCTGGCTGGCCATCTGCGCGCTGACGGCGTCCTGCACCTGGTCGAAATGCGCAAAACGGCGGGGATAGCGCATGTCATAGCTGGGATGGGCGCCCAGCAAATGCACGACGATGAGCTTTTTCGGCGCCGTATCGGCCAGCGCATGGGCGAACGGCTGGAACAGGTTGCCGTCGAAATTGTTTTCGCCGCGGCCAGTACCATAGTTGATGAAGTCGCTTTCATCGGCCTGGCCCGCCAGCAGGCCGATCCAGCCGTCGTTGCGCGTCTGGTTCGAGACCCAGAACGTCTTGTAGCCGGCCGCCTCGGCCAGCATCAGCAAATTCGGCTTGGCCATCCACGCATCGGGGTTGCCGATATCGGCCGGCGTGAGCATCGTCATCATCGATTCCACCGTGCTGGACGCGGGCGAAATCACATCATTGAACACCAGCAGTTTTGCACGCATGGCATCGAGCCGGGGCGTGGTGGCGCGCGGGTAGCCGTACAGCGACATCGAGGCGCGATTGGTGCTCTCGCCGATCACCAGGATGACGGTGCGCGCATCCTCGCCCGCATAGCGCACATGCCAGTCGCGCGGCGCGGCCATGGCCGTCGTCAGCGCCTGCTGCATCGATTGCATCGCTGCCAGCTGCGCGCTGTACTGCTGGTAGCGCAGCGGCCAGAACAGGGCCGGATTTTCGCGCCGCATGGTGGTGTTGACGTGCAGCAGCACAAGAAAGACGGCCATGCCGACGGCAAAGCATTTTTGCGCCAGGCCCGGCGCGCGACTGGCGCGCGCCGCTTGCCGGCGCAACAGCTGGCGGTCGGCCAGCAGCACGGCCGCCGTCACGAGGACAAACCAGCCCGCCGCTTGCGCCAGCGCGACGCTATTGTGCAGGAAAAATTCTCCCGTCTCGGCTTGATCTGTCGCAAACATGGCCTGCAAAACGGCATTCGGATTGGGCCGCATGCCAAAATAGCCACGCAAGAAGCCCTTGATGGCGGCGTCGAGGTAAAACACGGGCACCACGATGCGCAGCAGCACGGTGACCGCGCTGGCGCTGGAACTGCCGCGCCACGCGTGCAGCATGCCGCCCACGCCCAGCAGGAAGGCCGCCAGCAAGACGCACAATTTCAGGCATTCGTTCGCACTTAACTGATCGAAGAGGAAGAACAGCAACAGGCCAGCAATGCTGAGCAGGACACGACAAAACAGAATCAGCATGGGGGTGATGGCAAGTAAACAATGAACGGGGACAGGCTCGCGCGAACGGGCCAGCGATTGTAGCGTAGTCCCTTGTCACCTGCACCATCATTTCACGCGCGCTCCTGACAGAAATTGTCAGTGCTTTTCATTATGCTGTCGGCACCAGCAGGCTGGGTAGCCAGCCTGCAACATTGATCTACCCACCTGCGACAGGACATTCCATGACACGTGCCATCACCATACTGACCGAGAACTTTGCCGATTGGGAAACCGCCCTGATCAACTCCACGGCGCGCCTGTATTACGGCTTTTACACGCAGTTCGCCTCGCCGGGCGGCCTGCCCGTCACCTCGTCCGGTGGCATGCTGGTCACGCCGCAACTGGCGCTGGAAGAGATTGTGCTCGATGAACTCGATTTGCTGATGGTGTGTGGCGGCAGCCACTGGCAAAGCGGCAAGGCGCCCGACCTGGGCCCCTTGCTGCGCGCCGCCCGCGACAAGAATATTGTGCTGGCCGGCATTTGCGACGGCACGCGCGTGCTGGCGCAGGCAGGCGTGCTCGACACCGTGCGCCATACGTCCAACAGTGCGGACAACCTGTTACAAACGGGCTATGCGGGCGCGGCCCTGTACCAGGATGTGCCCTGGGCCGTAGCCGACCAGCGCATCGTCACTGCACCGGGCACGGCGCCCGTCACCTTTACAAAGGAGGTCTTGCGCGCCCTGGGCATCGCCGATGAAAACCTGACGGCTTATCTGGCCATGCATGGGGCCGAGCACGGCCAGGCGGCAGCGGCGCGCTAATCGGCGCCCAGCGCTCGCAGGCGCGCCACGGCGTGCGTGTTGCCGGGGTCGAGCTCCGGCGAACGGCGGTAATGCGTGATTATCAACGTCAATGACAATCTTGCCGGTAAGAAAGCTACTCTTCCAGCCACACGTCCTCGTAGCCCTCGCGGTCGAGGATGAACTTGGCGCCGCTGGGCAAGGCCAGGTAATCGACCACTTGCGGCAGCATGTCATGCAGGTGTTCCGCATGCAGCGGCTGATAAAAGCCGCTGGCGTCGTCGTGTTCGCCGCAGTGGATAAACCAGCTGATGCTGCCGTTGTCCGGCAGCACGATGCGCGTGCCGTAGATGGGCGACTGGTCCAGGCTGCCGATGGCCAGGGCCACCATCGGTTCGGGCGCCTGCGCCGGCAAGCCGAATTTGTCGCAGATGCGCTGCTGTATTTTGCTGATCGGTGTGGTCATGCTGCCCTCAGGATCCAATGTATTGATAATGCAGGCGCAGCGCGCCGTCGTCGCCGGACATTTCCAGGTGCAAGATCGCTTCGCCCGGCTTGCCATCGGCCAGCAACAGGCATTCCAGACCCAGCGGCCCGCAATCGGTGGCATACACATCGACGGCGGGACGGCCACCCTTGCCCGGCACAAAGGCCTCGGCCAGCGGCGCCAGGGACAGCGCCTGGTGCACCGCAAAATAGCTGTCGAGCATCTCGATGATCTCGTCGGCCACGCCCGGCGCCAGCGACCAGTCGCGTTGCAGCGCAAGCCGATCGCGCCGGTCGAGCGTGTGCACGAAGGCCGCCGCCTGTGCATAGGCCTGTTGCCGCAGGCTGTCGGTCATGCGCATGTCCATGCTGCGACTCCTCTCTCTTGAACAGGCGCCATTATAGTGCGCCTCGCCACGCCGGCAGTTGATGACAGTACGGCAACCCTGTAAACTGGGTCACGATGAAAAAAACCTACCATGGCAGTTGCCACTGCGGCGCCGTGCGCTTCGCGGCCGAGATCGACCTGGCGGCCCCGAGTTTGCGCTGCAATTGTTCCTATTGCCTGAAAATTCGCTGCTGGGCCAGCCTGGTGCCGCCCACGGCCTTCCGCCTGCTGGCCGGCGAAGCGGACTTGAGCGAATACCGCTTCGGCGCCGGCCGCGAGCGCCATTATTTTTGCCGCCATTGCGGCGTGCGTCCGTTCGGTCGCGGCGATTCTCCCCGCAGCGGCCCGTTTGTCGGCATCGGCGTGAACTGCCTCGACGATGCCGCGGTGGCCGAACTGGCCCGGGTGCCCGTCACCTTTGTCGACGGCTGGCATGACGCGTGGGACACGCCGCCGCAGGAAACGCGGCATCTGTAAGGGCGGAAGGACGGCAGGGAAAGCAGATACGGGGGGGCGCCATGTCGCGGGCGGCCAGATAAGCATGCGCTCCCCGTTGTCTGGATTGGCATTCTGGGCGATAATTACGCCCATGAACGATACCACCACCTTACCCCCATTGCCCGATCGCCTGTCGATCGACCCCAGCAGCCCTTACCACGTTGCAGCCGTGTTCGAGAACGACGTCGGCATCCGCTTCAACGACAAGGAACGTCTTGACGTGGAAGAATATTGCATCAGCGAACGCTGGATCAAGGTCGCTTCCACCAAGTCGCTGGACCGCCGCGGCCGTCCGCTGCAGATCAAGCTGAAGGGCAAAGTCGAAGCGTTTTACCGCTAAGCAACGCCTACAGCTGTCATCGAGGCCGATCTTCATCGGCCTTTTTTACGTCTGCAGGTATTGCTCAGCCTGCCGATCCAGCGGACGGCGGCGGCTGGAAGGCGCAGAAACCGGGCCACTGGTCGCGGCTGTCGCACACTTTCAGGCAACCCTTGTTTTCCTTGAAGATGGCGACGACCTTGATGGGGAAGCCATATGTGGGCGTGCTGGCCAGGAAGGCGGACGGGCAGCTTTGCTCGTTGCTGAAGCGGAAAGTGATTGCTTCGCGCCGACCCTTGCGTTCAAAGCTCAGCATGAAGGTTTCATTGCTGTTCCACTGCGCCTTGCCCGGCACCCGAAAGCGGTAGCGCGGGCTGCCCGGCTGCTGGCCGTCGAGTTTCTGGCCGAAGACGCGGCTGCTGGCCGTGGCCGTTTCGACCTTGGCGACCGGATACACCACGGCAAACAGGTAGGTGCCGGCAAAACCCTGGTCAAAACCAAGGCCCTTCTGGTAGAACGGCACGACGATGTGCGGCGCGCCCGCGTATTCCACGCTGTTGCGTGCCGTCACGCGCGACGTCAGCTTGTCATCGGGCGCGTTGCCGAAGACCACGTCCAGCTCCAGCAACGCTTGTTGCTTGTCGATCTCTTGCGCCAGATAATCCCTGGGGGCAATCTCACTGTGCACGCAGCCGGCCAGCAGTGAGACGGCGCAGCAGCCGGCGATCAGTTCAGGCATTGTCATGGCTGTTTTCCTTCTGGCGGCGTTGAACTGAGGCCCAGCCCCGTCACTTGCCAGCCGCCCTTGCCTTGTTTCCATTGAAATTGCTGGCCGAACCAGGCCAGCTCCAGTTCGCGCTGGATGCGGTTCGAATCCGTGCGGCCCTGGCCCGCCTTGATGGCGGCGCGCGCCTGCGCGGAAGCGGCTTCCGACAACGGCTTCAACCACCGTTGATAGGTATCGGGCGGCAAGGCCAGCACGCCGGCGACGCCGTCGTCGCGCGTGGCAACGATAATCTGCAGCGTGGTCAGCTTCCTGGCGAGATAGGCGCCGCGCCGCCCGTCGGGCGAGACGGAGACCAGCATGGCATGCGGATAGTCGCCGCTGACGCTGCCCGGCACGTCAAACCACAGCAGTTCGCCCGTGCCCGTATCGAGCGCGCGGCCGTCGCGGGGAAACAGCAGCACCTCGCTGTTGCCCGGCTGCGGCACGCCCCATTCGGGGTCGCGCTCCGTGCGCACCATGCTGTCGCGCTGCAGGGGGCTGACTGGGCGCATCAGCGGTTCGCCGTTCTGCACGCCGATGAGGATGGTGCCCTGCCCCGTATCGCCCTTGGTAAAGGCCAGCAGCATGGGCTGGCCTTCGCGCCTGGCCTTCAGGGGCCGCACTTCCACCACTTCGCGCGCGCCGCCGGGCCAGTAGCCGTGCTGGCGAAAAGTCAAGGTAACGAGCGGGTCGTGGCGGTCACGCGTGACGACGAAGTCGCCGTATTGCTGCATCACCGGCACGTAGGGTGTTTGCGCCTGCGCGGCGGGCAAGACGGCGGCCAGCAAGCTGGCGGTGGCCGCGAAGCGGCATAAAGGAAGGGACAGCATGGCATCCTGCAAGGGTCGCACGGGGCGAAGGAACTGCATCATAGACGATTCCTCGCCAGCAACACTGTCCGATAGCCAACATCAACGGCGCTGGATTTCGATCAGTTCGATCTCGAACAGCTTGGGCCACAATTTTCCCGTGACAAACAGGCGCTTGCCGCGCGCATCCCAGGCGATGCCGTTGAGCACGGCGTCGGGATTGGCCGTGCCCCGCTGTTCCGGCGGCAGCAAGCCCGTCAGGTCGATCCAGCCCACCACCTTGCCGCTGGCCGGGTCGATGCGGGCGATCGCGTCCGCGCCCCACACATTGGCAAACAGTTCCCCGTCGACCATTTCCAGTTCATTCAGGCGGTCGATGGGGCGGCCTTCCGCCTTCACTTCGACGCGGCGCACCTCGGCCAGGGTTTTCGGATTGAGCACGCGGATGGCAGAAGTGCCGTCGCTCATGTAGACAAATTTACCATCACTGGCCAGACCCCAGCCTTCGCCCTGGTAGCTGAAGGTGCGTTTCAGTTTGAACGTCTTCTGGTCGAAGACATAGCCGGTCTGCGAAATCCATGTCAGGCCCAGGATCTCATCGCCCACGTCCGTGATGCCTTCGCCGAACACTTTTTTGTCGAGCATGCTTTTCTGCAAGACCTTGCCCGTCGTCAATTCCACCTTGCGCAAGGAGGACTGGCCGTTCTGGCCCGTGCTTTCATACAGGTGACCATCTTTGAACAGCAAACCCTGGGTGAACGCCTGGGGATCGTGCGGGTAGGTATTCTTGACAAAGTATCCATACACGGGAATGGCGGCCTGGGCGTAGCCCATTTCGCTCATCAGGCCCACGGTGCATAACAATCCCAGCAGCAGCGAGCCTGCCGTGCGTTTCAGACTTGTTTTACCGATATTCTTCATATTCTTGGCGGTGGTTGGCGAGCGCCTATTGTAAACGTGCCGCGTCCGCCATGTGCGCCCTGACGAGGTCCAGCCAGGCGCGCGCCGCGAACGACAGCCGCCCGCCACGACGCCAGGCCAGCATCAGGTTCCACTCCACGGGCGGGCCGGCCAGGGGAATCACGGCAAACTGCGACGGCTCCAGGGTGTCGCAATACATCTTTGGCAGCAGGCAGATGCCCACGCCCAGCCGCACCAGCGAGGCGATGAAATCCCACTGGCCGCTGCGGCCCGTGATGCGCGGGGCGAATCCGGCCCGCTGGCAGGCATCGAGCACGATATCGTTCAGGGCGAACGCGGCGCCATAGAAGATGAAGGGGCTGTCGGCCAGCTCGGCCAGGGCCACGGAAGCGCGTCCCTGCCACGGCGAGCCGGGCGCCGCCAGCAGGCACAGCGGTGAGCGCACGAGGGGCAGCGCCTCGAAATCCTGCCAGGTGGCCGCGTTGCCCGGATAGTCGAGCATGGTGCCCAGTTCCACCGTGCCCGTGCGCAAGTCGCGCTCGATCGCCTGCGTGCCGCTTTCATACATTTTCAGTTCGATGCCCGGATAGCGCTGGTGGTATTCGGCCAGCCATGGCGCCAGCGTGGAGTGGGTTTGCGGTGACACGCCGACGCGCAGCTCCCCCCGTTCCAGATGTTGCAAGTCGCGCAATTCGACCTTCAGTTCCGCGTGCAGGGCCAGCAGCTCATGCGCACGCGACAGCACCACCTTGCCCGCGTCCGTCAAGGTAAAACGCTTGCCGGCGCGGTCCAGCAAGGCCAGGTCCAGCGACTGTTCCAATTGCTGGATCATCTTGCTGACGGTGGGCTGCGTCACGTGCAGCCTGGCGGCCGCGCGCGTAAAACTGGCTTGTTCGACCACTTCGACGAAGTAGCGCAGGGAGCGGATATCCATGATGCATTCCAATCTCGAATGATAATCATGAGTTTAAGTCATTTTATCTTTTGATGTGAGGTCACTACAATGAAAACTTACCCCAGCCGTTTGAAAGCCTGCCGTGAAAGCCTTGCACTGTTCCACCGCCCCCCTGCCCTCCATCCCCGTCTGGCGCCAGCCCGCGCAGACCGCATGGCAAGTGGGCGTACTGATCGCCGCCTGGTGGCTGGCCGACGAGGCCGCTTCCGCCCTGCACTTGCCGTTTTCCGGCGGCGTGGTGGGCCTGTTCGTGCTGGTGGCCCTGCTGCTGTCGGGCTGGGTGCGTCCGGCCACCATCGAACTGGGCGCGAACTGGCTGCTGGCCAACATGCTGCTGTTCTTCATTCCGCTGGTGGTGTCCGTGGTGCAATTTACGCAACTGTTGAAGGCGCAAGGTCTGATGCTGTTCGTGAATATTGGCCTCGGCTTTGCCAGCGTGATGCTGGCCACGGCGTTGACGGTGGAATGGGTGTGTCGCTATGAACGCAAGTTGCGCCTGCAAAAACTGCTGCGCCAGCGCGCAGCCAGGGCGGCAGCATGAGTACCCTGGTCCTGTCGTTGCTGTTTTTGCTGCTGACCCTGGTCTTGTTCTACGCCAACCAGGCCTTACACCGCCGCCACCCGCATTTCTTGCTCACGCCCGCCATCTGCACCTCGGCGATATTGATCGTCATCGTGCAGGCCACCTCGACGCCGTTCGCCACGTATTTCGGCGAGACGCGCTGGCTGCCGTGGCTGCTGGGGCCGGCCACCATCGCCTTCGCGCTGCCCATCTTCCAGGAGCGCAAGCTGATCCGCAAGCACTGGCTGGCCTTGTCGCTGGGCAGCTGCGCCGGCATCGTCGCCTCCGTGGCCGCCACCCTGTTGCTGGACCGGGTATTTGGCGTACACGGCGACATGGCGCGCAGCCTGCTGGCGCGATCCGTCTCGACGCCGTTCGCGCTGGAAGCGTCGCGCCACATGGGCGGCTCGGCCCAGCTGACGGGCATCTTCGTGGTGATGACGGGCTTGTTCGGCTTGATGCTGGGCAAACCGCTGCTGAAACTGCTGCCCTTGCGCATGCGCATCGCCCGTGGCGCCCCGTATGGCGCGGCCGCGCACGGCTTTGGCTTGTCCGTGGCGCGCCGGGTCGGCACGGAAGAAGGCGCCGTGGCCAGCCTGACGATGATCTTTTCGGGCATCGTGACGGTACTGCTGGCGCCGTTGCTGGGGCATCTGCTGGGCTAAACCGCCACGCCAGTGACGTTTATCGAGGATAATACGCCTTTCCCTCTTGCCAGCGCCCGTGCCCCGATGAAATACCCTGCAGTCCTGCCTTTCAGCGACATCCTGCCCCGCTTGCATGAGTTCGATGCCATCATCGACGTGCGCAGCCCGTCCGAGTTCGCGGAAGACCATTTGCCGGGCGCCATCAACCTGCCCGTGCTGGACGACGAGCAGCGCGTGCGCATCGGCACCTTATATAAACAGACGAGCGCCTTCGAAGCGAAGAAACTGGGCGCGGCGCTGATCGCGAAAAATATCGCGCGGCACATCGAAGACGGATTGATCGCGCATCCGCATTCCTGGTCGCCGCTCGTCTACTGCTGGCGCGGCGGCAACCGCAGCGGCGCCATGGCGCACATCCTGGCGCGCATCGGCTGGCCCGTCACGCAGCTCGACGGCGGCTACAAGGATTACCGGCGCCACGTCAATGCCGAGCTGGCCACCCTGCCCGAGCGTTTCGACTTCATCAATGTGCTGTGCGGCCCCACGGGCAGCGGCAAGAGCCGTTTGTTGCAGGTGCTGGACAAACAAGGCGCGCAAGTGATCGACCTGGAAGATCTGGCGGCCCACCGCGGCTCCGTGCTGGGCGGCTTGCCGGACGCGCACCAGCCTTCACAAAAGGCGTTTGAAAGCGCGCTGTGGCAGCAGTTGCGCCATTTCGACCCTACGCTCCCCGTCTTCATCGAGTCCGAAAGCAAGAAAGTAGGCCGGCTGCGCGTACCCGATGCGCTGATGGAAAAGATGCGCGCGGCCGATTGCACCGACGTGCGCCTGGACATTGGGGAGCGCGTGCAATTGCTGATGCAAGACTATGCGCATTTCGTCGGCGACCCGGCGCGCCTGAACGTGCAGCTGGCCCTGTTGACGCAGCTGCATGGCAAGGAGAAAATTGCCCACTGGCAGCAACTGGCGACCTCGGGCCACATGGCCGAGCTGGTGGAAGAGCTGCTGGTGCAGCATTACGACCCCGTCTACCGGCAATCGATCGCCCGCAACTTCAGCCGCTACGCCCAGGCGACGCCGCTGGTCTTGCCGGACATTTCAGAACATGCCTTTGAGCAAGCCGCGCGCGCATTATGTGCTATCGTCGGCGAACCCCGTAACGCCAGCGCCGCGTAAGCGCCGGCGCAGCTTCCCATGACCTTTTTAGCAGGATGACGACCATGTCCGATAGCGCAGCAACACCCAATACCCCGATCCGGTTGACCGAATTTGCCCATGGCGGCGGCTGCGGCTGCAAAATTGCGCCCGGCGTGCTGGCCGACATCTTGAAGGGCAGCGGCGGCTTTCCCCTGCCGAAAGAATTGCTGGTCGGCATAGAAACCTCCGATGACGCGGCCGTGTACCAGCTCAACGACGAGCAGGCGCTGATCGCCACCACGGATTTCTTCATGCCCATCGTCGATGACCCCTTCGATTTTGGCCGCATCGCCGCCACCAACGCCATTTCCGACGTGTACGCCATGGGCGGCACGCCCATCATGGCGCTGGCCCTGGTGGGCATGCCGATCAACAAGCTGCCGGTGGAAACCATCGGCCTCATCTTGAAGGGCGGCGAAACCATCTGCGCCCAGGCCGGCATCCCCATCGCGGGCGGCCACACCATCGATTCCGTCGAGCCGATCTACGGCTTGGTCGTGCTGGGCCTGGTCCACCCTTCGCAAGTGAAACGCAACGCGGGCGCGCGCGCCCGCGACAAGCTGGTATTGGGCAAACCGATCGGCGTGGGTATCCTGTCGGCCGCGCTGAAGAAGAATGCGCTGGACGCGGCTGGCTACGCGTCCTTGATCGATAACACCACCAAATTGAATACCCCGGGCAAGAAACTGGCCCTGCTCGATGGCGTGCATGCGCTGACGGACGTGACGGGCTTCGGCTTGCTCGGCCACACCCTGGAACTGGCGCGCGGCGCCAAGTTGCAGGCGCGCATCACCATGGCTGACGTGCCGCTGCTGCCGCAAGTGCAGCAACTGGCGCAAAATGGCAACATCACGGGTGCTTCCGGCCGCAACTGGCAGGGGTACGGCGCGCAAGTGGCGCTGGCCGACAGCCTGAGCGCCATCGACAAGGCGATTTTGACGGACCCGCAAACGGCCGGCCCCCTGCTGGTGGCCTGCGCGCCGGAAGCCGTCGAGCAAGTGCTGGCGATTTTCCGCGCCGAAGGCTTTGGCGACGCGGTGGTCATCGGCGAGATGCAGGATGGCAGTACCGGGGTTTCCGTATATTAATGAACAATTTTTCTAAAGGCAGTCCCATGACCAAATTCTCCAACTCATTTTCCAAATTCCCCGCCATTCTGGCCACCGTCGCCGCCACCCTGGCCATCCACAGCGGCCTGGCGCAAGCGCAGCAAGTGTTGCGCGTGTCCGCCATTCCCGACGAAGCACCGACGGAGTTGCAGCGCAAGTTCAAGCCGCTGGGCAACTACCTGGAAAAAAAGCTGGGCATGAAGGTGGAATTTACGCCCGTCACCGATTACGCGGCGTCCGTAGAAGGCTTGATCAATAACAAGCTCGACATGGTCTGGTTCGGCGGTTTTACTTTCGTGCAAGCGAACGTGCGCAGCGGCGGCAAGATCGTGCCGCTGGTGCAGCGCGAGGAAGACACGAAGTTCCGCTCGGTTTTTGTGACCACCAGCAAGGATATCAATCAATTGTCCGACCTGAAAGGCAAGAATTTCACCTTCGGTTCGGAATCGTCGACCTCCGGCCACTTGATGCCCCGCTACTACTTGCTGGCCGCCAAGATCAATCCGGATACCGACATGAAACGCATCGCGTTTTCCGGCGCGCATGACGCCACCGTGGCGGCCGTGGCCGGCGGCAAGGTCGATGCGGGCACCTTGAACATTTCCGTCTGGGAAAAACTGGTGGAAGCGAAAAAGGTCGATCCCGCCAAGGTGCGCGTGTTCTACACGACGCCGGGCTACTACGATTACAACTGGAGCGTGCGCGCCGACATGAATCCAGTCGTGCGCAAGAAGCTGACGGACGCCTTCCTGGCGCTGGACCCATCCACGCCGGAAGGCAAGGAAATCCTCGAGCTGCAGCGCGCCACGAAGTTCATCCCGACCAAGGCCGAGAACTACAAGGATATCGAAGCGGCCGCGCGCGATGCGAAGTTGTTGAAGTAATTTAAGCCGACGCGTTTCACCGTAGGTCGGATTAGGCCGGAGGCCGTAATCCGACAACATTGTTGGCTTCACTGTGTCGGATTACGCGGCTTCACCGCTAATCCGACCTACGTTGCCCTTGCATGGCGTAATCCGACACCGCCCCAAAAAAACCGAAACATCGCATGACATTCCAACTTCACAAGATCTGCGTCCACCACGCGGGCGCCGCTGGCAATGCGCTGGCCCTGCGCGAACTGGACCTGGACGTGGCGCAAGGTGAACAGATCGCCCTGATCGGCCCTTCCGGCGCCGGCAAGACCAGCCTGCTGCACACGCTGGCCTGCGCGCTGCGCCCCGAGTCCGGCACCCTGGACATCCTGGGCAATTCTCCGTGGCAGATCGGCAGCGCCGCGCGCCATGCCTTGCGCGCGCGCCTGTTTTTGGCGCCGCAAACGCCGCCCCTGCCGCCGCGCCAGCGCGTCGTCAACGCCGTGCTGGCGGGCAGGCTGCCGCAATGGAGCTTGTGGACGGCGATGCGTTCCCTGCTGGCGCCCGTCGACCCGCGCGCCGCGTGGGAGGCTTTAGGTAAATTCAACCTGCAGGACAAACTGTATGCACGCGTCGACCGCCTGTCCGGCGGCGAACGCCAGCGCTGCGGCATGGCGCGCGCACTGGTGTCGAATGCGCAAGTGTTTCTCGTCGACGAACCGCTGTCCGCGCTCGACCCCACACTCGCTTTGCAGACAATTAATGTGCTGCAAGCGGAAGCAACGGCGCGCAACGCCACCCTGATCTGCAGCCTGCACCAGGTCGACATCGCGCGCGCCTGCTTTACGCGCATCGTCGCCCTGCGCGACGGCAAGATCGTCTTCGACTTGCCTGCCAGCGAGGTCAGCGACGCCATGATCGAGCAGCTGTACCGCAACAAGGCCGATCCCGCGCCCCAGTTCGAGGCGGTGGATGCGAAACTGGACGCCGCGAGGCCGCTTTGCTGAAGAGCGCCAACGCCGCCCTGCCGCGCGATCCCGCCTGGCGCGGCCGCCTGACCGGCGCTGCCATCGTGCTGCTGGTGCTGTGGCCGATGCTGGTGCAGGCCGAATTCAAGCCGTGGATACTGTTCGATGCGCAAAGCCTGGCAGCCACATGGCAATTCCTTGCCAGCTTCGTGCCGCCCGCTCACTCGCTGGAATTTCTGCAACTGGTGGCCATTTCCAGCTGGGAAACCATCGCCATGGCCACGGCCGGCATGGCGCTGGCCATGCTGGGGGCCATACCGCTGACTTTATTGGTGACGGAGCGCTTGTCGATTTCGCGCATCGGCTCTGGCCAGGTGTCGCCGCTGGCCGCCAGCGTGCGCCACAGTGTGCGCGCGGTGCTGGTGCTGCTGCGCAGCGTGCCGGAACTGGTCTGGGCACTATTGCTGGTACGCATCGTCGGCCTGGGACCGACGGCCGGCGTGATCGCCATCGCCCTCACGTATTGCGGCATGCTGGGCAAGGTGTATGCGGAAATCCTCGAGTCGTCGGATGCGTCCGCCTGCAACGCGCTATTGCACAACGGCGGCGGCAGATTGAAGGCCCTGCTGTACGGCGCCCTGCCCGAATCGGCCGCCGAACTGGTGTCATACACGATTTACCGCTGGGAGTGCGCGATCCGCGGCTCCGTCGTCATGGGTTTTGTCGGTGCGGGCGGCCTGGGCCAGCGCATGGATGAATCGATGAAGATGATGGCCGGCAATGAACTGGCCACCATGCTGATGGTGTTCGTGCTGCTGGTGGCGGGCGCCGATGCGGTCTCGGCCATGCTGCGCCGAAGGCTGGCATGAAGCATCCCGTTGACGCCATGCTGCCTGCATTGCCTCCTCCTGCGCCTGTGCGCTGGTCCACCTGGGCCTTGCTGGCCGGTTTGCTGCTGCTGGTCGTCGCCAGCTTCGCCACCCTGCCCCTGAAATGGGGCGAGTTCTTCAGCGCCGACGCCGTGCGCACCAGCGCCGATTTCCTGCACGGCTTCGCCCCGCCCGAACTGGCGCCCGCGTTTCTCACCAAGGTTGGCATCGCCACCTTTGAAACCCTGGCCATGTCGGCCATCGGCACGGTCATCGCCGCGCTGCTGGGCGCGCTGCTGGCCCTGCCCGCCAGCGGCCGTTTCGGCAAGCTGGCGCGCAACGCGACGCGTGGCGTGTTGAACGTGCTGCGCTCGATCCCCGAACTGGTGTGGGCCTCGATCTTGCTGATCGCCGCCGGCCTGGGCCCGTTCGCGGGCACCCTGGCCTTGGCGCTGCACACGGTGGGCGTCCTGGGCCGATTGTTTGCCGATGCGTTTGAGAATTGCCCGCCCCTGCCCGCCGCCACCTTGCGCATCAATGGCGCTCGGCCCGCCGTGGCCTTTTTGTACGCCACCTTGCCGCAATGCGGGCCGCAGATGATGTCGTATACGCTGTACCGCTGGGAAAACAATATCCGCGCCGCCGCCATCCTCGGCGTCGTCGGTGCGGGCGGCCTGGGGCAGATGCTGAAATACCATCTGTCGCTGTTCCAGATGCAGAGCGCCGCGACCGTCATCGTCGCCATGCTGCTGATGGTGGCCGCCGTCGATGGCCTCAGCTATGTGCTGCGCCGCGCCATGACCCGCTGATTTTTTCACTTTTCACAAGGAATACCCATGTCAGGCTGGTGGACCATTATCTCGACGCAAACGCCGGAACAGATGGCCGATATGACGAAAGTCAACAAGGAAACGTTTCTCGCCACCTGGGAAGCGGGCCTGTTCGGCGCAGACTGGATCGCACAACTGTGTGAACAAGGCAAGGCGACCCAGCTGACCTGCAACGGCTTTCCGAACCGCTACACGGCCTCGGCGGACGTCATCGCGCCCCTGCTGCTGGCGGGCATCGCCGAGGCGCAGGATGGCGAATTTCCACAGGACCAGCTGACGGGCTGGCCTGGCTGCATCACCGTGCATCGGGAGCGCATCGCCGCCTGTGCGCCGGGACAGTTGCTGACGATTGAAGTGTGGGACCAGTCTTAATTCGTATGCAACAAATACGAATACGCAAGCATGCTTACCTGTTAATATTGTCAAATACTTCGATGGATGGCGCCATCCCATAGCTGAGCGCCACGCCATTCAGGCATGATGGACGTATTTTCCTGCACCGCAGGCCACTCTTGCATAGGCTGTCTACACCATGAAAAAACTGCTCCTGGGCGCCCTCACCGCCTGCTGCGCACTGCATGCCGGCGCCGCCCCTGTCGAAGACTTTATCGGCACGTGGAAACTGGAACGCACCACCGTGCCGAATTATGTTGTCATCAAGCAGGAAGGCGACCGGCTCGTGGCGCTGCGCTACGCACGCAATGTCGTCACCAACAAGATCACCGAGCGGCGCTTTCCCGCCAGCTATGCGAACGGCGATGTCACCATTCAAGCCGGCGAGACCATCATTGAGGCGCACAGCGTGAACGACGTGGCGACCGTCACGATGCTGGCGGAAGCGTACAAGAAGATTTCGTCCTCCACGGCCGCGCCGACCAGTTAAGGAATGTCGCAGATTTGAAGAATATGATTATCCGCCGCACCGACGATGCCGACTGGCCGGCGCTGAAGTCCGCGCGCCTGGCCGCCCTGCTCGACGCCCCCACGGCTTTCGGCGCCAGCCATGCCAGCGCGGCCGCTTTTTCCGATGCCGACTGGCAACAGCGCGCCATCAGCACGCCGCAGCGCACATTCTTCCTCGCCTTCGATGGAGAGCAGCCCATCGGCCTGGCCGCACAGGTGGTGGCCGGCAATGGCGAGTGCCACCTGATCGCCATGTGGGTGCAGTCCGACTATCGGGGCCTGGCCGTGGCGCAAGGACTGGTCGATGCCGTCAAACGGTGCACCATGGACAACGGCCATCCTCGCCTGGTGCTCGACGTGGCGCCGGAGAACACCCGCGCGGCCGCGTTTTACCAGAAACAGGGCTTTGTCTTCTTGCCGGAATGGGAAGCGCTGGAAAGCCATCCGCATATCCGGGTGCAAAAGATGGAATGGCTGGCGGCGGCATTGAGGTAAGTACAGATGCGCAGAGTGTAGAAAAACAGCGATTTCAAGCATTTCATTCATCCCAATTGACATTCCGTCTTAAAAGCCTGCCCGCACCTCTGTTTTTTTCTACACTCACGTTTTCATCAATAAATAGAAAGATGGGTATGCGTGCAATCGCTGGACTTCTGCTGTGTCTGTGCGGCGCTGCGGTACAGGCTCGGGTCGACACGACGCAAGCCACGGAGCCATCCGTGCAGGAGGCGGCGGCGTCCGTCAATGTCAAAGGCATCCGGGATCCGGACTGGAAACCCTACAGCGCCATGCTCAAAGGAGTGAAACGCTTCGAGGAAAAGCACGGCCTGGCGCCCGGCGCCGAATTGCGCTTCATCCTGGAACCGCGCCGTGCCGACGTCGACATGCACGCCATCACGCTCAGGCTGGAAAGCGATGAGGCGGGCATGGTGATACCGCTGGGGGAGCGCAATATCTTCACCCTGCCCGTCGGGCAAGGTCCGCGGTATGAAAAGGCCGAGCTGACCGTGAACCGCAAGGCGGGCTCGGTCAGATGGATACCCTACGTCAGGAGCACGGCCACCAGCGACACCATCCGCCGCCTGGGCGACCTGCGGCTGGCGTGCGAAGTCCATTGGGCCATCGACAAGGAAACCCTGCCTTTCGCCATGCGCACGGCGATGAGCGCATTGGGCGGCCCGTGCAATTTCGTGTCGCAAAAAGGAACCTACAGCTTTGCCGAGGCGCGGCGCATCACGGCGGCAACGATCAGCTTTAATGGCAAAAGCGCGCCCGTGCCCTTCAGCGGCGCGTCGTTCACACCACCGCTGCGGGAGCAGGACTGGAGCGATGACAGCGTGCTCGAACTGACGTTCGACAATGATTAGCCTGGCCGTCACGAAAAAATAGGGGCATCATATTGAAAATGAGAAGCATCATATGCTTTGCAATCGTGATCGGTATCATGTCGCCTTCCTTCGCCCGGACTGGCAAGACGGCCAATTGCGGTATCGATGATATCGAACAGTGCATGGCATCGGACGGCGCATCGTTTGTTCGCGCCATCCAAAAAGAGTTGCCTGATGTATTACAAATGCCATCCGACGGCAAAGTTCCGGCATTCACGATAGTTGAACTCCATTCAGCTGCATCCGAAACAGCGCTGTCCATGGCATTGGCGCGCGCCTGGAAACGAAGCTTGATAGATAAGGGGGTGGATAACGCAAAGGGTGCGCTACTGGCCTGCCAGCGCGAAACTTCGCTGCTGCTGACCGTGCCATTTATGCGCAGCGAAGGCCAGCAGGCACACTGCTTCAGATTTTAAGACCGTGTACCTTGAATCCACTGTCCTGGCAGCATAGCGCGGCGAAGGCGCTTTCCCATTCGTTCGCCACCAGCCAGGTCAACAATTTCAGCAGCTATTTCACCCGCTGCTTCTCCAGCTTCCTCGCCAGCGTGCGCCGGTGCATGCCCAGCCTTCTCGCCGTTTCCGAGATATTGAAATCCGTCTCGGCCAGCATTTCATGGATGCGTTCCCATTCCAGGGTCTTGATGTTGGTGGCGCGGTTGCTCAGTTCGATGTCGGCGCTGCCGGCCACGTGGCCGAAGGCCGCTTCGATGTCATCGGTGTTGGACGGTTTCGCCAGGTACTGGCAAGCGCCCAGCTTGATCGCTTCGACGGCCGTGCCGATGCTGGCGTAGCCGGTCAGCACGACGATCAGCATCTCCGGGTCGTGCTGGTGCAGCATCTGCACGCAGGCCAGGCCGGACGTATTGCCATTGAGTTTCAGGTCGACCACGGCGTAGTCGGGGCAATGCTGTTCCAGCAAGGCGCTCGCTTCATCGAAATTGGTGGCCAGGATGACCTGGTAGCCGCGCCGCTCGAACGAGCGGCCCAGGGTGCGGGCAAACGCGGCGTCGTCTTCGATGATCAGTAACAGACGGTCATCCTGCATGGTGGTCGCTTTCTCTTTCCAGTTTGATGGCCGCCAGCGGCAAGGCCAGGTGCACCACCGCCCCGCCCTGCACCCGGTTGCGCGCCGTCACCGTACCACCTAAAGTACGCGCGACATTCACCACCAGGAACAGTCCGAGGCCGCCACCGGGTTTGCCCTTGCTGCTTTGATACGGCTTGCCCAGGTGCGTCAGCATCGACGGCTCGAAGCCGGGGCCCGCATCGGTAATGACCAGGTGCAAGGCATCGGCCTCGCGCGTGGCTTCGAAGCGCAGCCAGTCGGGCGACGCTTCCAGCGCATTGTCGAGCACATTGCAAATGGTTTGTTTCAGGGTCGAATCGAAGACGACGGGCACGTCGTGCGCGATGCGGTTATCGTACTCGAAACTCTGGATCGGGCGGCTGCTGCGCCACTCGTCGACCAGGTCGTTGAGGAAGGTGTTGATCGTCGTCTTCACGGACGATTCGCCGCGCGCCTCGCCCGCCGACAACAAAATGCCGCTGACGATGCTCTTGCAGCGCCGCAACTGCGCCTGCATTTCCGTGATTTCTTCCAGCAATTCGCTGTTCTTGCTCAATTCCGGCATGCGGCGCCAGTCGCCGAGGATGACGGACAGCGTCGCCAGCGGCGTGCCCAGCTCGTGCGCGGCGCCCGAGGCCAGCAAGCCCATGCGGATGATGTGCTCTTCTTCCGCCGCGCGCTGGCGCAAGTCCGCCACCTTGGCGTCGCCGGCGCGCTGGTTGCGGTTGATGCGCGTGATGAACACCACCAGCAAGGCGGCGTTCAAAATAAAACAGATCAGCAAGCCTTGCACGTACAGGCTGGCAAAGCCCCGCTCGGGGTCGATCGGCAGAATCAGGGGGCCGGGCAGCAAGGCCAGGCCCGCCAGGCACAGGCTGGTAATGGCCACCATGATCCAGGTCGACCACACTTCCAGCAGCACGGCGCTGAGGATGACTTGCAATAAGTACAGGAAGGCGAACGGGTTGCTGATGCCGCCGCTCAGGTAGAGCTGGGCCGTCAGCACGGTGACGTCGACCAGCAAGGCGAGGAACAGGGCCGTGTTCGACACGGGCTGGCGTTCGTGCCAGCGCAAGAGGCTGGCCAGGTTGAAAGCGATGAGGCAGGACAGCACTTCGAGCATGTAGGGCACGGGCAAGGCGATGCCCAGTCCCACGCCCACGCCGAAGATGGTGCTGATCTGGCCGATGACGGCCAGCCAGCGCAGCTGGATCAGCAGCTTCATGTTCTGGTGGCCGGCCGGATGTTCCATCTCGGCCGCCACCGCACCGCGCTCCAGTACTTCGCGGTTGGGCAGGATCTCAATCCTGCCCGGCATGGTCGCTTTCCTGGCGCTGGGCGCCACGGGCGCGGCGGCGCTTGTCTTCGCGCACGATCCACCAGCTGATGCCAGCGACCATCAGGGCCAGCGCGAACCAGGTCAGCGCGTACACCAGGTGGTTGTTGGGGAACGAGATCACGGTCAGGCCGCCGACGGGCGCATCCACGGCCGTTTCCGATTTGGCCTGCGCATCGACGAAGTATGGCGCCACATTGGTGAGCATGTGCGAGCCGGCGATGGCGGCCACGTCGCGCGAATACCAGTGCTGGGTGGCAGGACTGTTCTCGCGCAGGAAACCGCCGCCCGTCTCGCTGATGCGCAGCAAGCCGTCGACATTGACGATGCCGGCCGGTGTGCTGGCGGCGATGCTGGCGCGTTTCGGCACGAAGCCGCGGTTGACCAGCACGGTGCTGCCATCGGCCAGGCGCAAGGGCGTCACCAGCCAGTAGCCGCTGCCCAGTGCCGTCGTTGCCTGCACCAGGGTATTGAAAATCGGGAGATAGGTACCGGAGAGTCGCACGTGGCGGTATTCATCCGTTTGTGGCGTAATGCTGGCCCAGGCTGCAGGTCCAGGTGCGTCCGTTGCGGGCGCATGTACGCGTTGTTCGACGCGCTCGATCAGGTCAAGCTTCCAGAACAGGCGCTTGACTTGCCAGGTGCCCAGGGCACAGAAACCGGCAAAAACGATCCCCGCCAGCAAGGCCAATGCATATCGCACAGCCATGCCGCGTGGGCCTGGCGCAGCATCTTGCGATGCGGCGCCAGGGGCGCGCCCGGTGTTGCTTGGGCGCGGTTGACTCATCATGGAGCCGTTTTCGTATGCATGTACTCAGGCATCAGATCCGGCATCATGTTGTGGTTCATGTTGTACATGACCCACAGGGAACCGGCCATGGCAATGCCGACGATCATGATCGTGAAGATCAGCGCCATCATGTTCCAGCCGCCCTCGGACTTGGTGTTCATGTGCAGGAAGTACACCATGTGCACCACCACTTGAACAGCCGCGAACGCCAGCAGGACCAGGCCCATGGTGCCCGAGTCGGTGATGACTTTCGCCATCACCAGCCAGAACGGAATGGCCGTCAGGATCACCGACAGGATGAAGCCGATGGTGTAGCTTTTCAGGCTGCCATGATCGTGCTGGTCATGGTGGTGGCTATCGCCGTGTGTGTGGTGGTCGCTCATGGCAGCACTCCCATCAGATAAACAAAGGTGAAGACGCCGATCCAGATGACGTCCAGGAAGTGCCAGAACAGCGACAGGCACATCATGCGACGGCCGTTTTCCGGGGTCAGGCCATGCTTGTTCAACTGGAACATCAGGGTCACGAGCCAGATCACGCCGAACGTCACGTGCAAGCCGTGGGTACCGACCAGGGCGAAGAACGACGACAGGAACGCGCTGCGCTGCGGACCGGCGCCTTCATGGATCAGATGAATGAATTCATACATTTCCAGCGACAGGAAGGCCAGGCCGAACAGGCCCGTGATGCCCAGCCAGACCAGGGTGCTGCGCAATTGCTTGCGCTGCATGGCCAGCATGGCGAAGCCGTAGGTGATCGACGACAGCAGCAGCATGGCCGTGTTGACGGCCACCAGCGGCAGGTCGAACAGCGCGGCGCCCGTCGGGCCGTCCGCGTAGTTGCGGCCCACCACGGCGTACGTGGCGAACAGACAGGCGAAGATCAGGCAATCGCTCATCAGGTAGAGCCAGAAACCGAGCAAGCTGCCGTTTTCCGGGTGGTGCTCGCGCACAAAGTAGCTGCGCGTGCTTGGTGCGGCGCCAGCGGCGCCGGTGTTATGGGCGATGGTATCAGACATGGCTGCTCAGCAATTTAGTATAAGCGTCTTCGGTACGGACCACTTCTTCCGCAGGAATGTAGTAATCGCGCTTGTAGTTAAAGGTATGGACGATGATGGTAATCATCATGATCACGAAGCCGATGCTGGCGACGAGCCACATTTGCCAGATCAGGCCAAAACCCACCAGTGCGGACAGTGCGGCGATCACGAAACCAGCCCAGGTGTTCTTCGGCATGTGGATCTTCGTGAAACCGGACGTCGGACGCTGGTAACCGTGTTTCTTCATGTCAGTCCATGCATCGAGTTCGTGCACTTGTGGCGTGAAGGCGAAATTATAGTCTGGCGGAGGCGACGACGTCGACCATTCCAGCGTACGGCCACCCCATGGGTCACCGGTGACGTCGCGCAGGGCGTGACGGTTGCGGTAGCTGACATAGAACTGGATCAGCATGGAAGCGATACCGAGCGCGATCGAGACGGCGCCAAACCAGGCGATGATGGTCCAGATTTGCAAGGATGGATCTTCAAAGTGGTTGACACGACGGGTCACGCCCATCAGGCCCAGCACGTACAGCGGCATGAAGGCCAGGTAGAAGCCGACGAACCAGAACCAGAACGAGCACTTGCCCCAGAACGCGTCGAGCTTGTAGCCGAACGCTTTCGGGTACCAGTAGTTGATCGCAGCAAACACGCCGAAGACCACGCCGCCGATAATCACGTTATGGAAGTGGGCAATCAGGAACAGGCTGTTGTGCAGCACGAAGTCGGCTGGTGGTACGGCCAGCAGCACGCCGGTCATGCCGCCGATGGTGAAGGTGACCATGAAGCCGATCGTCCACAGCATCGGCAGTTCAAAGCGGATACGGCCGCGGTACATGGTAAACAGCCAGTTGAAGATCTTCGCGCCCGTCGGGATCGAGATGATCATCGTCGTGATGCCGAAGAAGGAGTTGACGCTGGCGCCCGAACCCATGGTGAAGAAGTGATGCAGCCATACCAGGTACGACAGGATCATGATGACGCAGGTGGCGTACACCATCGAGGCGTAGCCGAACAGGCGCTTGCTGCTGAACGTGGCGACGACTTCCGAGAACACGCCGAACAGTGGCAGAATCAGAATGTAGACCTCCGGGTGACCCCAGATCCAGATCAGGTTGACGTACATCATGGCGTTGCCGCCCAGTTCCGTCGTGAAGAAGTTAAAGCCTGCAACGCGGTCCAGCGACAGCATGGCCAGCACCGCCGTCAGCACCGGGAAGGCGGCGACGATCAGGATGTTGGTGCACAGTGCGGTCCAGGTAAAGACGGGCATTTTCATCCAGGTCATGCCAGGCGCGCGCATCTTGACGATGGTGGCGATCAGGTTGACACCGGACAATAGCGTCCCGACCCCGGCAATCTGCAAGGACCAGATGTAATAGTCTACCCCCACGTCCGGACTGCCGACGATGCCCGACAGCGGTGGATACGCCAGCCAGCCCGTGCGGGCGAATTCGCCGACGAACAGCGAAGCCATGACCAGGGCGGCGCCCATGGTGGTCATCCAGAAGCTGAAGTTGTTAAGGAATGGGAAAGCCACGTCGCGCGCGCCGATTTGCAGCGGCACCACGTAGTTCATCAGACCCGTCACGAAAGGCATCGCAACGAAGAAGATCATGATCACGCCGTGGGCGGTGAAGATCTGGTCGTAGTGATGCGGTGGCAGGAAGCCGGCATTGTCGCCAAAGGCGATCGCCTGCTGGGTACGCATCATGAGCGCGTCGGCAAAGCCGCGCAGCAGCATGACCAGGCCCAGGATCATGTACATGATACCGATTTTTTTATGGTCGATACTGGTAATCCAGTCGCGCCACAGGGTACCCCAGACGCGGAAATACGTCAGTGCCGCAACGAGTGCGATACCGCCCAGGGCAACCATCGCAAAGGTCGCCAGCAGGATAGGTTCGTGAAATGGAATTGCATCCCAAGTCAGACGGCCGAAGATAAGCTTCGTCAGATCAATATGGTCTAGCATTGTTACTCTCAGAGAAAAAAGGGAGGCGCCAGGCAAGCGGCGCCAGTATCTGCAGCGCAATGCGCTGCGGGATTCATGCAGTTGTTACTTGGCTTGAACGCCCTTTTCAACCACTGCATCGCTAGCGACTACTGGCGTGACAAACGCTACCGGGCTATTTGCCATCGACAATTTGTATGGCTCGACCGGCGTCACGCACAGCGCGTCGGAAACGATGGTGCGGTTCAGGATTGCCTTGTACAGATCGCTAGGTACGGCGCTGTAGCGGCGCACCGGATCGCGCTCGCTCGGCTGGGCCAGCGACAGGTAGTCGTCGCGGTTCAGCGCGCCGCCACCGGCACGTGCCGATGCCACCCATTTGTCAAAGTCCGCATCGTTCACGCCGTGGAACTTGAAGCGCATGCCCGAGAAACCGGCACCGCTGTAGTTGGCGGAGAAGCCCTTGTAGACGCCAGGCTTGTTGATGACGGCATTCAACTGCGTTTCCATGCCCGGCATGGCGTAGATCTGACCTGCCAGTGCGGGGATGAAGAACGAGTTCATGACGGACGAGGCGGTGATCTTGAAGCGGATCGGACGATCGACGGGCGCGTACAGTTCATTCACGGAAGCGATGCCTTGCTCCGGGTAGATGAACAGCCATTTCCAGTCCAGCGCCACGACTTCGACGATCATCGGCTTGTGGCTGGCAGGAATCGGGCGGTTGGCGTCGATACGGCTCAATGGGCGGTATGGATCGAGGGTGTGGGTGCTGATCCAGGTCAGCAGGCCCAGCACGATGATGATCAGCAGGGGCGCACCCCAGATAATCAGCTCGAGGCGAGTCGAGTGGTCCCAGTCCGGCTCGTATTTGGCCGCGGTATTGTTTTTTCTATAGCGCCATGCAAACAGCAGGGTCAGGGCGATTACCGGAACGATAATCAACAGCATCAGCAATGTCGAGATGACAATCAGATTGCCTTGCTGAACTGCGATGTCACCGGACGCATTCAGTACAACCGTATTGCAACCAGCCAACAATGCGAGAGGTAAGAGTAGCAGTCCGCGACGAACTTTTAATGAAAACATACAGGAAAGTCCAGTACAGGGGATGAAGATATGGTACTGTATTCTCACTGGAGCGCGTTGGCAATTGGACGTTTTGTCCTACCCCTTGCTCGGACTTTCACTGCGTAGGCGCGGAGTTTTCCTACGACTACCTGATGAATAGTCCTACTCCGGGCGTGAGACACCCGGAGTATGTTACGCGTTGGCCGAACTCGAAACTATATTGGAGACGATCATCATGTCCAGCACGCGCACACACAGCGGCGATGTACCCGCCGACTTTTCCCCCCACTCCCTGCGCGACGCCAGCGGGGCCGGCACGGTCGAATCGCATATCGACCCCGGTGAGATCGCCGTCGGCGTGATCATCGGCCGCGCTTCCGAATACTTTGACTTCTTTGTCTACGCCATCGCCTCGGTGCTGGTGTTTCCGCGCGTCTTCTTTCCGTTCGAAGAACGCCTGGAGGGCACATTGTATGCCTTCCTGATTTTCTCGTTTGCCTTCATCGCCCGCCCGTTCGGCACCGTGATCTTCATGGAGATCCAGCGCCGCATGGGGCGCAGCGCCAAGCTGACGATCGCCCTCTTCCTGCTGGGCGTGTCGACGGCCGGCATCGCCTTCCTGCCGACCTACGCGCACCTGGGCTTTGCCGCCATCATCTGGCTGTCCGTGCTGCGCATCGGCCAGGGCGTGGCGCTGGGCGGTTCGTGGGATGGCTTGCCATCGCTGCTGGCCCTGAACGCGCCGGAAAACAAGCGCGGCTGGTACGCCATGCTGGGCCAGCTTGGCGCGCCCTTCGGCTTCCTGCTTGCCGCCGGCCTGTTCTGCTTCATGCTGACCAACCTGACGGATGAAGAATTCCTCGACTGGGGCTGGCGCTATCCTTTCTATGTCGCCTTCGCCATCAACGTGGTAGCCCTGTTTGCCCGCCTGCGCCTGGTGTCGACGAATGAATATGCGCGCCTGCTGGACGAACGCGAACTGCAACCCGTGAGCGTGTTTGAAATGGGCCGTGGCCAGGGTCGCAACGTGCTGATCGGCGCCCTCGCCGCGCTGGCCAGCTACGCGCTGTTCCACCTGGTCACCGTGTTCCCGCTGTCCTGGATTTCCGTCTACCAGACGCGTTCGGCTTCGGACTTCCTGCAAGTGCAGATGCTGGGCGCCGTGCTGGCTGCCGTCGGCGTGGTGATTTCCGGCTTGCTGGCCGATAAAGTGGGCCGCCGCACCACCCTGGGCGTGCTGGCCGTGCTGATCGCCATCTTCAGCGCCTTCGTGCCGACCCTGATGGGCGGCGGCAATGCGGGCCAGGACGTGTTCATCCTCGTGGGCTTCAGCCTGCTGGGTCTGTCCTACGGCCAGGCAGCCGGTGCCGTGACGGCCAACTTCCCCGCCCGCTTCCGCTACACGGGCGCGGCCCTGACGTCCGATCTGGCCTGGCTGGTGGGTGCCGGCTTCGCCCCGCTGGTGGCGCTTGGCCTGTCGGCCAACTTCGGCCTCGCCTATGTCAGCTTCTACCTGCTGTCGGGCGCCGTCGCCTCGCTGGCCGCCCTGAGCCTGAACCGGGCACTGGAAATCCGCGACTGACATATATATAGAGGTAAATATAGAAGCAGCGCGCAAGCAACTGAAAAACGCCGGCACCGTCCGGCGTTTTTTTATGCCTCGCAGCCATTGCACGCCACCTCTTCTGTTCGATGGCGCGCATTGCATGACCTTGCGCGTCGGCAATCTATCGCAAGGCTGTTATGCTAGCGCACGCTTTGCTTGAGCTACAGAAAACTTGCATTTCAATTAAAATTGCTTTTCGCGACATCCCACCACGGACATGATGAATACCAAGACCCCGATCGATTCCTTCAGCTTTCGCCGCATCCTCGCCCGCAACGTGACCTTGCCGCTGGTCATCGGGGTCGTCACCGCCCTCGTGTTTGTCGGCCTGATCGCCTACCTGCTCTCGGCCCTGCGCTCGGTCGAGCATTCGGAACGGGTGATCGGCAATGCCAATGAAGTCATGAAACTGTCGGTCGACCTGGAAACGGGCATGCGCGGCTACTTGCTGACGGGCGACGAAACGTTTTTGGCGCCGTATAAATCGGGCAAGGCCAAGATCGCCGTGGAAATGACGACCCTGCTGGACCTCGTGTCCGACAGTCCCATCCAGACGGACCGCCTGCGCCGCATCCGCGCGCTGCAAAACCAGTGGATGGAGTATGCGGAAGGCGTGATCGCGCAGCGCCGCAGCAACCAGGATTTCCTCGCGCGCGTGCGCCAGGGTGAAGGCAAGCTGGAATTCGATGAAATCCGCCGCGAATTCCTCGCCTTCCTGTCCATGGAACAACGGCTGCGCCAGGAACGTGCCGACACGGCCGAGGGCCGCACCATACTGGCCGTGGTGGTGTTCCTGATCCTCAGCCTGGGCTTGTCTGGTCTGATGGCCTACCTGGGCCGGCGCGAACTGCTGCGCCTGTCCGACACCTACAACGAGGCGCTCGAGCAGCGCGGCAAGGACAACGAGGTGCTGCAGGAGCAAGCCTGGCTGCGCACGGGACAGACGGAGCTGGCGGCCCATACGAGCGGCCAGCTGGGCTTGCCGCAACTGGGACGCCACGTGCTCGATTTCCTGGCCCATCGCCTCGACGTGGCCGTCGCCACCCTGTACGTCGTCGATGAGGATGGCAGCCTGCGCCGCACGGCCGTGTACGGCTTCAATGAACAGGGCGTGAAGGAAAAACAGGTCTTCAAGCTGGGCGAAGGCCTGGTGGGCGAGACGGCGCGCGAGAAACGCCTCAAGCATGTGCAGCAAGTCCCCGACAATTACCTGACCGTGACGTCGAGCCTGGGCCAAGGCGCGCCGCTGGAACTGGTCCTGGCGCCCGTCAACAATGAAGGCGTCGTCAACGGCGTCATCGAACTGGGCTTTACGCATCCGGTCAGCGCCCGCGCCAAGGAATGGCTGAGCCTGATTGCCACCAATATCGGCACGTCGCTGGAAGCGGCCCTGTACCGCCAGCGCCTGCAAAATGTGCTGGAAGAAACCCAGCAACTGAATGAAGAGCTGGAAGTGCAGCAGGAAGAATTGCGCACGGCCAATGAAGAGCTGGGCGAGCAGTCGCGCGTGCTGGAACAGTCGCAAGCCCACCTGGAAGAGCAAAAAGCGGCGCTGGAGCAGTCGAACGAGCAGCTGGCCGTGCAGGCGCTGTCGCTGGACCAGAAGAACATGGCGATCGGCCAGGCGCACGCCCAGCTGGAAGCGCGCGCGGAAGAACTGCAGCGCGCCAGCCGCTACAAATCCGAATTCCTGGCGAACATGTCGCACGAGCTGCGCACGCCGTTGAACAGCTCGCTGATCCTGTCCAAGCTGCTGTCGGACAACAGCAGCGGCAACCTGACGCCGGAGCAAGTGACGTTTGCGCAAACCATTTATTCGGCCGGCAATGATTTGTTGACCCTCATCAACGATATCCTCGACATTTCCAAGGTCGAGGCGGGCAAGCTGGAATTGACGCCGGACGCCGTGCCCTTCGACGAACTGCTCAGCAGCATGAAGATGCTGTTCGGCGCCCAGGCACAGCAAAAGAAACTGGCATTGCATATCAGCGTGGCGCCGGACGCGCCGCCGTCCTTCGTCAGCGACCGCCAGCGCCTGGAACAAATCCTGAAAAATCTGCTGTCGAACGCCATCAAATTTACCGATACGGGCACCGTGTCGCTGCACGTGAGCACCGATGCGGCGGGCCAAGTGCGCTTCCAGGTGCAAGATACCGGCATTGGCATCGCCGATGACCAGCAGCAAAAGGTGTTCGACGCCTTCCACCAGGCCGACGGCACCACCAGCCGCCGCTATGGCGGCACGGGCCTGGGCCTGTCGATTTCGCGCGACCTGGCCGCCTTGCTGGGCGGTAGCATCGAGCTGGCCAGCACGCCAGGCCAGGGCAGCACATTTACCTTGGTGCTGCCGGCCGTCATGCCGGAACGCGCCGTGGAAGCGGCGACAGTGCCGGCGGCGGCGCCACAAGCGCCCGCAAAAATCGCCGCCGCGCCCAAGGCGGCGCCGGCCGCCAAACCGGTGCCGCTGCCCACCTTCGAGGATGACCGGAACAGCGCGCCAGCAGGCAAGACGGGCCAGCGTTCCGTGCTGGTGATCGAGGATGAGCCGTCGTTTGCCGGCATTCTGTTTGACCTCGCGCATGAAATGCAATACCGCTGCCTGGTGGCGCACGGCGCCGACGAAGGCTTGCGCCTGGCGCAAGAGTTCTTGCCCGACGCCATCCTGCTCGACATGGGCTTGCCGGACCGCCCGGGCTTGCTGGTCCTGCATCAATTGAAGGAAAACCCGCTGACGCGCCACATTCCCGTGCACATCGTCTCCGGCAATGACCAGATCCAGGAAGCCATGCAACTGGGCGCCATCGGCTATGCCACCAAGCCGCGCACGCGCGAGCAGCTCAAGGAAGTGTTCCGCAAGCTCGAGTCGAAATTCACGCAGCAGATGAAGCGCATCCTGCTGGTCGAGGATGACGAACGCCAGCGCGAAAGCGTGGTCCACCTGATCAGCGACGACGACGTGGAAATCACCGCCGTGGCGCTGGGCGAGCAAGCGCTGGAATTGCTCAAAACGCAGATTTTCGACTGCATGATCATCGACCTGAAGCTGCCCGATATCCAGGGCAACGAATTGCTCGAACGCATGGAACATGAAGAACTGTGCTCGTTCCCGCCCGTCATCGTCTACACGGGCCGCAACCTGAGCCGCGAGGAAGAGGCGGACCTGATGAAATACTCGCGCTCGATCATCATCAAGGGCGCGCGTTCGCCAGAACGCCTGCTCGACGAAGTCACCCTCTTCCTGCACAAGGTGGAGTCGGAACTGTCGAGCGAGCGCCAAGGCATGCTGCAGCAGGTGCGCAGCCGCGAACGCGTGTTTGAAGGGCGCAAGATTTTGCTGGTGGACGACGACGTGCGCAATATCTTTGCGCTGACCAATGCGCTGGAACAGAAAGGCGTGGTGGTGGAAATCGGCCGCAACGGCTTCGAAGCCATCAGCAAGCTCAACAGCGTGGACGATATCGACCTGGTCTTGATGGACGTCATGATGCCGGGCATGGATGGCCTGGAAGCGACGCGCCTGATCCGCGCCGATGGCCGCTACAACAAGCTGCCCATCATCGCCATTACCGCCAAGGCCATGAAAAATGACCAGGAAGAATGCCTGCAGGCGGGCGCGTCCGATTACCTGGCCAAGCCGATCGACCTGGACCGCTTGTATTCGCTGCTGCGCGTGTGGATGCCGAAGATGGAACGCATGTGATGCCCCTGCGCACCACGGACGCGCAACTGCATGCGCTGATGGACGCGATCTGTCAGCGCTACAACTATGATTTTCGCGACTACTCGTTACCCTCGCAGCGCCGGCGCCTGCATCAGGCGCTCGAGCGCCTCCATTGCGCCGACCTGCCCGCCTTGCAGCAACTGGTGCTGGACGACCCGGCCGCCTTTGGCAAGCTGCTGCAGATTTTGACTGTACCGGTCACGCAAATGTTCCGCGACCCGGCGTTTTTCCGCGCCTTGCGCGAACAGGTGGTGCCCGTGCTGAAAACCTACCCGTCGCCGACGCTCTGGGTCGCCGGCTGCTGCACGGGCGAAGAAGCGCTGTCGCTGGCCATCGTGCTGCACGAGGAAGGCTTGCTTGAGCGCAGCACGATTTACGCCACCGACATCAACCCGCAAGCGCTGGCCACGGCCGCGCGCGGCGTGTATCGGCTGCACCGCATGGCCGACTACGGCGACAACTACCTGGCCGCAGGCGGCCTGGGCCAGCTGGCCGACTACTACACGGTCGAACATGCCACCGCGCATTTCCAGCAACGCCTGCTCGACAGGATCAACTTTGCCGATCACAGCCTGTCCACGGACAGCGTCTTTATTGAAACGCAATTGATTTTGTGCCGTAACGTACTGATCTACTTCAATAAAACCTTGCAGGAACGGGCGCTGGGCCTGTTCCACGACTCGCTGTGCCACCGGGGCTTCCTGGGCCTGGGCAGCAAGGAAAGCACACATTTCACCCGCTTTGCCGCCGACTTCGAGCCATTGCCGGGTCCCGAAAAGCTCTACCGCAAACGTGCGCCGTCGCACGCCGCTTCCCACTACGCTGGACGGCATGGTCATGCCAGGAATGAAACATGATGAATGAAACAAGTACCAAGCTGCTGATCGTCGACGATTTGCCGGAAAACTTGCGCGCGCTCAATGCGCTGATCCGCGAGAGCGACCGCAGCGTCTACCAGGCCTCTTCGGGCGAAGAGGCGCTGGCCCTGCTGCTGGAGCACGATTTCGCGCTGGCCATACTCGACGTGCAAATGCCGGAAATGGATGGTTTTGAGCTGGCGCAATTGATGCGCGGCACGGAGAAGACGCGCCACATCCCCATCGTCTTCGTCACGGCGGCGGGCAAGGAAATGAATTTCGCCTTCCAGGGCTATGAAAGCGGCGCCGTCGACTTCCTGCACAAGCCACTCGATATCAATGCCGTGCAAAGCAAGGTCAACGTCTTCGTGGCCCTGCACCAGCAGCGCAGCGAAACGCGGCGCCAGGTGCAGGCGCTCGAGCACAGCCGCCAGCAGCAGGAAGCCTTATTGAAGGAATTGCGCGCCACCCAGGCCGAACTGCAGCGCTCGCTGCGCCTGCGCGACGAATTCATGTCCATGGTGGCGCACGAACTGCGCACGCCCCTGAACACGCTGTTCCTGGAAACGCAGATGCGCACCGTCAACCTCGAACGGGGCAACCTGGCCGCCTTCGAGCCGGACAAGCTGAACAAGATGGTGGCGCGCGACGGGCGGCAAATCCGCAGCATGGTGCGCCTGATCGACGACATGCTCGACGTCTCGCGCATCACCAGCGGCAAGCTGTCGATCCGCCGCGAAGCCGTTGACCTGACCAGCCTGGTGCGCCGCGTGGCGGACGACCTGGCGCCGTATGCGGCCACGACGGGCAGTGTGCTGGAAGTGATGGCCTTCGAGCCGATCCAGGGGTTCTGGGATGCCTTCCGCGTCGAGCAGATCGTTGTCAACCTGATCAGCAATGCCGTGCGCTACGGCCACGGCCAGCCCGTGGAAATCAGCCTGGCGCACACGCAGAACAGCGCCGTCATCGAAGTGCGCGACCATGGCATCGGCATCAATGCGCGCGACCAGGAACGCATCTTCGACGCGTTCGAGCGCGTCCTGCACCAGGACCGCACGGGCGGCCTGGGCCTGGGACTGTTCATCACCAAGCAACTGGTCGATGCGCATGGCGGCGCCATCACCCTGCAAAGCCAGCCCGGCAATGGCGCCCTGTTCAGCGTCACCCTGCCCCTGGCCGGCAGCTGAGGCCGGCATGACCCGTACACCGTCTCCCCGCAACCAGGCCGGCGCCAGCGGCGTGGCCTTTCTGCTGCAACTGGAACGCCGCTTGCGCCTGCTGCAAGACACGGGCGAGATTCTCGCCTTGTCGGCGCAATTGCTGGGACAGCGTCTGGGCGCCCAGCAAGTGGCCTGTTTCGATATCGACCAGACCCTGCAATGCCCCACCCTGCAGCATGCGTGGAGCGATGGCCTGGCGCCCGGCGCGGCCGGCGAATATTTCCTCGGCGATTATGCCGCCCGCCTGGCCGATGCGCTGGCCGCCGGCCAGGCGCTGGCCGTCAGCGACGTGGCCAACGACCCGCGCACGTCCATGCCGGCCGCGCTGGCCACGTTCGCCCGCCTGGGCATCCGTGCCTTCCTGAACATTCCCATCGCCAAGGAAGGCCGGCTGGCGGCCCTGTTCGTCGTGCACAGCAACGCGGCGCGCCTGTGGCATGCGGACGAGATCGAACTGGCCGTGCAAGTGTCGGAGCGGGTCTGGTCGACCATCTTGCGGGCCCAGGCGGAATCGCGGCTGCGCGCGCTCACTGCCAGCATGGAAATGCAGGTGGCCGAGCGCACGCGCGAGTTCGGCCGCACGTGGAACGTCAGCCCCGATTTGCTGGGGGTGCTCAACCTCGACGGCTATTTCGAGCACTCGAACCCCGCCTGGCAATCCACGCTGGGCTGGTCGGCAGAGGAAATCCGCACGACGAAATTTCTTGAACTGATCCACCCGGACGACTTGCCGCGCACGCATGCGGCCTGGGAAGCGGCCAACCAGGGCCAGCCGGCACTGCGCTTCGAGAACCGCTACCGCCACAAGCTGGGCGGCTGGCACTGGCTGTCGTGGGTGGCCGTGCCCGAAGGCGAGAAGGTGTATTGCAGCGCGCGCGACATCACGGTGGAAAAGAAGCTGGAAGCGGAGCTGGCCGCGCGCAACAGCGAGCGCGAGCGGCTGTGGCGCAGCGCGCAAGACCTGATGGTGGCCATCGATGCCGAAGGCTGCTTTGCCGCCGTCAACCCGGCCTCGGCCGCCATCCTGGGCTGGCTGCCCGAGGAAATGCTGGGCCGCAGCCTGTTCGACTTCGTACTGCCCGAGGATGCCGCCGCCACCCGCCTGGCGCTGGCAAACGTGAGCCAGGAAGCCATGCCCAGCTTTGAAAACCGCTACCGGCACCGCGAGGGCGGCCACCGCTGGCTGTCATGGGTGGCAGCGCCCGAAGGCGACCTGGTGTTTGCCACCGGACGCCACGTCACGCTGGAAAAAGAGGCGCAGGACACCTTGCGCACCATGCAGGAATCGTTGCGCCACAGCGAAATGGCCCTGCTGCAATCGCAAAAACTCGAAGCGCTGGGCAAGCTGACGGGCGGCGTGGCCCATGATTTCAATAACGTACTGCAAATTATCTCCGGCAATCTGCAGTTGCTGCAGCTGGGCCTGGACGGCGACCCGCTGGCCGCCAGGCGCATCGCCAGCGCCTCGGCCGCCGTGGAACGGGGCGCCAAGCTGTCGGCCCAGCTGCTGGCCTTTGCGCGGCGTCAACCATTGAAACCGCTGGTGACGGACCTGGCGCAACTGCTGCGTTCGACGGAAGAGCTGCTGCGGCGCGCCACGGGAGAAAGCATCGAAACGCGCTGGCTGCTGGCCGACGATTGCTGGCGCGCCCTGGTCGACCCGCACCAGCTGGAAAACGTCATCCTCAACCTGGCCATCAACGCGCGCGACGCCATGGATGGCCAGGGCCAGCTGACCATCGAACTGAGCAACAGCGTGCTGGGCAGCGACCATGCGGCGCGCCATGCGGATGTGGCGCCCGGCGACTACGTGCAACTGGCCGTCTCGGACACGGGCTCGGGCATTCCCGCCGACTTGCTGGACAAGATTTTCGAACCCTTCTTCACGACCAAGAAGGAAGGCGAAGGCACGGGCCTGGGTTTGAGCATGGCGTACGGCTTCCTGCGCCAGAGCGGCGGCCACCTGATGGTCGACAGCCTGCCCGGCCATGGCAGCACCTTCCGCATCTACCTGCCGCGCTCGCTCGAAGCGGAAACGGAATTGCCGCTGCAGCTGGACGGCCCCGTGCTCGGCGGCAAGGAAACCATCCTCGTCGTGGAAGACGACGTGCAGGTGCAAACAACGGTGGTCGACATGTTGCGCGGCCTCGGCTATGGCGTGCTGCGCGCCAGCGATGGCGAAAGCGCGCTGACCATCATCGGCAGCGGCGTCCCCATCGATTTGCTGTTTACGGATGTGGTGATGCCGGGCAAGGTCGCCAGCACGGAACTGGCGCGCCAGGCCAGGCTGCTGCTGCCGCAGCTGGCCGTGTTGTTTACGTCGGGCTACACGCAGGACGCCATCATGCAGGGCGGCCGCCTGGAGCCGGGCGTGGAACTGTTGAGCAAGCCGTACCGGCGCGAAGACCTGGCGCGGCGCATCCGCCACTTGCTGGCCAATCGCCACCACGTGACGGCGCTGCACCAATACCGCGCACAGCTGGCGCCGCAGCCGCCCGCGCTGCCGGGGGCGCGATCCATCCTGCTGGTGGAAGACAATGCGGACGCGCGCGCCATGACGAGCGAACTGCTGGTCATGCTGGGACACTCGGTGCTGGCCGTGAGCACGGCCGAAGAAGCCTTGCCCCTGCTGGGTACGCCGGGACTGGAACTGCTGCTGACCGATATCAGCCTGCCGCAGATGTCGGGCGCCGGGCTGGCCGAGCTGGCGGCGCGCGACTATCCACGGCTGGAAGTGGTGTTTTCCACCGGCCATGCACCGGCCAATTCCGGCGTGCTGGACCCGGCCGCACGCTTCCTGGTGAAACCATTTACCGTCGAGCAATTGCAGCACGCCTTGCTGCCGCCAGCCCAGTAAGCCAGGGCAAGCTATTAAACGTCGATCCGGCGTGCCTTCAGTGCGCCGGCCAGTTCTTCCAGGCCAAACGGTTTGCGCAGGAAGCGCGCGCTGGCGTCCTGCATCAGGCTGGCGCCCCAGTCGTGCCCGGAAGCAAACACCACCTCCAGTTGCGGCCAGTGCGCGCGCGCATGGCGCGCCAGTTCCAGGCCGGACATGGTGGGCAGGCTGATGTCCGTCACCAGCACTTCCAGGCCCGGCATGCCCAGCAGGGGCAAGGCTGCCTCGGCGCTGGCCACGCCATGCACGGTATGCCCCAGGATATTGAGCATTTCCGTCGTCATTTCGCGCGCATCGTCATTGTCTTCCACCAGCAGGATGCGCCGCCCCGACGGGTCGGGCGCGCCCACCAGGCGGCGGTCGGCCAGCACATGGCGGATGCGCCGCGCCAGGTCTTCGCGCTGGTAAGGCTTGCTGATCAACTCGACGCCCGGGTCCAGGCGCCCGCCCTGCATGATGGCATTGTGCGTGTAGCCCGAGGTAAACAGCACGGCCAGCTCCGGCAGCAGCAGCCGGGCCTGCTGCGCCAGCTCCTTGCTGCTGACGGGACCGGGCATGACCACGTCCGTAAACAGCAGATCGACGGCCACGCCCGTGCCCAGCAGGGCCAGCGCCGAGGCGCCGTCGTCCGCATGCAGCACCTCGTAGCCGAGGCCGCGCAGCATGTCGACCACCGTGTGCTGCACGGGCGCATCGTCTTCCACCACGAGGATGCTCTCGCCGCCGCCCAGCACGGGGCCCGTCAGGCCCGCTGGCGGTTCGGCCAGCTTTTCCAGCGAACGGGGCAGGTAAATCTTAAACGTCGTGCCGGCACCGGGCGCGCTGTGCACCTTGATGTGGCCCGCGCTCTGGCGGATGAAGCCGTAGGCCATGGACAGGCCCAGGCCCGTCCCCTCGCCTTCGCGCTTGGTGGTGAAAAACGGTTCGAAAATCTGGTCGATCACGTCGCGTTCCATGCCATGGCCCGTGTCGGTGATGGTCAGCAGCACGTATTGCCCCTCCAGTACATCGGCATGCAGGCTGGCGTAGGCCGCATCGAGCGTGACATTGCTCAAGGTGAACGTCAGGCGTCCGCCCTTGTCCATCGCGTCGCGCGCATTGATGGCCATGTTCAGCAGCACGTTTTCCATCTGGTTCGGGTCGACCAGGGTATGCCACAAGCCGTCGCTGATGAAGGTTTCCTCGGTCACCGCCTCGCCCAGGGCGCGGCGGATCAGCTCATGCATGCGGCGCAGCAGGCGTCCCAGGTCCGTCACCAGCGGCTTCAACGGTTGACGCCGCGCAAAGGCCAGCAGTTGCGACGACAGCTTGGCGCCCCGCTCGACGGCCGAGGCAGCCGAATCGAGGCGCCTGGCCGCCTGGGGATTGTCGGCCACCGTCAGTTTCAGCAACTGCAAGTTGCCGGAAATGATTTGCAGCACATTATTGAAATCGTGGGCCACGCCGCCCGTCAGCTTGCCGATCGATTCCAGCTTTTGCGCCTGCAATAGCGCTTGCTCGCTGCGCACCAGCGCCAGCCGCGCCTCTTTTTCATCGGTGACGTCGCGGCCGATGGCGTGGATCAGCTTTTGCGCCGGCACGGCCGTCCAGGAAATCCAGCGGTAGCCGCCGTCGCGGCGCCGGTAGCGGTTTTCCATGCGCAAGGTGGGCGCGCCATGGGCCAGGCGCGACAAATCCTGCAAGGCCGCCATGCGGTCGTCCGGATGCACGAGGCTGATGAAATCCATGCCCAGCGATTCGATTTCCGGCCGCTCCAGGATCTTGCTCCAGGCGGGATTGACGGCGATGATCATGCCGGCCAGGTCCGCCACCAGCATGATGTCGGTCGACAGCCGCCACATGCGGTCGCGGTCGGCCGTGCGGTTGGCCATTTCCACTTCCAGCGAGGAATTCAGGTAGGCCATCTTTTCCAGCACGTTTTTCTGTTCCTGCACGTCCGTATTCGTGCCCACCCAGCGCAGCACCGTGCCCGTCTCGTCGAACAGGGGCAAGGCGCGCGCCAGGAACCAGCGGTAGGCGCCGTCGCTGGCGCGACGCATGCGGAACTCGTGTTCGTAGGCGCTGGCCGTGGCGACGGCCCGCTCCCAGCTTTTCTGCGTGGCCTGCACGTCGTCCGGATGCACGCAGTGGCGAAAGCCGCTGGTGACCAGCGACTTCAGCGATTGCCCCGTGTACTCGCACACCTGCTCATTGACCCAGTAGGTGGCGCCGCTGCCATGCGCCAGCCAGGCCTGGTTGGGCATGGTCGAGGCGAGCGAACGGAATTGTGCCTCGCTGTCGAGCAAGGCATTGCGCGCCTGCCAGTGCTCGTCGATGTCTTCGCACGAGCCATACCATTTCACGGGCTGGCCGCGCTCGTCGAGCCGGCAATACGCGCGCGAGTGCACCCAGCGGTAGCGGCCGTCCTGGCGGCGCACGCGCATTTCCTGGTCCAGCGGCTGGCCGCTGCCCAGCGCTTCGCTCCACGCCGCCAATGCGCGGGGCACGTCCTCGGGGTGGATGTCGTCCAGCCAGCTGGTGCCCAGGCCATTGCCGCCCGTCCATTCGCGCCAGCGCTGCGCCACATAGTCGAGCTTGCCGTCGATGTCGGCCGTCCACAGCACTTGCGTGTTCAGTTCGATGGCGTAATGAAAGTGTTCGCGGCTGTCGTGCAGCGCTCTTTCCAGCTGGCCCCGCTCGATGACATGCGCGGCCACGCGCGCGGCCAGCGCCAGCAGTTCGATTTCGGGTTGCGTGGGATGGCATGACGCGGGGAAGAACAGGCCCAGCACGCCCAGGATATGCCCCTTGGCGCCGAACACGGGGGCGACCCAGCAGGCGCGGTAGCCGTGCAGCATGGCTTCCTTGCGGCCCGCGCTCCAGTGCACATCGCGCGTGATGTCGCCGCAATAGACGGGCGCGCCAGAAAAGGCCGCCATGCCGAACGGCGAAGGCTGTTCGCCGCCGTGGCGCAGGGCCAGGCACAGGTCTTGTGGCAGGCTGGGCGCGGACAAGCCGCAAAAGCGGTCGGCCTCGTCGATGAGCAGCAGGCAGGCATGCGCGCCGCCCTCGGCCAGGTCTTGCAACGCCAGCAACAAATGCTCCAATGCATGAGCCAGGTCGGCGCCTGCGGCGATACTGCCCAGCGCACTATGCTCGGCGTCCAGCAAGGAAAGAATGTTGTTTGCGTGCACCGTGTCGATAAGGAGGGGAAACTGATGCCCGAAATATACCATGGGGCACCCCTCTTGCAGGAGGAAAACAGCGTGCCGCTTGATCCCGGCGTCCACGCGGCCCTATGCTAAAGTGTTGCTCTCTTCTCAAGCGAAACCAACGATGCCCACGTCCCTGCCATCCTCCCTGATCGCCACCGCCCTGCTCGCCTGCGCCCACGGCGCCGTCGCCGCCCCCATGAGCCTGGACGACTACCTGGCCCTGAACGGCCCCGCCCCCACGGCGCAGATCGCGTATGGCTCCGCGCCGTCGCAATACGCGCAGCTGTTCCGGCCCGAGGGCAGCGGACCGTTCCCCGTCGTCGTGCTGGTGCATGGCGGCTGCTGGACGGTGGCCTTTGGCGGCATCAGGCAGATGCGCAACGTGGCCGGCGCCCTGGTGGCGCAAGGCATCGCCGTATGGAATGTCGAGTACCGCCGGGTCGACGAGCCGGGCGGCGGGTATCCCGGCACGTATGAAGACATGCACGCGGCGCTCGACAGCCTGCAGCGGCACGCGCCCCAGTACCAGCTCGACACGCGCCGCATCCTCGCCATGGGCCATTCGGCCGGCGGCCAGCTGGTGCAATGGATCGCCGGCAGGGACCAACTGCCGAAGACCAGCCCCCTGTACCGCGAACAGTACCTGCCGATCAAGCATATCCTCAGCCTGGGCGGCCTGGCCGACCTGCGCCATGAAAAGGACTTGATCAGGAGCAGCTGCGAGCGCGACATCGCGCAACTGGCAGGCAGCGCCAGCACTGAGCGTCCCGACATCTACAGCGACACCAGCGCGGCCGACCTGATGCCCAACGGCAGCCGCACCGTGCTGGCCACGGGCGAGCTCGACACCATCTCCCCTCCCCGCGTCGCGCATGACTATGCGGCCAGGGCAATCAAAGCCGGCGACCATGCGGAAGTGCTGATCTTGCCCGGCGCCAGCCACTATGACGAGATCGCGGCCACGTCGAATGCATGGCGGATGATCTTGCCGGTGATCAAACAGATGCTGGCAATGGAGGCGAAATGAAGCGCGCCCTCGCCTGCACCGTGCTTGCCGCCTGCTCCGCCATGGCGTTCGCCGCCGATACCCATTCGCTCGAAAGCGGCTTGCTGCATGCCATGCAGCTCAAGAAGGGCACGACCGAGCGCACGGGCACGTCCGGCCAGGCCATCCGCGCCTACCAGCACGCGGGTCTGGTCAGCAAGACGCCCCGCCAGCGCGCCGACTACACCGACTACTACCTGCTGGACAAGCCAGTGCCCTTCATGGGCCACGAACTGGTGCTGATCGAGGAAGAATACATCGACAAATACATAGGCTGCTGCGTCAGCCCCGGCGTCGGGATCACGCTGAAAGTCAATGGCAGCATCACGACGCTGCAACAGTTCGCCCGCACCAACCGCTGCACCCTGACCGACCATGTCGATGTTGCACATGCACTGCGCGAAGTGGCGATCAATAACAAGGTGCCCAAGGCGCACTATGCGTCCCTCAGCTGCCGCGAGCGCGATGCCGAGCGCGATGAGTCGTGACACCAGAAGCGGCCAGTCACGTTGACGTGACAATGCGTGACTTTTCTCGCTCACTAATTCGTTATGCTCATTGCCGCAGTCGGCCGCTACCGCCCAAACGAGGTAGTTGCCAAATTCTTGCACTTGGAGTGGTAAATCTGCAGTCTCCTTTAAGAAAGAGATGCAGCAGTGCTTATTGAAATAGTGGCGATTCAGATCGCATCATTGAGGGTACACATGAAAAAAAAGTTTCCACAGTTCGTCAGCGTTGGTTTGGGAGTTGCGACTGGAACCTTGCTTTACACTCGCTTCCTTGGGGCAGCTCATGAGTTCGATTGGGGGCGTGCTGCCTTTGTCGGTATATTTTGCGCAACGATAGCTTTTATCTGGCCCTCAAAAAAGAATTAAGTTCAAACTGCATTCCGTCAGCAACACGGACACTTTCGCTAGGCGCATTTTATATTTTCAAGCTGTACTGGGCTGATATTGCCGATTGTTGAGTATCGGCGCCGTGCATTGTAGAACCTTCTATGTAGTAGAAAACATCGGCGCGTAGTTCATCCCAGTCCGGTCGTGCCTCTTGCTAAGCCATTCTGTTTTCAACGTCGAGAAGAATCTGCCAATCGCGGCGTTGTCCCAGCAGGTTCCGTGCCTAGCAATGACTTGGTGATCGTCTATCGAAGCAGTAATGGAGAATGCATTGATTGGCACATACGAAATAGCAGACTTGCACTCGATAGGCATACCTGGAGTTGAAGTTGCGGGGAGGGAGTTTCACCTGCGCGACCTGCATGAGATGATTGGTATTGACAGAAATATGACCTGTTTTATGTTCCGGCACAACAGCAAAGCTGAAACTGACTACGGGCACATGGTCACCGGGGTTCTGTTCAACAAAGTTGACATGAACGAGCAAACCGACGAGCTTGCGAATAGTAACTCAGCTTATAACGATCTAACGGTTCTACGCATAGACTGCCGAGATCCTGCGTTAACTGTTCAACAAAGAAAGTCTTTAAAGTACAAGGGCGTCGCTATCAAGGACCTCCTTAAGATTTCTTACGCAACATTTATCCACCAGCCACTCCGTCACCCAACAGGCAAGAAGATTGTGCCGAACATTGTTTTAGTTGAAGCTGATTTTTCAAAGATAGACGTACAGAAGCTACTAGTAAATTATCTGATCATGAAACATAACGGCGGAACTGCGTTGATCGATTATGAAAAAGAAGACCTAGTCGGGACAATGCTGGGGATGCGAAACAATACAATCGATAGTCGCATCCTTGAAACTTTTGGCTTTACTGTGAAGTCTGCAAGCGAGAACGTCAACATTCAACTTGCGTCGTTAAACGCGAAAGCTGCACGAAATGCTCTGACCAAGGAAGAGTTAGAAGCCAAAGCCAGCTACGAATTCGTTAAGCGAGTAGCGGCACTTGGCGCTGTATGCGCTGAATTTGAGAAAGCGAAATTAGGAGACCGGTCATTGACGTTAGACACTGATGCTGCGAAAAGGATACTTGCTAACGCCATCGGGTTTAACCCGTCTGTTCTACTGCACGGGAAAAATCAAGTCTTCTGGGATTTGCAATCCTACCTGCACATTGTAATGCGACACATAGATGCCTATCAGGTTGGTAATTTTAAGGGAAAGACTGTTCTTCCTTATCAGCTGACGGACCTTAAGGACCTGATCGAGAGAGTCTTAGATAGTATTCGCGAAGAGCTTGCTCTTCACTTCGAGACGAACTCGGGAGAGTTTGTCAGATCAGGGCGCATGGCAGTACTCTTCAATGGCGATTACTTCATCTTAAGGATCGATCCTAATGGACGCCTTAGCCAGTTCTACAGTCCTTAGCACTTAGCAGCAAGGCGGATGAAATCGCACACATTTTTCGAACATTACTTTCCATGCGCGACTATTAGTAGATTAGTCAGACTAGCACAGGTAATCCGAACCCAGGCGAGTTGGACCAATTTACTGTCCGCTTTGGGGCTATTTTGTTGAAAATGTCGAGCGGCAACCATTTCGGGATGTCTCGGACCTCAATGCAGTCGGTGATCGTTCAATAGCGGAGGTTCTGGCCAGTCGAGGCTGACAGGTTCTCTATCTCAACGTACCCGCGTTTTTCAACACAATAGGGCGAAAGCAGACGTCCCTCAACCGCAAACTGGCAACGATAGCAAGAACAGGCCCGCCCCTCAAACCAAGGCTCCCCGGGCCCAGCGGGCCTGAAAAATGGCCAGGGCAAGGCGCGCGGGCGAAGACAGTACGGTTAGTACGGCGAGCCCAAGCAACGCAGCCATGGTCATTTTCTCAGGCTCGCGGCTCTGGCCCGCTCTTCAATAAGAAATAAAAACCTACTGAACCCGCGCCAGGTACTGGGCCAGCTGGCCGAAAGTAGCCTTGAACCCCTCCTTCATCGACTCATGCCCTTCCACAAAAGTCCGATGCTGCTCATCGGTGGCCTTGTGCGGCGTCGACCGTAAGGTCATCGTCGTCTTGCCGTTTTCCTCGGTCAGGGTCATGGTATTGAACGATTCCAGCGGCCACGTGGCGCTGACGGCATGCTGCACGGCATTGCCCTGCTTGTCGGCAAACGACAGGATCGAGACGATGCGTTCAGGCGCTTCGATGGCCTGGTAGGTGAACTTGCCCCACATTTCGTAGCCATTGTCGGCGCGCATGCCGTAATGAAAGATGCCGCCCGGCTGCAAGTCCAGCGCCAGCACGCTCAATTCGAAGCCGACGGGGCCCCACCACTGGGCCAGGCGCTCCGGTTCCACCCACGACTGGAACACCAGTTCGCGCGGCGCGTCGAAAGTTTGCGTAATGACAAAGTCGCTGCTGTCGCGGTGCTGTCCTTCCTGCTTCTGTTCTGCGGTGCTCATGCTCTCTCCCTGTGTTGGTGAACTGGCCCTTAATGTACCAGCGGCACCGATAAACGGGAAGGCCCGCACGCCCGGCGGCCGCTACCGCGTCTTGCCTGCCGCCACCTGGTCGAGGATATGCTTGGGCACGGCCGCGTAGTGCTTGAATTCCATCGTATAGGTGGCGCGGCCCTGGGTCAGCGAACGCAAGGTGGTGGAATAGCCGAACATCTCCGCCAGCGGCACCAGGGCCTTGATGATGCGCCCCGCGCCGCCGGGGATATCGTCGACGCCCTGCACCATGCCGCGGCGGGCCGTCAGATCGCCCATGACGTTACCCATGAACTCTCCCGGCGTTTCCGCCTCCACCTGCATCATCGGTTCGAGCAGCACGGCATGGGCCTTGCGCATGCCGTCCTTGAAAGCGATGGAGCCGGCCATGCGAAACGCGTTTTCGTTCGAATCGACGTCGTGGTAGGAGCCGAAGGTGAGCGTCGCCTTGACGTCCACCACCGGGTAGCCGGCCAGCACGCCGGCCTTTAACGTTTCGGCGATGCCCTTGTCGACGGCGGGAATGAATTCGCGCGGCACCACGCCGCCCTTGATGGCGTCGACGAACTGATAGCCTGTGCCTGCCGGCAAGGGTTCGAGCTTGAGCACCACGTGGCCGTACTGGCCCCGTCCGCCCGACTGCTTGACGAACTTGCCCTCGATATCGTCCACCGCGCGCGTGATGGTTTCGCGGTAGGCCACCTGCGGCTTGCCGACATTGGCTTCCACGCCGAATTCGCGCCGCATGCGGTCGACCAGAATTTCCAGGTGCAATTCACCCATGCCCGACATGATGGTCTGGCCCGATTCCTCGTCCGTATGCACCCTGAACGACGGGTCTTCCTGCGCCAGCCGGTTCAAGGCGATGCCCATCTTTTCCTGGTCCGCCTTGGTCTTCGGTTCGACCGCCTGGGAAATCACCGGTTCCGGGAAAATCATCTTTTCCAGCACGATGATGTGGTCGATGGCGCACAGGGTGTCGCCCGTGGTCACGGCTTTCAGGCCCACGGCAGCGGCGATGTCGCCCGCATACACTTCCTTGATTTCCTTGCGTTCATTCGCATGCATCTGCAGGATGCGCCCCAGCCGTTCGCGCGCGCTCTTGGTGGGGTTGTAGACCATGTCGCCCGAGTTAACGACGCCCGAATACACGCGGAAGAAGGTCAGTTGCCCCACGAACGGGTCCGTCATGATCTTGAAGGCCAGGGCCGAGAAATGCTCGTCGTCCGTCGGATGGCGCTCCACCTCGTTGTCGTGCTCGTCGTGGCCCATGATGGGCGGCACTTCCATCGGCGAGGGCAGGTATTCGATGACGGCGTCCAGCATCGCCTGCACGCCTTTGTTTTTAAAGGCGCTGCCGCACAGCATGGGCACGATTTCATTGCGGATGGTGCGCGCGCGCAAGGCTTGCTTGAGTTCCGCTTCCGTGAACGTGTCGCCATTCAGGTAGCGTTCCGTCATGGCGAGGCTGGCTTCGGCCGCGTGCTCGACCATGTGCTCGTGCCATTCCTGCGCCTGCGCCAGCAGTTCGGCGGGAATCTCGCCATAGCTGAACTGCACGCCCTGGCTGGCGTCGTCCCAGGTGATGGCGCGCATTTTCAACAGGTCGATCACGCCCGTGAAATGCTCTTCGGCACCGATGGGCAACTGGATGGGCACGGCCACGCCTTTCAGGCGCTCGCCGATCTGCTGGCGCACGCGCAAGAAATCGGCGCCCACCCGGTCCATCTTGTTGATGAAGGCGATGCGCGGCACGTGGTATTTATTGGCTTGCCGCCAGACGGTTTCCGATTGCGGCTGCACGCCGCCAACGGCATCGTAGACCATCACGGCGCCGTCGAGCACGCGCATCGAGCGTTCGACTTCAATCGTGAAATCCACGTGGCCGGGCGTGTCGATGATGTTGATGCGGTGTTCGGGGAAGTTGCCGGCCATGCCTTTCCAGAACGCCGTGGTGGCGGCCGAGGTGATGGTGATGCCCCGTTCCTGCTCCTGCTCCATCCAGTCCATGGTGGCGGCACCATTGTGCACTTCGCCGATCTTGTGATTCACCCCCGTATAAAACAGGATGCGCTCGGTGGTGGTGGTCTTGCCGGCGTCGATATGGGCGCTGATGCCGATGTTGCGGTAGCGCTCGATAGGTGTTTTGCGGGTCATCACAATCTCCATGGCTAGCCCCGGTGCCCGGCTTTCCAGTGTAGCAGACATCGATTTGCAGGGCGGCGCGTAACCATTTTTTACCATGCGTACAACACTGACATTAGCGCGCACGCGCGTTGCACAGGACAAACAAGAGTTTCGGCTATACTTTCAACTTTATTAATCCAGTAAAGATTAATCAAAATCAATACGCACCGTAAATGATCGTGCAAGGCGACACCGCCGGCATGCCAGCCCAGGTGCGCCCCGAATGACATGCCCCACTCAGCCTATGACTACCCGACTAAGAAAAATAATCCTCTCCTCCCTGCTGGCGTCGCCAGCGCTGGCCATGGCCGGCGAACTGGAACAGCAAATGCAGCGTTGCGCCGTGCTCGGTGACGCCAGCGCCCGCCTGGGCTGCTTCGACACCCTGGCCAAGGCGGCGGAAAAGGCCACCATCGCCGCCGGCGGCGATCCCGCCACGGCTGCCGTGACCCTGGCAGCGGCCGCCGAGGTCGCCCCCCTCACGTTTGTCAGCCCGCCTGGCGTGGCCACGCCGGACGCCGTCAACGCCGCCATTCCCGCCATCGCCCAGGCTGGCGCGGCGCCGCCGGAAGCGCAGATCTCGCGCACGCAGCAATCGTGGGAACTCAACGATGCCTCGAAGCGCGGCCTGTTCAACTTCCGCCCGCACCGCGACACCTATCTGCTGCTGGCCAACTACAGCGACGCCTCGAACGACGAGCCGTTCCAGGATTTCACGCCTGGCGGTGTCAAGAGCCAGCATGTGGAACTGACCTTCCAGCTGAGCTTCAAGATGAAATTGCTGGAAGACATCGCCGGCACGCCCATCGACATGTGGTTCGGCTACACGCAGCAAAGTTTCTGGCAAGCGTATAACCGCAAGGCCTCGAGCCCGTTCCGCGAGACCAATTACCAGCCGGAACTGATGCTGATCTTGCCGATCAACAAGCATTTCGCGGGTCTGGAGTTCAATTACCTGAATTTCGGCCTGGTGCACCAGTCGAATGGCCAGACCTCGACCCTGTCGCGCAGCTGGAACCGCGTGTATGCCGAGCTGGGTGTGGAAAAAGACAACCTGGCCATCACGGGCCGCGTCTGGCACCGTCTCGACAATAGCGCGAACGACAATGACAATATCGACATCACCGATTACATGGGACATGGCGACTTGCGCGTGAGCTACCGCAACAAGGGTCACGAGTATGCCGTGACGGCCCGCCGCAATTTCAGCAAGAAACATGGCTCCATGCAGGCCAGCTGGGCTTTCCCATTGAAAGCCAACCTGAAAGGCTATCTGCAACTGTTCTCCGGCTATGGCCAGAGCTTGATCGACTACAACTATTCGCAGAAGTCGATCGGCGCCGGTTTCATGGTCGACCTGTAAGCGGCACAGTGACAGAAACGAAAATGGCGCCGAGGGCGCCATTTTTTATGGGAAATATCGGCTTCAGCGCCGGCCGCCGCCCAGCACGCGGGCCGGCAGCATGACGATGGCGCGCAGCAATTCAAATACGCCTTCCACGCCGATGCCGATCAGGCGGAATGGCAGCAACAGCAGCCAGGCCAGCGGATACAGCACGAGGGCCAGCAGGGCCAGGGGCCAGCACACCAGCAAGAGCAGCAACCACAGCACAAATCCCGGCATCGCGTTCCCCTCGAATAAAATGTGCGGAGCAAGCCGTGCTTGCCCCGCTACCGTGACAGCACTATAGTCAAGCGCCGCGACGGCGGCAACGGCCATGCGATGAACTGCGTGCTGCGGGGATGAACGGCGCAAAAACGGGAATGAACGGGGACTTACTGGCCGACGCAAATCACTTTCGTGATGTACTCATGCGCATTCGGCTTCTTGCTGCTGGCCCATTTGATGGCCTGGTTGGCCTCTTCGATGGTCAGGATGGAGGCCTTGTCCTTCGACTTGATGAAGGACACGCCTTCAAACACGCCTTCCTTGCTGCGCATTACCTTGGCAAACACGGGCGGCTTGGTCTCGCCATCGCTGATTTTGTTCTGTTGCACGAGGTAACGCTGATCGATCTGTTCCATGATAATAAAGCTGTCCAGTGGGTAAAACACGGAATATACCCTGAATGGACAAACGCCGCAGGACGAAATGCCCGCGGCGTTGCCTTTACATCAATGATACTTACGCGTAGACGGCGTTTTGTACTACCGGTTGCAAGTTGACATCGTAGATGACTTGGGCGCGGATCGACGCTTCCAGCGAGGGGATCGAGCCGCCCGCGCGGTACTGGAAACTCACTTGCAGCACGTCGCCCGCCTTCACGGCCACCGGCGCGGCCAGCGGCAGACACATGTAGTGGTTCAGCCAGTCGATGGTGGTCGAGCGCTCGGGCACCACGGCCAGGATGTTCTTGGTGACAAAACGCAAGGCGTTCAGGGTGCCGCTGCGCTCGACGACAAACTTGCCGTCGAAACCGAATATGCTGTCCGTCGGCTGGCTGAAGTCGATGATGCTGTACACGGCCGGCGGCGCCAGTTCCTGCACGCCAGGGTGGATGGCCGCGGTTTCCTGGAATTGCACGATGGGCGCGTAAAAGCCCTCGAAATCATACTCCTGCTGCATCGGCTGCACGGCCATGATGACGGCTTCGGGCAGGAAGATGGGCAGCGGACCGCCGAAACGGGCCAGGTAGCGGCGCTTGAACGATTCGATCACTTCCACCTGCTTTTCGCGCAGCATGCCCACATGAATCATTTCGCAAATGACCACATCGACGGGCTCGGGCGGCAGGAATTCAAAGGCGTCCGCGTGCACGACTTCGACTTTTTCCCCGTTGGGATTGAGCGCCAGCATCTTGCGCGCTTCCTTGACCATGTCCGGATTGAATTCCACGCACCACACCTTGTCGGCGCGCGCGGCCGCAAACCACGACAGCACGCCCGTGCCGCCGCCCAGTTCCACCACCTTCATGCCGGGTTTTACCGCGTAATCGATCGCCGACTTGAACCCGTGCATGCGGTTCTGGTCCATCAACATATTGTGATGGTAATGGACGGGGATAAATTGCCCCAGGTAACAACTCTCGATTTCTCGTTCATTCAGCATGTCTGTCCTCTTGGAGTCTGGCTCCGATGGCCGATCGGTTTTGTCATTCCAGAAAGCAGTGATATCGCACGGGCTGCGCGAGGGACGGCGACAGTACAGCCGGCGCCTGACGGTGGTGGGATGGCCCATGCGACGATCTCCTGATTAATGCGACACACTCATTATCGTTAATCGGCGGGGAGAACAAAGGGCTGAGGTGAGAGGCAATTCCATGCCAGTTTCAGCGCTGGCATGGAAAATATTGCTGGAAAGATTACTTACAGGGACTTATTTACGTCCCGCGCGCGCCTTCTGTGCCGCTTCGATGATGGCCACCACGCCGGGCTTGTCGCCCGCCTGGGCGAACTGCGCGGCCGTCCAGCCATGGTCGCTTTTCAGACTGGCGTCCGCGCCCCAGGACAGCAGCAGCTTGACGGCGCCCTCCTGCCCTTCGCGGGCGGCGAACATCAGCGGCGTGACGTTGGCCGGCGCGCGCGCATCGACCACGGCTTCGCGCTCCAGAAATATCTTCATGATGGGCAAGTCGCCGGCCGAGGCCGCATAGTGCAGCGCCGTCCAGCCGCTCTGGTTGACCTTCGCGCCCTTGGCCAGCAAGGCGTCCACGGCGTCCTGCTTGTGCTTGTAGGCCGCCATCATCAGCGCCGTGTTGCCATTGGCCGAGCGCGCTTCGAGGTCGATGCCGGGCGCCTCGAGCAGCAGCTTGAACACTTTGTCCGCATCGTCGCGCAGGGCCAGCACGAGGGGAATGTCGCCCCGCTGCGTATCAGGCTGGTTCGGATTCATGCCGTCCGCCAGCATGCTGCGCACGCCGCTGGCGTTGTTGACGGAGACGGCGCGGAAGAAGCTGTCCGGATCCGGCGCCGCGTGGCTGCCGCCAGCGCAGCACAGCAGCATCGCCAGCGCGAGTTTTTTCATCATGGTTAACCTTAAGAAGTTATGGCAACTGATTGAATAGCTTGAAGAAATTATCCGTCGTCTGCTGCGCCACCTGAGCCAGCGGGATGCCTTTCAAGGTCGACAGATATTCGGCCACGTGGGCCACGTAGCCGGGCTCGTTCATGCGGCCGCGGAACGGCACGGGCGCCAGATACGGCGAATCCGTCTCGATCAGGATGCGCTCGAGCGGCACTTCCAGCGCCACGGCCTGTAAATCCTTCGCGCTCTTGAACGTGACGATGCCGGAAAAGGAAATGTAGAAACCCATGGCTATGGCGGCGCGCGCCACTTCCAGGGATTCCGTAAAGCAATGCATGACGCCGGCCACGCCGCCGTCGGATACGCCCGCGCCCTCTTCGCGCATGATGCGGATGGTGTCTTCACTGGCCGCTCTGGTGTGAATAATCAAGGGCTTGCGCGTGATCCTTGACGCCTTGATGTGCGTGCGAAAACGCTCGCGCTGCCATTCGAGGTCGCCCGTCAGGCGGAAATAGTCGAGGCCTGTCTCGCCGATGGCGATGATCTTCGGGTGGTCGGCCAGCCGCACCAGGTCGTCCACGGACGGTTCAGGCGTGTCCTCGTAGTCGGGATGCACGCCGACGGAAGCGAAAATATGCGGATACTGCTCGGCCAGGGCCAGCACCTGCGGGAAGTCTGGCAGGTCGACGGACACGCACAAGGCATGGGTCACCTTGTTCTCGGCCATCTTGGCGAGGATCTCGGGCATGCGAGCGGCCAGCTCGGGGAAATTGATATGGCAATGGGAATCGATATACATAAGGCGGGATTGTACCGGAGGCAGCAAAAACTGGCAGAGGAAGCGCTGGGCGCAGCCCCCTGCCGTGGCGGTGCGGATGCTTAGAGTTGCGAGGCCGGGTGTTCCGCCAGCGGAACGAAGTTGCCGGTCGACTCGTCGAGCGCGTCGAGGGAGCCGTTCTCGATGTCGTACACCCAGCCATGCAGGGTCAGCCGGTTCTGCGCCATGGCCAGCGCCACCGAGGGATGGGTGCGCAGATTATTCAGTTGCGCCACCACGTTGGCGCGCACCATGCCGTCGATGCGCGACTGTTCCGTCGGATGCGCGACCGACTCGTTGATCATGCGCGCCGCGTCGGCATGGTGCAGCCAGCTGCGCACGGCCGGCATGTGGTCGAGGCAGGCGCAGGTGGCGATCGCCTTCATCGCGCCACAATCGGAATGGCCGCAAATGACGATATCGCTCACGTTCAGGGCCGACACGGCAAACTCCACCGTGGCGCTGACGCCGCCCGGTTCCGGGCCGTACGAGGGCACGATGTTGCCCGCGTTGCGGATCACGAAGAGTTCGCCTGGCTCGCGCTGCGTCACCAGCTCCGGCACCATGCGGCTGTCCGAGCAGGAAATGAACAGGGCCTTCGGGGTTTGTCCCGTGGCCAGGGTCTTGAATAACTCGCGGCGCGCGGGAAAAACCTCTTTTTGGAAGCGTAGAAATCCAGCAATAATGTCGCGCATAAATAAATAGAATGGTTGGCAGAGCCGATATTATCGCTGATCTGGCGCCTGGCTGGCCTATTGACCCTCGGGCGGCTGCCACAGCTCGACCTTGTTGCCCTCGGGATCGATGACCCAGCCGAACTGGCCGTATTCCGAATCGGGCACCTTCTCCAGCACCGTGCAGCCTTCGTCGCGCAAGGCTTGCAGCAGCGCGTCGAGGTCGGCGACCCGGTAATTGACCATGAAGGCCGCCTTGCCGGGCGCGAACTGCCCGCTGTCCGCTGATGCCACGGACCAGATGGTAGTGCCGCCCGTGGGCTGGCCATCAGCATCCGTCCAGCTGAAGGCGGCCCCGCCCCAGGGCTGCACGTCCAGGCCCAGGTGGCGCTGGTACCAGGCGCGCAGCGCGGCCGGGTCTTGCGCGTGGAAAAAGATGCCGCCGATGCCAGTGACCCGTTTCATGCCCGCCTCCGTTGCTGTCCAGTGCCTTGACTGTAACACCGGGTCACGGACGTGGCAAACGGACATGGCGCCCTGGCCAAAAAAGTTATCAAGATGTATAGTGAGCGGCCGGTGCGCAGCCATGGGGTTGCGCGCGGAAACGTGGAGAGTGTTCATGCTGAAAGTTGCCGGCCCTTTGATACTGCTGGCCTGCCTGGCCCTGACAACGCCTGCGCAGGCGCAGGTGCAGAACAAGCGCGACGCGCCGAAGGCCATTCCCGAGGCGGGCTTGTGCGCCCCCATGTGCGCGTCGGCACGCCAGGATTGCCGCGCGCAAGTGCAAGACGCGACGGAAAACGACACCAGCCCCATCTTGTCGATGAAACCCAGCAGCAATCCCTATGTCGCGGCCGGCAGGGATGCGGGTGCGCAAGCGGAGCAGCTGCGCCCCACCGAAGCCCAGGCCTTCCGTGCCCGGCGCGCCGAACGCCAGCAAGCGTGCGAAGTGCGCTACCGCAGTTGCACGCGCGCCTGCGGCTGAGTCACTCCAATCGCCAAGCGCGCCAAGCACCAAACAATCTGGATGAACTTGGCAACGTAAGTGCTTGATTCTATTGACAGCTTAATGCGTAGTCGAGCAGCATATCTTCCAGAAACAGCTTGGGCGACAAAGGATGCTCGGCGATCGCCCGGCGCTCGTTGGCGGCCTTGATGGCGGCCATCAAACGACTGACGTTGATGCGTCCTGCCAAGGCTTCCAGCTCGCGCCGGTGGCGCGGGTAGTAGCGGATGGTGCCGGACAACTTGACGGAAAACACGTCGTACAGCCAGCGCTGCAACGATGCCACCAGCGGCGCCAGCGGCGCCTTCTGCAATTTGTCGGCCGCCTTCAACGCCGCTTCCACGCCGGGATTGGCCAGCACTTGCAGCAACTGTTCCGTTTCTTCGCGGCCACCCGATTCGGACTGGGCCAGCGCGGCCAGCGGCGCGCCGCCCTGCTCGCGCAGCCAGCTGTCCGCATCGTTCAAGCCCTGGGCCTTGAGCCAGGTCAAGGCCTGCTCGTGGCTGGGCATGGGCAAGGCAAACTTGCGGCAACGCGACAATATCGTCGGCAACAATCGGTCCAGGCTGTTCGATGCCAGCAGGAACACGGTGCCCGGCGGCGGTTCTTCCAGGGTTTTCAGCAAGGCGTTCGAGGCGGGCGTGTTGAGCGCCTCGGCCGGGTACAGCACCACCACGCGCAAGCCTTGCCGGTGCGTGGAAATGTTCATGAAGTCGGCCAGGTTGCGGATCTGCTCGATCTTGATGTCTTTCGACGGCGTCTTGGTCTTGGCGCTTTTCTTCGCGCCCTCGCCCTCTTCGCCGTCGTCCGCCACCTCGTCTTCCAGCGCTTCCGGACGGACCCGGCGGTAATCGGGATGGTTGCCCTGGCTAAACCAGCCGCACGAGGCGCATGCGCCGCAGGCGTGGCCGTCGGCGCGCACGTCCTCGCACAGCAAGGCCTGCGCGAAATGCTCGATGAAGTCGGCCTTGCCGATGCCTTGCGCGCCATGGAACAACATGGCGTGCGGCATGCGCGGGCGCAAGGCTTGCAATTGCTGCCAGGCGTCCTGCTGCCAGGGATAGAGAGAACTGATCATTCTTTATTTCTATAAAATCATACGGTTGCAACGCTTTGCTCAAGCAAAACATCAAGCAGTTGCGCCAGCTGCACTTGAATATCGGCAATACTTTGCGTGGCATCGATGATGCGGAAGCGTTGCGGGAACTGGGCCGCGCGGCGCAGATACTCGTTGCGCGTGGCGGCAAAGAAGTCCGATCGCTCCTGCTCGAACTTGTCGAGCGCACGCGTGGCGTCCAGGCGGGCACGGGCCACGGCCAGCGGCACGTCGAACAAAAACGTCAGGTCCGGCTGCAGGTGCGGATGCACCCACGCTTCCAGTTGCTCCATCTTGCGCAAGTCCATCCCGCGCCCGCCGCCCTGGTAGGCGAAGCTGGCATCGGTAAAGCGGTCGGAAATGACCCATTCGCCGCGCGCCAAAGCGGGGGCGATGACTTGCGCGATGTGTTCACGGCGGCTGGCGAACATCAGCAAGGCTTCCGTTTCCAGGTGCATTTTTTCATGCAGCAACAGTTCGCGCAGCTTTTCGCCCAGGCTGGTGCCGCCCGGTTCGCGCGACGACACGAGGCGCACGCCCCGCTGCTGCAGGTAGTCGGCGACAAAGCCGATATGCGTCGACTTGCCCGCGCCATCGATGCCTTCGAAGGTGATGAAGCGGGGTTGATGGTGTTGTGTCATGAAACTTCTTACTTAATCAGGAGAAATTAACAGGTGAAATTAGCGCTGGTACTGGTTCACGGCGCGGTTATGGTCGGGCAAGTTGGCCGAGAACTGGCTGGTGCCGTCACCGCGCGCAACGAAATACAGCGCTTGCGTGCGGGCCGGCGCCAGCGCCGCCGTCAGCGATTGCGCGCCAGCGAGGGCGATCGGCGTGGGCGGCAAGCCGCCGCGCGTGTAGGTATTGTACGGGGTGTCCGCCTCCAGGTCGCGTTTGCGGATCTTGCCCTGGTAGTTGTCGCCCATGCCATAGATCACGGTCGGGTCCGTCTGCAGCAGCATGCCCGTCTTGAGGCGGTTGACGAACACGCCAGCGATCATGGCCCGTTCGGACCTTTGCCCCGTTTCCTTTTCCACGATGGACGCCATGATCAGCGCCTCGTACGGATTCTTGTATGGCAGGGCCGGATCGCGCTTGTCCCACGCTTCGGACAGGCGGCCTATCATGGCCGTGTGCGCCTGCTTGAAAATCTGCATTTCGCTGGCGCCCTTGGCGAACAGATACGTGTCCGGGAAGAACAGGCCTTCCGGCAGCACAAACTCGGGACTGATTTTCGCCATCAGCGCCTTGTCGGACAATCCCACGGTATCGTGCTTGAGGCCCGGATGGCTGGCCATGGCCATGCGCATCTGCTTGAAAGTCCAGCCTTCGATGATGGTCAGCGACTCTTGCGCGAACTCGCCGCGTGCCAGTTGCGTGATCAGGCGCTGCGGCGTGGTGCCCGGTTTCAGCTCGTAGGAACCGGCCTTGATCTTCGACGTCTTGCCTTCGACGCGCGCCAGCAGGTTGAACAGGATGGGCACGATGGGCACGCCCGCGTCCGCGATCTGCTGGCCGGCCGCGTGCGCGCCGCTGCCCGGCGTGATCGTAAACGGGATCGCCTCGCCTTCCGTGGTGATCGGCTGCTGCGCCCAGTACACAAAAGTACCACCGACGCCGATGGCGGCGATGACCGAGCTGACTACAAGTTTTTTAAAGAAAGCCATTGTTCCGATTCTTGTGATGCGGGCGCTGATGGCCAACGTCCGCTTGTTATGATCGTTCATTTGTGAAGCAAGTGCGTGCAAAGCGGCGCCAACACTGGCAATTTTGCCGCTGCCGACGCGATCTGCGCGACATCACTATAATGAACCCGTAATGATAATGCTTAATCGCTGATCTAATGGAAATTATGAATAACTGGAATCAATTTTTAACCGCACAAGGCGCCCGCCCCGTCGTCGTCGATGGCGCGCCTGACAGCACCGCCCTTATCGCCGCCGCCCCTATCCATGATTTCGGCCAGTCCCTGACAGTGTCCCAACTGCAAGAAGGTTTTGTCGCGGCCATCACGGACCAGGGCTTGATCGGCTTGAATGGCGACGAGGCAGCCAGTTTCCTGCACGGCCAGCTGACCAACGACGTGGAACACCTGGACCAGCAGCAAGTGCGCCTGGCCGGCTACTGCACGCCGAAAGGCCGCTTGCTGGCCAGTTTCCTGATGTGGCGCAATGCCACCACCATTTATCTGCAATTGCCGCGCGCCATACAACCGGCCATCCAGAAGCGCTTGCAGATGTTCGTGCTGCGCGCCAAGGCCAAGCTGCACGATGCGTCCCTTGATGAGGCCAATCAAGTCATCCTGGGCCTCGGCGGCAAGCAAGCCGGCGCCGCCCTGGCCGCCTGGTTCCCCGCCCTGCCCGCCACGCCGTTCAGCAAGGTCGACCATGCGCTGGGCACGCTGCTGCGCGTGGCCGATGCGTTTGGCAGCGCCCGCTATGAATGGCTGACGTCGGCCGCCACGGCGCGCGACGTGTGGCCGCGGCTGACCGAACAACTGGCCAAGGGCGGAACGGATGCCTGGCAGTTGTCGGACATCCACGCGGGCATCCCGCAGATCACGGCCGCCACGCAAGAGCAATTCGTGCCGCAAATGGTCAACTTCGAGTTGTTGGGCGGCGTCAATTTCAAGAAAGGCTGCTACCCGGGCCAGGAAATCGTCGCGCGCAGCCAGTACCTGGGCAAGCTCAAGCGCCGCACCACCCTCGTCAGCATCGCTGATGCAGCGGCAGTGGCCGGCGGCGAACTGTACGCCGTCAGCGACCCCGAACAACCTTGCGGCATGCTCGTCAACGCCGCGCCGAACGGCAGCGGTGGCATCGACGCCCTCGTTGAAATGAAGCTGGGGGCGATAGCCGAAGGTTCAAGCGCCGCTGGCGCCGTGCGCTACGGCTCGGCCCAGGGCGCCGCCGTGCAATTCCTGCCCATGCCTTACGTGCTCGATGCACTCGATTTGTGAGAATGCCATGAAAGATTTGTACATTTACTATCAGGTAAAGGAAGAGCACGCCCAGGCGCTGGAAGCCAGGGTCCGTGCCTTGCAAGCGAAACTGGCGGCCGCCTCCGGGGTGGCGCCGCAACTGAAGCGTCGCCCGGAAGTCAAGGATGGCTTGCAGACGTGGATGGAAATCTATCCCGTCGTCGGCGAAGGTTTTGCCGAACTGCTGGCCGCTGCCGCCGACGAGGCGGGCCTGCTGGCATTGACGGCCGGCGCGCGGCATACGGAAGTGTTCATGGATTTGCCTCCATGTGCCTGATCGTTTTTGCCTGGAAAGTCAATCCGCACATCCCGCTGATTGCCGCCGCCAACCGCGACGAATTCTATGAACGCGCCAGCGCCCCCGCCGGTGCCTGGCCCGAGCACCCGCAAGTGTATGCGGGCCGCGACCTGCAGGCGGGCGGCAGCTGGATGGGCATCACCCAGGCCGGCAGCGGCAGTTCGCGCTTTGCCGCCATCACCAACATCCGCAGCCCGCAAGACCGCAACCCGGACGCCCCCTCGCGCGGCGCCCTGGTGGCCGACTATCTGGCCGGCACGATGTCGCCGCAAGACTATATCGCGCAGATCCGCCCCGGCTGCAATGCCTACAACGGTTTTAATCTGGTGCTGGGCGACGCGCAGACGCTGATCTGGTTTTCCAACCGCGGCGATGGCGATGCGCGCAATGGCCAGCCACTGGAGCCGGGCATCTACGGCCTGTCGAACGCCCTGCTGGACGCGCCGTGGCCGAAAGTGTTGAAAACCAAGGCCCAGTTCGCCAGCCTGCTGTGCCAGGGCGCGCCCGACGACGCGTATTTCGACATGCTGGCCGACACCACGCGTGCGCCCGACTTCCGCTTGCCGGACACGGGCGTGCCGCTCGACCTCGAGCGCGTGCTGTCCGCCGTCTGCATCGAAGCGCCGGGCTACGGCACGCGCACGTCCACCGTCGTCAAACTGTTCCCGGACTCGCCCGGCGAACTGCATGAGCTGGTGATACAGTAGGTCGGGTTAGCGCGCAAGCGCGTAACCCGACAACACCAGCGCCCTCAACCGGCATCACCGCCGTCCCCGATGTCGGATTACGCGCGCCTGTGGCGCGCTAATCCGACCTACGCAAGCTCATCCAATCCTCATCGAAAAACCACCAGCCAGCCATGCGCACAAAAAAGAAAGCGCTTGCGCAAGCGCTTTCTTTTGTTTACGATAGATTCAAACGCGGCGACACAGCCGCACACTATCGCAGCACACAATAATAAAAAAAACATCAGGAGACACCATGGCCACCATGGAAGATGTAGCGCGCGCGGCGGACGTATCGCTGTCGACCGTTTCGCACGTACTCAACGGCACCCGCAAGGTCAGCCCGAAAACCGTCGCCGCCGTCAACGCGGCCATGCAGCAGATCGGCTATGTACCGAACATGCTGGCACGCGCCCTGGCCGGCTCGTCGTCGGGCACCATCGGCGTGGCCATCTCCGCCTTCACCAATCATTACTTCAGCGAAACGGTGCGCGCCATCGAGGCGGCCTGCACGCGCCACGGCTTGATGATGCTGTTTTCCGATACGCATGACGATCCCGCGCAGGAACTCAAAGTGGTGCAGAACTTGCACCAGCGCCGCGTCGACGGCATCGTGCTGGCGCCGTCCGGCGATCCGCACAACCGCACGCTTGACTATTTGACCAGCAACAAGATCGCTTCCGTGCTGGTCGACCGCATGTCCGCGCAACCATTCGACCAGGTCGGCGTGGAAAACACCGAGGCGACGGCGCAGCTGGTCAGCCATCTGATCGCGCAGCACGGCCACCGGCGCATCGGTTTCATCGCCGGCGCGCCCGGCCTGTCCACGACGGAGGAGCGTATCGACGGCTACCGCCTGGCCTTGCAGCGCGCCGACATCGTCTTTGATCCTGAACTGCTGCGCTCGGGCGACTCCAACCTGGAGCGCAGCGGTGCGGCGACGCGCGAACTGCTGGCCCTGCCACCTGGACAGCGCCCGACGGCCATCGTGGCCGGCAATAACCTGATGACCATCGGCACCATGCATGCCTTGCGCGACGCGCACATTGCTGTACCGCAAGACGTCGCGCTGGCCGGCTTCGATGATTTCGACTGGGCCGATTACTTCAGCCCCCGCCTGACGGTGATGGCCCAGCCGCTCGAAGAGCTGGGCGCCATGGCCGTCGACCTCTTGATCGAACGTATCGCCCATCCTGAACGTGTCCAGCACGTGCAGCGCTTGTCGCCGACCTTGCGCGTACGCAACTCCTGCGGCTGCCCCTGACTTTTTACTCCAAACACTATGCATCCAGCGATTTCCCTCGGTATCGACCTCGGTACCTCCGAACTGAAAACCGTGCTGATGGACAGCACTGGCGCCGTGCGCGGCCAGGCGTCCGTGCGCCTGGACGTGAGCCGCCCGCAGCCGGGCTGGTCCGAACAGTCGCCGCAAGACTGGTGGGCCGCCTGCGTCAACGCGCTGGGCCAGCTGCGCGCCGGCTGGCCGCAGGACTACGCGCAGATCGCCTGCATCGGCCTGTCGGGCCAGATGCATGGCGCCGTGCTGCTCGACAGTAACGACAACGTGATCCGTCCCGCCATCCTGTGGAACGATGCGCGCGCCGAAGCCGAGGCGGCCGCCCTGGCGCGCGACTATCACGCCTATGCGGACGTGACGGGCAGCCTGCCCATGGCGGGATTGACGGCGCCCAAACTGCTGTGGCTGCAAAAGCACGAGCCCGATGCCTTTGCCGCCGTCGCCTGTTTGCTGTCGCCGAAAGACTATCTGCGCCTGCGCTTGACGGGGATCAAACTGACGGATATGTCCGACGCGGCCGGCACCCTGTGGCTGGACGAGGCCAAACGCGCCTGGTTCGCCCCCATGGTCACGGCCTGCGGCTTGCGTCTCGATCAATTACCGGCGCTGGCCGAAGGCGACGCCGCCACCGGCACCGTGCTGGCCGCCATCGCCGACCAGCTTGGCCTGCCAGCGGATGTGGTGGTGGCCGGCGGCGGCGGCGACAATCCCGTCTCGGCCGTGGGCATCGGCGCCGTCAATGGCGGCGACAGTTTCATTTCGCTGGGCACCAGCGCCGCCATCGTTTCCGTCACCGAAGAACCGCTGGGCAACCCGGCCGGCGGCGTGCACAGCTTTTGCCACGCCCTGCCCGGCCGCTGGTATGCGATGGGCGCGATTTTATCGGGCGCCAGCTGCCTGCGCTGGGCCACTGGCGTGCTGGGCCAACCGGACGAGGCGGCCTTGCTGGCGCTGGTGGAAAGCGCCCTGCCGCTCGACGCCCCCATCGCGCCATCGGCACCGCTGTTCCTGCCCTACCTGTCGGGCGAGCGCACGCCGCATAACGACCCGCAGGTGCGTGGCGCCTTCTTGCAGCTGGGCCACGACAGCACGCCGGCGCAGCTCGGCTACGCCGTGCTCGAAGGCGTGGCCTTCGCCTTGCGCGACGCCATGGCGGCCGTCACCTCGACGGGCGCCGTCGTGCCCCACTGCATGCTGGTGGGCGGCGGCGCGCGCAGCCAGTACTGGGCGCAATTGCTGGCCAATGTGCTGGGGCGCGACATGCGCACCTTGCACAACAGCGAACTGTCCGCCAGCCTGGGCGCGGCCAAGCTGGGCTTTGCCGCCATCGGCGACACCAGCCTGCTGACGCAGGGATTGCCCATCAAAAACACTTTCCTGCCCGATGCCGCGCACAGCGCAGCCTTGAGCATCCGTTACGGTCGCTACCGTAGCCTGTTTCCCGCCGTGCAAGCCTTGCACCAACTCAGCAAAGGATAAGCAGCAATGAATCAACTGCAACAATTGAAGCAACACAGCACCGTCGTCGCCGACACGGGTGACTTCTTGCAACTGGCGCGTTTCGCGCCGCAAGACGCCACCACCAACCCGTCGCTGATTTTAAAAGCCGTGCTGCAGCCCGATTACGCGCCCTTGCTGGAAAGCACGGTCGCCGCGCATCAATCCGCCAGCCTGGACGACATCGTCGACCAGGTGCTGGTGCGCTTCGGCCTGGAAATTTTGAAGGTGGTGCCGGGCCGCGTCTCGACGGAAGTCGATGCCCGTCTGAGCTTTGACCGCGACGCCACCGTCGCCCGCGGGCGCCGCCTGATCGCCCTGTACGAGCAGGCCGGCATTGCCCGCGAGCGCGTGCTGATCAAGGTTGCCGCCACCTGGGAAGGCATCCAGGCGGCGCGCGAACTGGAAAAAGATGGCATCTTCTGCAACCTGACCCTGCTGTTCGCGTTTTGCCAGGCCGTCGCCTGCGCCGACGCCAAAGTACGGCTGATTTCGCCATTCGTGGGCCGCATCTACGACTGGCATAAAAAATCGCTGGGTGCGGCATGGGACGAAACGGCGCGCAGCCTGTCCAACGATCCAGGCGTGCAATCGGTCACGCGCATCTTTAATTACTACAAGCAACATGGCATCGCCACGCAAGTGATGGGCGCCAGCTTCCGCAACGTGGGCCAGATCACGGCCTTGTCCGGCTGCGACTTGCTGACCATCAGCCCGGACTTGCTGGCGAAACTCGAAGCGTCAAGCGAGCCGTTCGAGCGCGCGCTGGGCGGCGACCTGGGCGCGGCGCAGCCGGCCGTCACGTATGACGAAGCCGCTTTCCGCTACGCCCTGAACGACGATGCGATGGCCACCGAAAAGCTGGCCGAAGGCATCCGCGGCTTTGCCGTCGATGCGGCCAAGCTCGACGCCATGATCGAAAAATTACGTACCAACTAAGTTTTCACCCGTAGCACCGTTTGTTTTTACAATAAAAACCCTTGGAGATCCTCATGAAAAAAGTCATTACCGCCACCCTGCTGCTGTCCGCCGCCTGCGGCGCCTTTGCTGCCGACAAGCCATTGAAATCGATCGGCGTGAGCGTGGGCGACCTGGCCAACCCGTTCTTCGTGGCGATTGGCCGCGGCGCGGAAGAAAGCGCGAAAAAGCTCGGTGGCCCTGGCGTGAAAGTCACCACGGTGTCGAGCAAGTATGACCTGAACACCCAGGTGGACCAGATCGAGAACTTCATTGCCAACAAGACCGACATCATCATCCTGAACGCCGTCGATTCCAAGGGCATCGCACCGGCCATCAAGAAAGCGCGCAATGCGGGCGTGGTCGTGATCGCCGTCGACGTGGGCGCCGTGGGCGCGTCGGCCACCGTGATGTCCGACAACACCATGGCCGGCGACGTCTCGTGCGCCTACCTGGCCAAGCAGATCGGCGGCAAGGGCAATGTGGTGATCCTCAACGGCCCGCCGGTGACGTCCGTGATCGACCGCGTCAATGGCTGCAAGAAAACCCTGGCCGCGTTCAAGGATATCAAGATCCTGTCCGACAACCAGAACGCGGGCGGCAGCCGCGATGGCGGCATGACCGTGATGTCGAACCTGCTGACGGCCTATCCGAAGATCGACGGCGTGTTCGCCATCAATGACCCGACCGGCATCGGCGCCGAACTGGCGATCAAGCAATCGAAGCGCACGGATGTCAAACTGATCACGGCCGTCGATGGCGCGCCGGACGGCCAGAATGCCCTGAAAAACAAGGCCGGCCTGTTTGCCGCCACCTCGGCGCAAAACCCGTACCGCATGGCCACCGACGCCGTGCAGATGGGCTACGACATCATGAACGGCCGCACGCCGAAACAGACCATGGTGCTGTTGCCGACCCCGGCCATCACCAAGGAAAACGTCGCCACCTACACGGGCTGGGTAAAGAACTGATCTTCCTGACCTGAACCACGTGGCGCCGCCGGCCAGACGGCAGGCGGCGCCAGTTTCACCAGCAAGGAAGGACAGTCATGAGCGACGATATTATTTTTGAAATGCGCGGCATCGAGAAGCGCTTTGGCGCCACGCGCGCGCTGCGCGGCGTGCACCTGACGGTGCGCAGCGGCGAAATCCATGCCGTGATGGGCGAGAACGGCGCCGGCAAGAGCACCCTGATGAAAATCCTCTCGGGCGTGTACACGCCGGACGCCGGTGAAATCATCCTCGACGGCAAGCCAATCCGCATCCGCAACCCGGGCGAGGCGCGCGCGCTGGGCATCAACCTGATTTACCAGGAACTGAGCGTGGCCAAGAACATGACGGTGGCGCAGAACGTCTTCATGGGCAGCGAGCCGCAGGGACCGTTCTGGACCGTCAAGGGCGGTGAAATGCGCGCGCGCACCAACGCCATCCTGGCCGACCTCGGTTCCCGTTTCGACGCCGACACCATGGTGTCCACGCTGTCGATCGCCGAGCAGCAGCAGGTGGAAATCGCCCGCGCCCTCGTGCACGAAAGCCGCATCCTGATCATGGACGAGCCCACTGCGGCCCTGTCCGACCGGGAAACCGAACAATTGTTCCGCATCATCGAAGAACAGCGCGACAAGGGCCTGGCCGTGCTCTACATCAGCCACCGCATGGCCGAGGTGGAGCGCCTGGCGCGCCGCATCACGGTGCTGCGCGACGGTGCCTATGTGGGCGAACTGGGCAAGGATGAACTGGATCAAAAGAAAGTCGTGCAAATGATGGTGGGCCGCCCTGCCGACGACTTTTATGCGCATCAGCGGCGCACCACGCGCGGCGCCGAGCGCCTGCGCGTGGAAAACGTGGGCGGCGGCAAGGTCAAGCCCGCCTCGTTCGCCCTGCATGCCGGTGAAGTGACGGGACTGGCCGGCCTGGTCGGCGCGGGCCGCACGGAACTGGCGCGGCTGATCTTTGGCGCCGACAAGAAGCAATCGGGGCAAGTGTGGCTCGACGGCCAGGAAGTGCACATCAAGCAACCGCTGGCGGCGATCCGCCACGGCATCGGCTACCTGCCGGAAGACCGCAAGAGCCTGGGCCTGTTCATGCAACTGTCGGCCATGGAAAACATGTCGATGAACATCCTGTCCAGGCATTCCACGGCGGGCGTGGTCAACCGTGGCGCCCTGACGCAGCTCACGCGCGAGGCGATTGCCAACCTCAACGTCAAGGTATCTGGCCCGGACGGCATCGTGGGGGGATTGTCTGGCGGCAACCAGCAGAAAGTCTTGCTGGCGCGCTGGCTGGCCATCGCACCCAAGGTCCTCATCCTCGACGAACCGACGCGCGGCGTGGACGTGGGCGCGAAGAGCGAAATTTACAAGATCATCCACCAGCTGGCGGACGCGGGCACGGCCGTGCTGTGCATTTCCAGCGAACTGGCCGAGCTGGTCGGCATCTGCGACCGCGTGATGGTGATGTGCGAGGGACGGATGACGGGCGAAGTGACGGGCGACGACATTACGCAGGAAAACATCCTCGCCTATGCCACCCATCTGGACGCCGCTTAAAAAATCAATACAGGGAGAACTATCATGACTACCACCACCACCACCGGCGCCGCGCGCGCCGGCGAACCCTTCAATGCTTCGAACCTGATGCGCCGCCTGGGCATGCTGCCCGTGCTGGTCGTGCTGTACCTGGCCATGTACGGTCTGACCGTGTATTTCTCGGCCGACGGCACGTCGACCTTCATGACCAGCAATAACACCATGAACATCTTCCGCCAGGTGTCGATCAATATCGTGCTGGCGTCCGGCATGACCTTCGTCATTCTGACCAGCGGCATCGATTTATCGGTCGGCTCCGTGCTGGCCGTCTCGGCCGTGGCGGGCATGCTGATGTCCTTGTCGGCCCAGTTCGCCGGCTTTTCGATCCCCACGTTTTTGATCGTCGGCTTGCTGCTGGGCGCGTTGAATGGCGTGCTGGTGGCCCTCGTCGGCCTGAACCCCTTCGTCGTCACCCTGGGCACCATGACGGCCCTGCGCGGCGCCGCCTATTTGCTGGCCGACGGCACCAGCGTGCTGAACACGGAAATCCCGAGCTTCGAATGGATGGGCAACGGCAGCTTTTTGGCCATCCCCTGGCTGATCTGGCTGGCGGCGGCCGTCGTCGTGCTGACGTGGTTTATCTTGCGCAAGACGACCTTGGGCCTGCATATCTACGCCGTCGGCGGCAATATCCAGGCGGCACGTTTGACGGGCATCAAGGTCGGCCTCGTGCTGATGTTTGTCTACACCATCAGCGGCCTGTTCGCCGGCCTGGGCGGCGCCATGTCGGCCAGCCGCCTGTATGCGGCCAACGGCAACTGGGGTACCGGTTATGAACTCGATGCCATCGCCGCCGTCGTGCTCGGTGGCACGAGCCTGATGGGCGGCGTCGGTTCCGTCTGGGGCACCGTCATCGGCGCCCTGATCATCGGCGTGATGAACAATGGCTTAACGATTCTGGGGCTGTCGTCGTTCTGGCAGTATGTGGCGAAAGGTGTCGTGATCGTGCTGGCCGTGATCCTGGACAAATGGCGCCAGTCGCACGCGCAGAACTGATGGTGCTGGTGGTGTCGGGTTACGCGCTGCGCGCTAACCCGACCTACCGTTGACGTCGTAGGTCGGATTAGCGCTACGCGCGTAATCCGACAACACCCTGGAACACCAGCCGCATCTCCACGTGCGCAATCCCCGCCTCCTCAAACACCTCCCCCAGCTGCACGAAACCGTGGCGCGCATAGAATGGCGCGGCCACGGTTTGCGCGTTCAGCACCACGGCGGCATCGCCCCGTTCACGGGCTTTCTCCATCAGCAAGGTCAAGATGGCGCCGCCCACGCCCGTGCCGCGGCCCGGCTGGCGCACGGCCATGCGGCCGATGTGGCCGTCTGGCAATAGCCGGCCCGTGCCGATAGCCTTGCCGGCCTCGTCATAGGCGACGGCGTGCAGGCAGACGGCATCCATGTCGTCGAGTTCGATCTCGGCCGGCACTTTCTGTTCATCGACGAAAACTTCAAAACGGATGGCGGTGGCGTCCTGGCCCAGGGTGGCCCAGTCGCCGAGGCGGATGGTGTGCTTGGTCATGGTGTAATGTAGAAAGAGACAGGCCGTTATTGTCGCACGGCCTGCCTTTCCACAGAGAGATCAGCCGAGCTTGACCAGCTGCTTGCCGAAGTTGCGGCCTTTTAACAGGCCGATGAACGCTTCCGGTGCGCTGGCCAGGCCGTCGGCCACGGATTCGCGGAATGTCAGCTTGCCCGTCGCCACCAACGAGCCCAGTTCCGCCAGCCCTTGCGGCCAGAATTCCGGCTGCTCCGACACGATGAAGCCGCGCACGGTGAGGCGGTTGGTGAGGATGAAGCGGGCATTGTCGAGCGGCGTCGGTTCGCCGTTGTAGCCGGCGATCCAGCCGCACACGGCCACGCGGCCAAACGCGTTGGTGCGCGCCAAGGCCGCATCAAAGATGGCGCCGCCCACGTTTTCAAAGATGGCGTCGATGCCGTCCGGCGTGGCCGCCGCCAGGTCGGACGCCAAGCTGCCCGCCTTGTAGTCGACGCAGGCGTCAAAACCCAGCTCCTCGACGACATACGCGCATTTTTCCGCGCCGCCGGCGATGCCGACCACGCGACAGCCTTTCAGTTTCGCCAGCTGGCCCACCACGCTGCCCACGGCGCCGCTGGCGGCCGACACCACCACGGTTTCGCCCGCTTTCGGCGCCATGATCTGGTTCAAGCCATACCAGGCTGTCATGCCCGGCATGCCGACGGCACCCAGATAGGCTGAGGCAGGAATATGCGTCGTGTCGACCTTGCGCAGCATGGTGCCGTCCGATACCGCCACTTCCGTCCAGCCCAACGTCCCCACCACCGTGTCGCCCACGGCGAACTTCGGATGCTTCGATTCGAGCACCACGCCCACCGTGCCGCCGATCATGGTGTCATTCAACGCTTGCGGCGCCGCATAGCTTTTATTGGCACTCATGCGCCCGCGCATGTAAGGATCGAGCGACAGGAACTGGTTACGTACCAGCAATTGACCCTCCGTGATGGCGGGAATCTCGACAGTTTCCAGGCGGAAGTTATCCGGCTGCACTTCAGCCGTGGGGCGCGAGGCGAGGACGATGCGTTGGTAGGTGGTCATGAATGCTCCTTGTCGATAGATAGGATCAGCGGAAGGCTGGGGTCTGCTGCGTAACGATTAAATCTCGTAATCCATACATTGCCGCGCCTCCCGCACGGCGCCAAAAAACGGCTTGATTTTCACGTGCTCGGGATGGTTCTGGTAGGCGTCGAGCGCTGCGCGGCTGGCGAATTCGCTGTACAGCACGATGTCGTAGGTCGCTTCCAGGCCCGGCTGGGCCACGGCCGCTTCGAATTTCAATATGCCAGGTACCAGGTTCGAACAGGAATCGAGCAGGGCCTTGAGCTTCAATGCATTCGTGGCGCGGTCGGCGCCTTCGGCGTGGTCTTTGAGTTTCCAGAAAACGATGTGCTTGATCATGGCGGGTGCGAGTAGGCAAAGGGAGCCGCTACTGTAACCGCTATCGGCCCACTCTGCAGCACGCACGCCACCACGCCAGACTAGACGACCTCGAACAGCCCGGCCGCGCCCTGGCCGCCGCCGATGCACATGGTCACGACCACATATTTGACGCCGCGGCGCTTGCCTTCGATCAAGGCGTGGCCCGTCAGGCGCGCGCCCGACACGCCGTACGGATGGCCGACGGCAATCGCGCCGCCGTTCACGTTCAGGCGCTCCATGGGGATGCCCAGGGTGTCGGCGCAATACAGCACTTGCACGGCAAATGCTTCATTGAGTTCCCACAGGCCGATGTCGGCCACCGTCAAGCCCGCCTTTTTCAGCAGTTTCGGAATCGCGTAGACGGGGCCGATGCCCATTTCATCGGGTTCGCAGCCGGCCACGGCAAAGCCGCGGAAGATGCCCAGCGGCTGCAAGCCTTTCGCTTCGGCCACTTTCGCATTCATGACGATGGCCATCGAGGCGCCGTCGGAAAACTGGCTGGCATTGCCTGCGCTGATGACGCCGCCGGGCATGGCGGAACGGATCTTGGCTACGCCTTCGTAGGTGGTATCAAAGCGGATGCCTTCGTCGCTGGAAATCGTCACTTCGCGCGACACCAGCATGCCGCTGGCCTTGTCGGCCACGCCCATGATGGTGGTCATCGGCACAATTTCCGCGTCGAACAGGCCGGCGGCCTGGGCGCTTGCCGCGCGCTGCTGGCTTTGCGCGCCATACACATCCTGGCGCTCGCGTGAAATCTGGTAGCGCTTGGCCACGGTTTCAGCCGTCTGCAGCATGGGCCAGTACACTTCCGGCTTGTGCTGCTGCAGCCAGACGTCGCGGTACATATGCGTATTCATTTCATTTTGCACGCAAGAAATCGATTCCACGCCGCCCGCCGCATAGATATCGCCTTCGCCGGCGATGATGCGCTGCGCCGCCAGGGCGATGGCCTGCAAGCCCGAGGAACAAAAGCGGTTGACCGTCATGCCGGCCGTCGTGACGGGGCAGCCGCCGCGCAAGGCCACCTGGCGTGCGATATTGCCGCCCGTGGCGCCTTCGGGGAAGGCACAGCCGACCAGCACGTCTTCCACTTCCTCCGCCTCGATGCGCGCGCGCTCGACGGCGGCCGCCAGCACGTGGCCGCCCAGGGTGGCGCCATGCGTCATGTTGAACGCGCCCTTCCAGGACTTGGCCAGGCCCGTGCGGGCGGTCGATACGATGACGGCTTCATTCATGCTGTGTCTCCTTGTGGGAATGTTATATGGTCAATGATGGTATCTACGGAACGAGAATAGCACATTTAAGTACGGTCGTTCGCAAAGTTCTGGCGGATGGCAATTTGTAAGCTTGGTGTAAGTTTCAAGCAAGCATGACGTAAGGTTCGGAGAACACACTCGGCTCCAGCTGTTGCAAGAATGGTCAAAAAGACCTCGGCAATGGTTCACTATAAAACATAGGGAGACAAACCATGGCAACACCATCCGGCTCGGCCGACGTACGGAAATTTTCCACCAAGGGAACGCCGATCACGCCCGAGGAACGCAAGGTCATTTTTGCATCCTCGCTCGGCACCGTCTTTGAATGGTACGATTTTTATCTGTACGGTTCGCTCGCTTCCATCATCGCCAAGCAATTTTTCATCGGCGACCCCACCACCACCTTCATCTTCGCGCTGCTGGCCTTTGCCGCCGGCTTCATCGTGCGTCCGTTCGGCGCGCTGGTCTTCGGCCGCCTGGGCGACATGATCGGCCGCAAGTACACCTTCCTGATCACGATTTTGATCATGGGCGGCTCCACCTTCATCGTCGGCTTGCTGCCGGGCTACGCCTCCATCGGCATCGCCGCGCCGATCATCCTCGTCATCCTGCGCATCCTGCAAGGCCTGGCGCTGGGCGGCGAATACGGCGGCGCGGCCACCTATGTGGCCGAGCACGCGCCTGAAGGCAAGCGCGGCGCGTTCACGGCGTGGATACAGACGACGGCCACCCTGGGCTTCTTCCTGTCGCTGATGGTCATTCTGGGCACCCGCCTGGCGACCGGCGAGAAGGATTTCGAGGCCTGGGGCTGGCGCATTCCCTTCCTGGTCTCCGTCATCCTGCTGGGGATTTCCGTCTGGATTCGCCTGGCCATGAATGAATCGCCCGCGTTTGCCAAGATGAAGGCCGAGGGCAAGACCTCGAAAGCGCCGCTGACGGAAGCGTTCGGCAAGTGGAAAAACCTGAAGATCGTCATCCTGGCCCTGATCGGCCTGACCGCCGGCCAGGCCGTCGTCTGGTACACGGGCCAGTTCTACGCCCTGTTCTTCATGATCCAGACCCTGAAAGTGGACCTGGCAACGGCCAATGTGCTCGTCGCCATCGCCCTGCTGCTGGCCACGCCGTTCTTCCTGTTCTTCGGCAGCCTGTCGGACCGCATCGGCCGCAAGTACATCATCCTCGGCGGCTGCCTGATCGCCGCCCTGACCTACTTCCCGATCTTCAGCGGCCTGACCCACTTCGCCAATCCGCAGCTGGAAGCGGCACTGAAGAACTCGCCAGTGGTGGTGGTGGCCGATCCGGCTTCCTGCCACTTCCAGTTCAACATGACCGGCACCAAGAAGTTCCCATCGTCGTGCGACATCGCCACGGGCTTCCTGTCGAACAGCTCGGTGAACTACACGAAGGAAGACGCGCCGGCCGGCTCAATCGCCAAAGTACGCATCGGCACGAAGGAGTTTTCCTCGTTTAACGCCGTCATGACGGCCGACGGCCTGAACTTCGATGCCGAAAGCAAGACCCGCGAAGCGGCACTGAAGAAAGAAATCGGCGCCGGCATCAAGGAAGCGGGCTACCCGGCGAAAGCCGATCCGGACCAGATCAACAAGCCGATGGTGGTCTTGCTGCTGTTCATCCTGGTGCTGTATGTGACCATGGTGTATGGTCCGATCGCCGCCATGCTGGTGGAAATGTTCCCGACGCGTATCCGTTACACATCGATGTCCCTGCCCTACCATATCGGTAACGGCTGGTTCGGCGGCTTGCTGCCGACCACGGCCTTCGCGCTGGTGGCCTTCAAGGGCGACATCTATTACGGCCTGTGGTATCCGATCATCGTCGCCCTGGCGACGGTGGTCATCGGCACCCTGTTCGTCAAGGAAACCAAGGATAACAATATCTACGCCGACGATTAATCTGAGGCAATCCCCGGCCGCAAAGCCGGGGCCCGCAATGCAAAACGCCGCTGACTGGTCAGCGGCGTTTTTTTATGCGGCGTAGGCGGCGAGCTTACTCAGAGCCTATCCCAGTAGGGAGCGTCTTCTGCTGGCAGTTCATCAGGAGCGCGGACAAGGCGTGAGGAGGACGCGTGGCGAGCCACGCAACGACGATCAACGCCGTCCCCGCTTCTGAGGGGCGCCAGCAGGGGATGTATTCATCTACTGGGATAGGCTCTTATTGCCCTGTTTCACCTGGTCGCGCTGCTGCACGTATTCCTGGTAGCTGGTCTGGTTGCGCTTGCGGCAGGCATTACGGTCGTCAAAATTATTGAGGCTGTTGCAATACTCACCGATCTTGTCCCGGTTCGCGTCATACAAGACTTCACAGCCAGTCATGGCCAGCAAGAAGGGAACGATCAGATATTTCATTGCTACTCTCATGGATAGGGACGGATTGCGCGTAAAAACACCAGATTGCCCACTTGATAAGCGAGCAAGCTTTATCTTAACGCGATCCTGACGGAAAGTACAAGCGCTCGGTATTAGTGGCAAGAATCAGGGCAGTGCGGCGCCCTGCCCGTCCAACGCATCGTTCAACAGCGGATTGCCCGCCGCAAACGCCGCCAGGTGTTCCAGCAGCACGCGCACGCGGGCCGGCAGGTAGCGCCGCTGCGTCCAGACGGCGTACACATGGCGCGGCTGCGGCATCCAGTCGGGCAGCACGCGCACGAGGCTGCCACTGGCCACTTCGTCGCGGCATTGCAGCAGCGGACACAGCAAGATGCCGATGCCCGCGTCGGCCATCTCCACGGCCAGGCGCATTTCATTGACGCGCAGGCGCGCCTGCGGCTCGATCACCATCTCGGCGCCATCGCCGGGACGCCGCAAGCGCCAGCTGCGCAGCGGTTCGGCCACGATCAATTCATGCCGCGCCAGCTCCTGCAAGTCGCGCGGCACGCCGGCGCGCGCCAGGTAGGCGGGCGCGGCCACCATCACCAGCGCGGCGCTGCCCAGCCGGCGCTGCATCAGCGAAGAATCGTCGAGCGCGCCAACGCGGATGGCCAGGTCGGCCCCGCTGCCCACCAGGTCTTGCAGCAGGTTCGACAGTTCCAGCTCCAGGCGGATGTCCGGGTACTTCTGCATGAAGCTGACCCAGGCGGGCGTGAGCAAGCCGCTGGCGAAATTCACGGGCGCCAGCACGCGGATACTACCCGAGACGGCCGACAGGCTGGCGTCGAGCTGCTGCGTCGCTTGCCGCAAGGCGTGCACCAGGGGACGGCACTGCTCGTAGTATTGCCAGCCTTCCGCCGTCGGCTGCAAGCGGCGCGCGCTGCGGTTGAGCAAGCGGTAGCCGAGCTGGCTTTCCAGCTTTTGCAGCCGGCGCGTGACGGTGGCGGCGGGCAAGTCTTCCTTGACGGCCGCCGCATGCAGGCTGCCCGCCTCGACGATGGCGACGAACAGGGCTAGGTCATCGAGCATGATTCATCAAGCATGATTGCATTTATGGAATTTGATATTAAAAATATGGCTCTAGTATAGATTGCTGCAAGTCGTTACGCTGGCATCTTTCCACTCTGTTGAAAGCACGCCATGTCCGATGCCCTGCGCCTGCGCTGCACGTTTGCCTTCCTGATGTCGCTGGTGATGACCCTGCTGATGAGCGCCTGGGTCACCTGGCTCAATATCGGCCTGCAGGCGGACTTCCTGCCCCGCTGGCGCCATGCGTTTTTTGCCGCCTGGCCCGTGGCCTTCTGCGCCGTGATGCTGTTCGCGCCCCGCGTGCAACTGATGAGCCGCAGTATCGTGGCCCTGCTCGCCAACCGGCCTTAACCGGCAGTCGGCCGCCGCCAGTGTCACTCGGTTACTTCGTCCCACGGCCGTCCTGATCCGGGCTATGCTATGGCCGTCCTTGTTTTTACAGTGGAATGCCCATGCTCGATCACGTTTCCCTTACCGTTGCCGACCTGGAGCGCGCCGAGCGCTTCTATGACGCCATCTTCGCCGCGCTGGGCGTGTCCAAGGTGGGCAGCGACCATGCCAACGCGTGGATAGGCTACGGCGAGCGCAGCGATGCCGAGCACCCCGACCGCAGCTATTTTTCCGTGCGCCTGGGTCCCCGGCCCGACGACGCGCCGCGCCGCCATTGCTGCTTCAAGGCCCCTTCGCGCGCGGCCGTGGAAGCGTTCTGGCAGGCGGGCCTGGCGCACGGCGGCATCGACCTGGGCGCGCCCGGCCTGCGCCACTATCACGCCAGCTATTACGCGGCCTTCCTGTTCGATCCGGACGGCAACCGCATCGAAGCCGTCTGCCATCGCGCCGACGCTGGCTAGCAGGCGGGGAAATCCCGTTCTGTTCAGCATTTTCACTTTTCCATGATTTGCCTATAATGGCTGGCACGCCGTACCGGGCCCCGGTCCCTGCACCAAGAAGGAGATTCATGCATCATCTATTCGTCGGCCGCCCCGCGCGCACCATGCTCCTCTCCAGCGCCGGCTTGCTGCTGGCAGGCTGTTTTTCAGGCTGCTCCCTGCTGCCGTCGTCGCCGGCCACGCCGGGCGTGCCCGCCACGGCCGCCCTGCCCGACGCCAGCATCGCCTATGCCTTGAGCGGCCAGGGCGGCTTGCCCGTGGTGTTCCAGTCGGCCATGGGCGACGGCAAGGACGTGTGGGCCAAGGTGGTGCCCGAAGTGGCCAAACAGCACCGCGTGCTCGTCTACGACCGCCCCGGCTACGGCGACAGCCGCAAAACCACCACGCCGCGCGACCCGTGTACCATTGCCGCCCAGCAGCGCGCCCTGCTGACGCAAGCGGGCCTGAAACCGCCGTATGTGCTGGTCGGTCATGGTTTGGGCGGGCTGTACCAATATGTGTATGCCAGGCTGTACCCGCAGGACGTGGCCGGCCTGGTCTTGCTCGACCCCACGCACCCGCAGCAGTGGAACCGCCTGCAGACGGACGCGTCCACCTACGCCATGCTCGTGAAGACGCGGCGCAAACTCATGTTCAACAGTACGGAATCGGCCGAATTCGATTCCCAGACGCAATGCCTGCAACACGTCGACATGCGCAGCCCCCTGCGCGTGCCCGCCATGCTGCTGGTGCGCGACAAGTTCGGCATCGAGGAAATGGGCTCGTTTGAAAACGTGGTGCGGGCCCAGGAAAAAGACTGGCAGCGCTTGTCCGGCGCGCCAGCCATCGAGCGCATCACGGGCGCCGGCTACTACATCCAGAAAGACAACCCCGTCATCGTCAACGAGGCGATCAAGATGGTGGCGAAGAAGAAGTAGTGGCGTCGGATTACGCGGCGTACCGCCGCTAATCCGACCTACGCCGACTTACTCAGTAGGTCGGATTAGCGTGGCGAAGCCGCGCGTAATCCGACAACATCGGGCGTCAACGGTAGCGCCGGATTAGCTATTGAAACCCTTGCCCTCGCCCGCCAGTTTCACCAGCAGCGGCGCCGGCGTCCACGCTTCGCCGTGGCGGCCTTTGGCGTAGCCGGCAATCGAATCGAGCACGTTCGGCAAGCCGACCGTATCCGCGTAGAACATGGGGCCGCCGCGGAACAGCGGGAAGCCGTAGCCCGTCAGATACACCATGTCGATATCCGACGCGCGCAAGGCGATGCCTTCTTCGAGGATGCGCGCACCCTCGTTGACCAGCGCATACACGAGCCGTTCGACGATTTCCTGGTCGCTGATCTTGCGCCGCGCCACGCCAATGTCGGCGCAGTGCTGGATAATCATGGCGTTGACCTGCTCCGATGGATACGCCTTGCGGTCGCCCGCCTTGTAGTCATACCAGCCGGCGCCTGTCTTCTGGCCATAGCGACCCAGTTCGCACAGCAAATCGGCCGTCTTCGAATACGTCACTTCCGGTTTTTCCACGGCGCGGCGCTTGCGGATGGCCCAGCCGATGTCATTGCCGGCCAGGTCGCCCATGCGGAACGGGCCCATGGCGAAGCCGAATTTTTCGACCGCCTTGTCGACCTGTTCCGGCAGACAGCCTTCTTCCAGCAGGAAACCGGCTTGCCGGCTGTATTGCTCGATCATGCGGTTGCCGATGAAACCGTCGCACACGCCCGAGACGACACCCGTCTTTTTCAGTTTTTTCGACAGCGCCAGCGCGGTGGCCAGCACATCCTTGCCCGTTTCCTTGCCACGGACGATTTCCAGCAGCTTCATGACGTTCGCGGGACTGAAGAAATGCGTGCCGATCACGTCTTGCGGGCGCTCGGTAAACGCGGCGATCTTGTCCAGGTCCAAGGTGGACGTGTTCGAGGCGAGGATGGCGCCCGGCTTCATGACGGCGTCCAGTTGCTTGAAGACGCTTTCCTTCACGCCCAGCTCTTCGAAGACGGCTTCGATGACGATGTCGGCCTGCGCGATATCCGCATACGCCAGCGTGCCGGAAACGAGCGCGATGCGCTGCTCGGCCTTCTCTTGCGTCAGCTTGCCCTTTTTCACCGTGTTCTCGTAATTCTTGCGGATGGTGGCCAGGCCCTTGTCCAGCGCTTCCCGCTTCGTTTCCAGCAGCATCACGGGAATGCCCGCGTTGGCGAAATTCATGGCGATACCGCCGCCCATGGTGCCGGCGCCCACGATCGCCGCCTGCGCTATCGTGCGCACGGGCGTGTCGGCCGGCACGTCGGGCACCTTGCTGGCAACGCGTTCGGCGAAGAAGGCGTGGCGCAAGGCTTTCGACTCGGGCGACTGCACCAGTTGCATGAACAGTTCGCGCTCGTACTTCAAGCCCTCGTCGAATTTCATGGTCACGGCAGCCGCCACGGCATCGACGCATTTCAGCGGGGCGGGGAACGGGCCGGACATGGCTTTGACCGTATTGCGCGAAAACTGCAGGAACGCTTCATGGTTCGGGTAATCGACCTTGCGCTCGCGCACTTTCGGCAGCGGGCGCACGTCGGCCACCTTGGTGGCGAAAGCGACGGCGGCATGCAACAAGTCGGCGCCGGGGGCGATGACTTCGTCGAACAGGGCCGTGCCGGCCAGTTTCTCTGACGCCACGGGCGTGCCCGAGACGATCATGTTGAGGGCCATTTCCAGGCCCAGCACGCGCGGCAGGCGCTGCGTGCCGCCCGCGCCCGGCAAGATGCCGAGTTTGACTTCCGGCAAGGCCATCTGCGCGCCAGGTGCGGCCACGCGGTAGTTGCAGCCCAGCGCCAGCTCCAGGCCGCCGCCCATGCAGACGCTGTGGATGGCCGCCACCACCGGCTTGGTCGATTGCTCGACGACGTTGATCAGGGTGTGCAGGGTCGGTTCCGTGAGCGCCTTGGGCGAATTGAATTCCTTGATGTCGGCGCCGCCCGAAAAGGCCTTGCCGGCGCCCGTGATGACGATGGCTTTCACGGCCTCGTCCGCCAGCGCCTGGCGGATGCCGGCCACGGCGGCCGTGCGCGTCGCCAAGCCCAGTCCATTGACGGGCGGATTGGCGAGGGTAATGACGGCAACGGCGCCGTTCACTTGATATTCAGCACTCATGTCTCTTCCTTACTGGTGTATTGGTGTTTGCTTGGCGATGAGGTGGTTGCAAGGGATGAAGCTTCACTATACCGCATAAAAGAACGCTCGTATTATTTTTGTCGCGGCGCGCAGTGACGATGCCGGTGCCTGCCGTCATGGTACAACAGCGCTCCCTCCTTGCGCGCCGCCGCGATTACATGCCGGGCAGCTGGTGCCCCTTGAACTGCTCGCGCAGCTTGTTCTTCTGGATCTTGCCCGTGGCGCCCATGGGCAAGGCGTCGATGAACAGCACGTCGTCCGGCGTCCACCACTTGGCGATCTTGCCCTCGAAGAACTGCAACAAAACCTCGCGCGTGACCGTCATGCCGGGACGCAACACCACCACCAGCACGGGCCGCTCATCCCATTTCGGGTGGAATACGCCGATGCAGGCGGCCTGCAGCACGGCCGGATGGGCCATGGCCAGGTTTTCCAGGTCGATGGTGCCGATCCACTCGCCGCCCGACTTGATCACGTCCTTGCTGCGGTCCGTGATCTGCATGTAGCCATCGGCATCGATGGTGGCCACGTCGCCCGTGGGGAACCAGCCATCCTGCAGCACGTCGCCGCCCTCGTTCTTGTAGTAAGAAGCAATGATCCACGGCCCTTTCACCAGCAAATGGCCATAGGCGACGCCATCCCACGGCAATTCCTTGCCATCGTCGTCGACGATCTTCATGTCCACGCCGTAAATGGCATGGCCCTGCTTTTGCAGGATCTTGCGCTGTTCGTCCTTCGGCAAGTCCAGGTGCTTGGTCTGCAAGCCGCCCGCCGTGCCCAGCGGCGACATTTCCGTCATGCCCCAGGCGTGGATGACTTCCACGTCGAACTTGTCGATCAGGGTATCCATCATGGCCGGCGGGCAAGCCGCGCCGCCGATCACCGTGCGGCGGAACGTGGAAAATGTCAGCTTATTCTGCAAGGCGTGATTCAGCAGCCCCAGCCAGACGGTGGGCACGCCGGCCGAGAACGTCACTTTTTCCGCCTCGAACAATTCATACAGCGACTTGCCATCGAGCGCCGCGCCGGGAAACACCATGCGCGCGCCGGACAGGGGCACGGAATACGGCAAGCCCCAGGCATTCACGTGGAACATCGGCACCACGGGCAGCACGGTGTCCGAAGCGCGCACGTTCAGGCCGCTGGGCATGGCCGAGGCATACGCGTGCAGCACGGTCGAGCGGTGCGAATACAGGGCGCCCTTGGGGTTGCCCGTCGTGCCGGACGTGTAGCACAGGGTGGCGGCCGCATTTTCATCGAACAGGGGCCAGGTGTACTCGTCGGAATGCGTGGCGATCAAGTCTTCATAGCACAGCAGGTCAGGGATGCTGCTGCTGGCAGGCATGCGCTCGCGGTCGCACATCAGCACGAAATGGCGCACAAACGTGCAGTCGGCGGCGATCTTTTCCACCACGGGCAAAAAGGTCAGATCAAACAGCAAGACCTGGTCTTCCGCGTGATTCGAGATATAGGCGATCTGGTCGGGAAACAGGCGCGGATTGATCGTGTGCAGCACGGCACCCGAGCCGGACACCGCATAATAAGCTTCCAGGTGGCGGTAGCCATTCCAGGCGAGCGTGGCGACCCGGTCGCCCATGCCGACGCCGAGGCCATGCAGGGCATTGGCCAGGCGGCGCGCGCGCTGGTGGCAATCACGGTAGGTGTAGCGGTGCATATCGCCCTCCACCCGCCGCGAAATGATGTCGCTGCCTGCATAATGACGCGCTGCAAACTCGATAATGCTGGAAATCAACAGGGGCTGATTCATCATCTGGCCCATCACTGGACTCAAGGGAAATGCCGACATCGTGTCTCCTGGGGTGGCTACTCGGTTATTGTAGGAATTTAAAGATTTTCCTTAGTTTCGTACGGTCGTGCGGAAATCGTCAACGCATTTCGATATTGCAATGCAGCATGGAATTTTCGATTCCGTTTTTTACAGTGCCAGCGTCCGGTACGTACCTTCGCGCCGTGCGGTAAAATCGTGTTCCAGCCTGGCGCACCTTGCCGGCGCATCTACTTGAATGGAATCGCCATCACCGCTCATACCTTACCACTGGATAACGCCTTCGCGGCCTTGCCGCCCGCGTTCTATACGCGGCTGATGCCCACGCCCCTGCCCGCGCCCTACTTTGTCGCCGCCAGCGCGCCGGCGGCACGCCTGATCGGCCTCGATGCCGCGCGTTTGGCGCAAGCCGATTATGTGGAGCTGCTGATCGGCAATACCGTTGCCGAGCGCTCGCTGCCCCTGTCGGCCGTGTATTCGGGCCACCAGTTCGGCGTCTGGGCCGGCCAGCTGGGCGATGGCCGCGCCATCTTGCTCGGCGATATCGCCACCGAACACGGACCGATGGAGCTGCAGCTGAAAGGCGCCGGCGCCACGCCGTATTCACGCATGGGCGACGGACGCGCCGTGCTGCGCTCGTCCATCCGCGAATTCCTTTGCTCGGAAGCCATGGCCGCGCTGGGCATTCCGACCTCGCGCGCGCTGTCCATCATGGGTTCGCAGCAAGGCATCATGCGCGAAACGGTGGAAACGGCGGCCGTGGTGACGCGCATGGCGCCCAGTTTCGTGCGCTTTGGCTCGTTCGAACACTGGTTTTACCGCAAGAAACCGGACGAGCTGAAAATCCTCGCCGATTACGTCATCGACGGTTTTTATCCCCATTTGCGCGCCGCATCCAATCCGTATCAAGCCTTGCTGGCGGAAGTGTGCGTGCGCACGGCGCACATGATCGCGCAGTGGCAAGCCGTGGGCTTCATGCATGGCGTGATGAATACGGACAATATGTCGATCCTGGGCCTGACGCTCGATTACGGCCCCTTCGGCTTCATGGAAGCGTTCGATACCGAGCACATCTGCAACCATACGGACCAGCAGGGCCGCTACTCCTACGCCAACCAGCCGGAGGTGGGTCACTGGAATTGCTATGCGCTGGGCCAGGCCCTGTTGCCGCTGATCGGCGAAGTGGAACTGGCGCAGGCGGCGCTGGACAGCTACCAACCCGCTTTTGCGGAGAAGATGAATGCCTTGCTGCGCGCCAAGCTGGGCTTGCAGACCATCCAGGACGACGATACGCAACTATTCGACAGCATGTTTGCGCTGATGCAAGCCAATCACGTGGATTTCACCAACTTCTTCCGCGCGCTGGCGACACTGCAGGTGGCCGCCCCCGAGCACGACATGGCGCTGCGCGACCTGTTCATCGACCGCCCCGCCTTCGATACGTGGGCGGCACAATACCGTGCGCGCCTGTCGCAGGAGCACAGCGTCGATGCCGAGCGGCAAGCGGCGATGAACGGCGTCAACCCGAAATACGTGCTGCGCAACTACCTGGCGCAAGTGGCCATCGAAAAAGCCCAGCAGCAGGACTACACGGAAGTGGCGACATTGCTGGAAATACTGCAAAAGCCATTTGACGAACAGCCCGAACACCAGCACTATGCGGCCCTGCCGCCCGACTGGGCCAGCCACCTTGAAGTCAGTTGCTCATCCTGAGGAGTCATTATGACCACCAATAAAGTCAAGAAAACCGACGCCGAATGGCGCGCCATGCTCGATTCGATGCAATACGAAGTCACGCGCCACGCGGCCACGGAGCGAGCCTTTACGGGCAAGTTCTGGGACCACCACGAACACGGCGTCTACACCTGCGTCTGCTGCAACACGCCCTTATTTGCCTCGGACACGAAGTTCGATTCCGGCTGCGGCTGGCCCAGCTATTTCCAGGCGCTCGACCCGGCGAATGTCACGGAGATTGTCGACCGCAGCCACGGCATGCTGCGCACGGAAATCGTCTGCGCCGTCTGCGACGCCCACCTGGGCCACGTCTTCCCGGACGGCCCGCCGCCGACCGGCTTGCGCTATTGCATCAATTCGGCATCGTTGCGCTTCGATCCGCAGCCTTGAGACACCGGTATGGCCTGGGAGCGCCCCGGTTGCTCCTAAGCCATTCCTAAGATGATTTTAATAAGACCAGTGTAAAGTCTCGCCATGAAATTTCTATTCGACCTCTTCCCCCTGATCGCCTTCTTCGCCGCCTTCAAACTGGGCGGCATGTATGAAGCGGCCACGCACGATTTCGTGCAGCAATATTTGTCCGGCTTCGTGTCTGGCGGCCTGATCAAGGCCGACCAGGCGCCGTGGATACTCGCCACCCTGGTCGGCATCGTCGCCACCGCCTGCCAGGTCAGCTATCTGCTGCTGCGCGGGCGCAAGGTGGACGGCATGCTGTGGCTGTCGCTGTTCATCTTTGTCGTGTTCGGCGGCGCCAGCATCTACCTGCATGACGATTTCTTCCTGAAATGGAAGCCGACCCTGATCTACTGGCTGTCCGGCCTGGCCCTCTTGATCGCCCATGTGGGCTTCAAGAAAAACCTGATCCGCAAGACCATGGAAGCGCAAGTGCAATTACCGGATGCCGTCTGGAACCAGCTGCTGGCGGCGTGGATCATTTTCTTTGTCGCCATCGGCGCGCTGAATTTGTTCGTCGCCTTCGTGCTGTACAAGGGCGACATGGCCGCCTGGGTCAGTTTTAAAGCGTTTGGTGCGACGGGCATCTTCTTTGCCTTCATCGTGGCGCAAACCCTGTTCCTCGCCAAACATATCAAGGAAGACGCATGATGACGAACGACACGACAACGCGCATGCAGCGCATTCGTACCCGCCTGGAAACGGCACTTTCCCCTCTGGAATGCGTGCTGGAAGACGACTCGGCGCGCCACCGGGGCCATGCGGGCGCCGCCTCGGGCGGAGGCCATTACAATCTACGCATTATTTCTAGTCAATTTGAAGGGCTCAGGCTCGTCATGCGCCATCGACTGGTGTATGATTCCGTGCACGATATGATGCATAATGAGATACATGCATTGGCGATTGTGGCCCTGGCGCCGTCCGAAGTAGTGTAAGGATGGCGTTTTGGTGTACCCGAGCCATGTTATCAATGTCTTTCCATGCGTTTTTTACGAAACTTTCCCTAACAGGATTTAATAATGACTTTTAAGCCAGCCCGCTTGCTGATCGCACTACTCGCCGTTGTCGCGGTACCTGTTTTTGCGCAAAATGTTGCCGTTGTTAATGGCAAGCCTATCCCATCGTCGCGCGTTGATGCAGTCGTCAAGCAAGTCGTCGCCCAAGGCCAGCAACCGGATTCGCCGCAACTGCGCGAAATGATCAAGAAGGACTTGATCGGCCGTGAAGTGCTGATGCAAGAAGCGGAAAACAAAGGTTTCGGTAAAGATGCAGCCGTCAAGCAGCAAATCGAGAACGCACGTCAGGCCATCGTCATCAACGCCCTGGTCGGCGACTACCTGAAAAAGAACCCGGTCAACGACGCTGAAATCAAGGCCGAATACGACAAGTTCGTCGCTCAGACGGGCGACAAGGAATACCATGTGCGCCACATCCTGGTGGCCACCGAAGCGGAAGCGAAAGACATCATCGCCAAGCTGAAAGCCGGCGCCAAGTTCGAAGACCTGGCCAAGCAATCGAAAGATGCCGGTTCGGCCGACAATGGCGGCGACCTGGACTGGGCAGCCCCATCGTCGTTCCCGAAAGTATTCTCCGACGCCTTCGTGAAACTGCAAAAAGGCCAGGTCACCGACACCGCGGTGCAAACGCCTAACGGTTTCCACGTGATCAAGCTGGACGACACCCGCGCGGCCAAGCTGCCGACCCTGGAAGAAGTCAAGCCACAGATCGCCGAAGCGCTGCAGCAAAAGAAACTGCAAGCGTATCAGGAAGAAATGATCAAAAAAGCAAAAGTTCAGTAAGAACTGACCTCCCCGGCGCCCTTTTCGGCGCCGGTCGTGTATTCTGCGCCTGAATGCGCACTGCGCGACAGTCGCGATCTTTTGTACCGGTTTTTGTATACTTATTAGGAATAAACATGATTTTGAAGCCAGCCCGCCTGATCTTAGCCCTGGTCGCCGTCGTCGCGATCCCTGCCTTCGCGCAAAACGTCGCCACCGTAAATGGCAAGGCCATCCCATCGTCGCGCGTTGACCAGGTCGTCAAGCAAGTCGTCGCCCAAGGCAAGCAAGCCGATTCGCCGCAATTGCGCGAAGCCATCAAGAAAGACCTGATCGGCCGTGAAGTGCTGATCCAGGAAGCCGACAAGCAAGGCTACGGCACGCGTGCGGAAGTCAAGTCGCAGATCGACAATGCCCGTCAAAGCATCATCATCAACGCGCTGCTGGCCGACTACGTCAAGAAGAACCCGGTCAAGGACGCTGAAATCAAGGCCGAATACGACAAGTTCAAGGCACAAGCGGGCGACAAGGAATACCATGCACGCCACATCCTGGTGGCCACCGAAGCGGAAGCGAAAGACATCATCGCCAAGCTGAAAGGCGGCGCCAAGTTCGAAGAACTGGCGAAAGTATCGAAAGACGGTTCGGCAGCCAATGGCGGCGACCTGGACTGGGCTAGCCCAGCTTCGTACGTGAAGCCATTCTCCGACGCCATGGTGGCCCTGAAGCCAGGCCAGATCACGCAAACGCCCGTGCAATCGCAATTCGGCTTCCACGTGATCAAGCTGGAAGAAACCCGTCCGACGAAGCTGCCGGCACTGGAAGAAGTCAAGGGCCAGGTGGCCGAGTCGCTGCAACAGAAGAAACTCGCCGCCTACCGCGATGAGTTGATGAAGAAGGCAAAAATCCAGTAATATTGGATAAAGATGAAAAGGCGCTCCACGGAGCGCCTTTTTTACGCCTGAACATGAGGAAACAGCATGGACTTGCACGCGGGCTTAAAAATTGCACTCGAAGCGGCTGCCGAACCGGGCCGTGCGGCGCCCATGCAAGCGTATATGCGCGACCAGTTCGTGTTTCTGGGCGTGGCGGCACCGCAGCGGCGCCTGGCAGTGAAAGCCCTGCTGGCAGATTTGAAAGGCGTGGGCGCCGATGCCTTGCTGGACCACGCGCAACGGCTGTGGCAGCAGCCGCAGCGCGAGTACCAGCACGTGGCGCTCGACATGCTGGCCCTGCACCGGCGCCAGCTGGGCGTCGAACACCTCCCTGCCCTGCTCGGCCTGGCGCGCCAGCGCGCCTGGTGGGACAGCGTCGACGGCATGGCCGGCATCGTCGGCGACGTGCTGCAGGCGGAACTGCGGCGCGGCGGCGATGGCCATGCGCATATGGTCCCGGCCTTGCGGCACGAAGATTTCTGGCTGCGCCGCATCGCCATGCTGCACCAGCTGGGCTGGCGCGCCGACACGGATGCCGGCTGGCTGTTCGGCGCGGCGCTGGCGCTGGCCCCCGAAGACGAGTTTTTCATCCGCAAGGCCATCGGCTGGGCCTTGCGCGATTACGCGCGCCATGCGCCAGCAGAGGTGCTAGCTTTTGCTACGCAGCACCGCCAGCAACTCTCCGCCCTCACCCGCCGCGAAGCGCTCAAGCACCAGCGACCTTGAACGCCTGCCCGCCCAGCAATCGCAGCGCCGCATCGATGCGCGGCGCCGCATCCCAGGCCGGCACGGGCGCCAGCAAGCCCAGCGCCATCTGCCGCAGCGGCTCGGCAATCACCATGGCCAGCAGCAAGCCGGCCAGTTCGGACGCGTCGCCGAGCGCCAGATGACCGCGCGCGGCCTGGCGAGCCAGCCACTCGGCCAGCAAGGCCGTGCCCCGCTCGATGCCGTTGCGCTGATACACGGCCAGTAACTGCGCGCGGGCGGGAAACTCCGTGCACAGCAAACGGAACAGCCCGACGGCGTCCGCCGTCAGCACGCGCGCCGCCATCGTCTGCAAGATCTCCTTCAATAAGGGCAGCACGTCGCCGGGCGCGGCCGCATCGTGCGCCATGGCCGGCAGGAAGGCGTCCGTCCAGCCGCGCACCACCAGGGCGACCAGTTCCTCGCGGTTGGCCGCATAGTGATACAGCGACTTCTTGGCCATGCCCGCGTGGCGCGCCACCGCTTCCATGGTCGTGGCCGCATAGCCTTCGTGCAGCAGCAGCCAGGTGGCCGCCTGCACGGCCGCCTCGCGCGCTTCCTCGGGCGGGCGCGCCGGACGGCCCCGTCCACGCACAGCCTTGCTCGCTGCCTTGCTCACTTCTTCCTGCATGCCGGCTCCAGTCTTGATCGATGGGCAATTTTACACTGAAACATATTTAGGAAACGTAATGTGTTTCTTTAATATATAATTGTCTCACCCCCAACAAAGGAGAACGACATGACGCAGCCTATTGAATTCCCATGGAGCATCGCCAACACGGGCGACTTGCTCGACCCGTTTCCCTTGCACCTGGAAACGGGCATCACGCGCCTGGACAACGGTTGCCTGCTGGTGGCGGCGCGCACGGAACTGCATGGCTGCAGCGGGCGCATGCTGGACTGGTGGTTTACGTTTTTCGAAACGACGCAGCACATCAAGTGGTGGCATCCGCACGATCACGTGGCCCATCATGGCTGGAACAGCGCGTGGAAAAAGGGAGAGAGTTATTACGGCGCGTCGATCGAGGCGGTGGAGTCCCTGGGCGACATTGCACCCGTGAAAGCCAAGCTGAAGTTCCACGATCCGAAGGAAGTCTTTGATCCGGCGCAACTGCAGCAGGCCAGGGACAGCGGCGCCCTGTCGGCCGCCATCTGCGCGCGCATCGGCTTTGGCGACCACGTGGTGCTCGATCCGCAGGGCGACCCGCTCGACGGCGAAATGCTGCATTTGACGCGCGACACGCCCACGGGCTGCGTGCTGCGCAGCCGCTTCCTGCTGGGGCGCAATAGCCTGAACCCCGTGCAGGACGTGCCCGACGTGCTGGGCCTGAACCTGCTGCGCCATTGCTACAGCGAATTTACCTACCTCTCGCGCTTTCTGCCGTCCTTGTACTACGGCGAGCATGCCAATGGAGAGCCGGCGCCGTTGCCCTGGTAAGCAGCCTTACAGCCGCTTGTGCATGCGCGCCAGCGGCAGTTTGATGTCATCGGGCAAGTCCAGGTAAAAATCTTCCGTGATGGCAAAACCGCTGGCCAGGTACAGCGGCACGCCGGGCAAGGTGGCAGCCAGTTCCAGCGCCGTAAAACCGGCGGCCAGCGCCTGGCGTTCGCAATGGCGCATCAACATGCTGCCCAGGCCCTGGCGCGCGGCTGTCGGTTCGACAAAAAAGGCGCGGATGCGGCCAGGCTGGCTGGCCGGGTCAAGCAGCGGGTCCGGCCCGCTCTTGGCGCGGTCGGCGCCGTACAGCGTGGCGCGCCGGCTCCAGCCGCCGCAGGCCAGCATGGCGCCGTCGCGCTCGATGACGAAATACGTCCGGTCGGCAACGAGCTGCGTATCGACGCCAAACACGTGGCGCGTCACGGCTGCGGCCTGCTCCGGCGTATAAAAGCCCGCGCTCAATGCCACGCCGGAACGGGCGATCAGTGCGTTCATGGCGGGCACGTCGGCCGGCAGCGCCACGCGCAGGCACGTCAGGGCGCCAAAGCTGAACCAGGCACGCGCGATGCGCCCCTGTTCCACCTCATAGCTTGCCACCAGTTCCTGCGCGGAAACACCGTCCGGCGTGTCGCCGTGGACGATTTCATGGTCGATCACCAGCTTGCCGCAGGCGATGCGGTTGAGCAACTGCGCCTGTGGCCGGCTGGCGGCGAAACGGGCCGCGAAACGGGGGCCGATCTGCGCGCTGCCCGTGGCCAGCAAGGTATCCGGGTGCTGGAATTGCTGTGCATCATCGGCGTAGATGGCCAGCAAGGCGGGCACGTCGTGGGCGTTGTAGGCGTCCAGTTGGGCCTGGACGATGGCGGCGGGCGTGGCGTGCAGAAGGTCGGTCATGGCGCGGTTCCGTGGAAAATGGCTGATTTTATAACGTTTTCTTTGCCTCCCGCATTGTCGTCCCACAACGCGCTTGTGTGCGCGGTGGAACGGAAGAGTCTGCGGAGTAGCGCCAGAATGGCCTTTTATAGCGATGAGGCCGCCCCATGTCCCGACAACAATCGTCCGCCGCTCCCCTTGCCGGCCATGTCAGCGTGCGCGGCGCGCGCGAACACAACCTCAAGAACGTGGACGTGGACATCCCGCGCGACGCGCTGGTGGTGTTTACGGGCGTGTCCGGCTCGGGCAAGTCCTCGCTGGCCTTCGGCACGCTGTATGCGGAAGCGCAGCGGCGCTACCTGGAATCGGTCTCGCCGTACGCGCGCCGCCTGTTCCACCAGATGGCCGTGCCCGAGGTGGACCGCATCGACGGCTTGCCACCCGCCGTGGCCTTGCAGCAGCAGCGCGGCGCGCCCAGCACGCGCTCGTCGGTCGGCAGCGTCACCACGGTGTCCAACCTGCTACGCATGCTGTATTCGCGCGCGGGCGACTATCCGAAGGGCCAGGCGCTGCTGTACGCGGAATCGTTCTCGCCCAATACGGCGGAAGGGGCCTGTCCCGCCTGCCACGGACTGGGCCGCGTGTATGCCGTCACGGAACGCTCGATGGTGCCGGACGACAGCCTGAGCATCCGCGAGCGGGCCGTCGCCGCCTGGCCCACGGCCTGGCATGGCCAGAATTTGCGCGACATCCTCACCTCACTGGGCCATGACGTCGATACGCCATGGCGCGCGCTGCCGCGGCAGCTGCGCGACTGGATCCTGTTTACGGACGAGCAGCCGGTGGTGCCCGTGTATGCGGGCCTGACGCCGCAGGAAACCCGCGCGGCGCTCAAGGCCAAGCTGCCGCCCAGCTACATGGGCACGTTCACCGGCGCGCGCAAGTACGTGCTGCAGACGTTCGCCAGCAGCCCCAGCGCGCAAATGAAAAAACGCGTGGCGCGCTACATGCTGGGCGCCGACTGTTCCCTGTGCCACGGCAAGCGCCTGCGCCCTGAGTCGCTGAGCGTGCGCTTCGCCGGCCTCGATATCGCGGACATGTCGCGCCTCAGCCTGGCGGAGCTGGCGGCCCTGATGGTGCCCTACGCGGACGGCAAGGCCAGGCTGCGCGATGGCAAGCGGCACCCGGAAAAGGCCATCGTCGCGCAGCGCATCGCGCAAGACCTGGGAGCCCGCCTGGAGGTGCTGCTGGACCTGGGCCTGGGCTACCTGAGCCTCGAGCGCGGCACGCCCACGCTGTCGCCGGGGGAATTGCAGCGCCTGCGGCTGGCCACGCAGGTGCGCTCCAGCCTGTTTGGCGTCGTCTATGTGCTCGACGAGCCGTCGGCGGGCCTGCACCCGGCCGATACGCAGGCGCTGCTGCGCGCGCTGGCGCGTCTGAAGGCGGCCGGCAACTCGCTGTTTGTCGTCGAACACGACCTGGACGTCATCGCCAAAGCGGACTGGATCGTCGACGTGGGTCCGCATGCAGGCGAGCATGGCGGGAAAATCCTCTACAGCGGAGCGCCCGCAGGCTTGCGCGCCGTGGCGCAGTCGCAGACGCGGCGCTACCTGTTCGAGCAGGAAGCGGCGCCGCGACGCACGCCCCGCGCGCCCGCCGGCTGGCTGGAGGTCGCCGGCGTGACGCGCAACAACCTGCGCAGCCTCGATGCGCGCTTTCCCCTGGGCGTGCTGTGCAGCGTCTCGGGCGTGTCCGGCTCGGGCAAGTCCACGCTCGTCAGCCAGGCGCTGGTGGAACTGGTGAGCGCCGCCCTGGGCCAGGGCACGGCAACGGACGAGATCGACGAGGCGCCGCTGGCGCAGATGGCGGCGCCCACGGGCGGGCGCATCGCCGGCGGCCTGGAAGCCATCGGCCGCCTCGTGACGGTGGACCAGAAAGCCATCGGCCGCACGCCCCGCTCCAACCTGGCGACCTACACGGGCTTGTTCGACCACGTGCGCAAGCTGTTTGCCGCCACGCCGGCCGCCAGGCGCCGGCATTTCGACGCGGGGCGCTTTTCCTTCAACCTCGGCAAGGGCCGCTGCGCCAACTGCGAAGGCGAAGGACAAGTCATGGTGGAACTGCTGTTCCTGCCCAGCGTCTATACGCCCTGCCCCGTGTGCCACGGCACGCGCTATAACGCGGAAACGTTAACCGTCGATTACCGGGGCAAGGATATCGCGCAAGTGCTGCGACTGACGGTCGACGATGCGCTGGCCTTCTTCGCGGGCGAGGCGGCCCTGGAGCGCCCCTTATCCGTGCTGGCCGACGTGGGCCTGGGCTATTTGCGGCTGGGCCAGTCGGCCACGGAACTGTCGGGCGGCGAAGCGCAGCGGGTCAAGCTGGCCACGGAGCTGCAGCGCCCCCAGCGGGGCGACACCCTGTACATCCTCGACGAGCCCACGACGGGCCTGCACCCGGCCGACATCGACCGCCTCCTGGCCCAGCTCGATACCCTGGTGGCTGGCGGCAACACCGTCATCACCGTCGAGCACGACATGCGCGTGCTGGCGGCCAGCGACTGGATCATCGACATCGGCCCCGGTGCGGGCGACGACGGCGGCGTCATCGTGGCCAGCGGCACGCCGGCGCAGGTGGCGAAAACACGGGCCAGCCGCACGGCGCCCTTCCTGAAAATAGCCCTGCGATAAGCCTGTGCGCAGCCACGTTTGCTGAGATAATCACGACACATAGTTACAAAAACAGCCGCAGCGTCTTATGCGGCATCAATAAAAATCATTGCAGCAGGAGTAAAGATCATGAAATGGGAAGGCAACCGCGAAAGCGACAATGTGGAAGACCGCCGTGGCGAAGACGGTGGTGGTGGTGGGGGCGGCGGCTTCGGTTTCGGCGGGCGCTCGATCGGCATCGGCACCATCGTCATCGCCCTGGTCGGCTCGTATGTGCTGGGCGTCAATCCCTTGACCTTGCTCAATCTGCTCAGCGGCGGTGGCGGCCAGGTCAGCACCCAGCAAAGCCAGGCGCCCGCGCGCCAGCCACCCGAATCGGACGAGATGGCCCGCTTCGTGAAAACCGTGCTGGCCGATACGGAAGACACCTGGAGCGCCCTGTTCAAGGCCGAAGGCGGCAGCTATGTGCAACCCAAGCTGGTGCTGTTCTCGGGCAGCACGCCGACCGCGTGCGGCACGGGCCAGAGCGCCAGCGGGCCGTTTTACTGCCCCGGCGACCAGAAAGTCTACCTGGACCTCGATTTCTTCAAGCTGATGCAGCAGCGCTTCAAGGTCTCGGGCGAATTTGCCGAAGCCTACGTGATCGCGCATGAAGTGGGCCACCACGTGCAAAACCTGCTGGGCCTGTCCGAAAAAGTCGACAATGCGCGGCGCACGGCCTCGGAGCGCCAGGCCAATGCCATGTCCGTGCGCCTGGAGTTGCAGGCCGACTGCTTTGCCGGCGTGTGGGCGTATCACGCCAACGCCGACCGCAAGATCCTGGAACAGGGCGACGTGGAGGCGGCCCTGAAGGCGGCCACGGCCATCGGCGACGATGCGCTGCAGCGCCAGTCGCAAGGCCATGTCGTGCCCGATTCATTTACACACGGCACCTCGGAGCAGCGCGTACGCTGGTTCAGCAAGGGCATCGAAAGCGGCCAGATTGCCCAGTGCAATACGTTTGAGGCGCGCCAGCTGTAAGCATGACCAGTCCCCGTGCCGCCCGCGGGCACACGGGGACGTGCCTCCTACTGCAAATCGATGCGCCCGTATTGCCCATGCGTCTCATCATCCGGCCCTGCCGCATAAAACAGCGTATTGACGGGCTGGCTGTTGAGGCCATTGCCGAAGGCGATGCCCCACAGGCCATCGATCACCAGCGGCGTGCCATCGGCCTTGCGCAGCGGACCGCCGGCGGCGCCCGTGGACGGGTCATAGGCGTTGATCTTGCCGTCACCGAAATTCCCCACTAACAACATATTGCTGGCACTGCCAAAATCGGCCGGTGCCAGCGCCATGCCCCAGGGCGCATTCAGGGCGCCGCCGCTCACCAGCCGCTTGATCAATGTGCCGCCCGTGTCATACACATTGACGATACCGAGGCCGGCGCCAGCCTCTTCATCGTCGCCGCTCGCCTCCCGCTTCGCGTACGCGACAAAGATGCGTTCGCCGCTGGCCTGGATGCCGAACGGCGCATAGCCGGCCGGCAAACCGGGGTCGCTGAACGCGCCGGGCAAGCTGACCCTGGCGAAATTGGCATCGAAGACGTCGACGCGCCCGTTGTGGAAATCGGCCGCATACAGATAATTGGCGTTCGCATAACGCGAGATGGCCAGGCCCTTGTAGACGCTGCCGCCGGCGCTGCCGTCGAACACGACCACGGCCGTCGTCGGGCTGACCGTGGGCGACCAGGCGGAAATGCTGCCGCTTTCGCTGGCGAAGATGAAGGGACTGGGCGCCGTCACGCCGTTCTGGCTCAGCTTGAAGTCCTGCGTGCCGTTGAACACGATACCGGTCGGCCCCGCCGGCGTGCTGACCACCAGTGATTGCGGCACGCCGTTGCCGTCATACAAGGTGGACTTCGCCGTGCCATTCGCCACCACCCAGACGAAGCCGCGTGGATTGAAGGCCACGCCCCAGCCGTTGACGAGGTTGGGGTCCGTGTGCGCGGCCGGCAAGGCGGGCCTGTCCGACACGAGGCTGGTAGCCGCATAGGTGCTCGCGGCCGGCGGGTGGTGATGATGGCCTCCCCCGCAGGCAAACAGGGCCGCGGCCAGCGCCGCGGCGAAGCAGGCGCAAACGACCTGCTGAATGGTATGCGTTTTCATGGCGTTCCCCTTCTGCGTGTGGGCAGCGTTGCGCTGCCTGTCATCAGGGTATAACCGGTCCTGGCCGGATGCTTGCGGCGCGTCAAACGCCGTAAAGATACGGCAGTATCAGGGCACGCCGACGTCGTAGCGCTTGCCCAGCCGTTTCAGTTCGCCCGTCTCGATCAGGTTATTCAATTCCTGATCGAACTGCAGGCGCAGCTTGTCGAAGGTCGGTGAACGGGGGAAGGCGAAATAGCCATTCTGTACGTCGATGACCTTGGGTAATGGTTTCACCTGGCGCCCATAGCCGAGGCGGACAATCACGGGGTCGGTATTGCGGCGGTTGCTGACGAACACGTCGACGTGGTTGTGCACCAGCATCTTCAAGCCATTTTCCACGTTGTTCGCCACGCTGACCTGCAAGCCGGGCCGCATGCGCTCCCACTCCGCGCCATACGCCCAGCCGTTGAGCAGCACCACCCTGCGGCTCTTCAGCACCGCGTAGTCGCCATCCCAGCCGAAACTGGCGTCCTGCCGCGTATAAAAGACCATCTGGTCCTGGTAAAACGGCTTGTCGGAAAACCCCATGCTGGCGATACGCTCGGGCGTCTTGTACGGGCCGATCAAGATATCGGCCTGGCCCTGCACCAGCATGGCTTGCGCGCGCGCCCATGGCACCATGCGAAAACGCACGGTATGACCCGTGCGCGCCGCCATCAGGCGCAGCAGTTCCGCGCCCAGGCCGCCATACTCGCCACTGCTTTGATACTCGAACACGCGCTCGAACTGCGCGCCCACGGCCAGCAGCTCCCGGGCTGGCGCCTGCGATGGCACAAGCAACACGGGCCACAGCAGCGCCAAGGCCAGCAGGCGCCGCCCGGTTCGCATCAGCCGACGATGCGCAAGGAGTAATCGGTGGCCCGCACGTCCTTGGTCAGGCTGCCGATCGAGATGCGGTCCACGCCCGTTTCGGCAATCGCCCGCACGGTATCGGCATGGATGCCGCCCGACGCTTCCAGCAAGGCGCGGCCGTTGGTGAGGGCTACGGCTGCGCGCAGCATGTCGTTGCTGAAGTTATCGAGCAGCACCGAAACGGCGCCCGCGTCCAGCGCTTCCTGCAATTGCGCCAGGGTTTCCACCTCGATCTGCACGGGCACGCCCGCGTCGAGGTTGCGCGCGTTTTCCAGGGCCTGGCTGACGCCGCCCGCCGCCGCGATATGGTTTTCCTTGATCAGGATGCCGTCGTACAGGGCCAGGCGCTGGTTCTTGCCGCCGCCGACGCGCACCGCATACTTTTGCGCCAGGCGCAGGCCCGGCAGGGTCTTGCGCGTATCGAGAATGGACGCTTTCGTGCCGGCGACCACATCGACATAGCGGCGCGTGGCGGTGGCCACGGCCGACAGCAGTTGCAGGAAATTTAGGGCGCTGCGCTCGGCCGTGAGCAAGGCGCGCGCCGGCGCCTCGATCGTGCAGACAACGCTGTCGGCCGTCATCATGTCGCCTTCGGCGTAATGCCAAACGATGTCGATGCTGCGGTCCAGGCTTTTCATGATGCCTTCGAACCACGGCGCGCCGCACAACACGGCCGCTTCGCGCACGATGACTCTAGCCGTGACGATATGGTCGGGCGGCACCAGCTCGCCCGTCAGGTCGCACTGGCCCACGTCTTCCAGCAAGGCGGCCAGCAGATTGCCTTCGAACGCGCGCGCCAGGGCCGGATCGAAGGGAGCGAAAGAATTAACGAGGGTACTCATGCTGGACCGATTCCTTGGAACAATGTGGTTTCTTTTGCCAGGTCCGCACCCGGCTTCAGGCCCGCCTTCTTGGCGGCGGCGAAGTCGAGCATGCGATTGATCGAACGCACGGCCAGCTGGCCGACGGCGGGATCGACGTGGATTTCGTTGTGCATGTTTTCCAGCGTTTCCGCCAGGTTCAGCAAGCCGTTCATGGCCATCCACGGGCAGTGCGCGCAGCTCTTGCAGGTGGCGCTGTTGCCGGCCGTGGGCGCTTCGATGAAACGCTTGCCCGGCGCGGCCGCGCGCATCTTGTGCAGGATGCCGTTGTCGGTGGCGACAATAAACGTGTCCGTATCCATGGTTTGCGCTGCCGCAATCATTTGCGACGTCGAGCCCACCATGTCGGCCAGCGCCACCACGTTGGCGGGCGACTCCGGATGCACGAGCACCTTGGCTTGCGGATACTCTTCCTTGAGCAAATCGAGTTCGATGCCCTTGAATTCGTCGTGCACAAGGCAGCTGCCCTGCCACAGCAGCATGTCGGCGCCCGTCTGCTTCTGGATGTACGAGCCCAGATGTTTATCCGGTGCCCAGAGGATTTTCTTGCCCTGCGCATGCAGGTGGGCGACGATGTCGAGGCCGATCGACGAGGTCACCATCCAGTCGGCGCGCGCCTTGACGGCGGCGCTGGTGTTGGCGTAGACGACGACCGTGCGGTCCGGATGGGCGTCGCAGAAGGCCGTGAATTCGTCCACCGGGCAGCCCAGGTCGAGCGAACAGGTCGCGTCGAGGTCGGGCATCAGCACGGTTTTCTCGGGACTGAGGATCTTGGCCGTTTCGCCCATGAAGCGCACGCCGGCCACGACCAGGGTCTTGGCCGGATGGTCGCGCCCGAAACGGGCCATTTCCAGGGAATCGGAGACGCAGCCGCCCGTGGCTTCGGCCAGGTCTTGCAGGTCAGCATCAACGTAATAGTGGGCAACGAGCACGGCTTCGCGCTCGATCAGCAGGCGCTTGATGCGCGTGATCAGTTCGGCTTTTTCAGCCGGGGAAGGCGTCGCTGGCGTGCGTGCCCAGGCGTGGGCAGTGCAGCTGGCTCCGTCTTGGGGATGTTCATACTCGACGGACTTGATGGCTAAAGTTTGCATGGCTGTGTCAAACAAAAACGGGATAGACCGGCACGAACGCAATGAAGCTGGGGCGCCGGAACGAAAGGACCGCGGCGCGTCGGTGTGGTGCTGGCGGTTGGCGTTGCAGCTGGCATTGTAATGTCGGATTACGCTACGCTAATCCGACCTACGCGACCAACCCAGTCAACTCACTGTGACGTAGGTCGGATTAGCGCACAGCGCGTAATCCGACGAAACGTTACCCTACATAATTAATCAATCCCTTGGCTTCTGAGGTAATCCTCATAGTTGCCGCGGTAATCGACCACTTCATCTTCCTTGATCTCGATGATGCGGTTGGCCAGCGAGGACACGAATTCGCGGTCATGCGAGACGAAGATCAGGGTGCCCGCGTATTTTTCCAGCGCGATGTTCAGCGACTCGATCGATTCCATGTCCATGTGGTTGGTCGGCTCATCGAGCATCAGCACGTTGTGGCGGCCCAGCATCAGCTTGCCGTACATCATGCGGCCTTTTTCACCACCGGACAACACCTTGACGGCTTTTTTCACATCGTCGCCGCCGAACAGCAGGCGGCCCAGGATGGAACGCACAGCCTGGTCATCGTCGCCCTCTTTCGTCCACTGGCCGATCCAGTCGGTCAGGTTCGTGTCCTTGGCGAAATCTTCCGTCGGATCTTGCGGCATGTAGCCGACATTGGCGTTTTCCGCCCACTTCACGCGGCCCTGGTCCGGCTGCAGGCCGGCGATGTCGCCCGCGATGCAACGCAGCATGGTGGTCTTGCCGGCGCCGTTGGCGCCGATGATGGCGATGCGTTCGCCCGCTTCGACCATGATGCTGAAATTCTTGAACAGCTGGCGATCGAAGCCTTTCGAGATGTTCTCGACTTCCACGGCCAGACGGTGCAATTTCTTTTCGCCGTCGAAACGCACGAACGGATAGGCACGCGACGATGGCTTGATGTCGTCGACCTTGATCTTTTCGATCTGCTTGGCGCGCGACGTCGCCTGGCGCGCCTTCGACTTGTTGGCGGCGAAGCGGCGCACGAATTCCTGCAGCTCGGCAACCTTGTCTTTCGCTTTCGCGTTGTTGGCCAGCTGCTGGTTGCGCGCCTGGGTCGAGGCGAACATGTATTCGTCGTAGTTGCCCGGGTAAATCTTCAGGGTGCCGTAGTCCATGTCGGCCACGTGGGTGCAGACCTGGTTCAGGAAGTGGCGATCATGGGAAATGATGATCATGGTGGAGTTGCGCTCGTTGAGCACGTCTTCCAGCCAGCGAATCGTGTTGATGTCCAGGTTATTCGTCGGCTCGTCGAGCAGCAGGATGTCCGGATTCGAGAACAGCGCCTGCGCCAGCAGCACGCGCAGCTTCCAGCCTGGCGAGACATTGCTCATCGGGCCTTGATGCAGCTCGATGGCGACACCGGCGCCCAGCAGCAGTTCGCCCGCGCGCGATTCGGCCGTGTAGCCGTCGTATTCGGACACTTTGCCTTCCAGATCGGCCGCCTGCATGTAGTCGTCGTCGGTCGCTTCCGGGTTCGCGTAGATCGCGTCGCGTTGCTGGATGGCGGCCCACATTTCCGTGTGGCCCATCATGACCACGTCGAGCACGCGCATGTCTTCAAACGCGAACTGGTCCTGGCGCAGCTTGCCCAGGCGCTCGTTGGTATCGAGCATGACATTGCCGCCCGACGGGTCCAGGTCGCCGCCCAGGATCTTCATGAACGTCGACTTGCCGCAGCCGTTGGCGCCGATCAAGCCATAGCGGTTGCCGTCGCCGAACTTGACGGAGATATTCTCAAACAATGGCTTGGCGCCAAACTGCATCGTAATATTTGCGGTTGATAGCATGTGATATTGGGTCTTTATTCAGTTAAAACAGCTAGTTAAGTACTTTTCTCCCATTATACAGCACCCATCCTCTTCCACTCCATAGTGGCCCTGCGAGAGCACCTTGAGCAAATGCGGAAAAATACAGGCAGCAGATGATGGCAAGAAAATACCATTGCCGCAGTTCCATTTAGCGGATACCCTGCGTGGCATCCGTCTCCACTCACCACCTCGCAGGCATCACTTGAAAAAAATCACCCTCGCCGCCGCCGTGGCCGTCATTGCCGTCGCCGCCACCGCCTACGCTTCGCCGTACTACGCCTTGCACCAGATCAAGACCGCGCTGGCCGAACGCAACGCCGAGGCCCTGGCCGCACACGTGGACTTCCCCGCCCTGCGCGCCAGCGTCAAGACGCAGCTGGAGGCCAGCATGGCGCGCAGCATCGAGGCGACAGCCGGCAGCGGCAACCCGCTGGCCGCCCTGGGCCAGTCGATCGCCAGCGCCATGCTGGGCAAGATGGTCGACACCATGGTCTCGCCCGCAGGCGTCGTCGCGCTGGTCAACAAAAGCGCCGTCAGCCCGCAAGCGAGCGACACGGCAGATGCGCCGGCCGATGGCGCACGGAAGAAGGCCGACTATGCGGCAGGCTATGCCGGCGTAAACACCTTCGTCGTGCGCGCCAAGGATGGCCATGCGCAGGAAGGCGAACTGGTCCTGCTGCGCCATGGCGTATGGAGCTGGAAACTGAGTTCGATCGAGATTGCGTCGGCGATGGCCGCACGGTAGCAAGGTGCGCGCATGCGCAAGCAATCTGGGACACAATGCGTGTCACTTGTAGCAAATCGCAGGAGATTTCATGCTGACACACGCGGCCTTATCGCTGGCCATGGCCCTCGCCAGCGCCGCGCCATTCGCCCACGCCCTCGATGGCACAGCCGGGAGCAGCCACTCTGTTGCCGCGCGCATGCAGGCGGAAACGTCCAGCGCCGCCGACCCGGACGCCCCCGCGCCGCTGCCCGTGCCCAGCGACATTTCGCTGGCCGAACTGCAGCGCCGCTGGGCGCTGGGACAGGCGCAGGCCGCCGAAAAACACTTGAGCAGCGCGCTCGACCCGGCCGCGCTGACGGCCCTGGCGCAGCAGATGGAATGCATCGATATCGTCGGCGTGCAAGCGTATGGCTTCCCGCTCGATCAGGCGCAGCCCACCGTACTGAGCGGCGCGCACCTGCTGGCGCGCTGCCCGGACAGGGCCTACGTAACGATCACGGCGATGTCGATGGCGGGCAAGACTGGCAAGCGCGTCACGATGTCGCCGCAGTCATTCAAGCAGACGGTCGATGGCAGGCCCGCGCGGCGCCTGTATTACAAGGCGCCCAACGGCCGCCAGAAGGAAACGCTGACCATCATCGATGGCAGTTATGTGTATGCGCTTGAGTACTGGTCGCTCGATGACAGCCAGCAGAGCGGCATGGTCGGCAGGCGCCGCATGGAAACATTGACGTTTCCACAATAGCAGGGGAAGTGATCTTGCAGGGACGCGCCCGGAGCAAAGCCTTGTCGGCTGTAAACGGCAGCGGCCGGCGGCAAAGATGCCGCCGGCCACGTTCAGATACAGTGGCTTACATGCCCAGCGACTTGAGCAGGTCGGCGTTGTCGTCGTCTTCCGGTTCCACTGCAGGCGCCGGGGCAGCGCCGCGTTCGCGGTTCGCGTATTCCGTATCCATCAGCGAATCGGCATCGACTTCGCGCGAATCGAAATCGTGCAGCTTGATGAACTCGGTACGGTCGATCGCCAGTTCCAGATAGAAAATGTTGTTCTTTTCCGTGTAGAAGGTGACGCGACGCATTTCCGGGCGGTCCAGCGGCGTATCGACGCTGAGCATCACCTGCTTGTTCAGCACCAGCATCTTCGGCTGGCTCTGGGTGATATTCGTTTGCAGTTCGCGGCGCACCTTGCCCGTGAAGTCGCCCACGATCTGGTTCATCAGTTCGCCCATGATGTTCGACACTTCATCGGACGTGTAGAAATTGGCCAGTTCCGACTTCGGCATACCCATGTGCAACATGTAGCGCTCGTAGATTTCCATCGCCGTATCGGCGGCAAAATTGAGCACCACCAGACCCGTGAAACCACCATCGAACATCACGAAGCAACCGATGTCCGGCTTCAGGCCGGTCTTGGTGATGCGCTGCACCATGCCTGAGTAATTGACTCTACTTTGCGTTGCAACGTTGAGCACCCGAACCACCGAGTTGCACAAACTCATCAACAAATCTTCTGTACCGTACACAACATCCTTTTCTGCATCCATGAGCAACCTCTCCTACTATTTTAAAGATGACAGCACTGTTTCCCTGCCCGTTGCGAGCCGAAATACGACCGTTTCGCTCAGCAAGCGGGCGACTTCACCTTTGCATGCCTGACCTTGCCTGACCGTGCGAGCCGCCTTGCCGCCAGCACGAACCGCCCTCTTACTTTTTTCTGTATAGAAATAAGTATCAGATGCGCAGAATACCCAGATGTAACATTTCCGTCCAGCCATACCTGCATTTACTTGATGATCTGTGCGGAAATGTCATGCGCCGCCGCCTGCGGCGCCACGCCACAGGTGCCTAGCCGCGCATGGTCAAGGCCAGGGGCCGATGCCCGGCTGGCCGTGCCACACCGGTCTGCGTGGCCGATGGCGCGTCCTTCAGGCGAAACACTTGCACGGCGTGCGACAGCTGCGCCGCCTGATCCTGCATGGCATTGGCCGCTGCCGCCGCCTCTTCGACCAGAGCCGCATTTTGCTGCGTCACCTGGTCCATCTGGCTGATGGCTTCATTCACCTGCTCGATGCCGAGGCGCTGCTCTTCGCTCGCATCCGTGATCTCGCCGATGATGGCGCTCAGGCGCTGGACGCTATCGACCACCTCCTGCATGGTGGCACCGGCCTGGTCGACCAGCTTGCTGCCCGTGCCCACCTTCTCCACCGAATCATCGATCAAGCCCTTGATTTCCTTGGCGGCGCTGGCCGAACGCTGGGCCAGGTTGCGCACTTCCGTGGCCACCACGGCAAAACCGCGTCCCTGTTCGCCCGCGCGGGCGGCCTCCACGGCGGCATTCAGGGCCAGAATATTCGTCTGAAAGGCGATGCCGTCGATCACGCCGATGATATCGGCAATCTTGCGCGAGGAAGCATTGATCGAACCCATGGTCTGCACCACTTCGGATACCACCGCGCCGCCCTTGACGGCCACGGTCGACGCCGCCGACGCCAGCGAGCGCGCCGCCAGCGCATTGTCCGCATTCTGCTTGACGGCCGCCGTCAGCTCTTCCATCGACGACGCCGTTTCTTCCAGCGAGCTGGCCTGCTGTTCCGTGCGCGACGACAGGTCCATATTGCCTGCCGCAATCTGGCTCGACGCCGTGGCGATCGTCTCCGTGCCGCCGCGCACCTCGCCCACGATGCGCACCAGCGCGGCATTCATGTCGCGCAGGGCCGCCATCAATTCTCCCGTTTCATCCTGCGAACGCACGACGATGTCGCTGCCAAGGTCGCCCTGCGCCACGCGCTGGGCCAGCGCCACGGCTTCGGCCAGCGGCACGGTGATATTCCGCGTCAACAAGATGGCCAGGACTGCCGCCAGCACGACGGCGGCGGCGCCCCCGCCCAGCAGCACCACATTGGTGCGCCATTTCAGCGCGGCCGCCTCATCGGCGCGTTGCGCCAGCAGCATACTTTCCGTCTTGCCTATGTCCGCCAGCAACACACGCATCGCATCCATGGCCGCCTTGCCCTTGCCTGCCTGCTCGGCCGCGACGACCGCTTCGAGGCTGCCATCGGCCGCCGCCGCGCGGCGCAGGGCGATCACGGGATCGATGGCGCTCGCTTGCCATTGCCGTCGTGTCTGCTCGAGCGCCGCCAGGCGCTCCTGCTGCGCCGGATTGTCCGCCGTCAGGGCGCGGATCTTCTGCAAGTGCTCACCAAAACTGCGCTGACCCAGGGCCATCGGCTCCAGCGAGCCATCCTTGCCGGTGAGGGCGAAGCCGCGCTGGCCCGTTTCGATATTGATCAGGCTTTCCAGCAGGCCACTGGCCTCCCCCAGCACTTCGTAGGTATGCACGTTCAAGCCGTTGGCGACGCCGAGCCGCGCCAAATTCGCTTGTGCGGAAGCGACCAGGATCGCCAGCACGGCGACGACGGCGCCGAAGGCCAGGTACAGGCGGGTGCCGATCTTTAAGTTGGACAATGCCATAGTGATTCTCCATTCAGGTGGCGCGAGATGAAAATGTTGTCCAGGACAAACATCGGACCATCATCATAGCGATAAAAATGGAAACATTAGTTGCTTTTAGTCTACAATTTATATCTTTCCGTCTCTTTGTTGCCCTATGGATCGCCTGTCTGCCTTGCTGATGCGCCTGGACTTTTCTGCCGACACCTTCTTCGAGGGGGCGTTTTGCGGCAGCAGCCACTTCCCGGCCCAGCCCGGAATTGGCCACCTGCACCTCGTGCGGCAGGGACCGGCGACCTTCACCCATGAGGACGGCACGCGGCTGCGGGTCGACCAGCCTGCGCTGGTTTTCTACCCCCGCCCGCTGGCGCATGGACTCGACACGGGCGGTGGCACGGCGCGACTGTTGTGCGCCACCGTCCGCCTGGCTGGCGGCGACGATGCCGTGATCGACAGCCTGCCGCCCTGCCTGCACGTCCCGCTGGCGCGGGCGCCGGCCATGGATGGCGTACTCGGGCTGATGGTCGACGAGGCGCAGCATGGCGGACTGGGGCAGAAACTGGTACTCAACCGCCTGTGCGACGTGCTGATCGTCCAGCTGCTGCGCCATGCGCTGGCCGGCAAACTGATTTCGGCGGCGCGCCTGTTCGGCCTGTCCGACCCCGCCCTCGCCAAGGCCTTGGCGGCCATGCACGACCATCCTGGGCGCCACTGGACGGTGGCATCGCTGGCGACCCTGTGCGGCATGTCGCGCAGCCGCTTCGCGCGCCAGTTCCACGCGGCCATCGGTTGCCCGCCGGCCCAATACCTGACGGGCCAGCGCATGCTGCGCGCCCAGGCGCTGCTCCAGCAAGGCCGGCTGGTGCAGGAGGTCGCGCTGGAAGTGGGCTATGCCAGCCAGCCGGCTTTCACCCGTGCCTTCCGCGCGTGCACCAGGCTGTCGCCGCGCGACTGGCTGGCACAGGGCAACAGCTAGAAATCGAGCGCCCGCAAGGCCACGCTGCTGACCAGCAGGTCGCGGCTCAGATAAGCGAAGGCGCGCTGGCCGATGCGCAGGCGGTGGGTGTCGAAGATGACCAGCCAGTCGCCGCCCTGGCACTGATCCAGGCTGCGCAAGGCCGTCACGCTGATGCGGCAAGTCTTTTCCACGCCGAAGACGGTCAGATGAAAGCGGACGGCGTCGCCCGCCGGTTCGAGCGCGATGCTGTCGCGCAGGATGTCATAGGGCATGGCCGCCGCCGTTCATGTGGCGACGTTGGCCGCAGCAGCGGCATGGCGTGGCAAGTCGATGATGAAGACGCAGCCATGGCCAGGCACGCTTTCCACGCTCAGGGCGCCGCCATTCGCTTCCACGCTGCGCCGGGCAATCGACAGGCCCAGTCCCAGGCCCGTCTTGTTGGCGCCGCCTTGCGTAAAGGGCAGAAACATGTCATCCACAGCCTGCGGCGACAGGCCGGCGCCGTTGTCCCTCACTTCGATCCTGATCCGTTCGCCGTGCGCATACGCGCGCAGCACCACCGTGCCCTTCGGCGAGCCAAACTTGAAAGCATTCTGCAGCAGGTTGCCCACGGCGGAGAGCAGCAAATCCTGGTCCGCATTGAGCTGCAGCAAGGGATCAACCTCGTCCACGATCAAAGTGCAGCGCAGCAACTCCGCTTCCAGGCTGGCCGAATTACGCACTTCACTGATGAAATTACTCAAGAGGAACACCGAACGCTGCAAGGTCAGGCCCGCCTCCACCCGCACTTCCACCAGCGAACGGTCGATCAAGGTACGCAAACCCACCAGGCTGCGGTCGAGCACGGCGCCAGTGGCGCCCGTCACGCCCATGCCGCCCTGCTTGATGGCGGCGACAGCCAGGCCGGCCGTGCCCAGGTGATTGCGCAGCTCATGGGCGAAAAAGCCGATACGCTGGCTCAGCAGCACGGCCTGCTCGTCGGCGATGAGCACATCGCGCCGCTGGATAAATTCGGAGACAGCTTCGGCAATGCCGTTATCGAGGCAACGGTTCAACGTTCTGAATTCTTCGACGGCAAATTGCTCGTCCAGCGCCACGGCAAGATCGCTGACAGCCTGGCACAGGTCGCCATAATCGTGCACCACCTGGCTGACCGAATAACCGAGCGCCAGCAATTGCCCGCCGTGCGTGGTGGCGCTGTCGGCCAGTTCCGATGTGCCCTCCGCACTGCCATCCGCGGGGCCGGAAATGGCCAGGCTCTTCGCCATCTGGCCCATCTCCTCCGCCTTCAGGGTGCGGATCAGCTGATCGAGGAAGATGGGAATGCCTTCCCTTAACTGTATTTCAGTCGAACAACGCAGGGGCCGGTTGGCGACCTTGTCACGGCAACGACGCTCCAGCTCGGCGCGATTTTCCGCTAGGAATAAATGCATCATGGCGTTTTCGGCAATCTCAATGATTCAGAACCACCCAGCCTAGCGCGATGACCCGTCAAGCACCGTCTGTTACCGTACATACCTGCATACTTGCGCGCACGCGTCGGCCATCCCCTGTGCTATTGTCACCGCATACATAACCAGGCCGGTGCCCCAGATGCAAAACATCGTTACCAGCGTTTCATTCCGCTACATCGATCCGCGCCACAAAGAGCCGGGTCCGAGCAGGCAATTCATCAACCAGAACATCCTGCTGCCGCCGGGTGCCCATCTGCCGCGCATGGGCGAAGCCATCGAATTGATGCACTGGGACTTGAACCGCGACATGAAATCGGGCGTGTATTCGGTGCTGTTCATCCACACGCGCATCGCCTTGTTTGACGGCAACGACAAGCCGTCCGGCTGGCACACCACGATTACCGTGGGCCCGCAATCAGAGGACATCGACGCGCGCTTTCTCACTGCCCCGTCCTGACGCCCGTGCGGCCCTTGTCGCGACCAAGCCCGGCACCTAAAATAGTGCTTTATATTAACAGTCAAACATGACCGTGACGGCAGCCGGTGGCGCTGTCACGCGCAAGGAAAGACGACGATACTGATGAGTACTCTTGTAGAGCTGGTAACACAGGAAATGACGGCGGCCATCCACGCCTGGTTCGATGAGCGCCTGCAGCGCACGGATCTGGAGCAATCCGTCCAGCGCACGACCTTGCAAGCGGGCATCTTCAATGACTTGCTGCTCGACTACAAGCCAGGGCGCGCGATCGCCGACGATCTCGACCTCGGCTTCGACGACGACGCGCGCCCCGGCACGGCGGCGCGCCTTGACGATGTGCAAATGCGCGAGGGTGTCGTGCCACAACTGACGGCCGTGGTACAGGCCCGCCTGGCGCCGCTGGTGGACACGCCGATGATCGACTACCGCTTCACCTGCCGCGGCAAGTTCCAGACGGCGCAGGGCAAGCTGCACCTGACGTTGCTGGAATACGTCAACGAGGATAAACGCCAGGCCTTACTGGAAAACATACACGCGTACATCGGGCAAAAGCTCACGCATGGCAAGCATCCGACGAAGCCGCTGGAAACGTTCTTCCTGGCGCGCCACCTGCTCGACCCGCAGCTGTTCCCGCAACTCGACGTGGCCTGGAGCATCGCCCAATACGAACACATCCAGGCCTTGAACAAGAGCCAGCCGGACTGCTTGGCCAAGCACCGTGCCGATATCATCCGCGCCATCACGCAATGGGCGGAAAACGTTTTCCTGCCGCAATTTTATGACCGCGCGCTGTCCGCCTACCGCGCCACGGAATACACGCTGAAAGCGGGCGCGGCGCCCGATGCACAGACCCTGCAGCCGATCGAGCTGCTGCTGTACGGCGCCGTGATGATCTTGCGCCATGACGCCAGCTACGCCAAATCCAAGGGCTTGAAGTTCCTGGAAATCGCGCGCGAACTGGGCAGCGAACGGGCCGTGCGCATGCTGCAGGAAGGCAGCGGCACCTTCCCCGATGCCGACATCCACCTGAAAAATGCGCTGCTGGAATGCCGCGCCAACGATGTGTTTGCCACGATCAGCATCACGATCGCCCGCGAAGAGCCAGACGCGTATGCGCAGGCGCTGGCGTTCGTCACGCAGTTGCTGCAAAACGGTTTTCCGAAAAGCTACCAGATCAAGCTCAAGGCCAAGACCAAGCAATATCTGCCCATCAAGGGACTGGCGAAATCCGACACGCACCGCTTCTTTGCCAACGCCCTCGCCCATGCCTGCCTGCAGCCGCAACTGGAAGCCTATGCGCGCGCGGCCATCGAAGAATTCGAATTCTATGCCGACACGGAAGGCGAAAAGAATTGCATGCCCGGCAGCTACGCCACGTTTGGCCTGGGTTTGCTCGATGCGCGCTATTTCCCCCTGGTACAGCACTACATGGCCAACGTCGATGAGGAACACCAGTGCGTGCAGGACCAGTTCACGGCGGCCTTTGCCGAGCAGCACGGCGTGACGACGGAGTCCATCCCCGTGCTGGCGGCGTGCCTGCGAGCCTGCACGGATAGCGCCAAGGTGAAAATCCAGGCGGAACTGGAAGAGGTGGAAAAGCTGGAACTGTTCTGCCAGCAACTGCAAGGGTTGGAAGGCTATCTGATCGAGCACATGCTGTATCCGGTCTGGGGCAAGCTGGAAAAACTGGCCACCCTGGCGCGCAAGGCGGACGGCCGGCGCAAGGAGCTGCTGCTGGCCTTGCTGGCAGCGGCGAGCAAGACCGACGCCTGAGGTGTGCAACGTTCCGTGCGCAACGTTATGACTTTCACCATTTATAATGCGGGCGCCATAGTTGCCATAAAGCATTTTTTGGCGCCTGACTGACATTGAATTGTGGAGAAATTACATGCACCAAATACAAGCAACATCGCGCACCGCCCTGCTGGCCGCAACCTTTGCCGCCGCCGTGGCGCTGGCGCAGCCCGCCATTGCCGCCGACGCCGTGGAACTGGCGCCGCTGGACGTCGCCAATCTGTACATCAAGACCATCATCAACCAGGATGAAGCCAGCGTCGCCAAACTCAACGCCTACCTGCGCCCCACGCGCCTTGCAGGCAAGCAAAGCGCCGAATATGCGTCGTACAGCGACTTGAAGGCGGCGGACGCCAAGTTTCCAGCGGAAACCGGCAAGCTGATCGCCGACCTGTTCCCGGCAGCCATGCGCGCGGCCGTGACGCCGGCCGCCGAGTTGCTGGCGGCGAACGTCATCGCCGCCAAGAATGGCGCCGCGTGCCAAGCCACCAAGGCGGACCCGGTGACGGTGGAAAACGGCATGCAGACGGCCGCCGTCAGCTTCGAATGCCAGGTTGTCAAGGTACCGGTGGCATGGGCGCCTGCCGCCCAGCAACTGGCGAAGAGCGGCTGCAAGGTCGAGCAATGCAAGGCCGGCCTGCAACAGATCGCCGCCACCTATACCAGCTCGCCAAAGCAGACCTGGCGCGCCGTGTTTGCCGTCAGCCGCGAAAAGAATTCGGAAGCCTGGCGCAACGATTTCGCGCGCGAAACTTTCGATGAAATCTGGGAATACCTGTAATCCCGGCGTCGTTTAGAATGGCCGGATGGATACCCTGATACCGCAGCCTGCAGGCCTGGCCTTGCTGCGCCTGCTCGACCCCGACCATGTGGAAGGCGCGGTGGTCGAGCAAGTGCTGGCGCAAGACTTGCCTGCCCTGCACGGCAGGCAATTGCTGGCGCTGCTGCGCCGGCTACGCGCCGCCCAGTCCAACCAGCGGCACTATGCGGGCGCCAGCGCCGAGCAGGCGGAACTGCTGTTCGGCGCCGCCATCGCCGCCGTCAAGGCGGAGCTGGCCACGCGCCCGCACCTGCCCAACAAGCAGGAAGCCAAAGCCCTGCGCCAGGCGGCGGCAAAGCGGCGCTGAACGGGCCTGCGGTGCGCAGGCCGGTGCGGCCCGCCTTCTATAATCGGTCACGCCATTTTGTTTCCCGCACTGAAAGGATTCCCCATGCCCACACGCTTTTCCCGCCATGCAGCCGGCTGCGCCGCACTTGCCTTCTCCGCTCTGGTCACCATGCAGGCAGCCCATGCCCAATCCCAGCCGGCAAACCCCATCGACGCGCGCGCCGTGTGGCAGGAACGCTCGCTGTCGGCCTGCCGCAGCGAAGAGTCGCCCACCGCGCCCGACGTCTGCCTGCTGCGCACCATGCAGCGCTCCGGCGCGCGCCCGCAAGCCATCGCCGCCGCCAGAATGCTGGTCAAGGCGAACAAGGCGGGCTTCATCTCCGCCTGGCGCCCGCTGGGCAAGGCGGCCCTGGCCACCGTCACCTATCCGTTTCGCGCCAACACGAATGAAGGCAGCTTGCTGATCGGCAGCGATGGCGCCGCCATCGACGTCGACGAGGACGCCGTGCGCGAGGAAGACCGCGCCACACCGGCCTGGCGCGCGTTTGCCGCCGCCCACCCGGACGCCGTGCCGTTCGCCCCCGCCGACTTTATTGGCAGCACGGCCACCGACGAGGGCGGCCAGCGCCTGCTGTTTTCCACGCCCCTGAAGAGCTGCCATGCCTGTGCCGACGATGGCGCGCTGCTGGTCGCCTATACACTCGACAAGGCCGGTATCGTGCGTGAGCGGCAGCTCTTGACGATCAGGTAAGGCTGCATCAAAGACAAGAAAGATGAGATAGAATTGCTTGATGGCATGTCTATACGAGTACATGCCATCGATCCAACTACTTATCACAGGAAAACATGCGCCGCTCTTGCCTTGCACTGCACCTCACCGCCGCCCTGCTGCTGTCCAGCCCCTTCCACCTCGCCCATGCCATACCGGCCGCTACGGCTACTTCCAGCGCGGCCACCCCGCTGGTCATCGGTGAAAGTTTCAACATCGATTCGCAGGCGCTGCAGGAACAGCGCCACATCAACGTGTACATGGCGCGCGCCTGGGATACCCCACCCGACGCGCCCTTGCCCGTGCTGTACATGCCGGACGGCGGCGTGGCGGAAGACTTTTTGCACGTGGCGGGCTTGCTGCAAGTGTCGGTGGCGAATGGCACGATGCGCCCCTTCATGCTGGTCGGCATGCAAAACACGCAGCGCCGGCGCGACTTGACGGGCCCGACGCAGAGCGCGGAAGACCACAAGATCGCCCCCGTGGTGGGCGGCGCGCCGGCCTACCGGGCCTTCATCCGCGATGAACTGATGCCGGAAGTCAAACGGCGCTACCGCACGACAGGCGAAACGGCCATCGTCGGCGAATCGCTGGCGGGCCTGTTCGTGGTGGAAACATACTTGCTGGAACCGCAGCTGTTCGACCACTATTTGGCGTTCGACCCCAGCCTGTGGTGGAATCATGGCGCCCTGCCGCGCCAGGCGGCGGCCCTGCTGGCCAAGGGCAAGCCGGGCAAGCGCAGCCTGTACCTGGCGTCCAGCAGCGAAGCGGGCATCGCCGTCGAAGTGCAGCGCCTGGCCGAGGTACTGGCAAAACAGGCGCCGCCGGGCTTGCAATGGCATCTGGAAAAGATGCCGGCCGAAACCCATGGCACCATCTATCACCCGGCGGCCTTGAAGGCGTTTCGCGCCGTATTCAAGCCGCAGTTGCCGGTCAGCCAATAAAACATGGACAAACTGTAATCTGGCGGGGGCCGTGCCCGCCGCCACTGGCGGGTAAAATCGGCGGCCCATCTTCCCCGGCCCGAGTCCCGTCCCCATGAGCTTTTTGCAACTATTTATACTTTCCATCGTCCAGGGCTTCGCCGAACTGCTGCCCGTCTCCAGCTCCGCCCACGTCATCATGGCGGAAAAATGGATGGGCCTCGATCCCACCTCGCCGGAACTGACCATGCTGCTGGTGATGCTGCACACCGGCACCATGTTCGCCGTCATCGTGTATTTCTGGGCATCCTGGCGCGCCACGTATTTCAGATCGGCCAGCGCCTTGCGCAGCAATGTGCTGCTGCTCGCGGCCGCCACGGCGCTGACGGGCATCGTCGGCTTCGGCTTGCTGAAAGCGATTACGCACGTCATGAGCAAGGATGCGCCCGGCTTTGAAATCGAGCACCTGTTCGGCAACGCGAAGCTGATGGCCGCCGCGCTGGCCGCCGCTGGCGTGCTGATCATCGTGTCGTCGCGCCTGCAAGCGCGCCAGCATGGCACCTTGTCCATCGGCAAGGCCATGCTGATCGGCGCCGTGCAAGGCCTGTGCCTGCCCTTCCGGGGCTTTTCCCGCTCGGGTGCCACCATTTCGGCCGGCATCGCCATGGGCGTGCCGCAGCGCCGTGCGGAAGAATTCAGCTTTGCCCTGGCCGTGGTGCTGACGCCGGCCGTGCTGGCCAAGGAGGGCTGGCGCTTTTACCAGGCCGTGGCAAATGGCAGTCTGGACCATCTGGAACACGGCAACAGCCTGCTGCACCTGCTGGGACCCAGCCTGCTGGGCATGCTGCTCTCGTTCCTGGCCGGCTTGCTGGCACTGCGCTGGCTGTCGCGCTGGCTGGAACAGGGCCGCTGGCATTTCTTTGGCGCGTATTGCCTGCTGGCCTCTGCCGTGGTGCTGTACCTGGGGTAAAATCGCCGGGTTTCCAGTTTATACACACATCCCAGCCAGGTTCCACAGAAAGCCAACGATGAATTTCGCCGCCACCGCCGCCCTCTCCCTCGCCATGTCCACCGATGCCTTCGCGGCCGCCGTGGGCAAGGGCGCCGCCCTGCACAAGCCGCAATGGCGCGAGGCGCTGCGCACGGGCCTGATCTTTGGCGTCATCGAAGCCATCACGCCCATCATCGGCTGGGCCCTGGGCAGCGTGGCCGCGCCCTACGTGGAAGCGTGGGACCACTGGATCGCCTTCAGCCTGCTGGGCATCATCGGCCTGTTGATGATACGCAATGCCCTGTCCGACGCCGACGAGGACGAAGCGCCGGCCCAGTCGCACTCGTTCTGGGTGCTGGCCGTCACGGGCCTGGCCACCAGCATCGACGCCATGGTGGTCGGCGCGGGCCTGGCCTTGCTGGGCGCCAACATCGTCGTCACGGCGGCCGCCATCGGCTTTTCCACCTTCGTCATGGTGACCTTGGGCGTGATGCTGGGCCGCGTGCTGGGCACGGTGGCGGGCCGGCGCGCCGAACTGGTGGGCGGCCTGGTGCTGATCATCATCGGCTGCGTGATCTTGTACGAGCATATCGGCCATCCGGCCTGAATCTGCGGCGCGCACGGCACAGCCGCTGGCGGCGCCGTCGGCCCGCTTTGTGCTACATTGAATGCTCTGCATTCCTGTCTCGCAAGGTGACCATCATGGAAACTCTGGAGCTGCTCTTCGCCTCGCTGGTGCGCGAGACTGCCGAATCGATACGCGACCACCACATTCCCTTTGCCATCAAGCACGATGAGCGCGCCTATTACGAATGGATGGATGCGCATCCGATCAATGGCTATATCCAGGAAGCGTATCGGGAGATCGAAGAAACGGCCCAGCAGATCCGCGCCATTCGCGCTGGGTGATGACGGCTGCCGCAAGCTACTGCGCGGGGGGCTTTGCGACCTGCGATGCTCACCGTACTCATGTACGGTTGCGCTTCTCGGCCACATATCCCCTCCGCTCGCTACGCTTGCGGCAGCCGTCGAGACGTTAGTTGAACCGTGGCTTGAATTAGTGGTCTTGATCCAAATCAAATGGCCCACTATTCCAATCGAATTGATGGTTCAAAGCCGGGACAATCAGGTCTGGAGGCGGGAGACATGGATCAGCAACAAAAACACCGGATCAGGGGTTACGAATTTCATGTGGCGGGGGCGCTGGAGAAGGATGGCCGCTATCGGGGCATGATTTTGATCAGCAAGCGCGGCGATACACAGCAGGTGTATGCCAAGCCCGTGCTGATAGAAACGCCCAGCAGCTTCAAGTCCGCGCATGCGGCCTTGATCGAGGCATCGGCGTATGCCCAGGAACTGATCTATAACGGCGCCATCAAGGCGCTGCTGCCAGCCGATGCGCCGGCGGAGAACAGGCAGGTGCCGCGGCCGCCGGATTTCGTCGGCAACTGACGCTGGCCTGCCCATCCGATCACCGAGGGCGGCGCGTATAATGACGCGCTTTCCCGCATAAAAACTCAACACCATGGAATTTGTGAATCTACCGCTGGTCTTCCTGATTGGCTGCGCGCTGATTGCCTTGCTGGCCAAGAAGAATGGCTACTCGTGGTACCTGTTTTTCTTTGCCATCGCCGTGCCGGCGCCCCTGTTACTGCTGGCCTTGCCGCATCTGCTGGGCGCGGAGACCGCTTCGCTGACTCCCGTACGTCTGGGCACGGCCCTGCTGTTCCCGCTCGCAGGCCTGCTGCTGGCCTTGCGGACCCGGCGCTAGCACTGCTTCAGCGTACCGGTATTCCATCGGCAAGGCGCCAGCCGACGGACAGCGCCAGTTGCTGCGCCTCTTTTTCATTGCTGCAGTCGTCGTAGTCGCAGGTATCCGCATACGCGCCGCGCGCCTGGTTCTGGCTGATATAGGAACCGACCCAGCGGCCGTCGCGGCGCTGACTGGCCGTGGCGCTGATGATAAAACCCTTGTGGATGGTGGGATTTTCAAATGACATACTTCCTCCAATGCAACAATAGCGTCAGAACCTGACTGGCCTTCACTGTGCGCCACATGCCGCCTGCAGTCTGTACGTTTGATCACACACAGAGAGGGCGCGCGCGCCAGCCATCATGGCGCCGGGCGATCGGGTATGATTTCGCCATGTGTGGAAGATTCGATCAAAACGACACGGCGCGCGTGATGGCGTCGTCCTTCGGCTGGACCGACGCGGTGTTCGACAGCGAGGCCGAGCCGCACCTGAACGTCTCGCCCGGCACCTACCGGCCCGTGCTGCATATCGAGGATGGCGTGCGCCGCGTCGACGACGTGTTCTGGGGTTACCGCCCTGCTTGGGCCGCACAGGCCGTGCCCGCGCCCGGCAAGAAAAAAATCCCCATCGCCATCAATGCGCGGCTGGAAAAACTCGCTGGCGCCTACTGGAAACCCTTGCTGCGCGCCGGGCGCGGCATCGTCTGCGTGTCCGGCTGGTATGAATGGACGGGGGAAAAAGGCACGAAGCAGCCGTGGCACATCCACCGCCGCGACCGCGCGCCCCTGTTCCTGCTGGCGCTGGCCCATTTCGGCCCCTGGAAGCACAGCCGCGAGGAAGCGGGCTTCGTTCTGGTGACGGCCGACAGCCTCGGTGGCATGGTCGACATCCACGACCGCCGTCCCGTGGCCGTCAGCCTGGAAGACGCGCACCGCTGGCTAGCCCCCGAGCTCCCCCCCGAGCAAGCGCTGCACCTGGCGCGCAGCTGCATGCTCGACGTGGACTTGTTCGAATGGCATGCCGTGGATAATCCGCTCATACCCACGGCCAGGGCCAAGGCGCCGCCGGCTGCGGCGCAAACCGCATTTGACTGGGGAACGGATTAAGGCAGGCGCGCCAGGCGGCGCCACAGCGCCTCCATGGGACCTTGCCTGAAATGGCGCAGCCAGTAGCGGCTGAGTATCACCTGCCCCGCCATGATCGCTACCGCCAGGCCCAGCATCTCGGCCGGACGCAGCGTGGCGCCCCAGCCCAGGCCCGGCCCCTGCAGCAGCCAGGTGCCGATCAGCGATTGCAGCAAATAATTACTCAGCGCCATGCGTCCCACGGGCGCCAGCCATGACCCCAGCCAGCGCAGCATGCCGGGACCGGCCAGCATCAGCGCGGCCACATAGCCGGCCGCCAGCACGGGGCCGCCGGCGAACAGGCCCACTTCGAACAGGGCCGCGTCCAGCACGGTTTGATACGGATCGGCTACCTGCCACGCGATGGCCCCCGCCGCCAGCAGGTTGAACGGCAAGCCCACGCCCAGGCCCACCGCGCGCACGCGGCGCCACAGGCGCTGGTGGCGCCGCGGCTGCGTCAGCCAGCCGCAACGCACGGACAAGATGCCCAGCAAGAACAGCACGATGATATGCGGCAGCATGACGATGGCGTACAGCAGCGAGACGAGAAAATCGTTGGCGCGCTGCCTGGCCACGGCCCACGCGCCGCCTTGCGTATACATCGCGTGGCGCTCCGCAAAGGCTTGCAGCTCGCGCGCGATGTCCTGCGCACCGCCCTGCTGGCCCACGGGAATCAACAGGCACATGAATAATAGAAAACCGGCCGCCACCAGCCAGGCGCGGTTGCGCACGCGGCTGAGCCTGGCGGACGCCAGCGGCAGGATCAGCATGCCGGCCACCGCATACGAGGTCAGCACGTCGCCGCTCCAGATGAGGAAACCGTGCAGCAGGCCAAACACCAGCAGCCAGCGCAGGCGGCGCCGATAGGCCGCTTGCGCCTGCTCCCAACCGCCCAGCTGGCGCCGCAGGGAACGTGTCTGCAGGGCAAAGCCGGCGCCAAACAAAAACGCGAAGATGGGATAGAACTTGAATTGCGCCAGCGCCGCCACGCCGAAAATGACGAGTTGGTCCAGCACGGGCGGCTGCGCCGGCAAGGTGCCGTAACGCAAGGACAGGCTGCCCCAGGCGAACGACCAGATATTCACCAGCAAGATGCCAAACACGGCGATGCCGCGCAGCACATCGAGCTGCAGCAGTCTGCCGGGTTTGGCGCTCACAATGTTCAGGGCCGCGCCAGAGTCGGGTAGTCCGTCACCTGCAGGCTGAAGCCGGACGCATCCGATTGCAGGCGCGCCTGGCCGCCGAACGGCAAGGTGACGCGGCGGCGGATGTGGCCGAATTCCAGCCCCGTCAGCACGGGCACGGGCAAGCGCTCACGCACATACGCCAGCATGACCTCAAAGTCGTAGCCCCTGTCCATGGGGCTCAATTTATAGGCGGAAAAGTCACCGAGCACGACCGCATTCTGGCGGGCAAGCACGCCCGCGTGCAGCAATTGCAGCAGCATGCGCTCGACCCGGTACGGGTGTTCGTTGACGTCTTCCAGAAACAAAATGCCGCCGTCGACCTGGGGGAAATATGGCGTGCCCAGCAGATGCACCAGCATGGCCAGGTTGCCGCCCCACAAGGTGCCCACTGCCTCGACCTGCGGATTGCCCGCCGCCCTGCCCTCTACCTGATGCGTGGGCCCCGCCAGGCACGACCACAGCTGGTCGAGCGTAAACTGTTCCGTTTCATCGCGCGTAAAATCGTCGCAAAGCATGGGGCCGGCAAAGCTGGCGCGGCCCGTCCTGGCCAGCAAGCCCATGTGGAAGGCCGTGAAGTCGCTGTAGCCGACAAACAGTTTGCGGCTGTCGGCCATGGCGGTAAAGTCGATGTCGGGCAGGATGCGGCTGAGGCCGTAGCTGCCGCGCAAGGCGAGCACCACCTGCACGTCCGGGTCGGCCGCCGCCGCGTTCAGCTGCGCCAGCCGGCCCGCATCCGTGCCGCCGAAGCGCTGGAAGGTGTGCTCGTGGTCATAGTAATTATGGACGGTGGCGCCTTGCGCCTGCAAGCGGGCGATGCCGCGCGCCACGGCCGCGTCATCGGGCGCGCAACCGCCCGGCGCCACGATGGCGATGCCAATCTCAGGTGTTTTCAAAATGCCCGTGCCTTCAAAAATGGTCGGCGCGCCAAGTAACTTGTCAAGCTGGCTGGGAGCGCATCTGGGGCACCATCTTACCTTGCAGATGCACATCGATCAAGGCGAGCAGGCGCTCGATCAGCTGGGGCGGCATGTCGTGTCCCATGCCTTCGATCACTTCCAGCCGGGCGCCCGGAATCAGCGCCGCCGTATCGATGCCGCAGGCGACGGGGATCAAGGGGTCGGCCGCGCCATGGATCACCAGCGCCGGACAGCTGATGCTCGGCAGCAGGGCCGTGCGTTCGCCCGAGGCGGCAATCGCCACCATCTGCCGCGCCACGCCTTCGGGGCAGCTGCCCCGCTGCAGCGCCGCGTCGATGCGCTGGTACAGCAGTCTTTCCGGGACGGGATAGGCGGGGCTGCCGATGACGCGCACGGTGGCGGCCATGTGCGCCATCAGTTCGGCGCGGCTGGCATTGCGTTTCGGCCGTTGCAGCAAGGCGTTGCGCGCCGCCCGCGTGGGGCCGGGCAAGCCGCGCCGGCCGCTGCTCGACATGATGGAAGTCAGGCTGAGCACATGCTGCGGCGCGCGCGCCGCCATCACTTGCGCGATCATGCCGCCCATCGACACGCCGATCACGTGCGCCTGCGCAATACGCAGGGCCGTCAGCAAGCCCAGCGCATCGTCCGCCATGTCATCGAGGGTATAGGAAGTTTTCAGGGGCCAGCCGATGAGGTTTTTCACGTAGGCCAGCGGCAGATACGGCTTACCCGCCAGCGCCATCTTGCTCGACAGGCCGCTGTCGCGGTTGTCGAAACGCACCACCCGAAAACCTTGCTCGACGATGCCTTCGACGAAGTCCGCCGGCCAGGCGATCAGTTGCATGCCCAGGCCCATGACCAGCAGCACGCACGGATCGTCCGGGCTGCCGTGGCTTTCATAAGCTATGTTGAGGCCGTTCGCCATGATGGTTGCCATGATTGCCTCTCTTCCAGGAACCGGCGCGCAGGCACGATCTGCGATCCTGGAATCAGCATACCACTATTGTGATCGCGCCATCGTCACTCATGCGCAAGTCGAACTGAAGTGTTGCCGCGCCGGTACGCCGGGCGGCAACGGTGCTGCTACTTACTTGGCCTTTGGCAGACTGTCAGCCAGATCCACCCACGCTTGCGGCTGCGGTTTGCCGCGCTCGCGCACGCCGAAGAAGGAAACCACTTGCGTGCCATCGTTGTCGAAGAACTCGACCGAGGTGACGCCGCCGCGCTTGACGACCCAGCCGCTGCGCAGGGCCGTGTCGCGAATGTGCAGATTGAAATCCGGGTCCAGCACGTTGAAGAAACCGCCGGCGGCCATGGTTTTCTCGATCTTGCCGCTGTAGATCTGCGTCAAGCCCTCATTACCCAGGAACACCATGATGGCGACCTTGTCCTTCGCCGCGTTTTCCAGCAGGGTGCGCAGCGCTTGCGGCGTCACGCGCTCGGCCACGCCGGCCGGTGCCAGGCGCAGCGCCTGTTCGCGCGTCAGATGGAATTCGCGCATGATTTGCGCAAACTGATGTACGTCCGTCATGTCTTTCCAGGCCAGCTGGAATTCCTTGACGTCGATCTCGCTGTCGGGCTTTTCCGCCGCCTTTGGCGCCACGGCCAGCACGTTCAGCTCGGCGCTTTGCTGGGGCAGGCGGAAGTTTGCCACCAATTTATCGTAGACGGCCACGCCCGGCTCGTTGCGCAGGTAGATTTTGTGCACGGCCGTGCCGTTGGCATCAAAAAATTGCAGGCTGCGCGTGGGCTTGCCGTCGCGGCCCGCTTGCTCCACAGCAAATGCATATTTCCAGTTTTCAAAGTGGAAACGCAGGTCGATCTGGCCGCCCAGGTAGCCGCCGGCGATATTGCGCTGGCGCGCCTCCGTTTCCGGGTCCTTGGCATCGGCTTGCTCGGACTTGTCGCCCGCCTGCTTGAACTTGCTGGCGACGCCCGTCGTTTCGATGACGCCGTTTTCATTGCGCGTGATCGCTTGCACCAGGCCCAGATCCAGCGCGGCGCGCATGATTTCGCGCGGCCCGTTGCCATCGGCCTGCAATCGCGTGACGCCCATGCCGATGTTGGTTGCCAGCAATTGCGCTTCCGACGCACCCAGCGCGCGCGCCGCGTCGCGGATCTGCAGCTTCGGCTGCTCGGTGCGCAAGGTGGACCAGCGTTCCGCCAGGGTGGCTGGGGCCGCGCTTGCGTTTGCAATCAGCAGGCTGCCTAGCAGGGATAGAACGAGTTTGGATAACTTCATAGAGAGACCATTCAATCAAACATGGAAAAAAAGAGGGGCAAGGACCCCTCCCCGGTAAAAATCAGAAATTGACGCTGAGACTGGCTGCGACGTTGCGGCCGGGCTTGGCATAGCGCTCGATCTCGGCGCGGCTGGCCGCCGTGGTGCCGGCAGACAGGCTGCGCGCAGCGGCGTAGTCCCAGTACTTGCGGTCCGTCAAGTTGTACACGCCGACGACGATCTTCGCGTTCTTGTGCACGTTCCAATAGGTCGATAAATCGACGATCGTGTATGACGGCACGGTGAAACGCGGCGCGGTCGTGCCCGTCAGCAAGTCGTTCGGCGCCTGCTTGTCGCCCGCATGCACGGCCGTCAGGGCCAGGCCGAACAGCTCGTTTGCATGGTCGTAGCCGAAGGTCAGCGCCGTCTTGGCGGGCGCCACCGAGGCCAGGCCGCCGCTGTCGCCCGTCAGGGTATTGAAGGAGCGGCCCTTGGCCACGCCCGTCGCCAGGTCGACGTGGTAACCGTGCATGGCTGGCGCCCAGGCGCCCAGCTCCGCGCGCAGGGTCAGCTCGGCACCCCAGGTGCGCGCATTGCCGATGTTTTCCGGACGGAACAAGCCCTGAGTGATGGTGGGGTAGTTGACCGGGTCATCTTCCTGCATCACATACTCGATCATGTTTTTGTATTCCGTCTGGTAGACGGAGGCGTGCATGCTCAAGCCCTTGACGACGTCGCCCTTCAAGCCCAGTTCATAGGCCTGGCTGGTTTCCTTGCGCAAATTCGCATTGCCCAGCACGGCATAACCCCTGCCCGTGCCCGTATAGCTGATGGAATCATAGGTGCCCGTGCGTTCGGCCGCCGTCGGCAGGCGCGTGCCGCGCGTCACGGTGGCGTAGGCGTTCATTTGTGGCACGACTTCCACGGACAGGCTCAGGCTGGGCGTGAAATACGTGTCGCTCTGCTTGCGCACTTCCTTGGCTGCGCCCGGCACGCCGATGGCGTAGTTTTGCAGGTTTTTCGGCGCGTCCTTGCGGTAGTCGGCACGCAAGCCCGGTGTCAGCACGGCTTTCTTGCCAGCAAGATCAAAGCTGAGGTCATCGCGCGCATACAGGGCCAGCCTGGTCGTATCCATGTCGGCCATGCGGTTCTTGTTGGTGATCTGATGCTGGCCCGTGGCGATGATGCGACGGTCTTCACGCCACGGACGGCGCGTTTTCAGCTGTTCCAGTTGCGCGCCATACAACAGCGCGTTGTCGGCGTTGAGCTGCTTGAACGCTTCGGACGTGACGCCAATGCTGTCATTCTTGAAGCTCGTTTCAATGGAGCGCTGCGCCGGGCTGCCAAAGGTGTAGCGACCTTGCGTCTTGTCATCGGTGTTCGCATTCTGCAGATACACTTTCGACGTCAGGCGGTCGAACAGGGCGAAATCCTTGAGCGCCACGTCGTGGCCCAGGCTGACGCGCGTGCGCCGGGTGGTGGAATCCTGCTGCACGCCCGTCGGATAATACGTGCTGACCTTGCTGCGCAGATCGCGCTTGTTCTTGCGCTCGAACATGTCGACAGTCAAGTCGAGCTTTTGTTCGCCAGGCAAGGTCCACACCAGCTTGGACAGCAAGGCGTTCGAATGCCAGTCGTCCGGATTGACGGGCGTGGTGCCGCGGCTGTCCGTCTGCTCGCCATCGCGGTGCACATACACGGCCAGGCCCTGCAGCTGGTCGCCCATCCTGGCGGCGCCCGTCAGGGTGTGCGCATTGCTGCGGTCGGCCGTGGCGCGGGCGTATTTATAGGCGACATAATGATCCTGCCCCTCGCCCAGGTAGTCTTCGGGCGACTTGGTGATGAAGGCCACGCCGCCGCCCAGGCCCGGATTGGCGCCGCTGGCGGCCGTCGTGCCCGAATCGATGCGCACTTCGCGGAACATTTCCGGATCAAAATAATCACGGCCCGTGGCGAAGGCGTTGAGGGTGTTGCCGTCCGGCTTCGGTGCCGCGTCCGGCAGCGCAATGCCATCGAGCTCCAGGCTGACCCGGTTGCCTTCCAGGCCGCGGATGTTGTAACCGGTATTGCCCGAACCATCCCACACGCTGCCGCTGCCCGAGGCCGCCGCCGGCGCGGTAATCAAAGGCAGGTAGCGCACGATGCCGCCCATGTCCGTGACATTGCGGCGCTCCAGGTCGTCCGCCGTGACGACCGTCTTCGTGCCGGCGCGGCGTTCATAGTCCTGCTTGGCATTGACGACGATTTCCGGAAACACGGGCAGCCTGGCCGGTTCCTGCGCCGCCGTGCCCGCGTTGATGGCGGCCGTTTGCGCCATGGCAGGCAGCAGCGGCGCGGCGAACAGGCCCAGCAAGGCGGCGCGCAGCACCAGGTTGTGGCGACGGGCAGGAACGGGAGATACGACGGGCGCAGCGGAGCGCTGCAGAAGCACTGTAGTCATGATGATCCGGTTTAAGAGTGGAAGCTGGCTCTTGAACCCGGATCGATAACGATGCGCAAGGGAAGTTTGCTGGCGAAAACAATACTGTAACACGAATCATTCTCATTTGAGAATGACAAAGTGGTCTAAACAGATGTTATTTCACAACATTTATGAAATGCCAGCCGCGATGGCTGGCATGGCTGGCAAGACCAGGCTAACAAGCCGGCGGATGGGCCAGTTTGCGCGCTTCCGACTGCGCGCGGCGGCGCTCGACAAAGAAACGCTTGAGGAAGGCGCCGCACTCGTCGGCCAGCACGCCCCCGACGATCGCCGTCTGGTGATTCAGCGCCGGCTGCTCGAACAGATTCAGCACGGAACCGCAGGCGCCCGTCTTCGGGTCGCCCGCGCCGTACACTACGCGCGCCAGACGCGCATGCAGCATGGCGCCCGAGCACATCACGCACGGTTCCAGGGTCACGTACAGTTCGCAGCCGGGCAGCCGGTAGTTGCCCAGCTTTTCGGCGGCCGCGCGCAAGGCCATCACTTCCGCGTGCGCCGTGGGGTCGTGACGGCCGATCGGCTGGTTGTAGCCCACGGCGATGACTACCCCATCCTTGACGACGACGGCGCCCACGGGCACTTCGCCCAGGTCCCACGCGTGCTGGGCCTGCTCAAGGGCCAGCTGCATGTAGCGCGCGTCCTGCGCGCCAGCGTGCGTTTCAGTCATCGGTCACTTCTGCCCAGCAATTCGGCGTTTCATGCAACACCAGTTTATGCAGGTGCAAGCCGGTGCCGAAGTGGTCGGTAAACGCCGCTTTCAGGATCTCGAAGGCGATGCGCGCCAGGTTTTCCACGGTCGGGATGCGGTCGATGACGACGGTTTTATGGTCGGGCAGGCTGGCCAGGAAGTCGCGCACGGCCACATCCTTTTCATAGACGAGGAAGGCGTGGTCCCAGACATCGACCAGGTGCTGCTTGGCCAGGGTTTTCACGTCGGAAAAGTCCATGATCATGCCGTTGTCGGAATTGCCTTCCGCTTCGATGACCTTGCCGACCAGCGTGATTTCCACCGTGTAGCGGTGGCCGTGCAGGTTGCGGCACTGGCTTTTGTGGTCGGGAATGCGGTGGCCCGCATCGAATTCGAGCTTGCGTGTGATAGTCAGCATATTGTTTTGTTAAGGTATTTGCAGGAGTTTATGGGTTTGCAGGCTCAGCTTCCACTTCGGGTTGCTTTTGCACGTCTCGATGGCCAGTTGCATGTTGTGCGCGGCCAGGGGCCCGTCCATCGCCTGCACGAAGAAGTTCTCGAAGTCCAGTTGTTCGTAGGCGGCCAGGTCTTGCTGGAACTGGGGAATGACCACCTTGATTTCATTGCCTTTATGTACGACCAGTGTCGAACCCATCTTCGGGCTGACGCAGATCCAGTCCACGCCGGGCGGCACGGGCAAGGTGCCGTTGGTTTCGATGGCGATGGTAAAGCCCACCGCATGCATGGCGTCGATCAGGGCCGTGTCCAGTTGCAGCAGCGGCTCGCCGCCCGTAAACACCACGTATTTGCTGGGCGCATAGCTGGCCGGCCACAGGCTGTCGATCAGCGCGGCCAGTTCCTCGGGCGTCTTGAACTTGCCGCCCCGTTCGCCATCGGTGCCGACGAAATCCGTATCGCAGAACTGGCACACGGCCGTGGCGCGGTCGCTTTCGCGGCCCGTCCACAGGTTGCAGCCGGAAAAGCGGCAAAACACGGCCGGACGGCCCGCGTGCGCACCTTCGCCCTGCAGGGTATAAAAAATCTCTTTGATGCTATAAGTCACTGTATTTCCTAAGAGCTGGCTGGCGTCATCGCGCAAGGCGACCGCAGCGATGCCCGCGCACCGCGCCGGAACCGCAAATGCCGATTGACAACCCTCTATTATATGCCGCCGCGATACTTCCCGTGCAAATGCCGTGCCCGCCACCTGGCGCCGCAGTGTCAACAGGCAAGAAAGCCACAGGGGCAGGCATAACTGCGTAGCTTTTGCGTTTAGACAATATAAGTAACCCAAAGTTAATATATTTTCTGTAAGAACATTGCTTGTTGGAAAACATTTAGGGAGCAAGGACATGCTGCAACGCTGGATACGCCTGCCGTACCGCCTGAGCATTCTGGCCTGCCTGACGGCCTGCGCACTCGCCGCCTTGCACGCCGGCCATGCGGCCGGGACGCTGCCGCCGGCCGGCCCCCCCTCCCCTCTGCTGCTGGTCTGCGCCATCCTGCTCGTTGCACTGGCGCTGTTGCTGTGGCGACAGCACCGCCTGGCGCTGCGCCAGCGGGCGCTGGAACAGCTGCGCGCCGACGCCGAGCAGACGCGCCTGGCCAGCGGGCAGCGCAAGGCGCGCGAACAGGAACGCCTGCGCATCGGGCGCGACATCCACGACGACCTGGGCCAGCATTTGCTGACCCTGAAGATCGACCTGGCCATGCTGCAGGCCAGCACGCATGGCGCCACGCCCCAGCTGGCGCGGCAACTGGCCATGATGGCGCGCAATGTCGACCTCAGCATCGCGGCGCTGCGCCGCGTCATCCACGACCTGCGCCCGCCCGCTCTCGATGCCGGCCTGCAAGCGGCGTGCGACGGCTTGCTGGCGGACTTCCAGCGCAGCACCGGCATCGATTGCCACTGCGATTACCGGCTCGACGCCGCCGCCGGCAGCGCGCACGGCCCCCTGCTATACCACGCGCTGCAGGAAGCGCTGGCCAATATCGCCCGCCATGCGCACGCCACGCATGTCCAGCTGAGCCTGCAACAAGCGGGCGACACCCTGGCCTGCCGCATCAGCGACGACGGCGTCGGGCTGGCGGGTTCGCCGCCACGCCTCGGTTGCGGCCTGTCCGGCATGCATGAGCGCGTGGCCGCCGCCGGCGGCAGCCTGCACATCGCCAGCCACAGCGGCGCCGGCACCACCTTGCACCTGTCGCTGCCCCTGCCTGCCTTCCACGACGAGGCGCTGCTCCACCGCTGAAAATATTGCTCAATATCAACACCCTCCGCCTCGCTGCGCTGCATCATGGCCAAGGAGCCAGCTCCCCCCATTCACGCCCAGGAAGGACGCATTCATGCCGGATAGTCACGCACATGCCAGCGCATCGCCCTGCGATGCAGCCCAGGGTTTCGCCGTCAAGATGATGGAATTGCTGGTGGTGCCCACCTTTGTCCTCGATGCGCAGGGGCGGGTGATGATCTGGAACCGCGCCTGCGAGCAGCTGACGGGCGTGCCGGCGGCCGAAGTACTGGGCACGTGCGAGCCGGGCCGCTGTTTTTACAACGACGAGCGCCCCACCCTGGCCGATCTGGTGCTGGCCGGACGCGGCGGCGACATGCGCGCACTGCATGCCCAGCAGCAATACCGCAGCAGCACGGGCAGCAATCTGTGTGCGGAAAACTGGTGCGACATGCCACGCACGGGGCGGCGCCGCTACCTGGCCGTCGATGCCAGCCCCATCTATGGCAATCACGGCGAGCTGATCGCCGTGGTGGAGACCCTGCGCGACATGACGGAGGAAAAACGTGCGCAGGTGGAACTGGAACGCCTGGCCACGCGCGATGGCTTGACGGGGCTGGCGAACCGGCGCTGCTTCGACGACACCATGCTGGCCGAGTGGCAGCGCGCCCAGCGGCAGGACCAGCCCCTGTCGCTGCTGATGGTCGATGTCGACAATTTCAAGGAATACAACGACAGCCACGGCCACCAGGGCGGCGACCTGTGCCTGCGCAAGGTGGCCGGCGCCGTGGCCAGCGAAATGCGCGCGAACGACATGGTGGCGCGCTATGGCGGCGAGGAATTTGCCGTCATCCTGCCGAACCAGTCGCTCAAGGGCGCGGCCATCGTGGCCGAACGCATCCGCCAGCGCGTGGAGCGGCTGCAACTGCCGCGCAAGCGCCCCGACGGCGCCTGCGTCACCGTCAGCATCGGCGCCGCCACGGCCCTGCCCGGCCCAGGCACGCAACCGGGGCAATTGATCCACACGGCCGACTGCGCCCTGTACCGCGCCAAGCACCTGGGCCGCAACCGCATCAGCCTGCCGGAAACGACGCTGACGTAGGCCACAAGGAAGCACGACCAAATTTGGTGTATATTTGGTCCTGTCGCAGTTTATCTCATTCGGAGCCGCCATGGACCTCAAGGAACGCATCAAGCCGATCTCCTACCTCAAGGCCAATACGACCGAGATCGTCAACAGCTTTGACGCTGGCCAGGACGAGCCCATCATCATCACGCAAAATGGCGAAGCGAAGATGGTCGTGCTATCGATGCACGCCTACCAGGAAGGCAAGCGGCAGGCGCAGCAGATGCAGGAACAGCATGCGTTCATGAAGCTGATCGCCATGGGCAACCAGGACATCGCGCGCGGCGACGTGGTGTCCGAAGAGGACTTCCTGGCCAGCCTCGACCAGGCTTGAGATGGCGCGCATCGTCGTGCTGAAAAGCGCCGCAGCCGATTTCAAGGAATTGCGCAGCGACTTCCAGGCGCGCCATGCGGCAGCGCCATGCGAGCAGTTCACCTCGGACTTTCGCCAACTCTTTGCCGATCTGAAGACCTATCCCGGCAGCGGCGCGCCCATCGAAGCGGCCCGCGACCTCGGCCTGGATGTGCGGCAGCGCCTGTGCCACGACATCCGCGTCGTGTACCACCATGATCGTGCGCACGACACCGTGTACATCCGCATGTTCCTGCCGACCCGGCGCGACTTTCTGGCCCATCTCACCACGCGCATCCTGCGGCCCGACTTTTAGAGCCCCTATGCACGGCGGCACGAATATTCTATGCTGCGGCGTTGCACTTTCCACATTCCAAGAAAAGAAGGAGCCCCCGTGTCAAGAATCATGCCCGCTTTATTACCCGCTTTCGCCCTGGCGCTGTCGGCCATGGCCGCGTCGAACCTGGGCGCCGCGCCCGTCAAACCGGCCGCCGCCCACAGCGCCGCCGCCAGCAAGGCCGATTTGCTGCCGTTCAAGGCCACCGAAAAGACCCTGGCCAATGGACTGAAAATCATCATCGTGCCGACCGGCTTCCCGAACCTGGTCTCGCTGCAGATTCCCGTGCAGACGGGCTCGCGCAATGAAGTCGAGCCGGGCAAGTCCGGTTTCGCGCATTTCTTCGAACACATGATGTTCCGCGGCACCAAGGCGTATCCGCCCGAGAAATACCAGGAAGTCATCACCCGCGCCGGCGCGCGCCAGAACGCGTATACCAGCGACGACCTGACCAATTACCACACGACGTTTGCCAAGCAAGACCTGGAAACCGTGCTGAAGGTGGAGGCGGACCGCTTCCAGCACCTCGATTACGCGGAAGACGCGTTCAAGACGGAATCGCGGGCCGTGCTGGGCGAATATAACAAGAACAGCGCCAATCCCGTCTCGAAACTGTTCGAAGTGATGCGCGACAGCGCCTACACCACGCATACCTACAAGCACACGACGATGGGTTTTATCCAGGACATCGAAGACATGCCGAACCAGTACGCGTATTCGAAGCTCTTCTTCGACCGCTGGTACCGTCCCGAGCGCACCACCATCATCATCGCCGGCGACGTCGAGCCGCAGCAAGCCATCGCGCTGGTGGAAAAATACTGGAGCGCCTGGCAGCGCGGCAAGCAGCAGGCCGCCGTGCCCGTGGAACCCGCGCCGCGCGGCCCCGTCTACAAGCACGTGGCCTGGCCCACGCCGACCCTGCCATGGGTGGCCGTGGGTTTCCACGCGCCCGCGTTTTCCGTGAAGGACAAGGACCAGGCCGCCCTGGCGACGTTGCTGTCGCTGTCCTTCGGCCGCACTTCGCCGCTGTACAAACGCCTGGTGCAAAACGAGCAAAAGGTCGACCAGTTGTTCGAGATGACGCCGGACCGGGTCGACCCGTCCTTGGCCGTGCTGGGCGCGCGCGTGAAAAACATCGATGACGCCGTCTACGTGCGCGATGCGATATTGGCCACCGTGGCGCAGCTGCGCGACACGCCCGTGAGCGAAAAAGACCTGGCGGACGCCAAGTCGGCCGAAAAATATGGCTTGATCCGCTCGCTCGACAACACGGAGCAGATCGCCGGCACCCTGGCGTCCTTCGTGCACTTCGACCGCTCCTACGCGACCATCAACCAGTACTACCGCCTGATCGATACGCTCACGCCGGCCGACCTGCAGGCGGCCGCGCGCAAATACCTGACGGACGACGGCCTGGTGGTGACCACCCTGTCGCATCAGCCGATGGCGGCCGCCATCGCCACCACGCCGACACTGGCCAGCCTGATGCCGGCCGCGTCGAACGCGAAATTTGACGTCTTGGTGCAAAAGTCCGCGCTGCCGCAGATCCGCTACAAGCTGCTGTTTACGGCCGGTTCCGCGCAAGACCCCAAAGGCAAGGAAGGCCTGGCCGCGCTGACGGCCGCCATGGTGGCGTCCGGCGGCTCGTCCGAACGCAAGATCGACGAAGTCAACGCCGCCCTGTTCCCGCTGGCCGGCAGTTTTTCCCAGCAGACGGACAAGGAAATGACGACGTTTACGGGTTCCATCCACCGGGATAACTGGACGCAGTTCAACGCCATCGCCCTGCCCCTGCTGCTCTCGCCGGGTTTGCGCGAAGACGATTTCCGCCGCCTGAAGGATGCGCAAAAGAACGCGCTGCTGCTGGACCTGAAGGACAATAACGAAGAGGAATTCGCCAAGGAACGCCTGCAAACGAATGTGTATGCGGGCACGCCGTATGGTCATCCGGTGCTGGGCACGATGGCCGGCATCGACGCCATCACCCTGGACGACGTGAAACAGTTCTGGAAGAGCGCGTATGCGCAAGGCGCCGTGAAGGTGGGCGTTTCCGGCGACGTGTCGGACGCCATGACGGCCTCGCTGACGCAGGCACTCGGCAAACTGCCGGCCGGCCCAGGCTTGCCGGCCACCGTCAAACCCGCGGGCCGCAAGGCGCAGGGCCTGGAAGTGGAAATCCTCGAGAAAAACACGCGCGCCACGGCCATTTCCTTCGGCCTGCCCTTGGACGTGACGCGCACGCACCCGGACTTCCCCGCCCTGTGGCTGGCGAAGACCTGGCTGGGCGAGCACCGCGCCTCGAACTCCTACCTGTACCAGCGCATCCGCGAGCTGCGCGGCATGAACTATGGCGATTACGCGTACATTGAAGCTTTCCCGCGCGGCATGGTTCAGTTCTTCCCGAATCCGAACCTGGGCCGCAAGGCGCAGCTGTTCGAAATCTGGATACGCCCCGTGGCGCCGGACAACGCCCACTTCGCCCTGCGCGTGGCCCTGACGGAATTGGGCAAGCTCATCGACAACGGCCTGACGCAGGACGACTTCGCCACCACGCGCGACTACCTGATGAAGAACGTCTTCGTCATGACCTCGACGCAGGACCAGCAACTCGGTTATGCGCTCGACTCGCAATGGTATGGCACGCCGGAGTTCACCAAACTGATGCGTGATGGCCTGGCGAAACTGACGGTGCTTGACGTCAACCGCGCCATCAAACAGCATCTGTCGGCGAAGAACCTGTCCGTGGTGATCGTCGCCAAGGATGCGGCCGGCTTGAAGGAAAAGCTCGTCAGCGACGCGTTTTCGCCCATCAAGTACGACGGCAACAAGCCGCAGGCGCTGCTCGATGAGGACAAGGTCATCGGCGCGATGCAGCTGCACATCAAACCGGCAGCCGTCACCGTGACGCCGGCGGCGCAGGCGTTCGCGAAGTAAGCCGGCGCTGTGTCATCCCCGTCCGATGCTGGCCGTCGGATGGGGTTGCCTCCGAGGACAAGCAGGCTTGAACACATCAACGACGCTACGGTGAAGGATCTGCAGTGCCATGCTGCCATATTGACCATATCGCCATCACGGCGCCAACGCTGGAAGCGGGTGCCGAGCTGGTGCGGCTGGCGCTGGGGGTGGAACCTCAGGCTGGCGGAGCGCATGCCCGCATGGGGACGCATAACCTTCTGCTGCGGCTTGGCGATTCTGTCTACCTGGAAGTGATCGCGCCCGACCCCAGGGCGCCGCTACCGTCCAGGCCCCGCTGGTTCGCGCTTGATACCCTGGCCGCCAATGCGGCACCGGCACTCGCCACCTGGATAGCCCGCACTGCCGATATCCAGGCAAGCGTTGCGGCTTGTTCGGAGCCACTTGGTAATATCGAAGCCATGAGCCGGGGTGCCCTGAATTGGCTGATTACCATTCCCGATGATGGCGCGTTGCGCCTGAATGGCGTTGCCCCGGCACTCATCGAGTGGCAGGCGGCAGCGCACCCGGCGGCCAGGCTGCAGGATCATGGACTGTCCCTCATCAAGCTTGAACTGTTTCATCCCGAACCGGAACGCATTGCGCGCTTGCTGCTATCGCTGGGCCTTGATAGCCAGGTGGCTGTGCACCCGTCGACAGGGGAACGCGGCCCCTGTCTGGTGGCCCACATCAACACGCCGCAGGGGCCGCGCCAACTGTAAGACCGGCGGACGATCAAGCGCGCCCGCGCTTGCCAACGTCACTCGAAGGGATTGGCCACCGACGTCACCTCGGGTGGCGGCAACTGGTCGGGCAGTTCCTGCTTTTCCAGTTGCGCCACCACGTCGCCCAGCAGTTTTTGCAGCTGTTTCGCCAGGGCCAGGCCCGGCTTGTCCAGGGTCAGGTCGATGTCGCCGCTGAGGCTGATGCGGTCGATGCGGTTTTCGATGCTCAGATTGCCGATTTCCAGCACATCGCTTTCATTGGCATACGGGACGAATTTCTTTGCGCACATGATATTTCCTTTTTGACGTCTTATTTCTTGGACTTGCTATTGACCTTCGGCAAACTCAGCATGCGCAGCTTTTGCTGGCGCGTCAGCGACGGTAACAGATCGATGCCTATCCTGTCTTCCAGTTGCGCAATGCTCAGCATTTCATATTGTTTGGTATCGGCGTTTTCTATGAAGTAGGCGGCGCCGGCGCGCTGGCGCGGGCTGTACACGGCCTTGTACAGGTGGCTGGGGACAATGACTCTTCCCACCTTGCGCAGGTTGCCGCCAATGAACGCCGGCCCCGTGATCACATACAGGTCGCCCTCTTTCTTCGCCATCTTGCGCACGGCGCCCTCGATGCCGGCCCACACATAGCGGTTGTTGCGCGCATCCTGCGGCACCATATTGGCCAGGGTAAAGCTGTCGTGCTGGCTCTGGCGATCCGGCATGTCGCCGTTGGGCGCCATGTGACCACGGTCGAAGCCGCTGCGCGCATAATCGGCCAGTTCCGCGCGCTGGGCGGCGGGCAGCTTGCGTTCGGCGTGGAAGGAGTTTTCGCGCGACAAGTCCTGCGCCGCTTCCAGGTTGTTCGCCGTCAGGTGTTCAGCCGACCACAAGGGCGTGCGCGTGATCCCCGAGTGCATCACGCCGAACACGTTGTAGCACAGCTCCCTGGTTGCCACGTCCAGCTTGGGGTTGGTGATTTCCGGCTTGCGGCCATCGACATAATGGGCGGGACAGGCATCGGCATGCGCCAGGTTCGCGGCAAAGGCGGACGCCAGCAAGCCGCACGCCAGGGTCAGCCTGGCGATCAATCGTTGAATCATATTTCCCTAAGTGAAATCGTTGCAGGCCAGCATTCTAGCGGACGCCGGCCCGCACCACAAACCGGCACACCCCTGGCGTGCGCGGGTGCGCGCGGCGGCGAACGGGCGTGCAGGCGGCCCTGCGCAGAGCTGGCGCAAATAAAGGCCAGGCGGCTGCGCACAGCGATTCATATCTGCTAAGATTGCCTTGATTCGTTCGCATCGACCATTCAAGATCTGGAGAGCATATGATCAAAAAAACCCTGCTGCTGATCGTCGTCGTCGTCGCCGCCATCCTCGGCTATGCCACCACCAAGCCCGACACCTTCAGTGTCCAGCGCGAAATCACCATCAAGGCCCCGCCCGAGAAAATCGCCGGCCTGATCACGGACTTCCATTACTGGGCCGCCTGGTCGCCGTGGGAAAAACTCGATCCGGCCATGCGCCGCACCTTTACGGGCCCGGCCAATGGCATGGGCGCGCAATATGCGTGGCAGGGCAATGACAAGGTGGGCGCCGGCCGCATGGAAATCACGGAAGCGGCCCAGCCCGAACGCACCGTCATCAAGCTGGACTTCCTGAAACCGTTCGAAAGCCACAACACCACCACGTTTACCATGACACCCGAGGGCGACGGCACCAGGGTAAACTGGACCATGACGGGCCCCAGCCCTTACGTCAGCAAGGTCATGACGGTGTTTGTCAGCATGGACCGGATGATCGGCAAGGATTTTGAAAAAGGCTTGAACAACCTGAAAGCGGCGTCAGAGCGCTAAGCTTTGCTCGCAGCAAGCCGAAACAGGGCCCGCGCGGCCCTGTTTTCTATGGCGCCGGCCCCTTGCGGGGCGCCATGCTCAGAACTGCTCGATCCAGGCCGCCAGGTGGTCCGGCGTGAGCGCCGGTTCCGCCTGCACTACCTTGCCCTGCAAGCCCAGTTCCGTCTTACTGAGCTGCAAGGACCAGCCGCGCCGCGCCAGCCACAGCAAGCTGGCCAGCCAGAATGCGTGGATGGACGAGACGGGCGTGGTGGTCGGCGTTTCCAGGAATTCCGTCAGCAGGCGTCCATCGAGGAACAGCGCCGTGCCGCCGTGGTTTTGCAGCGCCGCGCCAAACACGGGCAACAGCATGTCGATCGCCTGCTCCACGCCGCGCCCCGGATGCTCGCGCTCGAGGGTGTCGAGCTGCTGGCGCACGGCGGCGGCAAAGGCGGTGCCGCGGAAGGCTTCCGAACTGACCAGATCGGCATAATCCATCAGCAGCCAGTCCGGCTCGGGCGGCGTGACGCCGGCCGTCAGGGCCGCCGACAGATACGCTTCCACGGGCAGCTGCTGTTCCGGACCGGCCAGGCTGGCGCACAAGGCGTACAGCGTGCCGATGCGGTTGGCGACGGCTTGCCGCTGGCGCACCATCAGCTTTTCGCGCAGCAACTGGGCGTGTTCATTGCGCAGCCGCGCCAGTTCCAAAGCCTGCTTGAGTTCCATGCGCAGCGCCGCGATATCCCACGGCTTCTGGATGTAGCGGTGGATCTGCCCCTGGTTGACGGCTTCCACCGTGTGCTCCAGCTCGGAATACGCGGTGGTCAAAATGCGCACGATGTGCGGATGGCGGTCCCAGGCATAGGACAGCAGCTCGTTGCCATAGGCGCCCGGCATGCGCTGGTCCGACACCAGCACGGCGATGCGCTCGGCTTGTTCGTCGAGGATGCGCTTGCCCTCCTCGACCGAGGTGGCCGTCAGCACGTTGGCCAGCGGCGCGATGGCGCGCTGGAAATATTTGAGGGCGTTGGCCTCGTCATCGACATAGAGTATCGTCGGCAAGCCTTGCGCCGGCTCAAGCTGAGCCGGCAAACGCAGATTGGCGTCAATCATGCTCGTTCCTTATATGTACTGGAAAATTCAGGGTGACCGTGGTGGCACTGCCAAATTCGGTGGCGATATCGAGGTTGCCGCCGAACGATTGCATCATGCGGTGGCAAAACACCATGCCCCAGCCCTTGCCTTCGTTGCCGCTGGCACTGACGGGGTCGAGCAACAGCTGCGCGACAATCTCGGGAGCGATGCCGGCGCCATTGTCGCGCACCGTGATGCGGCCCGCATCGATGCGGATGCCGATCGCAGGATGGTCTTGCTCGCCGGCCGAACGCAGGGCATTCGCCAGCACGGACGATAAAATCAGCGCGACGCAATTGGGCGACTCGGCAATGGCGAAATCCTCGCCCTGCTCGACCGTGATGGCGGCGCGCTGGGCCGTGCTCAAGGGATAGCTGTCGAGCAAGGCGGCCAGCAGCTGGCGCGCGCTGCCGGCGCTGCGTCCGCCCTGCATGCCCGGCCCGGCGCTGGCCAGGCGCACCGTGTCGACAAAACTGGCCAGCACGGACAAACAATAACGCGCATTGTCGTGCATCAAGGCGGCCGCTTCGCCGATCTCGGCCTGTGCTGGAGAGTCCGCCTGCGCGCGGCGCGCGATGCCGCGCGCAAAATTGGCGATGGCCGCCAGCGGCGTGTTCAATTCGTGCGCCAGGAAGGCCAGCGATTCCTCCATCGCCACCAGGCCCTGACGGCGCGCGGCGCGCTCGCGTCCCGTCTGCACGGCCAGCTGCAGCGCCGTTTGCATGGCGGCCAGGTCGAGCGGCTTTTCCAGCAGGCGGAACAAGGCGCCGCCGTTGATCAGTTCGAGCAGCACGTCCTTGTCCGCATACGCCGTCACCAGCATGCAGACGATGTGCGGATAGCGCTGCGCCACTTCCTGCAGCAGCTCGCTGCCCAGGCGGTCCGGCATGCGGTAATCGGTGACGAGCACGTCGATGTTGGCGGACTCATCTTTCAGCATGGCCAGCGCCGCATCGACGCTGTGCGCCGTCAGCACGCGGTAGCGCGCACCGACGGCGCGCGCGAAATACTTGCAGGCGAGCGCTTCATCGTCCACGTACAGCACACCGGCGCGGCTATCGTTGTCCATTAGCGGCCCTCCCAGTCGGAGCGCTGCAAGTCGAAATTCATGCTGGCCCATTGGCCCAGTTCGCTTTCGGCGGAGAGGGTGCCGCCGTGGCGCTCGATCACGCCATAGCTGATGCTCAGGCCCAGGCCCAGCCCCTGCCCCACTTCGCGCGTGGTGAAGAACGGTTCGAACACGCGCGCCAGGTTTTCCGGGGCGATGCCGGGGCCGTTGTCGCGCACGCTGATGCGCAAGCGGTTCTCGTCCCAGCGGGCCGTGATGCGGATCTCGAACGGTGGCGCATTGCCCTTGCGCATGGACAGCACGGCATTGCCCAGCAAATTGATCAGCACGCCAACGATGGCCGCCTCGTCGCCGCGCACCAGGGTGTCGACCGGCAAATCGTGGCTGATGCTGACATTCTTCGTTTCATGCCCGACCAGGCGGATGGCCGCGTCGAGCGCGCTGCGGAACTGGAAGTGTCCATTTTCCAGCTGGTTGCCGCTCTTGCGGTAGGCAAAGGTTTTTAAATCGGAAACGATGTGCTGCACGCGCAGCATGCCCTCCTTGGCGTCGGCCAGGCATTCGCTGACCAGCGCGCTTTGCCTGGCGGCCGGGTCTTCGATGGCCACCTCGATGGCCATCATGCAGAAATTCACGGGGTTGTTGACTTCATGCAGCATGCCGGCGGCCAGGGTGCCGAGAGCGGCCATTTTCTCCTGCTGCAGCATCTGTCCCTTGATATCGGCCAGGCTTTTGTTGGTTTCCTCCAGCTGGGTGTTCTTTTGCGCCACTTCCGCCTTCAGCTGGAACAGCATGAAGCGGGCACGTTCATTGAAATAGGTAAACACGGCGCTGATGCTGGCCGACATGATCAGGAACAGGCAATTGACGACAAACGTGGCCGGCAAGTCGAAGCCGTCCGCATGCCAGATGCAGGCGGCCACGTACAGCAGGCAGGAGATGGCGCCGAAGACCATGTTTTGCCACAGGCCGAAGGCCAGCACGATGCCCGAGGAATAGATGGCCAGGGTCATGCCCACGTAATAGATCGAGGTGGCGCCCTCCGTGACGGCGATCATCCAGGCGATCATGATTTGCGGCAGGATCAGCCAGACAAAAGTCAGCCCCTGGATGCGATCTTGCGCCCAGCGCGTGCGCATGGCCAGCACGACGCAAAAAATCAGCACGGACACGACGATGCGCGCGCTGGTAAACGCCGACTGCTTGTCCGGATACAGGGCCGAATCGAGGCCCATGCCCAGCAGAATCAGCACGATGCCCGTGTAGGCCCCGCCGCGGCTAAATTCCAGGCGGAAGTCGCGCAAAACGGCCGTGTAGCCGGCGTGCAGGCCTGGAGTATCCATCAAGGAATGCTCACTTCCGCAAACACATTCACGCCCGTGGCGTCGACATAGATTTTCGGCGCCGTCGCATGTTCAGGCAGCAAGGCCGACAGGCCTTCTTCATTGCGATAGATCAAATGCCACTCCAGCAAATGCTCCATGCCAAACTTGCCCGGATTGTCGGCGTGCACATTCGTCACCAGCAGGCGCCCGCCCGGCCGCACGCGCGAGGCGAAATGCAGCAGCAGGCGCGCGCACACCTTGTCGGACAGGTAGTCGAACAGGCCGGCGCAATACACGGCGTCGAAACTGCCGGGCAAGCCCGTGATGCCCGCGCCATGGCGGCGCTTGAGCAGGTTGTGCACGGAGTCGTGCACATAATCGATTTCCACCACGCTTCCCGTGCGCTGCATGATGCTGGTCAGGCGCGCGCGCGTCCAGTCCAGGGTCTCGCTGCTGAAGTCGACCAGCTCGAAGGCCAGCCACTGCGCATCGGGGCACGTTTCCAGGAAACGCTGCACCTCGATGGCGGGGCCGCAGCCCACGTTGAGCACTTTATACACGCGCCCGGCAACACGCGCCTCGGCCGCCTTGTGCGCCAAAAATTCCGTCAGGATATCGATGCGGTTGCGGTGCGCCGTGGCGACAGCCGCCTGCAGGAAGGCCGCATTGACGATCTGGAAGTAGGTGCTCGGCCCCTGGCGCGGATCGTCGAGCAGCTGGTTGACCATCTGGTAATCGCCCGCATAGCCGAGCGGTTTGGTAAACGTGCGGAAGACGAACGGCGCGCGCAGGATCAGCGGGTGCAGCGCCGTCTGGGCAAAGGCCCGGTGGGCCGGCGCCCGTTCTTCCTCGACCAGCGAGGCTTCCACCTCGAGCTGGCGCAAGTACAGCTGGGTTTGCTCCATCAGCGGCAAGGCCAGCTCGTCGAAGATGTCGGCGCGCAGGCGGCCATTTTCCTTCGGCAGCGAGTCCGACAAATCGACCTGCTCGACCCAGCGCGCCACTTCCGACAAAAAGGCGCGCATTTCGTTGACGACGATCTGGTAATCGCGGCGGATGCGGAAGCGCTCGCCCCAGCCCGCGACAAAGGCGCTGGACTCTTTCGCCACGGCGCCCTTGACGACCACCACGTCGCTCAGCTCGCGCCACTCGTCGATCAGGGTCACGGAAACGATGGCGGTCAGGCCCGTGTTGACGCTGCTGATGACGACGGCCTTGCCCACATAGGCGTTCTTTGCCCCCATGCGCACCGTCACGTCATTGAGCACCTCGCTGACCTGCACAATCGAGTAGGGATTGTAGATTTCCATGACCAGCGAATTGCGCTGCAAGTTGAAAATCGTACCGCGCACCGCCTCACCCTGGGTGTTACGGAAACTGACGACTGGATCGATCTGCGATTGTGAATACACGATAGGGCATTATCAAGTTGCCCGGCTGCCGGCGCACCACAATGGGCGCGCCAGTTTCCAGGCTGGGTTAAGGCACGGCACAGCGGTCGCCGCCGCCATACCGGAGCGCCTCAAAGCGCGTCTGTTCGCTCTCTGGTCGAGTGTACTATGGATGTAGCAGAACGGGCAATTGTTCCCACTGGAATGACTGCCCGTGGCGCTGGCGCGCAACGCCGCCATTCAACCGGCCACGAACAATGCCAGCGCATGACGCAACAGCTGCGGCGTTTGCCCCGTCCAGCGCTTGAACGAGCGGCGAAAGTTGGTGGCATCATGAAAGCCCAGGTAGGCGGCCACGGCATCGTTGTCGTAGCCATGCGCCTGGAACAGGTAGATGGCCTTGTGCGCGCGCACCTGGTCCAGCTCGGCCTGGAAATGCGTGCCATGGCGCGCCAGGTGACGCTTGAACGTGGCGGGACTGACGCCGAACTCCTGTGCCGTGCGTTCCAGCGTGGGCGCGCAGCGGATGTTGGCCAGCAGGTAGTCGTACAGTGCACCGAGCAGGCTCGTTGCCGGTACAGGTGCCAGCGCGGCCGCCCGCAAGGCCAGCGCGGCCGCCGTGGCATTGCCGCGCGGCCAGGGTTTATCCAGCCAGCTGGAATCGATGAGCATGGCGTCGACCTGGCAATCGAAACGCAGCGCCTGGCCCAGGTGCACTTCATGCTGCTCCACATGACGGGGCCGCGCGCGGTTGAAACAGAAGCGCCACGGCAACGACTCTCCCGCCAGCCAGCGGCACATGGCCGCCAGCGCCGTCATGTGCATTTCCACCAGAAACGGCAGCTGGCTGGGCGCGCCGAACGCATCGACCCAGTACAGCACGTGCAGCTCGCCCGCCTCGCGCAAGCGTGGCTGCAGGAGCGGACACAGCAAGGTGTGGAAGCCGCACAGGATGGTCAGGGCCTGGCGCAGATTCTGCGCCTGCAGCAAGGCATGGCTGGCCGCGCCGTAATGGCCGGGCAGCATTTGCTGGCCCAGCATGAAGCTGGTGTCGGCACTGTCCAGGCCGCGCGCCACATTGGCCAGCAGTTGCAGGTATTGCGCGGCGCTGACCTGGCTTTCCGCACACGGCAGCGCACCACCGTCGAGGCCCGTGCCCTTGAGCAGCGGCGCCACAGCCAGTTCGCGGCTGCGCGCGTAGTCGAGCACCAGCGCCGGCTGGTGATGGGCCGCGATGCTGGGGTCGCCTTGCTGGTTCAGCGGCATCAGGCAGGCGCGGCGGAACTGATGCCGGTACCGGCGCGCGGCGTTTCCACGGCACGGCTCAGCTCGGCCAACACCACTTCCGGCACGCCATCGGTGAGCGAGCAGGCATGCCGCAGGCTCAAACGGATTTCGCGGTTGTCGTTGGCGTGGTGGCGCATCTGCCCCACCATGGCGCACAGGTGGCGCGCCTTCACGGCCGCATCCTCGCGCGACACGCCCGGCATCAGCACGGCAAAGCGGTCGCCCGCATAGCGGCACAGCAAATCGTCATTGCGCAAGTTCAGCAGCAGCATGTGGCCCACGGCTTGCAGCACGCGGTCGCCTTCGCGGTGGCCGTATTCGCGGTTAATCAGGTGAAAGCTGTCGATATCGAGCAAGACCAGCGCGCAATCGAGACCGGGCCGGCGTTCCTGTTCCAGGCGCATCTGCGTGCGCAGATAGCTGGCGTCGGCCAGCTGCGTGATGCGGTCGAAGGCGCGGTGGTCGCGGAACAGGCGTTCGCGCTTTTGCAGGTGTTCGTTCAGGCGGAACTGTTCCTGGCGCCAGTAATACATGCCGATGGTCAGCACCAGCATGCCAAATGGAATCAGCGCTTCCAGCCAGTTGTCCCACACGGCGCTCTTGTCGACGGCAAAGAATTCATCCAGGCAATCGGCCCAGGAGCCCAGCATGATGGCGCACAGGCCGCCGGCGATCAGGCTCGTCACGCGTCCGCGTGGACGGCTGCTGAGGGTAAACAAAAACCAGATGCCCGCCATGACGGCCGTGCCGCCTTCGCAGACGATATCCATCCACTTCCAGATGGTAAACGGTTTAAGGTGGCCTAGTGTGGCGTACAGGAAAAAGAACAGGGGCAATGCCAGCGCGGCGGCAATCAGACTGTTACGGTGCAACGGCAGCATGTGGGGAACCTTTAAAAGTGGTGCTGTCGCCACGATAGCGCCCGCCCATGACGGCACGATGACATACGCCACGCCCCTGCGGCAGGTGCAAACGGCTCATCATGAGCAACGCAACTGAGGCAAATCCGGCAAGCCATTGCCCGTGCGCCCTGCGCTGGCAGGTCATTTCAGCTCACCACGCTTCATTTCCGGCCGGAAAGCGTTCACAGGCCGTTGTTTTCAGGGCGGCCAGCCCTTGCCTGTCACGCAACCGTCATATTTGCTGCCTAGAATCCGCCCGGTTCCCTCCCCCTAACCGAGCTCTTCATGAAAACCATGCACACTTCCTTCCCCTCCCCGCTGCGCCTGACGGCCCTGTCCCTGGCCATCATGGCCGTCTTCAGCGGCCACAGCAACGCCCAAACGCAGGATGCCGACGGCCAGCCGGCCGCCACCGTGGTCGTCAGCGGCCAGCGCGCCAGCCTGCGCAACGCCATCGCGGCGCAAGAGAAAGCCGACAACATCATCAGCGTCATCAGCAGCGATGATATCGGCGGCTTGCCCGATAAAAACGCGGCCGAGGCGCTGGCCCGCTTGCCGGGCGTATCGGTGCAGCGCGACCAGGGCGAAGGCCGCTACATCACGGTGCGCGGCCTGGGTCCGGACCTGAACGCGGTGACCATCAATGGCGCGCTGGTGCCGTCGCCGGAAGCGGGCCGCCGCGCCGTGGCGCTCGATATCCTGCCTGCCGGCCTGATCCGTACCCTGGAAGTCTCGAAGACTTTATTACCGGAAATGGACGCCAACTCGCTGGGCGCCACCGTCGAAGTCAAATCGCTGTCCGCCTTCGACTTGCCCGGCAAGCTGCTGTCGGCCAACGTGGGCGCCAGCCATGATGAAAAGACGGGCAAGACCAGCCCCAGCGGCGGCGCCCTGTGGGCCCAGCGCTTCCTCGATGGCAAACTGGGCGTGGCAGCCGGCCTGAGCGCGGAAAAGCGCTCGTTCGGCTCCGATGACGTGGAAACGGGCGGTGCCTGGAGCAAGGGTAAATTATCCAGCCTGGAATTGCGCGACTACCTGCCCGTGCGCAAGCGCGGCGCACTGGCCATCAACCTCGATTACCGCCCGGAAGCGGGCAACAGCTGGTTTTTGCGCTCGTTTGTCAGCGAATTTTCCGACAATGAAGTGCGCGACCGCCTGACCATCAGCAATATCGCGGGCGGCAGCCTGGCCGAAGGAGCAACAGCCAGCGCGCGCGCCGAGCGCCGCATCCGCCAGCGCAAGTACACGCAGCAAGTGCGCTCGCTGGTGCTGGGCACGCAGCAGAAATCGGGCGACTGGACCCTGGACGTGAAAGGCGGACTGAGCCGCGCCACGGAAGACACGCCGGAATCGTTGAACGACGGCCGTTTCCGCGGCACCAGCAATTTCGCCGGCATCCGTTTCACGGATACGCAAGAACCCAAGCTGAGCGGCCCCGCCTCGCTGTACGATCCAGCCAGCTATGCGCTCAACGCCATCACCCTGCAAAAGCGCTACTCGAAGGACAATGAACACCACGCGCGCATCGACCTGGCGCGCAAGTTCGACATCGCCACCCTGAAATTCGGCGCCAAAATCAGCCGCCGCGAAAAAACCAATGACACGGATCAATGGGCGTACAACAGCAGCAAGGCGTCGAGCGGCAATTACTGGGGCGCCGGTTCCACGTCGATGAACAACTTCGTGCAAGGCCACACCCTCGACTACGACCTGGGCAACATCGGCGTGGCGCTGGACCCGCTTCTCATCCGCGCCCGCGTGGCGGGACTGGACCGCGGCAAGGCGCGCCTGGCCACCGAGTCCGTCATCAACGACTACCGCATGCATGAAGACATCAACGCCATGTATGTGCAGAACAGCTATGACTTCGACGCCTGGCACATCCTCGGCGGCGTGCGCGCCGAGCGCACCAGCTTTGAAGCAAACGGCTCGCAAGTGGACAGCGCCGGGTTGGCCACGGCCTTGACGCGCGAACGTTCGTACACCAACTGGCTGCCGAACCTGCAAGCCCGTTATGACGTCGATCAACATACCAGCGTGCGGGCCGCCTGGACGCAAGCCGTCGTGCGCGCCAACTTCAGCCAGCTGGCGCCCGGCATCAGCCTGGCCAGCAACACGGAAGCCGTCATCGGCAACCCGGACTTGAAACCGCTGAAAGCCAACAACCTGGACCTCGGTATCGAGCGCGTGCTGGGCAATGACGGCGTGATGTCCGCCTACGGTTTCTACAAGGACATCAAGAATTTTACCTACACGACGAACCTGGCCGGCACGGGTCAGTGGGCCAATTACACCTCGGCCACCTCGTATGCGAACGGCGACGCGGCCAAAGTGAAAGGCATCGAACTGGCCTACATGCAGCCGCTGCGCATGCTGCCGGCGCCGTTCAACAAGTTCCTCGTCGGCGTCAACGGCACCCTGAGCACCTCGAGCGCGCAGATCGGCCGCTACGACAAGGCCAGCAAGCAGCAGATGCACCGCGACATCCGCTTGCCGGGCCAGTCGAACCAGGTGATGAACTTGATGCTGGGCTATGAAACGGGGCCGGTGAGCGCCCGCCTGGCCCTCAACTACAAGTCGCCGTACCTGCTGGAAATGGGCAACGACATCCTCGACCAAAGCCAGGACCACATCGTCGACAGCCAGAAACAGCTCGATTTCTCGCTGTCCTACCAGATCAACAAGCAGTTCCAGGTAACGTTTGAAGCGGCCAACCTGAACAACGAAAAATACTATGTCTACCAGGGCACGAAGCAATACAACGTGCAGAACGAACAATATGGCCGCACTTTCAAGGTGAGCCTGAAAGCGAGCGCCTTCTGATGATGATTTCTACTAACATGAAAAAAACCGTACTCTGCGGCGCTTTGCTGGCCGCCTTTTGCGCCACCGGTGCCGTCTTCGCCGCCTCAGCCAACACTTTGCCTTCCTTCACGCAAGAGGCCGAGGAACTGGCGCGCCTGCCCGGCGGCGGCTGGCTGACGTTGGACAAACACGGCTTGCGTTTGTTCAATGCGGCCGGCCAGGAACAAGACCGCATCGCCGTGCGCGCCAAGCAGCTCGACACGCGCATCGATGGCAATCGCGTGCTGGCCGTGTTCCTGGAAGCGGATACGCAGCGCCCTTTGCCCGTGACGGTCGATGTGCAGGCCGGCAAGCTGGTCAAGCTGGCGCCGTTTCCCGTTCCCACCTTTTCCGTGGAAGCATCGTGTTTGTACCGCGACGCGCAGCAGCTAGCCCATCTGTTCTTGATCGGCAAGGATGGGCAAGCGGAACAGTGGGTGATGCAGGGCGAGCAGCGCAGCCTGGTGCGCAAACTGGCGTTGCCGCCGCACGCGAAGCATTGCCGGGTCGACGACGGCGCCCAGCGCCTGCTGGTGAGCGAAGCGAACATGGGCGTGTGGGCGTATGACGCCGAGTCCGAAGGCATGGGCAAGCGCGAAGTGGTGGCGCTGCGCAAGCCGTATGGCCAGCTGGACGGCGGCGCCGGTGCGCTGGCCGTGCTGCCCGGTGGCGTGGCCGTGCTCGATAGCAAGGCGGAAAAGCTGCACCTGTTTGCGCATGAAACCGGCAAATGGACGGCGCAGCCAGCCCAGGCGGTCGCCTTGAACGTGCGCAAAGGCGACAGCCAGCTGGCGCTGGACAAGGAGTCGCTACTGCTGCGCGGCAAGAACGGTTGGCAGGCACGCCCCTTGAAATGGACTGGCCAAGCGGAAACACAGCCTGCGGTGGCCATCATCGCCCCGCAAGCACAGACAGAACCGATGGCGCGCCAGGGCGACGCGGCCGACGATCCGGCCATCTGGCTGGCCAGCGATCCTGCCAATGCGCGCATCATCGGCACCAACAAGAAGCAGGGGCTATTGGTCTACGACCTGCAAGGCAAGCAAACGCAGCTGCTGGAAGTGGGCCGTTTGAACAACGTCGACGTACGTCAAGGTATCCGTTTTGGCGGCAGCAAGGTCGACCTGGCCGTGGCCACCCAGCGCGACGACAACAGCATGATGCTGTTCACCATCAATGCCGGCGGCGACGTGGCGGAAGCGGGCCGCTTCCCTACCGGCCTGAAAAGCATCTACGGCATGTGCTTGTACCAGCCGGCCAGCGGCGGCGTGCAAGCGTTCATCAACGACAAGGATGGCACCTTCCAGCAATACAGCATCGGCATGAGCGGGAACCAGTTCAGTGCGACGCTGTTGCGCAGCTTCAAGGTCGCTACCCAACCGGAAGGCTGCGTAGCCGACGACGCCAACGCCCGCTTGTTCCTGGGAGAGGAAACGCGCGGCATCTGGACCACCTCGGCCGACGCCGCCAAGCCCGATGCCCTGACCATGGTCTTGCCCGTCGGCGCGAACCTGACGGCCGACGTGGAAGGCATGGCCATCTACCGCAAGCCGGGTGGCAAGGCGGACACTGGCTACCTGATCGTTTCCAGCCAGGGCGACAGCAGCTACGTGGTGCTCGACGCGCAAGCCCCGTACAAGGTGCGCGGCCGCTTCAAGGTAGGCTTCAACTTGCCCGCCGGCATCGACGGCACCTCGGAAACGGATGGCCTCGACGTCACGTCCGCCAACCTGGGCGGCGCGTATGCGCAAGGCATGCTGGTGATCCAGGACGGCTACAAGCGCCTGCCCGATGGGCCGCAGAACTTCAAGTATGTGGCGTGGGGCGATGTGGCGAAGGCGTTGGGGCTGGATTAAGTTAGAACAGCAGGGGCCGGTCTCTTTGGGAGCGGCCCCGCCACTATGTGCGCGGCATATCGATATGAAATGGCAGCCGCTTGCCGCACAAGTCCACCATGCCCGATACAAGCAGGCGCCGTGCCGACAATTCGAAAATGTTGACAGCCGATACGTCACCGTACTCCATCATGTAGATACCCGACTCTTCCGCCTCGGGATGCGTATCGAGCATCCCGATCGCCAGCGCTCCTTCCTGCCCTTGCGAAATGCGCAAGCCATGCAGGAAAAAGGCCGGCGGATACAGCGCCCACGACCATTGCGCGTCATCGGGCTCGGTCAAGCGCATGAACACATCGTCGTCCCCATGGATATCGATGTTCAGTTCCACCATGCCAGTGCCGTCTTCTTCCAGACTGATGCTTGATTTCGCGAAATCCACGTCAAAATTGGTGTCGCCGATACTAAAAACAGTCATTCAATACTACTCCCAAGTTACAGGTCAATATGCGGCGCGACAGGCAGCAAGTGGGGATTCAATCGGTGGTTGCAACACTGTAACCTGGATCTGTCGTGACAGAGAAGAGATTGCCGTGAAAACGATCTCAAAACCATTGGACCTTAGGTGCCTGGGTGAGTCTGATGGCAATGATTAACATCGACAGCTTGTCGGTCATCTTTACACTTCCCCTCGACTGCCACGGGCAATCCTGAGCAAGCCTTGATTCAAGCGCGCTCCCACGGCCTGGCATAGTTAATGCATAGCTAATCCCATGATGCCAGCCAGGGGATTTCCATGCTCAATACACTACACAAATCGTTCGGTAGCGCGCTGCTCGCACTCATACTGTTCGCGCTGGCACACAGCGCGCACGCGCTGCCGCTGCTCACGCTCACGTCAACCCGGACCACCATACCGGCCTCGGCCGGTAGCAGCATCGGAATCACCGGCAGCATCATCAACCGGACCAACACGGCGCTGGACGCGACCGACCTGTTCCTGAATTTCGGCAATTTCGATCCGGGCGCGCTGACGCCACAGCAAACGTTGGGACTGGTCCTGTTCAGCATTCCCAGTTTTTCGTTCCGGGACAATGTTGCCCTGTTCACCATCGACGTGGCGGCCAATGCGCTGCCCGGCGTGCATACGCTCGATGTGATGCTGCAGGACCTTGGCGGCAACTTCTCCGACGTCGTCAGCTTCAGCTTCGTGGTCGACCAAGTGGTGACCGTATCGGAGCCGCCCACGCTGGCCATCATGCTGGCCGGCCTGGCCGGCATGACCGGCATGATGCTTTGCCGTACTGCCTCCAACCATGGAGGCAATCATGGCTAGCAAGCCACAGATCGCCACGGGCAACGCCACGGTCATCAACACCGGCGAAGAAGTCATCGTCTCGATCACTGTCAGCAACATCGGTAGCGAGACCGCCAGCAAGGTGTTCCTGACGGGCGCCACATTGGGTGCGGCACGGCGAATCAGCCCGCAGAATTTTCCGGTGTACATCGGTAGCCTGACGAACGAAGGCAGCGGCAGCATCGGCGCCAGATTCAGCACCACCGGGCTGACGCCCGGCCAGCAATACCTGCTGACCCTGCGCGGTACCTACGAGGCCGGCGGCACGCTGGGCTTCGTCGTCAATCGCTACGTGACGATTCCGCAGCCGGCGCCGTATGCCTCGCCACGTCTGCGCTCGCATGTGAACGTACTGCTGAATAACGCCACGTGGACTTACACCATCTTCAACGACGAGCCGCTGGGCAGCTCCTTGTATATCGCCGCCTTCCACCTCGACATCGTGGCACCGACCACCGTCACCGGCACGCCACGCGGCTGGCAGTCCGAGTCCGACCTGATGACCTATGTGGGCTGGATTTCCGGTGATGCCCATATCGCGCCCCAGCAGGCGCTTGGCGGTTTCGAGATCCAGAGTCCGACCGGGCGCTCCGAGTCCACCCCCTACAGCCTGATCTCCTGGGACCATGCGACCAACAATGCCGGACCGGTGGGGCTGGACACGGTACTGTCGCCATCCAGAGCACGATAGGTGAACGACATGAAAACCTCAGACCATAGAGTACTCGACGACATCGCACGCACGCTGGCTGGCGTCACCTCGCGCCGCGCCGCACTGAAAATGGTCGTGCTCGGCCTGGGCGGCATGACCCTGGCCCGGTTCGGTATCGACAATGCCTGGGCGGCGCGCAATTGCCTGTGCAATAACCGCGTGTACGACTCCGCCCTTGCCTGCTGCACGCCCAACGGCGTGGTGCAAAAGCACCCCATTGCCAATCTGGCGGACTGCCCTTCCCGCACCGCCAACCTGGCGCATACCTGCACCGCCAATGGTTGCGGCGCGGCCGGATCGTGGGTATCGCCGCCGCAAAGCTACTTCGGCGTCAGCTTTGTTCCCGCCTGTAATACTCACGATTGTTGCTACGACAGGTGCAACCAGAACAAGACAGCGTGCGATACCAACTTCCTCAGCGACCTTGGCGCCATTTGCACCGCAGCCTTCCCCGGCACGGGCAACATACAGAACATCAAGCGCGGCGGTTGTCTGTCCCAAGCGCAGACCTATTACAACGCGGTGTCCTCGTATGGCCAAAACGCGTATGACGACGCGCAGAAACTCTCGTGCGACTGCTGCCCGCCTGAGGCTTGCCGCACCTGCGCCGGCGGCAGTTGCGGCGCCTTCCCCGCATGCGTCGGCGGCGGCGACTGCGTGTGCTTTACGACGCCGAATGGCTCGGGCGTCTGCGTGCACGGCAATACTCCTTGTGCCGGTTTGCCCACCTGCAGCTCCAACGACGATTGCCCACCGGGATACGGTTGCGCCGGCTCAAATTGTTGCGGCGGCACCGCACTGTGCGGGCCACTGTGCTCCGACCTGACGAACGCATCGATCATCTCGCCGTTTGGCGGCGCTCAACGTTACGACGGACCTACCCTGGGAGGAAAGAGATAATGGACGCGTCTATATGGCCATTCACCGTCTTGCGCCTGCTGTTGGGCGGCGTCTTGCTGATCGCCGCTGTTGGCAAGCTACTGCACCGGCAGGCGTACGCTCAAACGCTGGCGCAATTCGGTATTCCCACTGCGTTGCAGCCGCAGCTGGCGTGGCTGATGCCGACGTGCGAACTGGCGATCGCCTTCATGCTGACGCTGGCGACGTCCACGTGGTGGGGCGCCAGCGCCGGCGCCGCCCTGCTGGCGCTCTACAGCACCGTGCTGGCGTACAAGCTGCAGCAAGGCCAGCGGCCCAGTTGCAACTGTTTCGGTCAGCAGGACGCCACGCCGATCGGCCCCACCACGCTGCTCAGGAACGCGGTACTGCTGTCGATGGCGGGCGCACTGATTTACGCTGGTCCGGCATATGCGCATGCTCCTGTATGGCCGCATCTGGCCGAGATATTGGTCACAGCCCCGGCACTGTCGATATGCATCGCCGTGATAGCGCTGCAATGGTGGCTGCTGCTGCATACGCTGCGCCAGAACGGGCGCCTGATCTTGCGCATGGATACGCTGGAGCTGCGACTCGACGCCGCCAACATTCAGCCACTGCATGCGGTCGACATGCGGCCGCGCGGACTGGCAGTCGGCAGCATGGCGCCGGACTTCGCGCTGCCGGAAATGGGCACTGGCGCATCGATTGCGCTGGCGCAGCTCAGGTCCGTCGGCCTGCCGGTGCTGCTGATATTCTCCGACATCGCCTGCGGCCCTTGCGCCGAACTGACGCCGCGCATCGAGAGTTGGCATCGGCAATACCAGGGCTTGATCAGTATCGCCGTCATCCTGCGCGTCGATGCCGGACAGCTGCACCGTCCACATGCCGCCGGCTCCTGCACCACGCTGCTGCAAGAGGACCGAAAGGTATCCGAGCGCTACGACGCGCCGGTGACTCCGAGCGCTGTCCTGGTGTCCGCCGAAGGCACGATCGCATCGCATCTGGCGCTGGGTGCAAAAGACATATACGATCTACTGGAAGCAACCGCACCGCAGATCCATGAAAACCGGAACATCGCCGCTTAAATCCCCACGACAGGCAAGCCGGCTAGTGCTGACGGTCGGCACTTGCCTGCACCTGATCACCGCACTATTTCAGGCCAACGGTGGCGGCGTCGTCTTTCGGGCGGCGCTGTGCGCCTGGTCGCTGGCGCCCTACCTATTGCTGGCACTTGCGCTACAACGCAGCAAGACTTGCGGCGCTCTGCTGGCCGGCGCCCTGCTGATGCTGCTGCTGGACGCGCACACCTACTGGTCGGTGTTCGTGGCCCCGCAAAGCTCCACTGCAGCATTGGGTCTGCTCATGGCACCGTTGTTCAATCTGTTCTGCACGGCGCCGTTATCGATTGCAGCCAACATGTGGCTGGGCCACAGGCGATAATTTTTACTCATGTTGAGAATCAACATGGGAAAGGCTGTTCGATTAGCAAGGGCTACTTCTGGCCGTTAGTGAATTATTTTGCAATTTTGGCGTATTTTGCAACATGGTATCCAGAAAAGAATCCGCGCTACACCAGCCATGTCAGCAACCGCCCAGTTAAATCTCCCCTGCTTAGCAATCTGCCAGCGACTGCCAGCCTCAGGCATATTAAAATACCGCCGCATGACCTCCCCCGCCTCGACCTCCCCCCTCCCCGACAGCATCTTGCTCCCTTCCCTGGCCGTATTGGGGGGGCAGATTTCCGTCAATCTGGGGGCGGCGATTGCGAAGAATCTGTTTCCTGTCATCGGGGTCGAGGGCATTACGGCGTACCGCGTGGGGTTTTCGGCATTGATTTTGCTGGCCATCTTCCGCCCCTGGCGTTTCCGCCTGACGCGCAAGGATGTGCTGAACTTGCTGGTCTACGGTTCCGTGCTGGGGTTGATGAACTTGCTGATTTATCGCGCGTTTGCACTGATACCGATCGGCATTGCCGTCGCCATCGAGGTGACGGGACCGCTGGCCGTGGCCATGCTGTCGTCACGGCGGCCGCGCGATTTGCTGGCCGTGGCCTGCGCCGTGTTCGGTTTATATCTGTTGCTGCCCCTGCAGGGCAGTCCGGGCAACCTGGACCCCGTGGGCGTGGCGTACGCGCTGGGGGCGGCGCTGTGCTGGGCGCTGTATATCATCTTCGGCAAGCGCGCCTCGACCTTGCAGGGCGGGCAAGCCGTGGCCTGGGGCATGACGGTGGCGGCCATGGTGACGGTGCCCATCGGCGTCGCGTATTCGCGCACGGCCCTGCTGGCGCCATCGATTGCGCTGATGGGCCTGGCAATCGCCATGCTGTCCAGCGCCCTGCCCTACTCGCTGGAAATCTTTGCCTTGCGCCGTTTGCCACAAGGCGTGTTCGGCATGTTCAGCAGCGCGGCACCCGCCGTCAGCGCACTGGCCGCCATGGCCGTGCTGGGAGAACTGCTGAGCCTGACCCAGTGGCTGGCCATCGGCTGCATCGTGTTCGCGTCGGCCATGGCGGCGTTGGGTGCCCAGGGCGCCAAGCGCTAGCGGCATTCCCCCTCCTGCACCGCTGCCTGCACCGCTTCCTCGCATGCATGTCCGTGCTGGCGGGCAGGTTTTGATGTGCACCTGTAAAATGCGTCATCGCTCGCCACACATTGCATGCCCGCCTAACCGATGACATCTACCTTACGCTCTCTCGTCTCTCTTGCCTGCGCAGGTTTGCTGCTGACGCACGCCGCCATCACGCAGGCCGCCACCGCGCCCGCCAGCCTCACCGGCAATGCCGAGGCGGGCAAGGCGGCATTTCGCAAGTGTGCCTCTTGCCACCAGGTGGGGCCATCGGCGCGCGGCGGCTTCGGCCCCAAGCTGACGGGCGTGATTGGCCGCAAAGCCGCTGCCACCACCGATTACAAGTATTCGGCAGCCATGAAAAACGCGAACATCGTCTGGACCGAGCAAAACCTGGCGGCCTTCCTCAAAGCGCCCAGCGATTTCATTCCCGGAAACAACATGCGCTTCTGGGGCATCGGCAATGCGCAGCAAGTGGCTGACTTGCTGGCCTACCTGCGCACGCAATAGGCAACTCCCGATCAAGCCTGCAGCGCTTGCAGCACGCCCTTGCGCTTCTTGTGCGCCGCCCGCGAACGCCCTTCCTGCTTGACGTCCCGTTCCAGCTGCTTGGATGCGCGTTCGCGCCGGGGATGGACACCGACAGGCATGGCTTCTCCTAGGACTTGGCCGGCAGCTTGCGCACGCACAGGTAAATGGAATACAGCGCCGCCAGCCCCACCAGCACATACACGCCGCGCGACGCCGTCGTCATGGCGCCGAGGATGCGGGCCACGATGTCGATATCGAACAAGCCCACCAGCGCCCAGTTCAAGCCGCCCACGATCAGCAGGATCATGGAGATCCAGTCGACCACGTTCAGGCGCCTTGCCGTCATTTCCTCGTTTGCCGCACCGTCCGATCCTGCCTGGATATTCGCCATCTCAGCCTCCTGTAAGAAGATAGGACCCGCCGCCGGGTCTGTGAAAAGATCAGTGTAGGCGCGACACCGCCATTTGCCAGTCGGACGATGCCGGGGTTCGAGGTAGGAAGAGTCTGTAATACGGCGGGTGATTTTATCCGGCAATAAGCTCGACAATCATTGCCCGCTGTTGCTAAACAAGCAGTGACAAATTCCAATATGGAAATATTTATAGATTACTTAGTATTGCACTGCTACACTCATTTCACCCCAGCAACATCAGGGGCAACAGCGCCGCGCCGATCCGCCCGCATGGGGTGCGGCCACCATGGGACAACAGCTGAGGGGACATGAATATTTCAAACATACGCATCGGTGTACGCCTGACAACGGGTTTTTTGCTGGCATCGCTGTTGCTGGCCGTGGTTGTCGGCATCAGTACGTGGCAGCTGGCCACGGTGAGCGGGGAAATCGACAGCAGCGTGAACCAGCGCTATGCGCGCATCGAGCAATTGCAGGCCACGCGCCAGCGCACGCAGGAACAGCCCGCCCTGCGCGACATCGACCAGCAGATCGCCACGCAATCGGCGCAGATGCGCGCGGCGGCCGAGACGGCCATGGCCCGCGCGCACGATACCAGCGTGCTGATCATCGCGCTGGGCCTGATCGGCGGCGTGCTGAGCCTGGTCACGGCCTGGTACATCAGCAGCGGCATCGTGCGGCCCCTGCGGCACGCCGTCAAGGTGGCGCGCAAGGTGGCTGGCGGCGACCTGAGCGGCAATATCCGCGTCGAATCCGGCGATGAGCTGGGCCAGTTGCTGCAGGCGCTGAAAGACATGAATGCCAGTTTGATCACGATCGTGGGCGACGTGCGCGGCGGCACGCAGGACATCGCGGGCGCCTCGGGTGAGATTGCCGCTGGCAACCTGGACTTGTCGCAGCGCACGCAGGCGCAAGCCAGTTCGCTGCAGCAGACGGCCGCCTCGATGGAAGAGCTCACTGGCACCGTCAAGCAAAATGCGGACAATGCGCGGCAAGCCAACCAGCTGGCGCAATCGGCCGCCGATGTGGCCGGCAAAGGCGGCAAGGTGGTGGCAGAAGTGGTCGATACCATGAGTTCGATCAATGCTTCGTCGAAAAAGATCGTCGACATCATCGGCGTCATCGACGCCATCGCCTTCCAGACGAATATCCTGGCCCTGAATGCGGCCGTGGAAGCGGCGCGCGCAGGCGAACAGGGACGCGGCTTTGCCGTCGTGGCCGCCGAAGTGCGCACCCTGGCCCAGAGATCGGCCGGCGCGGCGCGGGAAATCAAGCAGCTGATCGGCGACTCCGTCGAGCGGGTTGACGCGGGCGCGCGCCTGGTCGATACGGCGGGCGCCACCATGCGCGACATCGTGGCCAGCGTGCACCGCGTGACGGACATCATGGGCGAGATCAGCATGGCCAGCGGTGAACAATTGTCCGGCATCGAGCAAGTCAATGCCGCCATCGTGCAGATGGAGCATGTGACGCAACAAAACGCCGCGCTGGTGGAACAGGCGTCGACGGCGGCGGCCAGCATGCAGCAGCGCGCCCAGCAACTCTCGGGCACGGTGGGCATCTTCACCTTGGGCAATGAGGTGGCGCCCCCGCACACGGCACCGGCCATCAGCCTTGTCGCGACGCATGAGAAGGCGGCACCGGCCCTGACACGCTCACGCGCCCCTGCCGTTAGAGCGCGCCTGAAAGCCTGAGTTCCCCGCATGCGTTGCCCGCCTGAATTGCTCGCTATAGCTGCTTGTACAGGATGGTCGTGGCGTCCAGCCGGTCGCCGGCAGGCGCCAGCGCATAGGCGGGGATGCTACCGGCCACCACGTAAGCGAGCGACAAATACAGCGGTTCGGCATGGTCGCCGCTGCGCGTGTCCAGGGTCAGCAGGCTGCGCGGCAAGAGGCGCGCCTGCTCTTCCAGCGCCAGCATCAACTGGCGCGCGAGGCCGAGGCGGCGGTAAGCGGGCGCGACCAGCAGCTTGCGCACTTCGGCCCGGTGCGCCTGGTTGGGATTGGTGTCCCAGTCCAGCTGCACGGCGCCGGCCACCTTGCCATCGACTTCGGCCACCAGCAGCAGGCGCACGCCGCGCGCCACGGCGGGCAGCACATTATCCGTCCAGAACGCCTGGCTGGCCGCCACGTCGAAGGGCAGAATAAAACCGATGCTGGCGCCGTCGTGCACGCACGCCTGCAGCAGCGCGCCCAGTTCCGGCAGGCGTGCACGAATATCGGCGGGTGTAAAACTGCGCAGCGATGCGGGCATGCTGACCTCAGACAAGAAAGAGAAAATAGCGGGCGCCGCTGTCTGGCGGCGTGATGAACGCGCTGGCGCCCTGCAACTGGTAGCGCAGGCTGTCGCCGGCCAGCAAATCGTGGGAGCGGCCGTCGACGGTCACGTTCAGCTGGCCTTCCTGCAGCAACAGGTGGTGTTCCATGCCGGAACGGGGCGACGCCGCGTAGGTGATCGTCACCCCCGCGCCCAGCTCGCATTCGAGCGCTTCGCCGGCCAGGGCGCGTGACGGGGGCGAGACGGAACGGCGGATAAAACCGCTGTCCGGGTCCGTCCACACGCTTTGCTCGGCCCGCCGCAGCAGCGGTGGAAAATCGTCTTCCACCATGCGCAGCAGGCGCGACATGGCCAGGCCATACGCGGCGCACAGCTTGCCCAGCACGACCGTCGTCGGGCTGACCTTGCCATTTTCCAGGCGAGACAATGTCGAGCGGCTGACCTGGCTGGCACTGGCCAGCTGGTCCAGCGACCAGCCCCGCTCCACGCGCAACTGCTTTAAACGCACCGCCAGACGCTGTTCCGTATCATTCTCTGTGCTTGCCGAATTTTCCATATACGGGAATTTATTCCTCATATGGAAAACAGTCAAGCGGTTTGCACCTTACCCCGCCATGCGTGACGCGTGGCGGCACAGTTCCAGGAAACCCGTCAAGCGGGGCGAGAGGATCTTTTTAGACTGGCGGATCAGATAAAAGTTGCGCTCCAGGGGCGGCAGCATGGTGTCCAGTTGCACCAGTTGCCCGCTGGCCAGCAGATCGGCCACGACGACCCGCGACAGGCAGGCGATGCCGAGACCGGCCGCAGCGCCATATTTGATGGCTTCCGAGTTGCTGAATTCGCCTGCGGCGCGCAGGTAGTGCAGGTACGGCACCAGTGCCTGCTCCACCGCTTCGCGCGTGCCCGAGCCCGCTTCGCGCAGCAGCCAGCCCGCCTGGTTCAGCTCCGCAAAGCTGAGCAGATGATGCAGCTGCGCCAGCGGATGCGTGGGCGCGGCCACGATCAGCATCTGGTCCGTCAGCCACGGCTCCACCAGCAAGCCCGCTTCGTGGCACGGCCCTTCGATCAGGCCGATATCGACACGGAACTCCGCCACGGCGGCGGCGATGTCGGCCGTGTTGGCAATCGTCACCTGGGGAATGCTGCGCCCGTACTGCTGCGCCGCCTGCGCCAGGATCTGCGGCAGCAAGTAGATGCCGATCGTCGTGCTGGCGCCGATTTGCAGGCTGACGGGCACGGACGGGTCGGCGCCCGCGAACTGGCGCTCGATGCTGGCGGCCCCGTCGCGCATCTGCCGCGCCTGCGGCAACAGCAAACGGCCATTGTCGTTGAGCAGCAATCGCTTGCCCACGCGGTCGAACAGTTGCGCACCGAGCAAGGTTTCCAGTTCATTCAGGGCCGCGCTGGTGGCAGATTGCGACAGCGCAATGTGTTCGGCCGCCGCGCTGGTGCTGCCCGTGTCCGCCACGGCGAGGAAAATCTGCAGTTGCCGCAAGGTCAAAGCCATCTCATCTACCTATTAAATTGGTTAAACATACAAAAACAATCCGTTTTACCATTTAATCGGCGAACTGTACAGTCATGCCATACGAACCAGGAACCATGGAGTACGGCATGTCTTCTCTCTCAACAAGCAACACAACAAATTTCAGCGACCGCTATGGCCGCCTGCTGCCCGGCCTGCTGCTGAGCGGCATGATCGCCTGGGGCGCCATTCAACTGGGCAAGCTGGAATGGATGCAAAGCCACGGCATGAGCGCCCTGACCCTGGCCATCATGCTGGGCATTGTGCTGGGCAACAGCGTGTATGGCCGCCTGGCGCCCGCCTGCGGCGCGGGCGTGACCTTTTCCAAGCAGACTTTATTGCGTCTTGGCATCATCCTGTACGGCTTCCGCCTGACGTTCCAGGATATCGGGCAAGTGGGCCTGGCCGGCATCGCCATCGACGCGCTGGTACTGGCGTCCACGTTCGGCCTGGCGATGTTGCTCGGCACCACAGTGTTCAAGCTGGAGCGCAACTGCGCCATTCTGATCGGCGCGGGCAGCTCGATCTGTGGCGCGGCGGCCGTGATGGCGACGGAACCCGTCGTCAAGGGGCGCAGCGAAGACGTTACCGTGGCCGTCTCCACCGTCGTCGTGTTCGGCACCATCGCCATCTTTTTGTACCCAGTGCTGTACCAGCTGAACCTGGGCTGGCAGGTGCTGGGCGCCACGCCCACGGCGTTTGGCGTGTATATCGGCTCGACCGTGCATGAAGTGGCGCAAGTGGTGGCGGCCGGCAAGTCGATCGGGCAAGAGGCGGCGAATGCGGCCGTGATCGCCAAGATGGTGCGCGTGATGATGCTGGCGCCGTTTCTCGTCATCCTGTCGGCGGTGCTGGCGCGCGGCAAGGCCAGGAGCGGCAGCGGCGACGGCAAGGCCAGCAAACTGGCCATGCCCTGGTTCGCCTTCATCTTCATCGGCGTGGTCGCCTTCAATTCGCTGGGCCTGCTGCCAGCGGGCATGGTGGCCACCATCACCGAACTCGACACGGCCTTGCTGGCCATGGCCATGGCGGCCCTGGGCTTGACGACGCACATGTCGGCCATTCGCCGCGCCGGCATCAAGCCCCTGCTGCTGGCCGGCCTGCTGTTCTGCTGGCTGATCGCCGGTGGGGCCGCCATCAACCACGTGGTCGCCAGCCTGTTTGCATGATGTCAAGCCGGGGCCGCCGACGCGGGAGCCAAAAACTTCGTACAATAAGCGTGTTTTGACTCTCCATCCGGCTTCGGCCCCACCCAGGAACACCCATGCATCTCTCGAACTGGCTGCTTTTCTGCAGCGTCGCCCTGCTCGTCACGTTTTCTCCCGGTCCGGCCGTCCTGCTGGCCATCTCGAATGCCATCGCCGTCGGCCCGCGCCGCGCGATGATCAGCAGCATGGGCAATGGCTTTGGCTTGTTCATCATTTCCGGCGTGGCCATGGCCGGCATGGGCGTCGTACTGGCGACCTCGGCCACCGCCTTCATGCTGCTGAAACTGGCTGGCGCCCTGTATCTGGTGTACCTGGGCATCAAGCAATGGCGCAGCAAGACCAGCATCGTGGCCGATGCGCCCGTGGCGCTTGGCGCGGCCAATCCAAATTCCTTCTGGAAACTCTTCCGCCAGGGCTTGACGGTGGCGCTGACCAATCCCAAGGCCATCCTGTTCTTTTCGGCGCTGTTTCCGCAATTCATCACGCCGGGCGAACCGGTCGCCATCCAGTTCACCGTGCTGACGACCTCGTTTGTCGCCTGCGCCATGCTGGCCCACTTGTTCTACGCCAACCTGGCGCGCCTGCTGAAAACCCAGCTGGCCACGCCGGGGCGCGCCAAGCTGTTCAACCGCATTTCGGGCGGCGCCTTCGTGCTGCTGGGCCTGAGCCTGCTGCGCCTGCGCGCCAAGACGGCGTAAGGTCACTGCGCCGATAAAAACGCCTCGATGCTGGCCGCCAGGGCCAGCGGCGTTTCATTCATCGGATAGTGTCCCGCATTGGCCAGCACTTCCAGCCTGGCTTGCGGGTACCAGGCCAGATACGTGCGGCGCATCAGGGCCGCATCGAAACGGGGGTCGTACTCGCCCACCAGCGCCAGCAGCGGCAATTCCACGCGCGCCGCCTTGATTTCTTCACTGAAATCCGTCCCGCTCCACGCGAGGAAGTAGCGTGCGAACGCGGCCGGATCCGCACTTTCCCACGAATATTGCGCCTTCCAGTCCAGCCAGCTTGCAGGCAAGCGCCCGCCCGTGCTGCGATCGATGATGGCGCGCCGCGCTTGCTGGTTGCCGCTGGCGTCGAGAAACAACGCGCGCGCCGCCGCATCCATGCTCACGCCGCAGCTGGGCACGGGCGCCACGGCCACCAGTTTGCGCACGCGCAAGGGCGCCAGCAAGGCCAGCCGTTCCAGCGCCATGCCGCCCATCGAGTGACCGATCACGCTGAAGGTGGCAAAGCCCAGCGCATCGGCCAGCGCCAGCGCGTCGCGGGCGACCTCTTCCATCGAGTAATTTCCTGCCGCGCCGCGCATGCCGCCATAGCCGCGATTGTCCATGAAAACATAGCTGAAAGCGGCGCCATCGAGGGCCGTTTCCATCGGCGCGAATGCGTGCGCGTCGCCAAACCAGCCGTGCAGGACGATGACGGCGTGGGGACCATGGCCCAGGCGATGATAGGTATTGTGCATCTACACTCCTGAAAAAGAGTGCATGGTAAGTGCGGATCAAACGGCCCGCCTCCGATGCCAGGTCAAATACTGTAGAGTACGGGCCATGGATGATTTTTATACGGAAGTGCCGCGCGAACTGATCGCCACCGCGCGCGAGCATGCTGCGGGAGAAATGTTTCCCGAGCATCAACATGCGCGCGGGCAATTTGCGTATGCGGCGCGCGGCGTCATCAGCGTGCACACGCCGCAAGGCAACTGGCTGGTGCCGCCGCAGCGCGCCTGCTGGGTACCGGCCCAGCTCTCCCACGGCATGCGCATGCATGGCGCCGTGAGCATGCACAACGTGTTTATCGCCCCAGACGCCATCATCAGGATGGGCTTGCCGTCCCACTGCCAGGTGCTCGATGCCTCGCCGCTGCTGCGCCAGCTGCTGGCCGAGGCCGTGAGCGTGGAAGCCTTGTATGCGGAAGCATCGCGCGCCGGGCGATTGATGGCCCTGCTGCTCGACGAGATCGCCGCAGCCCGCCCCCTGCCCCTGAGCGCGCCCCTGCCGCAGGAACCGCGGCTGGCGCGGCTGTGCATGGACATGCTGCGGCACCCCAGCCTGGACAGCAGCCTGGACGCGATGGCGGCGCAGGCCGGCATGAGCCGGCGCACCTTTACGCGGCAATTCCGCGCCCAGACGGGACTGGCCTTTGCCCAATGGCGCCAGCAAGCGTGTCTGCTGGCGGCCATCACGCGCCTGGCCGAAGGGCAAGCCGTCACCCGGGTCGCGCTCGACCTCGGCTATGCCAGCCCCAGCGCCTTCACGGCCGCCTTCCGCCGCGTGCTGGGCCGGGCGCCCAGCGAGTATCTGGAGCGCGCCACATAGAAAAAGCGAGACCAATGCAGAAAATTTCTACATGGCTGAGCTGAACTCGCTGTCTCAAAGAGGGACTAAGCAACATGGCAAGCAAGAAAGCTTCCATTGCTGCATCAATAAATCACGAAAATAAACATAAATATTTCCGCAAGGTAATATTTATGCATTTTTATCATATGATCCCGGTATATCCACCTTCGCGCCCAGCATGAACAAACTCAATGCAATACTGGACTTCCTGGGCCTGATGACTATCGGGCATCACACCACTTTATTAACACAGGAAAAAAAGGAGCAGGCGGCGCGGCGTTCACAGGAACAGAGAACCGTTGAACGCGAGCATGGCACGGCTTTGGCTGAAGGCAAGGCTGTGGCCTATCAGCATGGTTTTGAAGCAGGACGAGCGTATGAAGCTGACGCGCAAGCGGCGACGCTGGCAGCGGAGAGAGCGCACCAGGCGCAACTCCAACGCCAAGCCGAGGAGGCGCGCAAAAACTGGCTGGTCAGCGCCATGCCCCTCGGATTTACACCGCGTATCAGCCGTGAATTCAAGACGGAGGTGACCGCGCGCTTCCCGCATCCGCCCACAGCGGACCAGTGGAAGATGATCCTGGCCAACGACCCTGCCACCTACGTCATTGCCGGTGCCGGCTCCGGCAAGTCCACATCGCTGGTCTTGCGCGTGATCGCGCTCAACCTTTACCTGGGTATAGACCGCAACCAGCTCTCCGTGTTCACCTTCACCAAGGCATCTCGCTTCGATTTCATCGAAAAGCTGCAGGCGAGCCTGTCAAAATGGCAAATTGAGTTATCGGAACAGGAGGCAAAGCGCATCGTGCGTACCTTCCATTCCATGGTGCTGACGATGGCACGCGAAAGTATGCCGGTACGCCCCAAAGTGCTTGAGTTGCTGGATCGGGAGAAAAAGGGCGAAGTCGACGCACTCGATGTTGAAAACATGCTGGAGCTGGCAGAATCGGACGATCTGCAAGACGAGAGCGACAGTGAAGATGCCTCCCCCGCTATGCTGACCGAAGAGTCGGACGACACGCCAACGCTTGACGACCTGCTCGGCATCGCCTACGAACGGGCCTTCAATCGAGATCAAGTTTTTTACGCGATGGCGATCCAGCTATACAAACGCAGCCTGACCCAGGCTCGCCAACCGACCGATGGCAAGACGCAAGGCAACATCAAGTGGATCAACGATATCGACCAGAGGATGACAGCCGCCCTTGAACACGCCTGGCGCCACGACATCGCCCCCGGCATCTGGCCGCTGGACGGTATCAATGCCCGTCTCGCCGCCATCGACGTATCGTCGCAGACAAACAAACCCTTCTGGGTGAATGGCTACGTGCCGCAAATCGGCGCCTACATTATTCTGGGCGGGGCCGAATTTTATGCCGGGGCGAGCTACAACAGCATTCCTAGCGCCGCCGCGATCTACACCAAACGCAAAGTGCTGGCGGGTATCAGCGACAAGCCCTTGCTCTGGATTGATACGCTTGAACAGTTGCTGGAGCTGAAAATCCAACTGAGCTGGCTAGCCGCACATGCGGAAAGACGCGCCGACAAACTCACGTTCAAGATGATCGCACCAGGTGACTTCAAGAGAAAACCGATCACCAAGTGTTTTCATGGCATGGCGCAGTTTGTGGAAAATCTGGGCTTGCCGGTCACTGCTACGCTCTCCAGCGCCATCGCCAGCCAGCAAAACAAGCTTGGCGGCGATGCCGTGTTCATGCAGGCCACGGCGCGTTTCTGGCCCTATTTTGAAGCCGTGCTGAAGGAGCGCGGCATCTGCTCATTCAATCAGCTGTTCGCGCACTATTCCGAAGACCATCCAGAAAATTTTGCTGCGGTGCCACTGCACGTGCTCGGCGCCATGCGGCATCTGATGGTGGATGAGTTCCAAGATGTATCTCCACAGATTGTCAAATGGATTAGAGGTTGCCAACGAGAACTAGTCAGACGTGACATGGCTGGCTCCCTCACCTGCGTCGGTGACGACTGGCAATCAATCTATGGCTGGCGCGGCAGTTCGCCGGACTTCTTCGTCCAGTTCAAACAGCACTTCCCTGCCGCCAAGCATGGCAAAGTCATATTGAAGGAGAATTTCCGCAGCAGCGACTACCTGATCCGCTGCGCCGAGTCGGTGCTGGTTGGCGTGCCTGGCATGGAGCCGAAAACCTGTGTGGCCGAGGGAAAATGGGCCGATGCCAACCTTCCGGTACAGATTCATGGCGTGAAAGGCGAGCTGCCATTTGAGGCAATCGGACAATATATCGGCATGGAAGTTGCGCGCACCGAAGCCTGCGAGGAGCGCCCCATGCTGGTACTCTCACGCGAGAGAAGACACCTCGAAAAGCTCAAAAGGGTGTCGCGCCACGATTGGGGCAAGGCAGTCCGGTACATGACCTTCCATGGCGCCAAGGGATTGGAAGCACAATCCGTCGTATTGCTCGGCGATTGCCACTACACCGGTTCCACGCCCTCGAAAAATTTCTTGTACGAAAAAGCAGGCCTGGGCAGCTATGACGATGCGCAGCGAGCGGAAGCGCGCCGACTGGCCTATGTCGGCATCACGCGGGCAATGGAAAAGTGTCGCTGGTTCGCCGTCAGGAAAGACAATGGCGCAATCGCCAGCCTGCCTGCTTCCCGTCCCTATGTCACATACGCCACTATCGATGCCAAGCAGGCGAACACTGTCTGAACGTATCGAAGGACAGGCCGGTACGCTAGGCTGAAATGATGGCGGCGATGCGCTGTGCGAGCGCCTGCGCCAGCTTCTGTACATGGTAGCCGTCGACAAAGCCGTGGTGCGCCTGCGCGGAAAACGGCACCCGCATGCGGCCGTCTTCCTGCGCGGGGCCAAACTTGCCCCAGGTAAAGGTCGGGATATCGGCGTCGCGGTGGCGATAAATCGGGTGCTCGATGGCCGCCAGCTCCAGCCAAGGCAGGCAGGTGATAAAGACATTGTTGCGCTGCTCGCGCTCGCTCTCTCCCTCGCCTATGTTGATCAGCGCGGAACTCGCTTCGGCAAGGCGCTTCGCTGCCAGGCTGCGTTCGATGAACAGGTCAAGCTGGTCCGTCATCGTAAAACGCGTGTAATTGAGGTTCTCGTCGCCGTTGATGACGGTGTAGGATGCGGGGAAATCGTCGATCCTGATCACTTCGCCCTGGTAGATGCGGTACATGAAGTTGTCGATCTCCCTGACCGTATTGAGCAGGCAAAACAGGAAGAAGTGGAACACGGGGATGTTCCGTTCCTTGCACCAGGGCCGGAAGTCAGGCACGTCGAGCTGGAAATTGATGTTGACGAGAGGATTGTCAAACGCCCGGAACAAGTCATAGCGGTCGCGCCGCTTTTCAAAATTTTTCATGCGGCGAGTGTAGACGATGGACGTACTGCCCGGCAAGTCACGCCGCATCGGCGCCGCCGCGCGCCAGGCCCCGCTGCACCTTCCACGCCAGCGGCAAGGTCAGCAGCAATACGGCCGCCAGCGCCAGCAAGGCCGTATTCACGCTGGTATGGTCGCCCAGCGCGCCGAAGAGCATGGGCGACAGCGCGCCGCCGCCGATGCTGCCCGTATAAAACAGGGCGAACGCGTGCTCGCGCTTGCCGGGCTCGGCCAGCTCCGGCACCGTGCCATACAGCACGGACGACGTGCCGTTCAGCGCCAGCCCCAGCAGGGGCAGCATGGCCATGATGCCGGCCAGCGGCAGCCACAGGCCCACGACGATCAGCACGGACGTCATCGATTCCGTCAGCCACACGGTTTTCATCATGCCGATGCGCGCGCCCAGGTAGCCGCACAGCAACTTGCCGAAGGCGCCGCCCACGAACAGCAGAGATAAGGCCACACCGATGCCTGCCGTGCCCGCACCCTTACTTTTCAACAAGAATGGCAAGAAGGTGAGAAAACCCATGCGCACGGCGCTGTCCAGCGTGCCCGTGGCCAGCAGCGCGCGAAAGCTGCCTTTCGAGCCGCCGCCAGTGCTGGGTTTGGCCGCTGTCTTCTGGCTGGCCTGGATGTCACCCGGCTTGGGCAGCAGCCACCACAGCAAGCCGGCCGCCGCCAGGCCCAGCAAGCCCAGCAACGAGACGCTGGCTTGCCAGCTGCACACCAGCAACAGCAAGCCCACCAGCGCGGGGATCAGGGTCTTGCCGATATCGCCGGCAAAGTTGTAGTGCGACAGCGCCTCTTTGACGCCGCCGCCCGCCTCGTGCGTGTCGGTGACGATGGACGAGGCCAGCGGATGCTGGGTACTGGCGCCCAGGCCGCCCAGCAGCAGGGCCACCAGCAGCACGGCCAGGCCGCCCGCCTGCCCGGCGATCAGGTAAGCCATGCCGGCCAGGGCCGTGCCGCCCACCAGCATGCGTTCGCGTCCCCAGCGCCTGGCCATGCGGCTGGCCAGCAGCTGGAAACCGGCCATCATGCCCGAGTACGATCCGCGCAGCAGGCCCACCATGGCGTAACTGATGGCAAACTGCGCCTGCCAGATGGGCAGCAGCACATAGATCACGTCCGTCAAGCCGTCATGCACGGCATGCGCGCTGCAGGCGGCGAACAGCGAGCGGCGGCGGATCGATTTGTCGGAGGGATGTGCTGCGTGGGACAGCGTGGCGGCGGACGGTTCGGTCATGACTGTGCATGCAAGAAATCAGGAGGCTGCCAGCTTACTACACATTGCGTTGGCATCCTGCTTGCATCGCCTGTTGCTTGCTCACCATAACATCGTCCTCCGTCCAGCTTTTTGCGCCACCAATAACGCTGCGCCGACGCCATGCCGTGGTATAACTGCCATGTACACCTTGTACCTTTTATCTGAGGCCAGCGCGACCATGACGTCCTCCAGCGACACCCCGGGCCAGACCGGGAAAAAGGCAGGCTGCAGCCAGTGCAGGGACGCCGGGCCGCTGGGCTTCGACTTCACCTTTGCCTACCAACCGATCGTCGACCTGTCCACGCGCTCGATCTTTGGCCATGAAGCGCTGGTGCGCGGCCCCAACGGCGAGTCGGCTTATTCGGTCTTGTCGCAGGTGAATGACGAAAACCGCTATGTGTTCGACCAGGCCTGCCGCGTGCGCGCCATCGAGGGCGCGGCCCGGCTGGGCATCGAGGAATATCTGTCCATCAATTTCCTGCCGAATGCCGTGTATCGCCCCGAGGCTTGCATCCAGGCCACTCTTGCCGCGGCGCGCGCATACAATTTCCCCATCCGCCGCATTATCTTCGAGGTGACCGAGGGCGAAGAAGTGCGCGACCGGGCCCACCTCGTCAACATTTTTCATGAGTATCGCCGCTTCGGCTTCCAGACGGCCATCGACGATTTCGGCGCCGGCTACGCGGGACTGACCTTGCTGGCGGAATACCAGCCGCACATCATCAAGATCGACATGGAACTGGCGCGCGGCATCGAGGCCAGCGCGCCCAAGCAGGCGATCGTCAGGGGCATCGTCGCCATTTGCAAGGAACTCAACATTCAAGTCCTGGCCGAAGGTATCGAAACGGCCGCCGAGCGCGATTGCCTGAGGGAGATGGGCATCGACTTGATGCAGGGATATCTATTTTGCAAGCCGGCACTGATGGCCATCGGCGTGATCAATCCGGCAGCGTGGTGACCGGCAGTCACCCCGCTCCGGTCTGCTCCGGCCTTACTTGCCCATCGCATCCTTTTTCATCTCGTCCTTTTTCATGTCATCCTTCTTCATGCCGTCTTTCGCCATCGCATCTTTCGCCATGCCATCCTTGGCCATGTGATCCTTCTTCATGTGTTTCTTGGCCATCGGCTTGTGCATGCCGTCCTTGTCCATCGCATCCTTGTGCATGGCGGCCGAAGCGTCCTTGGCCATCGCGTCTTTCTTCATGGCGTCCTGGGCGAACGCGGCGCCCGACATGAGGATGGCGGAAGCGAAGATGGCGGTGATGGTAGTTTTCATGATGTGTCCTTGTCTCTGGGTTAAATGGGCAAGTGCCCGGTGTGAAAGCGACTGCGGTGCTGCAGGTGTTGCCAAAAATGTTCAAGAACCGCCGAACCAGTTATATCCTTGGTTTTCCCAATACCCTCCCGGATACGCGTTCGTGACAAAAATGGCCTGGATATGCTTGGGATTCTTGTAGCCCAGCTTGGTCGGCATGCGCAGTTTCATCGGGTAGCCGTATTTCGGCGGCAATTGCTGGCCGTCATACGTCAAGGCCATGATGGTTTGCGGATGCAGGGCCGTGGCCATGTCGATGCTCGTAAAATAATCGTCGGCGCACTGGAAACCGATGTATTTGGCCGTCGTGTCGGCGCCCACGCGCTTGAGGAAGTGGGAAAACGGCACGCCACCCCACTTGCCGATGGCGCTCCAGCCTTCCACGCAGATGTGGCGCGTCACCTGCGTTTCCTGCGGCAGGGCGCGCAGCTGCGGCAGGCTCCACGGCTTCTTGTCGGCGATCAAGCCGCTCAATTCCAGCCGCCAGGCGTCGCCATCGACCTCTTCCACCTCGTCTTCGCCGTAATACGCGTTGAACGGAAACGGCCGCGTGATCATGGAATCGGGATACGTCGGCGCCAGTTTGTTCGGGTCGAACAGCCAGCCCTGCACCCGGTCATTCATGCGCGAGACGGCCGTCAAGGCGGTCTCGATGCTGGACGGGTCATTGATGTTGCAACCGGTCAGCAGCGACAGGCCGCCCAGAGTCAGGCTGCGCTGCAGGAACAGGCGGCGCGACGGCTGCTGGATCCGGCGCAGGGCGTCGGCCAGCATGGCCTGGCCCTGCTCTTGCACGATGATGGTTTTTTTCATGATGGTTTCCTTTAACGTCCGCGCAGCATGGCGACCAGGGTGCGCGGCACCAGCGCCACCATCAGCAGGTGCACGCCGACAAAGCCCATCAGCAGCGCCATGGCGATGAAGTGGACTCGGCGCGCGCTCTCGTAGCCGCCGATGAGCTCGCGCAGCAGGGGAAACTGCACGGATTTCCACAGCACCAGGCCGGACAGCACCAGCACGATGCAGTCAAGCATGACGAACAGGTAGGCGGCGCGCTGCACCATGTTGTAATGGCGCGGGTCCGCATGGGCCAGCTTGCCCTTCAGCGCGGCGGCGGCATCGGCCAGCAGCGCGCGCGGCGACAAGGGGAAGAACTGGCGCCGCAGCCGTCCCGAGACGATATTGATGATGAGATACAGCAAGCCATTCGCCACCAGCAGCCACATGGCGGCGAAATGCCATTGCAGCGCGCCACCGAGCCAGCCGCCCAGGGTCAGCGCGCGCGGCAGTTCGAACGGGAAGAATGGCGCCGCGTTATAGATGCGCCAGCCGCTGGTGGCCAGCACGACCACGGCCACGGCATTGAGCCAGTGCGTCAGGCGCAGCCAGGCGGGGTGGATCACGCTCGCTGGTGCGTTCATCACAACACTCCTTTCGTACATTGCGCCGTGCTGACCGCTTGCAGGATGGCGCTGCTGTCGGCCCGCTGCACGAAAGCCACCACTTGCAGCTGCTCCGGGCGCCAGCTGGCGGGAAGTTGCACGTCGCGGCGCAGCCGGGCGCGGCCCTGCGCCAGCGCAACCGGCCCCAGCCACAGGCGGACGGCCGCATCGTGATGCAGGGTGACGCCGCGGTTTTCGCCGCGCAGCACGGTCGAGACGATGGCGCTTTCGCTGATGGCCACATACAGCTGGCCGCCCGTCTGCGCATCCGGTGCGCTGGCATCGGCTTCAATCACCAGTTTTCCGCCCGGCCCCGGCGTGGCGGACAGGCCGATGGCGACGGGCGCGGCGGTCGCATTGATGCGGCGGATGGCGGCCGGCAGTTGCGTATGCCAGCTGCGCAGCTCCGTGCCGCCGACGAAAAACTGGGGCGTGTAAGCCACATGGCGCGGCTGGTGGCGCAGCAGCTCGGCCTGGCGCACATCGAATTGCGCCTGCGCCAGCGGGTCCGTCCAGCCGATCTGGTCCCAGTACGTGACGTGCAGGGCCAGCGGCACGATCAGGCTGGACGCGCCCGCTTCCTGGCGCAAGGCGCTCAGGCGCTGGTCGGCGGGCGGGCAGCTGGAGCAGCCTTCGCTGCTGTACAGCTCCACCAGCGCCGCCGTCCGCGGCCCGCTTTTCACCGTACAGCGCTGGCTGGAAGCCATTTGCGCCATGGCAGGGGCGGCCACAGCCGTGCTCAGCACGGGTAAAAGCAGTGTTGCAAGGCGGTGCTTGATGTCCATGGTCTTTCACCGGTATAGTAAATTAAAGGCGGAGAAGTAGAAGCGTGCTTGCCTGTCAATTCGCCGCACCATGCGGATTGGTTACAGCCGCCAGCAAATAATTCGATATTTATTTTTTTCAACGCCTGTCACCAAAGGCCTGCATGCAACGAATACCTGTCAGTGAGCACCTGCATGGCACGGAATTGCGGCTGCATGGCTTGATGCTGCGCGGGCTCGAAGGCGATGCGGCGGCGTACCGCAGTTTTTTGCAGGCAAGTAGCGCCCATTTGCGCGCGTTTTTCCGGCGCCGCCTGCAGCGCTGGCCGGACGAGGTGGAAGACCTGGTGCAGGAATGTCTGCTGGCCATCCACAACCAGCGCTTGACGTACGACACGGGCGTGCCGCTGACGTCGTGGATCCATGCGATCGCGCGCTACAAAATGATCGACTGGCTGCGCCGGCATGGGCGGCGCGAGGCGCAGCACCAGCCGTATGACGAAGAAGATAGCGCGCAGGAACTGTTTTCCAGCGCCGATGCCGAGGCGGCCGAAGCCAGCCGCGACCTGGGCAAGCTGCTGGCCACCTTGCCGGCGCAGCAGCGCGACGCCATCGTGCATACCAAGCTCGACGGCTGGTCCGTGCGCGACACGGCGGCCGCCATGAGCATGTCGGAAGCCAGCGTCAAGGTGGCCGTGCATCGCGGCTTGAAGGCGCTGGCGGCCAATTTAAGGATAGGAAGCACATCATGAAAACCGATGACTTGATCGCCATGCTGGCCAGCGGCCCCGACGTGGCCGCCGCAGCGCCGCCCGGCACGCACTGGCGCGCCGCAGGCACTGTGGGCGCCGGCCTGCTGGCCAGCGTGGCGCTGATGGCCATGCTGCTGGGTGTGCGCCCCAACCTGGAACAGCTGGCCCTGCTGCCCGATTTCTGGATCAAGGTGGGCTTTGTCGTCTGCCTGTGCCTGGCGGCCTGGCACGTCAGCCGCCGCCTGTGCGTGCCGGGCGCCAGCACACGCGCCCTGCCCCTGCTGCTCGCCATGCCCCTGCTGTTGATGTGGGCGCTGGGCGCCATCATCCTGCAGGAAACGCCGCCCGAACAGCGGGCCGAACTGTTCTGGGGCGCCACCTGGCGCAGTTGCCCCTTGCTGATCGCCACCCTCTCGCTGCCCATCCTGGCCGCCGTGCTGCGCCTGATGCGCCAGCTGGCGCCGACCCGCCTGCGCCTGGCCGGTGCGGCTGCAGGCTTCGCCGCAGGCAGCCTGGCGGCGCTCGTCTACTGCCTGCACTGCCCCGAGCTGGCGGCCAGCTTCGTCGGCTTCTGGTACGTGCTGGGCATGCTGGTGCCGGCCGCCATCGGCGCAGCCATCGGCCCCACAGTGCTGGCCTGGTAAGCGGCCGGCAAGGTGACATGACTACTTTGACAAAGAGTTGAATCCGTTTTTTTCCCCCGTTCGTATAAGTCAGGCAGCCTGCAGTTTCTTGGACTTGTCTGTCAACGCCAACAACAATCGGGAGAATCGAAATGTCTTTGTCACTGTCAAAAACCACCGTGGGCGCCGCCCTGCTGGGCAACCTGCTGGCCTTCGCCATCGCGCCAGCGGCCCATGCCTCCAGCCACCGCGAAGCGCCGTTCATCACGCAAGCCCCGAAAGTCGACGCCACCGACTTCTATATGTTCCGCAGCTATGAGGCGGGCCGCGGCGCCTACACCACCCTGGTGGCCGACTATATTCCCCTGCAAGACGCCTATGGCGGCCCGAACTACTTCGCCATGGACCCCAATGCCCTGTATGAAATTCATATCGACAACAATGGCGATGGCAAGGAAGACCTGACCTTCCAGTTCCGCTTCACCAACACCATCAAGGATGGCCAGTTCACCGTGGGCGGCAAGAAAGTCTCGATTCCGCTCGTCATCAACGGCGGCGCCATCGATTCCGTCAACCCGGCCGGCCTGAACGTGCGCGAAACCTACAGCGTGACGGTGGTGCGGGGCGACCGCCGCACGGGTACGCGCAGCAGCGTGACCAACGCCAGCGGTGGCGGCACGACCTTCGACAAACCCGTCGACAATATCGGCAACAAAGCCATCCCCAACTACGCCGCGTATGCCGCGCAGCACGTCTACGCGGTCAACATCCCCGGCTGCGCCACGCCGGCGCGCATGTTCGTCGGCCAGCGCAAGGACCCGTTCGTCGTGAACCTGGGCGAAACGTTCGACTTGATCAACATCAAGGCGCCCGCCACGGAATTCGCCGCGAATGCGGAATCGGCCGCCAGGGATGACCTGGCGCGCAAGAACGTCACGGCCATCGAGATGGAAGTGCCGACCGCCTGCCTGACGGCCGGCAGCGACCCCGTCATCGGCGGCTGGACCACGGCCAGCCTGCGCCAGGGCCGTCTGCTGAACCCGGCGCCGGGCACGAGCACCACGGCGTCGAAGGAAGGCGGCGCGTGGGTGCAGGTGTCGCGCCTGGGCATGCCGCTGGTGAATGAACTGGTGATCGGTCTGAAGGACAAGGACCGCTTCAACGCCAGCAAGCCGTCGGGCGATGCGCAATTTGCCGACTACGTCACCAACCCGACGGCGCCGGCCCTGGTGGAAGTGCTGTTCGGCTCGGCAGGCGCCAAGGCGCCCACCAACTTCCCCCGCAACGATCTGGTGGCCACCTTTTTGACGGGCATCAAGGGCGTGAACCAGCCCGTCACCGTGACGGCATCGGAAATGCTGCGCCTGAACACCTCGATCGCGGCCACCAATGTCGGCGCGCAAAACCGCCTCGGCGTCATCGGCGGCGATAACGCGGGCTTCCCGAACGGCCGCCGCCCCGGCGACGACGTGGTCGACGTGGTGCTGCGCGTGGCGATGGGCAAGCTGTGCACGCTGAACATCGGCTGCGCCCCGGCCGACGCGCCCGCCGGCGGCCTGCACTTCACGGACGGCGCCTTCCTCGATGAAACCTTCTTCACGGCAGGTTTTCCTTACCTGAAAAATCCCGTGGCCGGTTCGCCGCAGCTGTAACCAGGAGAACGCGATGAAAAAGCTCTATGTAGTCAGCGCCCTGGCGCTTGCCTCCCTGCTGGCCGGCTGCGGTGGCGGTGGCAGCAGCCATGGCGGCGATAACGGCAACGGCGGCACCACGCCGCCGCCCGTGGTCCTGCTCGATGCGTTTTATGTGGCCGTCAGCAACGTCATTGTGACCACCAGCGATGACAAGGATGGCGTGGCCATCGACGCCATCATGGCGACGTCGCCGGAAGACACGGAGCCGGTGCCGCTGTAAGCCCCTTGCGGGCGCCGGGAAGTCCGCTCTCCGGCGCCCACATCAATGACTGTTGATGGCATCCATGATGAAAACACTGATCCCCCTGCTGTGCGCCTGCCTGCCCTTGCTGGCAGGCGCCGCGCCCTACACGCCGAAGGATGGCGGCGCCGTCATCGAACAACTGCCGCGCCGCGCCGACGCCACGCAGAGTGAGCTGCGCGGCCTGCGCCAGCGGCTCGATGCCACGCCGCGTGACCTGGACCTGGCGGCAAGCCTGGCGCAGCGCTACATCGCCCTGGCGCGCAGCGAAACGGACCCGCGCTACCTGGGCTACGCGCAAGCGGCGCTGGCGCCCTGGTGGCGGCAGGCGGCGCCGCCCGTCCCCGTGCGACTGCTGCGCGCCACCATTTTGCAAAGCACCCACCATTTCGGCCCCGCCCTGCAAGACCTTGACGCCGTCATCGCGCAGCAGCCGCAAAACGCCCAGGCCTGGCTGACGCGCGCCACCGTGCTCACCGTGCAGGGCGACTACGCGCAAGCGACAGCGGCCTGCGCCCGCCTCTCCACCCTGACGACGCAGCTCGTCACCGTCACCTGCCTTGCCAGCATTGCCAGCGTCACGGGCCGCGCCGCCAGCAGCGAGCGCCTGCTGGACCTGACCCTGCAAAGGAGTGCCGGCGCGGCGCCCGAACTCGATAGCTGGGCCGCAACCCTGCTGGCGGAAATGGCCGCGCGGCGTGGCGAGAACGCCATCGCTGAAGCGCGCTACAAAACAGCGCTGGCGCGCCAGCCGCGCGACAGCTACCTGTTGGGCGCCTATACGGATTTCCTGCTCGACCAGCGGCGCCCGCAGGAAGTCGTCAGCTTACTCAAAGACCAGCAGCGCATCGACGCCCTGCTGCTGCGCTACGCGCTGGCCCTGCAAGCGCTGCCCGGCCAGCAGACGGCCTTCCTGGCGGCGAAAGCGGAACTGGCGGCCCGCTTCAATGCCGCCATGCAGCGGGGCGACACCGTGCACCAGCGCGAGCAGGCGCGTTTCGCCCTGTTCCTGCAGCAGGATATTGCCGCCGCCGTGCAGCTGGCGCAGCAGAACTGGGCCATCCAGAAGGAAGTGCCCGACATGCGCATCGTGCTCGAAGCGGCCCTGGCCGCGCGCAATGACGGCGCGGCCCAACCGGTGCTGGCCTGGATCGCGGCCAATGGCGTGGAAGATGTGGCACTGCAGCGCCTCGTCAGGCAGCTGCGGCCGCAGGATGGACAGAAAATTAGTACCGAGAAGAAAGCAGGTGTCCTGTGAAACGCTGCCTTGTCATCCTGCTGCTGTGCGCCTGGCTGGCTCCCGCGCAAGCCCACAAGCCCAGCGACAGTTATCTGAGCCTGGCGGTGCATGGCCAGCAAATCGAAGGGCAATGGGATATCGCCCTGCGCGACCTCGATTTCGCCATCGGCCTCGATGGCAATGGCGACGGCGCCCTGACCTGGGATGAAATCCGCGTGCGCCACGCGGCGATCGCCGCCTATGCGCTGCGGCGCCTGCAAGTGGCCAGCGACCGGGGCGCGTGCCCCTTGCAAGCCGTCGAGCAGCTGATCGACAAGCACACGGACGGCGCCTACAACGTGCTGCGCTTTCGCGCCGACTGCCCGGATGGCGCCGCGCCAGCCAGTGTGACCATCGGCTACACCCTGTTCGCCGACCTCGATCCGCAGCACAAGGGCTTGCTCAAGATCAATAGCGGTGGCACGACGCAAACGGCCATCTTCGACCCGGACAGCCCGCGCCAGACGCTGTCCCTGGCCGCGCCCGACCGCCTGGCGCAGTTCGGCGCCTACGTGAAACACGGTATCTGGCATATCTGGATCGGCTATGACCATATCCTGTTCCTGCTGTCGCTGCTGCTGCCGGCCGTGCTGCTGCCGGGCTTGCGCGAGCAGCAGCAGCAGCGATTGAAAGCGGCGTTCCATGACGTGCTGAAGGTCGTCACGGCGTTCACGCTCGCCCATTCCATCACCTTGAGCCTGGCCAGCCTGTCGCTCGTGTCCCTGCCGTCGCGCTGGGTGGAATCGGCCATCGCCGCTTCCGTGATCCTGGCCGCCCTGAACAACCTGCTGCCGCTGTTCCGCGGCAAGCGCCCCGTGGCCGCGTTCGCCTTTGGCCTGATCCACGGTTTCGGTTTTGCCAGCGTGCTGCGCGACCTGGGCTTGCCCCAGGGATCATTGCTGGCCAGCCTGCTGGGCTTCAACGTGGGCGTGGAAATCGGCCAGTTGGCCATCGTCGCCGCCTTTTTACCCGTCGCCTGGCTGCTGCGCAAGACCTGGCTGTACCGGCAGGTGCTGACAATCGGTTCGCTGGCCATCGCCGTGGTGGCGGCCGTGTGGCTGGTCGAACGGCTGGCTGATATCAAGCTGATCAGCGCATGAGCGCGCCCGATTCATTAGGGCATAAGCTGTTCGTCACCAGCAAGCCGTGGGTGCAGGATACGGGCTGCGAGCGCACACGCCAGGCCATCGCGCAGTCGCTGCGGTGCCTGCAGCTCGATTATCTGGACCTGTTCCTCATCCACCAGCCATTCGGCGACGTGCACGGCTCCTGGCGCGCCATGCAGGATGCGTATCGCAGCGGCAAGCTGCGCGCCATCGGCGTGAGCAATTTCCAGCACGACCGCCTGATGGACATCATCGCCTTCAACGACATCGCGCCCGCCGTCAACCAGATCGAAGTGAACCCTTTCCACCAGCAGGCGGTCGGCGTGGCCTTCATGTTCGAGCAAGGCGTGCAGCCGAAGGCCGCAACCATCTGTTCACGAATGAGCTGCTCCAGGGCATCGCCGGCAAACACGGCAAGTCCGTCGGCCAAATCGTCCTGCGCTCGCTGACGCACCGGGGCGTGGCCGTGCTGGCCAAGACCCTGCGCCCCGAGCGCATGGCGGAAAACCTGGCGATTGTCGATGTTGACCTTGACGAGGGGGACATGGCCGCCATCGTCCCCCTGGAAGCGGGCACCAGCAGCTTCTTTTCCCACCGCGACCCCGCCATCGTGCAATGGATGGCGGGACGCAAACTAGAGATTCAAAAGAAAGCCAAGCGGTGCAGCTATATCATCACGAGCCAGCAGCTAAGTAGGTCGTGGGAAATTATTGTGAAGTTATGACGAACAGAAGCGGATGCTTTGCAAGGCGCCCGCTGCGACGCAGTGCGAGCACTGCTAGCAGCGGGCAACACCGCAGAGCGCCGGTTATGCAAGTCAGAAATCACAATAATTTATTGCGACCTACTTGGCTTTGCTTCCTGCACATCCAATTGCCTTACTCCCTCCAAAATACCGTCTTGATACTGGAAAAGAAGACGAACCGGCTCATCGTGCTTGAGCAAAAGCCCGGCACTATCATCAACGGCATCTTTTACAACGGCCTGACTCTGCCTGATTTTCAAAACCATATCGGCCAATTGTTTGCTCAAGGCATCGCGCCTGCGTTTGAGTGTATTTTGGGAATTAAATAAAGAAGATATATTTTGAATTTCCAGGCTGATCGACGCGCATAATCTGGGGGCCAATCCGCCGAAATCCTCAATCGCTTGTTGAAGATCGGCATGTCGGGCTTCCTTGAGTTTTGGCTCTCCCGGAAAGAGGGAAAAAACATGCCAAGCGCAGATGCGAGTACGGATGCACAGTGCCAGATGTTGTAGCAAATTTTCCTGCTCTCTGATTTTTTTGGAAATATTCAATGCCAGTTCTTCTGTCCCCACTGTCTCAGCGTGCGGAACCGTTTTTTCGAAGCCCTGTATTAATTCCATGTACATATGGTTACTTATCGAAAGTAGATCTCTTTCGCATCGTTCAAGTTCGGTTCTTACGCTTGCCGGAATCTCCCCTGCTTCCAAGGCAAGGCGTGCCTGATCGAGATAACGGTAAGTGCCCTGTATCTGTGACGTGCGCTCCTGGTCCAGGAATCGTGAGAGATGCTCGACACCTTCACCAATCTTATCGAGCTTCTTGCTTATATCGGCAAGATGTTTTTGCGCCACCACGACAGATGCGATCTGCCAAACGGCTCCGGCATTGACCATGTTCTGTAATTTTTCAGTAGTAAACAGTCGCGCATGCTCACTTACGCCTTTGCCACCCATGGTAAAAGCCCGGAAGCCATTGCCATCGGAAGCGCGGACCAGATCACCATTCACAACAACTTCCATTAACTGTTTGCCGTTCACTTCCTTCGCCGCAAGCACCGCTGGCAATGCCTGAAGCATACTGCCAAGGTGACCAATCGTGGCTGCTCCCGTTGAGATACCTCCACGTAAAACCTGATCAAACACGGAAAATTGCTCGCTGGACTTAATAGTGATAAGCGCATGATCGAACTGGTCTGCAATAACAAGTACGGCATCCTGCTGCAATGGCACCTCTTCAGCGATGGCATCTGATCGATTGCCGGATGATGTCTTTCTTTTCGGGTTTTTCATAAATTCAAGTCCGTTGAGCAGTAATTTTCTTACCCAAGGTAAGAGCTACAAAATGGCAGCATCAATAAGTAGAGATAAGCATACTCCCAAGAGTATTTATCAAGGTAAAATGCCGGGTTGCAACGGGTGACAGTTTACAGATTATTGGCCTACCTATGCAACGAATAGCTTTACACATATCGACATTTTTTGACAAGGAAAATTATGGCATACCGGTATGATCCAGATCTGGAGTTTCTCGAAAAAATTGATTCTATCGACCTTAACGACCTGGTCTCGTGTCTGACGCATGACAAGGATGGCTCAGCTAGACTAACAGAAGAACTGACCGGCACGCAATTGTATAAAAAACATCACCCTGATCATCATCAATACTGGGAATTGATCGCAGCTGAAATTCAGTGTTTTGGAGCAAATACCTTCGTGACCTTGTTCCGAGGTGGCAAGGGAGTCGAATATCGCGAGATACTGATTGACGTATGTGACAAAATGAAAGTCAACTATAACAAAGACTCTTCTGTCGAAGTCATTGAAAACAATCTTTTGCTGAAAGTTTTGAAGGATGCACTTGACAAAATGCCGGCCGATGAGTTGCGCAAGCTTGCAGAATCCGTGGGCATGAAGAATATTCATCTTTTCACACCAGAATCCATGCTGGGCGTGTTTCAAGCCGTTTTCCGTGCAGGCGGATTCAAATCCTACCAACTGACGCTGGTCATTGTTAATGCTATTCTGAAAGCAATGATTGGACGCGGACTCAGCTTTGCCGGAAACGCCGCTTTGACACGGAGTGTTGCAGTTCTAACAGGGCCAATCGGGTGGGCAATTACCGGCGCTTGGACAGCTGTGGATATTGCAAGTGCAGCATATCGTGTGACGATTCCTGCTGTGATACAGATCGCCGCCTTGCGTCAAAAACATCTGTACGGAAGCCAAGCTGACGATACTTCATTCAGCTAAGAGCTATCAGATGCACACCGCGCCCGCCTGGTGTTATTCACAAGGCGCTATCCGGCGCTCTGGCTGGCGCGGGATCGTACAAGGCGGCATCGAGACGCAGGCGGGTGACCACGCACAGCGGTTCGCGCACGGCGGCAAGCAGGTTCAATGCCGCAAAGCTGCTGTCCGCGACGACCACGATGGACCACTCTGGCAACCATCGCTTGACCATCCATAGTAATTGCCGAGCCCGGTCGGTGAGCTTGTTGGGGCGGCGTTTACGGACCAGGTAGTAACGCTCGGACGGCGCCAGCACAAAACCGAACTTCGGCCATGCCCATGACGCGCTGTACGGCGGCGACAGTGCGCGGACCAACGACCAGGATGGTACCGCCCAGCAACATCTGCGCCAGCGGCCAGGTTCGCGTGGAAAACAGATCGGAAAATCCGACAATGGACTGCGTAAGCCCGGATGGTAAAACTGCCATGATGAACCTCTCGTGGTGAAGTTGGTCAATCAATGACAGTGCATCCAGGGCTTACGTTCCCACTATCCAGATTCAAAATTGGATAAAGTCCAGCTAAGTTATCGGTCATGCCCCAGTCTACCGTTGTCAGAACGCGTACGACAAGGTCAGGCGCGCGGACCGGGGTTCGACGGGATGGAAATGCCGGTCGTTCACGCCATCTTGCGCCTCGCCAGGCAGGCGCGACGCATAGTAATAGTCGATGTCGCTGGCGCGCTTGTTGAACAGGTTGAACACGTCGAGCGACAGCCGCGTCCTGCGGTTGAGCTGATACGCGAGGCGCGCATACGCCAGGGTGGTCGAGGCGGAGCGCACGCTATTGTCCTCGATCAAGGGCCGGGGGCCAAAGTAGCGCAATTGAAACGCGCCCGACCACGGACCACGGTCCGTCACGGTCACGCCGAACGAGGCCACCTTGTCGATGGCGCCCGGGATATGGTTGCCGGCGGGATCGTCTTGCGTGTAGCGCGAGCGCGAAGCGGCCAGGTCCAGGTCGAACAGCAGCCACGGCGCGGCAATATAATGGTTGTTCCACTCGATGCCATGGCGGCGGCTGGCGCGGCTCGCTTGCGTTTCGCCCGCGTCGCCGACGAACAGCAGTTCGGACGCGAGATCGAGGCGCCACAGGGCCAGCGAACTTTGCAGACCCGGCAGCCATTCCGTGCGCGCGCCCAGTTCCATGCCCTTGGTGGGCACCAGCGGCGTGACGGGCGTGGACGGCCTGCCGTCCGGCAAGCGTGTCTGCGTCGTGCCGCGCGCATCGTTGCTGTGGAATCCCTTGCCATAATTGGCAAAAAACTCCCACTTGCTCCATGGCCCCAGGATCAAGGACAGCTTGGGCGAGACCACATGATCGCCCGCCGCGCCGCTGTTGCCCTCCACGCTGCTGTCGACCTTGAAACGGTAGGCGTCATAGCGCACGCCCGCCACGGAACGCAGCCAGGGCAGCCATTGCACCGTGTTTTCGCCATACACGCCGATGCTGGCCTCGCGCACCCTGTCTTCGCGCACGGTGGCTTGCCGGATGCGCTCCACCGTGCTATACAGGCCCACGGGCGACAGCCGGTCGACACGGCCCTGCACGCCGAGCTTGTTGCGCAGGGGAAGACCGAACAGCTGCATGGTCCAGCTTTCGCTGGCGTTCACGCCCGCCAGCGTGCGCCGCTCGCTTTGCTGGAACTGGTCGCCGGTGGCCGGATTGGCCAGGAAATACGTGAAATCGCTGTTCAGTTCCAGCTGCGAGCGGATCAGGTAGGCGTCCAACTCGAACAGGCGGTTCTGCGTGCGCTGGCGCATGGCGTAGGACAGGCTGGTGCGCGAGGTGTCGCCGCCGTCGCTGGGCGCCAGCGAGCCGAAGCGGCCGATCTGGCCGGACGCGACGGCGCGCAGCGGCACCTGGTCGGTGGCGTTCCAGCTGTTTTTGTAGGCCATGGCCGTCACGCTGAAGCCGTCATTGGCCGTGCCCTGGCTGTAGCGCAGCACGCCGCTGTATTTGCGCACGCGCTCCGGCACGTCCCAGGGACCGTGGTTGCGGTGTACTTCCAGCCCGTACAGCAAGGTGCCCGGCCCGGCAGCGACGGAATCGGCCACGACGCCGCGCAGATAGCCGTGCTGGCCGATGGACACGCTGGCCTGGCCTTGCGGCAATTTGTCGGCCAGGCGGATGCGCGCGCTGCCTGCCGAGGCAAAATCGCCTTCGCCGGCGAAATACGGCCCCTTCTTGTAGTCGATGCGCTGCACCAGCTCGGGAATGAGGAAATTGAGGTCGGAATAACCCTGTCCATGCGCGTGCGTGCGCATGTTGACTGGCATGCCGTCGACATGGGTGGCGAAATCCGTGCCGTGGTCGAGGTTAAAGCCGCGCAGGAAATACTGGTTGGCCTTGCCGTCGCCGCTGTGCTGGGTGACGATCAGCCCCGGAACGAATTCCAGCAACTCGGCCGTGCGCAAGGCGGGCCGGTTGACGATCAGCTCGTTGGTGATGACGCCCTGGCTGGCCGCGTCCGAGGTGCCGACGGCGTTGTCGTAGTGGCCCGTCACGCGCACGGTGCGCTGCTCTTCCGTGGATGGGGCGGCCTGCGGCGTGGCCCCCGCCCTGGACGCTGCGGACAGCAGCGCCAGCGCACAAGCTGCCAGCTGTTTGCGTTTTCTCAATGGCATGGCGTCTCCCCTTTTTATGATGTCAGTACAGGCTCCTGCGGGATATATACGCGGCAGGCTGGCTGACTGGATTCAGCTATTTTCAAGGAGCGAGCGTGGACCTGAGCGACAGCAGCGGCAAGCCGAGCAAAACCGCGACGGCGGCCGTGCGCAAGCGCGACGTGCTGCCGTATATCCTGCTGTTCATCTTGCTGGCGGGCTTGCTGGCCGTGCTGGCGGGCGCCCTGCTGCCGCCGTACTACCACGCCGTGCCGGCGATGCTGTGGAGCCTGGGCTTTTGCGTCAGCGGCATGCTGCTGGGCTTTTTGTTCGGCATCCCGCGCAGCCTGCCATCGGGCACCGTCAACGCCGCGCCGCCCGACGAGCGGACCAATGGCAAGAGCCGTACCACGGACGAGCCGCCGGCCGCGGCGGCCGATGCAGTGGCCAGCAGTACCCTGTTTTTGGGTACGCCCACGCCCATGGAAATCAATTCCAACCTGGTGGAAGTATCGGACTGGCTGACGAAAATCATCGTCGGCGTGGGTTTGATCGAGCTCAAAAGCCTGCCTGGCAGCGCGCGCAGCGTGGCCGCGTTCATCGCGCCCAGCCTGGCCGTCGATGCGCCCACGGCCATGGCGGTGGTGGGCGGCATCATGCTGTTCTTTTCCGTGCATGGTTTCCTGATCGGCTACCTGCTCACGCGCATTTACCTGTCCATCATGATCAAGCGCGCCGACAGCCTCGTCAAAAATGAATCCGTGCGCCTGGAAAGCGGCAAGGAAATCGAAGTGACGGAGCTGAGCCGTTTGCAGCAAAAGTCGCTCGAGGACATGCAGGAAGCCGTGACGCAGTTGCTGCTGGCCCATCCGCCCGACGAGGGCGCGGCAGTCACGGCCCTGGCCGGCGTGCCGGCGGCGAAAAAGCCCGCCAGCCTGGTGCTGTGGCTTGACGACCATCCGCGCAACAATACCTTGCTGGTGGAACAGCTGGAACGGGAAAATATCAAGGTCGAGCAGGCCGTGTCGATGCGGCAGGCGCTGGCCATGCTGCAGCAGAAGCACTATGCGCTGTTCATCACGGACATGGCCAGAGTGGAAAACGGCCGCAGGATCAAGGATGCGGGCGTGCACACGGTGCGCGAGGTACGGCAAGTGCAGCCGGAGCTGCCCATCATCGTGTATTGCAGCAAGGATACGGTCGCCAGCTACGGCACGGAAGCGGAAGCGGCCGGCGCCCGCGTCATCACCACCTCGGGCACCAGTTTGCTGGCGGCAATCAACAAGCTATTGCACGAGGGACGCGGGGATGGCGCTCAGCCACCGGCGCCGGCGTAGCTGCCCACGTAATGCAGCGAACTGCGCTGCGGGTGCGCCAGTTGATTTGGCGCAAACACGCACACGCTCGTGTCGGCCAGCACTCCCTGCGCCGCCGCGTCGGCGCAGGCCTGCGCCAGCCAGCTGTCGCCATACGACACGCCATCGAGCAACTGCGCCAGCGGCGCGGGCGACGCCAGCATGGCGCTCTCGACGCAGGCGGGCTCGTACTGCGTCAGGCCCGTTTCCAGGAAGAATGGCGACGGCACTTCATCGCCATCTTCCGTGTACGTGGGCGCCAGATAGGCCTGCAGCGCTTCACGGCTGGCGAAGCGGCCGCTGCAGGTGAAGACGTGAACCATGGGCAAAGTATTGGCCAACTATAGCTTCTCCATCTTTAGCCGCACGGCCGGCGCCGTCGAGGCCGTAGGCGCCAGTTCCAGATAGGTTTTGTACGCGGCCTTGGCCTTGGCCGCATCGCCCGCCTTGGCATACGCGTCGCCCAGGTTCAAATAGGCGATGGCGCGCGACGGGTCCATCCTGACCGTGTTTTCAAACCAGCGCGCCGCTTCGCGGTATTTTTCCTGCTTGTAGAAGACAAAGCCCAGGTTGTTGGCGGCCAGCGCGAAGTCGGGACGCAATTTCAGCGCTTCCGTAAATTGCGCTTCCGCCGCCGCATACTGTTTCTCCTTGTACAGCTGCAAGCCACGGTCGTTGGCCCGCTGCGCCAGCTGGCGCGTGGAGGTCGGCACGGCGCCCGGCGTGACGATCTTCTGTTCGCCGCCCTGCAAATCCTTCACCGTCACGCTGGCCGCTTGCGGCTTGGCGTCGAGCTTGCTGTTCAGGGCGATGGCTTCCGTCGACAGCTGCGTCGTGTTCGGGCTGAGGAATTCCGTTTCGCCCGGCAATTCAAAGACGAAATCGCCCCCTTCCGAGCCGGGCAAGCTGCCGAACGCGGGCGTCTGGTTCGAGACGCTGGAGACGGCCGGCGCCACGTAGGCCGCCAGTTCCGTGGCCGTAATCAAGCCGTCGCCGTTCAGGTCGCCCTTGCCCGCCAGGCCTTGCAGCAGGGTCCAGGTGAACACGGAGTGGCCGTTCGGCCCGCCATCGGCCACCAGCTGGTCGCCGCCGCCGGCCGTCAGCATTTGCCGGCCGATGCGCCTGGCGTTGTCGCGCAAAAACGAACTGGAACCGGCGCCACGGGTCAGGCCCAGGCCGCTGTAGCAGGCGTCCATGACGAAGAATGCGTGCTTGGCCGTCAAGGACTCCGCGATATTCTGGATTTCCGTCATCGGAATCGCATCCGTGGCGAATTGCGCCGGGTCGGAATCGACGGGCACGATGTAGCCCAGGTCGCGCCCGGAGCTGAGCTTGCGCGTGGCGCCGTGGCCGGCGAAAAAGACGAAGATGCGGTCATTCTTTTGCACGCCGCCATGCGCCAGCTTGTCGTGGAAGGCGGCCAGGATGTTGTTGCGCGTCGCTTCGCCATTTTTCAGGGTCACGACGCGTTCGGGCGCGAACGCGAATTTCTCGATCAGGGTTTCGCGGATGCCTTGCGCATCGCGCACCGCATATTGCAGTTTCGGCCACTTGGCGTAATCGTCGATGCCGATCACCACGGCCCAGGAATTGGCGTAGCCCGTGGTCACGGGCACTTTCTCGGGCACGGGCGCCGTGCTTTTTGCTACTTGGAAACTTGTGCCATCCCAGCCCGCGAATTGATAGCCTTCGGCGATCAGCTTGTCGAGCACGGCCGGCAAGGCTTTCACCGTGCGCTCGTGGATGTCGTGGAACAGGACGATGCCGCGCCCCGCCTTGTCGACGGAGGCCAGCACCCGGTTGGTGATCGAGCTGGGCACGGGGTCGGCCCAGTCCAGCGAATCGATATTCCACATCACGGATTTCAAATGGGCGTCGGCCAGCGCGGCCATGCCTTCGCTATTGCGCGCGCCATACGGAAAGCGGAACAGCGCGGCCCGCTCGGGGCTGATGGCTTTCAACAAGGTGTCGGTGCCGAGGATTTCACCTTTCAGCTTGTCGCCCGACTGCTTCGACAATTGTGCGTGGCTGAAACTGTGGTTGCCCACGGCATAGCCCTCTTTCATCAGCTTGCGGCTCACTTCCGCGCCCGCACCCAGCTTGGCGTGGCCTTCCGCGTCCAGGCTACCCAGGTTGCGGCCCACGTTGAAGAACACGGCCGGCACGCCATACTGTTTCAGGATGGCGCTGATCTCTTCCGTGTAGCGGCGGTGCGGGCCGTCGTCGAAGGTCAGCACGATGGTCTTCTTCGGCAAGCCCAGGCCGAAGATTTCCGCCTCGTCCTTCTTTGGCGCCGGCTTGGCTTCCGGGACGGAACCTGCTGGCGGTACCGCATATGGCACGACGATGCCGTTTTCCTTCAGAATCTGCTCGCGGCTGTAGAGCTTTTTCAGCTGCGCCACGTAATCGTCCCAGCGTTCGCGCTTGAGTTCAATGGACCGCTGGCCCAGGTTGCCGAAGATTTGCCGGATTTCCTTCTCGTAGTTGCGCTCGATCTCGCCCAGCGCATCGAGGTCTTCGGAAATACGCTTGTGCAGCTTGATCGCCGGCAAGGAAGAATCCTTGGCCACATCGGCCAGCATGCTTTGCAGCAATTCGCGGAAAGCCAGGCGGTCCGCGTCGTACAGACCGGGGTCCGATTCGATATACGTCAGTAGACTGTCGAGCGCTTCGAAGCGCCCCGGATTGGTCGGTGCCGTCAATTGATCCAGCGCAAGATCGAGCTTGGCGATGCGTTCCTGGTTGTCATGGAACAGCGCCTGCCCCACTTTACGCGCTTCGTCGCGCGCGCCTTCCGGCAAGCCTTGCTCGTCGGCCAGCAACACGATGATCTTGCGGAAATTGCCCAGCAAGTCGCGGAACTGGCTGGCCACGGCGGCCGTATCGACGGCGGATTGGGGCGCGGCGGCCGGAGTGCCCGAGGCGGGAGCGCCCGGCGTGGCGGTGGCGGCGGGACGGGTATAGGTATAAATGCCGGCCCCAGCGGCGAGGGCCACGACGACGGTGGCGGCGATCTTGATCGGCTTGGAAGTCACAGACTTGTTTTTCCCTTCAACTACGGAGTAAGGCGGCGCACGTGCGCCGACAGTTTCTTATTCCGTAATTGTAGAGCACGCCTGGCAAGTTGGGCCGTACGATTATTGCCAGGCAGCCAAAGGGTTACAACGGGTCCGGGGCGAACTGCTTGCGCAAGCCTTGCCAGCACGCGAAATAGTCGTTCTGCAGCAAGCCGCCGTCCAGCGCGAACGGCGTGGGCTTGAGGATGGTGCGCGTCTCGAACATGAAGGCCATGGTGTCGGCCACCTTCGCGGGCGCGGACGTGTCGCTGTGCGACGCCTTCTCGAAGGTTTGCGCATCGGGGCCGTGGCCGGACATACAGTTGTGCAAGCTGGCGCCGCCCGGCACGAAACCGGCCGCCTTGGCGTCGTACACGCCGTGGATCAGCCCCATGAATTCGCTGGCCACGTTGCGGTGGAACCACGGTGGCCTGAACGTGTGTTCGGCGGCCAGCCAGCGCGGCGGGAAGATGGCGAAGTCGATGGCGCCGAACAGGGGATTTTCGCCGGGCGCCTGCAGCACGAGGAAGATCGACGGGTCGGGATGGTCGTAGCTGATCGAGCCGATGGTGTTGAAGCGGCGCAAATCGTATTTATAGGGCGCGTAATTGCCATGCCACGCCACCACGTCCAGCGGTGAATGGTCGAGCGTCGTGCGCCACAGGTGGCCGCCGAACTTGGCCACCAGTTCGCATTCGCCATCGATATCTTCATACGCCGCGTGCGGCGTGAGGAAATCGCGGGCGTTCGCCAGTCCGTTCGAGCCGATGGGTCCCATGTCGGGCAATCGGAAGGCCGTGCCGAAGTTTTCGCACACATAGCCGCGCGCCTGGCCATCCGGCAGGGTCACGCGGAAGCGCACGCCGCGCGGAATCACGGCGATTTCCTGCGGTTCCAGTTCGATCAAGCCCAGTTCCGTGGCGATCGCCAGCCGCCCTTCCTGCGGCACCACCAGCAATTCGCCATCGGCCGAATAAAAGAAGCGCCGCATGGAACAGTTGGCCGCATACACGTGGATGGCGCAGCCGCTCATCGCTTCGGCGCTGCCATTGCCGGCCATGGTTTGCCAGCCGTCGATGAAGTCGACCGGCGTGCCGCTGTCGGGCAGCGGCAGCGGGTCCCAGCGCAGCTGGTTCGGCGGCGTGGGGGGCATGGCGTGGAAATCGCTGACGATGCGCGTGTTTTCAGCCAAGGTAAACGGCGGATGCTGGCTGGCGGGACGGATGCGGTACAGCCACGAACGCCGGTTCTGCGCGCGCGGCGCCGTGAAGGCCGTGCCCGACAATTGTTCCGCATACAGGCCCAGGGGCGAGCGCTGCGGCGAATTTTGCCCCTGCGGCAAGGCGCCGAGAACAGCTTCCGTGGCAAATTCGTTGCCGAAGCCGCTTTGGTAGCCGGCGCCTGTCATGCGCTCTCCGCCAGGCCATCGGCCGCGTCGCGCAGCAAGCCCTGCACCACGTCGGCCTTGCCGATGGCGCCCATGGCCAGCAAGGCGAAACGGGCCAGGAACAGCGGCGAGCGCTGTTCGCCCAGGCCGCCCATGGTGTGGCACAGCTCGGTGTAAAGATTGTCCAGTTCGATGTCGGTCATGCTGTCTCCTTAATAACTTTTACTGACCCGCTGCGCAAAGTGCTGGGGTCAGACCCGCCGGGGGTGCACGCCCCAATGGGGCGCGTACCGCTCCCGAAGGGACTGACCCCCGCTTTTGCCAGCGCCTCAAGCACCTGCCCCGCCCGCACTTGCCGCCAGCGCCCCAGCACGTGGCCATCGGGACGCACGAGGTAAAACGTGCCGGGCTGCGCGTCGAACAGCGAGCATACCTGCGCCGTGTGGTCCCAGGCGCCCCCTTGCGCCCCGCTGCGGGAAATCGCCACGGTATTCAACGGCAAGGTGTCGCCCAGCGCCAGCAGTTCGGCTGGCACGGCCCCATCCTCGCTGAAATACAGCCCCGTGAAATTGCCATCAGTACGGTTCACCAGATCGGTAATATACCCCGCTTTTTGCCCGCCGTTGTGCGGCAGCGCCAGCGGACACTCGGGCAAGACCGTGCCCGGCGCGGGGCCGGCGGCAAACGTGTCAAGCTCCGGCGCATTCAGGGCCGACTGCGCATACGCGATGGCGCTGGTCTGGCGCGGGTTGATCAGCGAGCGCACGTGCGCATGCTTGCCCGCCAGGCCCAGCACGGCCGTGCGCATCAACTCGAAGGCAAACGTGGGCGGCGCCATGAATTCCGTACTCTTCGTGCCGTGGCGCAGGTTTTCATGGGCCGCGTACACGCGCTCGTCCGAATAGCTGTCCAGCAAGGCCTGCGGCGCCTGGCCCTTGACCACATACGCGAGTTTCCAGGCCAGGTTGTCCGCGTCGTCAATGCCCGAGTTCGCGCCACGCACGCCGAAGATGGGCACCAGGTGGGCCGCATCGCCCGCGAACAGCACGGGACCATGCCGGTATTTGTCCAGGGTCAAGGCATTCGCCTTATAGATGGTGATCCACACGGGATGCCATGGCGCCGTTTCGCCCATCATGGCCAGCAGGCTGTCCACGCGGGGCGCCACGTTTTCCAGCAGCACGGCCGCCTGCGCATCCTCGTCGTCGCGCAGTTGATAGTCGATGCGCCAGATATCGTCGGGCTGCTTGTGCACCAGCACGGTCGAGCCGGGATTCGACGGCGGGTCGAAATACGCGAGGCGCTCCGTCGGACGCTCGCTCTTCAAGTGGATGTCGACGATCACATAGCGCCCTTCATAGCTGGTGCCTTGCAATTTGAGGCCCAGCGCCTCGCGCACGGCGCTGCGCCCGCCATCGGCCGCCACCAGCCAGTCCGCCTCGATTTTGTAGCTTGCATCGGGCGTGGCGACCGTGACCGTGGCGCCATCGGCGCGCCGCTCCACGTGTGTGACTTTCGTTTGCCAGCGGATATCGATCAATTCCGGCAGGCGTTCGGCTGCGTCGAGCAGGAATTGCTCGATATGGTATTGCGCCAGGTTGACCATCGGCGGCAGCTTCTGGTTCGCGTCTTGCGGCATCGTGAAGTGCAGCACTTCCGCGTCGCGGTAAAAGCTGCGTCCGCCCGCCCACGGCAAGCCCTTGGCTAAAAAGCCGTCGAGCGCGCCCAGCCGTTCGATGATTTCCAGGCTGCGCCGCGAGATGCAGATGGCGCGGCTGCCCGTGCAGACGCCATCGTCCGCTTCGATCAGCACCGAGCGCACGCCGTGGCGCGCCAGGCCCAGGGCCGTGGCCAGGCCCACAGGGCCGCCGCCGACGATGAGGACCGGGACGTGCTGGGTGCCGGCACCGGCCGGTTTGCCGGGTGGATACACCTTCGGCACATGGGGGTAAGGGTGAAACGTGTCGCGCATGATGGTCTCCTCTCAAGAATGTGTTTTGCCGCCGCGCTCGATGGGCAGGGTCAGCACGATGGCCGCGCCGACCACCAGCAGCACGCTGGCGTACAGCAAACCCGTGGCAAAGCTGTGCGTGACATCCTTCAGCCAGCCCACCACGACGGGGTTCAGGGCCGAGCCGATATTGCCCGTGGCATTGATGACGGCGATGCCGATGGCGCGCGCGCCCAGGCTCAGGGCCCGGTCCGGCGTGGTCCAGAAGACGGACATGGCGGTATAGGCGCCCGTCGAGGCCATGCACACGCCCAGCAGTTGCAGCACGGGGTTGCCGGCATAAGCGGTCAGCAGCCAGCCAAAGGCCGACAGCAGCATGGGCCAGACGATGTGCCAGCGGCGTTCCTGCAAGCGGTCCGAGCGGCGGCCCCAGGCAATCATGCCGATGACGGTGCACACTTGCGGAATGGCGGCCAGCAAACCGATCTGCGTGTTGCTGGCGTTGCCATTGAAACTTTTCACGATCAGCGGCGTCCACACGGCCACCATGGCCAGGGTGTTGACCAGGCAAAAATAGGCGATGCCGAATTTCAGCACGGTGGGCGAGCACATTTCCGCCAGCACGGAGGTCTGATGCTGCGCGGTGTGTGCTACGGCAGGCTTGTGCTCGGCCGCCAGCATGCGCGCCAGCACCTGCTGTTCCAGCTTGCCCAGCCAGTTCGCCTTGGCGGGCGAGTCGTCCAGGTAGCCATACACGGCCAGGCCCAGCAGGACGGAAGGCATGCCTTCGAGCAAGAACAGCCATTGCCAGCCCTTCAGACCCCAGTGGCCATCCAGGCCCAGGATCAGGCCCGACAGGGCCGAACCGATGGCGGCCGTGACGGGCATGGCGATCATGAACAGGGCGTTGGCGCGCGCCCGGTAGGCGCTGGGAAACCAGTAGGTCAGGTACAGCAGCATGCCGGGCAGGAAGCCCGCCTCCGTCACGCCGACCAGGAAGCGCAACGCATACAGGCTGGCCGGGCCGCTGGCGAACAGGGTCGCCGTCGAGGCCAGGCCCCAGGCGATCATCATGCTGCCGATCCACTTGCGCGCGCCGATGCGGGCCAGCACGATGTTGCTGGGGATGCTGCAGGCGATGTAGGCGATGTAAAACAGCGTGGTGGCAAAGCCGAACTGGGTACCGGACAGGCCCAGGTCTTGCATCATGGTCAGCCCGGCGAAGCCGATGTTGATGCGATCCAGAAAGGAAAACACGAACAGCAGGAACAAGAATCCCAGCAAATGGCGCGATACCTTGCGCATTACCTGCTGTTCCAGTTCGATGGTGGCCGCGTCAGGAACGGGCGCATGGGTGCCGGGGGCTGCCCCTTGGGTGATGGTCATGCTGGTCTCCATAAGGTGTCGCCCTCCCCTTGTTATTGTTCTTGGGTGAGAGCGGCCGGGTGATCCCGGCTTGCAACACAGTATGCAGACCTCGATGCCAGCGGCTGTCCCCATTTTGGGGACATTTTGCGGGCAAAACAGTCAGAAAGACGGAGCCATCCCTACGCCGAAGGGACTAGGCGGGTGCTGGCACCATGCACAGGGCGAACAACTGGCGCTGGCTGGAAATGCCCAGGCGCTTATAGGCGCGCTTCTGGTACGTGATCACGCTGGACGGCTGCACGCCCATGGTCTCGGCGATTTCGACGGCCGTGAGGCCTTCGAGCACGCAGCGCAACACGTCCAGTTCGCGCTTGCTCAAGGCGGGGCAATGCTGGCGCAGCCTTGCCAGCATCATCGGCGCGACACCTTGCGTGGCCTGGCCATTGACGCTGTAGTGGTGTTTGGCCGCATACGCGAACAGCGGCGAGAGGGTTTCGATGGCGGCCACTTCGCCGGGCTGGAACTGGCCCTGGCTGCTGTCGCGGTAAAAATTGACGGATAGCCAGATATCGCCGGCCGGCTGTACCAGCAGGGACAGCCGGTCCGACACATTCGGTCTTTGATAGCAGGTGGCGCGGTAGCCGGGATGGTCGATCTCGTCGCTGGCCTGCTGGTGCAGCACGATGGCGGGGTCCAGCTTCGGCCGGGCGGCGGGGGCGATCACGCTCTGGTTGCCATCGAGCGCATAGTAATGGCGCGCGTAGCTGTCGGCGATATCCTGCAAGAAACGCCCGCCGCGCCGGTCGGCCACGGCCACCGTACGGGGCCGGTTGCCGAATTCATACGCGAAGATCGTGCACTGGGCGATGGATGCGGCCGCGCCGGCCGTTTTCAGGATGGCGCCCGCCATGGCGTTGACGTCGGCATGGCCGATGGCGGCCAGCAGATCGAGCGCGCGCCCCAGGTCCAACTGGCCTTCCGCCTGCCGCCGCTCCACCCGCCAGTAACGCATGGCCGTCTCCCGTGATGCTTATGGTTGACGCTGCGGCAAGACCCAGTCCGGCCGGATGTAGTGGCAGGTGTAGCCGTGCGGCAAGCGCTGCAGATAATCCTGGTGCTCCGCTTCCGCTTCCCAGAACGGGCCGGCCGGCGCCACTTCGGTCACCACCTTGCCTGGCCACAGGCCGGAGGCGTCGACGTCGCGGATGGTGTCTTCGGCGACCCGTTTTTGCTCGTCGCTGGTGTAAAAGATGGCCGAACGGTAGCTGGTGCCGCGGTCATTGCCCTGACGGTCCGGCGTGCTGGGGTCGTGGATCTGGAAGAACAATTCCAGGATCTTGCGGTAGCTGATGGTGTTCGGGTCGAAGATGATCTCGATCGCTTCCGCATGCGTGCCATGGTTGCGGTAGGTGGCATTGGCCACGTCGCCGCCGCTGTAGCCCACGCGCGTGGCGAGCACGCCCGGATAGCGGCGCAGCAAGTCTTGCACGCCCCAGAAGCAGCCGCCGGCCAGGATCGCGGTCTCGTTGTCGTGTGCCATGGTGTCTTTCCCGTTGTAGTCAGAAGCAGCTATCTTACCGCGTCGCGCCATTTCCTTCAGGCCGCGCCAAAAGGCGCTTGAGCTGCGCCGCCTGGTAGGCGCCGATGGCGTCGTTGAACAGGCAGCGGATCAAGGGGTCGTCGACGATGTCGGCCTCTTCCAGTCCTGCCCGCGTGGCCGCATCGAAAGGGCCGTCGTTGATGCGCATGTACATCGAGGTCAGCGATTCACCGAGCGCCAGCGCCGCATGGCATTTCACCAGCGGCACTTCCGTCGTCCAGTCGGGCGCCTCGCCCGTGTCGGGCACCAGGTCGATCAAGTCGCCATGCGTGCGGTAATGCAGGACCGTGGCCGCGCCGTCATGGCCATACAGCGACAGGCGCCACAGGCGAGGGCTTTGGAAATAACTGTCTTCGGGCAGCTCCATGTCGCGGTAGCGTTCGAGCAAGCCATGCTGGCAAAAATCGAACACCAGCGCCGCATCGGCGTCGATCAAGGGCGCGAAACGCCGGGCGATGTCGGCGGTCGCGGGCGCAAGCGCATCGGGGCGGTAGTCGAAATCCACATCCTGCGGGCCCACGGGGATGACCCAGGGCAAGGGTTCGGCGCTGCTCACGCCGTGCGCGTCGAGCAGCACGGCCGTGGAAGGATCGAGGCGGAAGATGTGCGCCTCCGGCAGCGCGGCGCCGATTTCATCGGCAAAGCGGCGGTAGGTAATCGGGAACATCGCGTGGTTGTACCAGGACCAGTCTTCCTGCACGAACTGGCAAGAGCTGGGCACGAGGTAACGGGGCGCCAGCGCGCGCAGCTGGGCAATCCAGTCGTCGGGAAGCTCGACTGGCCCCCGCACTGCCTGCGACGGCGCGATGACGGCGATCTCGCGCATGGTCTGAAATGGCCACAGCACCAGGTCCCACGGCGCGAAGGCGGCCAGCTGCGCCAACGTCTCGGGGCCGATCCAGGAATCGACGACGTTGAGCACATTCAGGCCGGCGGCGCGCACCTGGAACAGCGAGTCGACATCGTCATCGAGCGCGCGGCGCGGGATCACCTCGATGGCGCCCACGCGCACGGGCACATCGACGTGCAGGCGCTCGACGGACGTAAAACCCAGCGCGCGTATCATCGCGAACAGTTCGTCGAAGACGCAGTACAGGTAGATGGGCGTGGCGCGGTCGAGCGCATCGAGGCTGTCGAGCGAGCAGTGGTCATCGTGGAAGTGCGAGATGAAGACGGCATCCCAGCGCAGCCGGCGCACGGCATCGAGGTCGAAGCGCACGGGAGGAAACGCGTGGCAGTTACGGCTGAACGGGTTTTCGACGATGGGATCGAAGGCGATGGCCGTGCCTTCGCATTCGAAGACATAGCCGGCGTGCAGGATGCGGGAGATTTTCAGGGGCATGGATAAGCTAAATAAACCCAACGGCAAATTCCGGGGTCAGACGGGGACGCCGAGTCCCGCCGGGTCTGACCCCAGCTCTTGCTTTGGGGTTGAAAACAAGCACTAACTTGATGGGAAATGTTTAATACGGATTATTCAGCACATCCATCGCGAAATACGTAAAGATCATGTCCGCGCCCGCGCGCTTGATGGCGCCCAGGGTTTCCTGCACCACGCGGCGCTCGTCGATGGCGCCCGCCTGGGCGGCGAACTTGATCATCGCGTATTCGCCGCTGACCTGGTAGGCGCCGATCGGCAAGCGCGTCACTTCGCGCAGGTCGCGGATGATGTCCAGGTAGGCGCCAGCCGGTTTCACCATCAGCGCGTCGGCGCCTTCGGCTTCGTCGATCAGCGACTCGCGGATCGCTTCGCGGCGGTTCATCGGGTCCATCTGGTAGGTTTTGCGGTCACCCTTCAGGGTGCTGCCGGCCGCGTCGCGGAACGGGCCGTACAGGCCGGAGGCGAATTTGGTCGAATACGCCATCACGGGCGTGTCGTGGAAGCCGGCCGCGTCCAGCGCCGCGCGGATGGCCGCCACTTGGCCATCCATCGCGGCCGATGGCGCGATGATGTCGGCGCCCGCCTGAGCCGCGATGACGGCCTGCTTGCCCAGGTTCAGCACCGTGCTGTCATTGTCAACCGTGTCGCCATGCAGGATGCCGCAATGGCCGTGGTCCGTGTATTCGCAGAAGCAGGTGTCGGACATGACCACCATTTCCGGCACGGCGTCCTTGATGATGCGCGACATGCGCGCCACCAGGCCGTCCGGATTCAGGGTGTCCGTGCCGTGACTGTCCTTGTGGTGCGAAATGCCGAAGGTCATGACGGAGCGCAGACCGGCGCGCGCATAGCGTTCGACTTCCTGCGCCAGCTTCGCTTCGGGAATGCGGCGCACGCCAGGCATGGACTTGATGTCGATGAAATCGCTGGAACCTTCGTCGACGAAGATCGGCAGGACCAGGTCGCGCGGATTGATCTCGGTCTCGCGGAACAGCTCGCGCAGTTGCGGTGTCGCGCGCAGGCGGCGCATGCGCGAAGTGGGGAATTGTGCTGGCATGGGATGACTGGCTTCAGGTTGAGAACGCCGACAAGTATACGCCGATCGCGCCGCTTGCGCCGGGCCGTGCGGCAAAAAAGCCGCGCAGGTCAAAAAATGCCGTCGGGTGCAACGAAGGGCCTTACCAGTTGGTAATGTACCGCTTAGCCGCGCTAGCGCAGCAGCCGCACGCGCAGGCGCAAGCCCGGCGCGGCATCCTCGATGTCCAGGCTGCCGCCGTGCAGGGCCGCGATGGCCGCCACGATGGACAGGCCCAGGCCATTGCCGGGCAAATGGCGGCTCTTGTCGAGCCGGTAAAAACGCTGCGTCAGCTTTGGCAACTCGTCCCTGGGCACGCCGGGGCCGTTGTCGCGCACGGCCAGCCAGCGGCCCTGTTCATCGCTGCCGGCCGACACTTCCACCGTGGCGCCCGGCCCAGCATACTTGATGGCGTTGTCGACCAGGCTGGCCAGCGCGCTGCCCAGCAGGTTGCGGTCGCCGCGCGCCGGCACGCCCTCGCCAACCATCTGCACCAGCAGCACGCCCTGCTCGTCGGCCGTCGCTTCGTACATTTCCACGATGTCGGCGCCGATCTGGTGCAGGTCGACGTCGTCGAAATTCTCCGGGCGCATGCCCGATTCGGCCGCCGCGATCTGCAGCAGCTTGTCGAACACGCGCGTCAGGTCGTCGATATCGTCGATGGCCGCCTGCGCCGCGCTCGCGTAGCCGGCCACGCCCGGCTGCTGGCGCAAGGCGCCATCGAGCTTGTTGCGGATGCGGCCCAGCGGCGTACGCAAATCGTGCGCGATGGCGTTCGAGACGTGGCGCACGCCTTCCATCAGGTGTTCGATGCGGTCGAGCATGCGGTTGATGTCGCGGCTCAGCAAGCCGAATTCATCCTCGCTGGCGACAGGAATACGACGGCTCAGGTCGCCCGCCTCGATTTCCCCCGCCGTGCGGCGGATCTGCCCGATGCGCGCCTCGAGCTGGCGGCGGAACAGCCACGCGCCCGCCACCACCAGCAGGATGGCCACCGCGCCGCCATAGGCCAGCGAGCGCAGCACCAGGGTGCGAATCGACTTGCCCTCTTCCATGTCGCGTCCGACGAACAGGCGCGCGCCGCCCGCCAGGTCGCGGATCAGCATGCGCGCGGGCACCCTGCGCCCTTCGCGCGTGACGTCGCGGTGCAGCAAGCGGCCCACGGGACTGGCCACGTCGGGCCAGGACGACAGATTGCCCGCCACGCGGCGGCCATCGGCGTCCACCAGCAGGAAGATCTCCGTGTCGCTGTCGGTGCGGTCGGTGAGCAGATGGGCGATTTCCGCCGTCGTGCGGCTGCTGCCCGCCTGCTGGTACAGCGCGGCGAGGCGCTCCGAGAGCAGGGTCAGCTTGCGGTCCACGCTGCGATCGAGCACGCCGATGGTGCCGAAATAGAAGACGGCGCAGACGATGCTGATCGAGACGACCACCAGCACGCCATAGCCGAGCGCCAGGCGGGCCGCGATCGAGCGGTGCAGATTACGCACCGTCGAGCACGCCCAGCGTATAGCCGACGCCGCGCACCGTGTGGATCAGCGGCGGTGAAAACTCCTTGTCCACCTTGGTGCGCAAGCGGCTCACCTGCACATCGATGACGTTCGTCTGCGGGTCGAAATGGTAGTCCCACACGGCTTCGAGCAGCATGGCGCGCGTGACGGACTGGCCCTGGTGGCGCATCAGGTATTCCAGCAGGCGAAATTCGCGCGGCTGCAGGGCGATTTGCCGGTTGGCGCGCGTCACGCGCATGGTGCGCATGTCGAGCACCAGGTCGGCCACCTGCAGCTGCGTCGCTTCGGGCACGGGCGCGGCGCGCCGCAGCAGCGCCTCGATGCGCGCCAGCAGTTCGGCGATGGCGAACGGCTTTGACAGGTAATCGTCGCCGCCGCTGCGCAAGCCGCGCACGCGCTCGTCGACGCTGGACAGGGCCGACAGCACCAGCACGGGCGTGTTGCGACCCATGCCGCGCAGGCGCGCGACGATGGCCAGGCCGTCGATCTCGCCGGGCAGCAGGCGGTCGAGCACCAGGGCATCCCAGTCTTCGCCACAGGCCAGACGCATGCCGTCGATGCCATTGTCGCAGGCGGTGACGTCGTGGCCCGCCTCGCGCAGGCCGGCACAGATATAGCGGGAAGTTTCGGCTTCGTCTTCGATGACCAGGCAGCGCACGGGAGATTCCTTGTAAAGATCAGGCAGCAAACAGGCGCAGCATACGCCAGGCGCGCGCCACTTGCCAGCCCCGTCGCGCAGGTGCCGCCCCGCGGCTAGCCGCCTAGTTGCATTTTCCGCGCAGCTTGGCAATCGCCACGAAGGGCAAGGCATACACGCCACCGATGGCGAGCGGGCCGATGCCGGTGGGCTGACGCTTCAAGCCGTCGGGGTGCAGGCAGTCGGGCACCTTCGCTTCGGCAAAGGCGGCGGCAAACTGCTCGTACTTTCTGTCGGCGCGTATCGTCACCTGCTGCATGGCTGGCTGCGGCAGAGCGTCGCGCACCTGCGCCTCTTCCGCCAGCACGGCGCGCACGGCCTCGCGTATCGTCGCTTGCGTCAGCGGCGGTACTGGCGCGGGCGGCTGCGCCAAGGTCTGCGCGGCCACGCACGAACATAGCAACACAGCAAGATTCCTAACAGTTTTCATGGTCGATGCGAGCACATGGCAGGTTGGCAAGATTGCCCTGACTATAGCAGTTTTCAGACATGCCGCCGCGTGCGGCGGGCGAGGCAAGGGTCGGGTACAATACAGCCTCGACAATGTTTGGCCGCGCCCGCGCGCGCACGTACGCATGTTTTTATCTGCGCCGCCCCGATTGCTGCGGCCTGCATCGACACCACCGCCACTAACGAACCGCAGGCGCGCCCGGCGCGCGCCATAGACAAATACAGCCATGAAATCGACCCACTCTCTCGCGCTGGCCATGGCCATCACCTGCGGCAGCGCCGCCGCCGCAGACGTAAAACAAACCATGCTGTTCGATGAAATTCCCATCGGCAGCTGGAGCACCTCCGCCGAACTGGGCGCCATCACCACCTCGGGCAATACGGTCGGCACCTCGGTGACGGGCAAGATCGACGCGCGCCAGGAACTCGATGACTGGAGCAACCAGTACATCTTCAGCGGCTACTTCAAGGAAGATGAAACGACGAACGACGACGGGCAGAAAGTGCGCGAGCGCTCGGCCGAACGCTTTTCCGCTTCCGCCAAGGCCGCCTACAAACTGATGGCCGATCATGAAAAACTGTTCGTGCTGGCCTCGCACGTGAACGACAAGTTCGGCGCCTATACCAAGTACTCGACCCTGGCCGTCGGTCATGGCTCGCGCTGGTACCAGTCGAGCGACAAGAGCGTCGACGTGGAATTCGGTCCTGGCTATTTCAGCGGCACCAACGACGCGGGCGAATCGGAGCACGGCCTGACGGTGCGCGGCGCGGCCGCCATGAAGTGGAAGATCAGCCAGTCAGCGATGTTTTCACAGACGCTCAGCGTCGAACGTGGTACGTCGAACACCCACTCCATCGCCGAAACGTCCCTCAGTACGAAGATCAACGGCACCATGCAGATGAAAGCCGCCTTCAGCGCCCGCAACGACACGCGCGTACCGGACGACAAGAAGAACACGGATACGCAGACGTCGCTGACCCTGGTCTATTCGTTCTGAGATGCCGGCCACGCTGATGCGGCGACTGCGCCTGGCTGCCCTGCTGTGCGCCGCGGCGCTGCTGAGCGGCTGCGCCGCCGTCACCGTCAGCGCGATTTCCCCGGCCGACTACCTGCAGCAGCGGCGCGGCGACATCCTCACCACGGGTAAATTGAGCGCCGCGGCCAGCGAAGTGCTGCGCATTATCGGCAGCGACATCGCCGCCTGCGAAACCAATACGGGCAGCTGCCGCGCCGACCTGGCCCGCTCCGAACTGCTCAGCGACGAGCAGCGCCTGGCGACGCTGTCCGAACTGTGGCTGGAGAGCGCACTGGCGGAAGAGAAGCAAGGTGGCCATGCCAGCGCCGAATTGCTGGCCGCCTGGCTCGAATCGGCCCGCTACGCCTACGCCTACCTGTTCTACACGACGCGCACGCCGGGCCAGCGCGCCTTCGAGGAACGCCAGACGCAAATCCGCGACTACTATAACTATGCCGTGCAAAAGGCCGTCGGCAACCTGTTCCGCCACCATGGCGAATACCGCCCTGACGGCCATGTGATCCGCGTCGCCGGCTGGCAGATCGACAGCGAATTGTCGGCCCTGCGCCTGCCCGAGGACGGCACCCTGCCCGAAGAATTGCTGCCGGCCACCTCGCTGTCGTTTTCCGGCCTGCGCAATGTGTACCGGCGCGACGGCTTCGGCGCCGACCTGGTCGCCGTCATGCCCAGGCCAGGCGCATCGCAAGGCGAGTATGTGCCGTACCAGGAAACCCGCTTCCCCGTCGTCACGGCGCTGATCCGCTTCGACGGCAACAGCCTGCAAGAGGTATTGGCCACGCAGCAGTTGATGGTGATGCTGGTCGATCCGACGCGCAGCGAATCGACGCGCATGGCAGGCCAGGAATTGCCCGTGGCGGCCAACTTCACGGCCGGCTATGGCCTGTGGCTGGCCCGTTCCGGCTTCGGCGTGCAGGCGCTGCGCACCCTGTTCGGCCGCGCCGATGGCATCTCGCGCCCGCAGGTGCACCTGATGCAGCCCTACGACCCGAACAAGCGCACCATCGTCATGCTGCACGGCCTGGCCAGCAGTCCGGAAGCGTGGATCAATGTGGCGAATGAATTGATGGGCGACGAGCAGCTGCGGCGCCGCTACCAGATCTGGCAGGTGTACTACCCGAGCAATGCGCCGCTGGCCGCCAACAACGTGGCCATCCGCCAGGCGCTGGCCGCCACGCTGGCGCATTTCGACCCTTCGACCAAGGCGGATGCGGCGAACGACATGGTGTTGATCGGCCACAGCATGGGCGGCGTGCTGGCGCGCCTGATGGTGTCCGACGCCAGCAACACCCTGCTCGACGCCATCACGGAAGAATACCATTTGAAGGGCAAGAAGGCGGAAAAAGTACGCGCCGGACTGGCGCCCTACCTCAATTTCACGGCCATGCCGCAGGTCAACCGCGCCATCTTCATCGCCGCACCGCACCGCGGCACCTCGTTCGCCAACCACAAGGTGGCGCGCTGGATCGCCAACCTCGTCACCCTGCCCATCAACATGCTCGAGCAACTGTCGGACGCGGCCGGCAGCCTGGCGCAGCTCGACACGGGCAGCAGCGAGCCGCTGCGCATCCCCAACAGCATCGACAACCTCAGCGACAAGGACCCGTTCGTGCGCCTGGTGGCGGACCTGCCGATCAGCCCCAAAGTGCGCTACTACTCCATCATGGGCAACGACACGCCGGACCTGCCGCTGGCCGAATCGAGCGACGGCGTGGTGCCCTACGCCAGCGCCCACCTCGACGGCGCCCTGTCGGAAAAAGTCATCCCTTCGTGGCACAGCGTGCAGGAAAGCCCACAAGCGATTCTGGAGATACGGCGGATTTTGCGTCTGCCTGACACTTTGCCTTAAGGCACTTGGCATGCTCCCCGCATGGCCTAACGCTGGATAAGAAAGTTGCGTCGCATGATAAAGTTGCGAAACATGAGAATCTTGTATATGATGTTCTTTACCACGCTACTGTAAAGGATTCATCATGACAGCGCATCTGCATCACGATACTCTGGCGCCCGAGCGTCAGGCCTTAACAGATAGCGACCTGCGGGTGGTGGAACAATTCTCGCAGCTCGTGACCGCACAGCTCGACATACTGGCGCAAGGGCCCGAGCGCCAGCGCCTGATCGACGTGGCCACGCGCGCACTCCATCAGGCGCGCGCCTCGCTGGGCGCCGCGCCGTCAAGCATACCGCTCCAGCTTCCCGTGTCAAAACTCAAGGTATCCGATGTCATTGGACAAGGATGGGTGGAACTGTCGCAGGCGTCCCTGTATCGCGCAGTGGAAAGCAGGCGGTTTTATTGCGTGACACCCAAGGGGCGCAGCATCGGCAAGGAGTTTCCAGCCTGGCAATTTATCCAGCCGGTGCCGGAACTGATTGGGCCGGTACTGGCCGTCCTTTCCGACCAGCCGACTAGTGAAATCCATGCCTTCTGGGTCAGCAGTGTCGACGAATTTAACGAACTGTCGCCGGCAGAGATGCTTGCAGGCAAATCATTCGAGACTCGGGCCGGGGTACATCCCAGTCAGCAAGCGCTGCTGGATCTGCCTGCAAACGAGAGATTGCGCAAGGTGCTGGCGGCGGCCAAGTGGCAACATAGGGGCATGGCCGACATCGTAGGCTAGCTTCGCATGACACTTGAACTGGAAGAAACGCCGATTCCACCAGAAATGGCTGCGCGCCTGCCGGCATTGGCATCGCTGCGCGCTGAATTATTGAGTCATATCATCACCCATCCAGCAGGCCAGGCCCTGGTGCGCGCAGCGTGGAACGCGGCCTCCATCTGGCCGTTGAAAGTCCAGCGCACGTACCGCTTCGGTCCGCCTGCCGAACTGGCCGGCCCGGACGGTTTCCCCTATCACTGGGTGTATATTGCAGCCGATGCCTACACGGCTGCCTGGGAAGCCCAGCTTTGCCAAAACGACGTCACGCGCCCGGGTACCTTTTATATTGCGCATGGCGCGCAACAAGCGCTGATCGCAACCTTGTCATTCGCCACCTCTCTGAACTTGCTCGATCTGACAGGCTTGGCCGCCAGCCGGCTGGGCATCTATGATCAACTGCGCAGCCCCGATCACGGCTGGTATCAATGGCTGGGTTGGCAACCGTAGGTCAGATTAGGCGGAGCCGTAATCCGACAACATTGTTAGCTTCACTTTGGGCAACGCCAACAACGTTGTCGGATTACGCGGGGCTTTGCCCCGCTAATCCGACCTACCAGGCTACGGGCACAGCATCACACCGGCTCGCGCCACTTGTCCTTGATCTCCAGCATGGCCGGCAAGTGTTCCACAAACAGCGCCAGCAGGGTCGGGTCGAAGTGCGTGCCGCTGTCGCGCTGCATGGTGGCGATGGCTTCTTCGACCGTCCAGGCGCGCTTGTAAGGGCGCTCGCTGGTGAGCGCGTCGAAGACGTCGGCGATGGCGACGATGCGGCCTTCGTGGGGGATGTCTTCGCCTTGCAAGCCTTGCGGATAGCCGCTGCCATCCCATTTCTCGTGGTGCGTCAGGGCGATGGTGCGCGCCATTTTTAAAAGGCCGCCCGCGTGCTCGCCGATGATGGCCGCGCCGATTTCCGCGTGGCGGCGCATGACGTTCCATTCGTCCGCATCGAGCTTGCCCGGCTTTTGCAGGATGGCGTCGGGGATGCCGATCTTGCCCACGTCGTGCATGGGCGCCGCGTTGAGCAGGTCTTCCGCCCTGGCCGCGCTGTAGCCGGCCGCCAGCGCCAGCTGGCGCGCGTAATAGCTCATGCGGATGACGTGCATGCCCGTTTCGTTGTCCTTGTATTCGGCCGCCTGGCCCAGGGTCTGGATCACCTGCAGGCGCGAGCGGCGCAGTTCCTCGGCATCGACCAGCGACAGATGCGTGCGCACGCGGGCGCGCACGATGGACGGGCTGACGGGCTTGGTGATGTAGTCGACGGCGCCGGCGTCAAAGCCGTCCGCCTCGTCCTTCACGTCGCACAGGGCCGTCACAAAAATGACGGGGATGGACGCGGTGGCCGGCATGGCTTTGAGCTGGCGGCACACTTCATAGCCCGTCATCGCGGGCATCATGATGTCGAGCAGGATCAGTTCGACGGGATTGTTCTGCGCCAGTTCCAGCGCCTTCTCGCCATCCTTGGCATACAGCAGGCGGTAATCATCCTGCAAAATTTGCCGCAGCACCTGCAGATTCGTCGCTTCGTCGTCCACCAGCAGCAGGATCGGTTTGTCTTCGTGTAAGGTCATGGTTCGCCCAATATCAGGAAAGGTCGGCTGGCGCTTCCAGCCACGCCAGCAGCTGGCGCAGCACGTCCGCGGCGCGCGCAAATTCAAAATCGTCGATGGCGCCGGCCAGCGCCTGCAGGCGCTGCTGCTGGCCGTGCGGCGCCAGCATGGCCGCGATCCGCGCCATCAGGGCGTCGTCGAGCTGTCCGCCTTCCAGGCTGGCGATGGCTTGCCGCAGCAAGGCGCCAGCGGCGGAGGCATCGAGCGGCGCGCTGGCGGCCGGCGCGGCATCGACCGGCGCCAAAGGCGCCCCGGCATCGACCTCCAGCTCGCCGGCCAGCGCCATGAAGGCGGCGGCCAGCTGCACCAGCAATTCGGTGGCCGGCAACTGGCGCGCGATCGCTTGCTCGACGCGTCCCAGCAGGCTTTCGACCTGCACCAGGCACAGGTTGCCCGCCGCGCCCTTGATACGGTGCAGCAGGTGGCCCGCTACGCTGCCATCGCCACGTTCCAGCTCCGCCGCCAGCATGGCGGCGCAATCGCCATTGGCCTGCACGAAACGCGCGATGGCGCGCTGCAGGGTCTCGCGGCCACCCCACAGGGCGATGCCGCGCTGCCAGTCCACCTGGCCTGCGGCCGCACGCGCCGCCGAGCCGGCCGCCGACGGCATGGCCACGGCGATGTCGAGCAGGCGGGCGATTTCCGCCGTCAGCTTGTGCATTTCCAGCGGCTTCGAGGCAAAACCGTTCATGCCCGCCGTCTGCGCGGCGCGCCGGTCCTGTTCCAGCACGCTGGCCGTCAGGGCGATGATGGGCGTCGCCTTCAAGCCCTGTTCGCGCTCGTGCACGCGGATCAGGCGCGTCGCTTCCAGGCCATCCATGCGCGGCATCTGCACGTCCATCAGGACGATGTCGAAGCTGCCACGGCTGAACTCGCGCACGGCGCTCTCGCCATCGCTGGCGGCGATCACCTGGTGGCCGGCCACGCCCAGACTGATCTGCAGCAGCTCCACGTTCTGCGGCACGTCGTCGGCCACCAGAATGCGCAGCGGCGGCAAGGCCACCACGGGCTGTTCGCTGCGGCGCGCCACGGCCTTGCCCGGCGCCAGCGGCAGCAATACATGGAACACGCTGCCCACGCCCAGGGTGCTTTCCACCGTGATGGTGCCTCCCATCAGTTCAACCAGCTGCAGCGAAATCGTCGTGCCCAGGCCCGTGCCGCCAAAGCGGCGGCTCATCGAGGAATCGGCTTGCGTAAACGGCGCGAAGATCTTGTCCAGGCGGTCGGCGGGGATGCCGATGCCCGTGTCGTGCACGGCGATATGCACCTGCTCGCCCTGCATGCCGACGGCCACGCGCACATGGCCCACTTCCGTGAACTTGACGGCGTTGCCGATCAAATTCGTCAGCACCTGCTGCACCCGGCGCGCGTCGCCCAGGAAGAACTGGGCCATGCCCGGATCGACATCCACATGCAGCACCAGGTCGCGCGCCTGCGCCGTGATGCGCAGCGATGCCGCCACATGGTCGACCAGGTCCGGCAGCGAAAAGTCCACCAGTTCCAGCTCGGTGGCGCCTTTTTCCAGCTTGGCCGTGTCGAGGATGTCGTTGAGCAGCTCGAGCAGCGAACGGGCCGACTGGCGCACCGTGCCCAGGTGGCGGCGCTGCAGGCTGTCCAGGGCGGTCCCCAGCAGTACTTCCGTAAAGCCGATGATGGCGTTCATCGGCGTGCGGATTTCATGGCTCATGTTGGCCAGGAAGCTGGTCTTCGATTCGGCGGCCAGCTCGGCGCGGTCTTTTGCCGCGCGCAGGTTTTCCTGCATGGCGCGCCGCTCGCTCACGTCGGTGGCCAGCTTGACCACCTTGAACGGCTTGCCGTCCGCGTTGAAGATCGGGTTGTACGAAGCCTGTATCCACACTTCGCGGCCATGCTTGTCGATGCGCTTGTACTCGCCCGTATTGAATTGGCCCTGCGCCAGCTGCTGCCAGAAGGCGATGTAGTCCGGCGAAGTGACATAACCGGGTTCGCAGAAGATGCTGTGGTGCAAGCCCAGCACGTCGTCGAGCCGGTAGCCGACCAGATCGAGGAAGTTCTGGTTGGCCGCCAGGATGCGCCCCTGCAGGTCGAACTCGATGACGGCCGTCGCGCGCGAGATGGCCGTCACCTTGCCTTCGTATTCGGCGTTGCGCAATTCGCTTTCCGTGATGTCGAGGATGACGCCGTCGATCCAGCGCACCACGCCATCGTTGTCGAGCACGGGGCCGCTGCTTTCGCGCACCCAGCGCTCGCGCCCGTCGCGGTGGATCAGGCGGTAGACGTTCTCGAAATCGCGCTTTTCATTGGCCGCCTGCACGCAGGTATCGTTGACGCGCTGGCGATCGTCCGGATGCACGAGCTCGAACAGCCTGACCCGCCCTTCGATGAAGTCCTGCGGCATCCAGCCCGTCAGGTTGAAGACGGCGTCGCTGATGAAGATCATCTTCCATTCGGGCGCGAAGCTGCAGTGGAAGGACACGCCGGGAATATTGCGGATCAGGGTGCGGTACTGGCGCTCGCTGTCCTTCAGCGCCTGCTCCATGCTGCGCGACGAGCGCATGTCCGTGACAAACGCCACGAACAGGGGCTGGCCCGGCGTGTCGATCTTGCCGATCGCCACGCGCATGGGCAGCACGCCGCCATCCTTGTGGCGGCCATCGAGTTCGCGTCCGCTGTCGAGGATGCGCGAGATACCCGTTTCCAGGTAGTCGCGCAAATAGCCTTCGTACGCGGCCGCATCGGCTGCTTGCAGCAGCACGCTGGCGTCGCGCCCCACGATCTGCGCTTCGGACCAGCCAAACAGGCTTTCCGCGGCGGGATTGAAGGAACGCACCTTGCCCTGGCCATCGATGGTGATCAGGCCATCGGCGGCCGTGTCGACGATGGCGCGCAGGCGCGACTCGCTGGCGCTGGCATGGCGCAACAACTGGCGGTAGCGCAGCAAGCCGTTCGCGGCGACCACGAAGACGGTCAGGGTCACGGTGATCAGGGCCACGGCCAGGGCCACGAACGAGGCTTGCACCGTGATCGTGTTCTCGCCTGCCGTGGGCGTGCCGGAAAAGCGCGCCGCCAGCATGCCCGTGTAATGCATGCCGGAAATGGCCAGGCCCATCACCACGCTGCTGACCAGCAGCGCCGTCAGCGCACTGAGGCGCTGGCGCATGGCGTTCAGGCCGAAGCGTATCCACAGCGCCAGCATGGCCATGGTGACGGCCACCAGCAGCGACAGCGCAAACAGCCACGGCTCGTAGTGCAGGGTCAGCGACGTTTGCATGGCGGCCATGCCGCTGTAATGCATGGAGCCGATGCCCAGCCCCACCAGCACGCCGCCCACCACCAGCTGGCGCCAGCTGATGCGCGGGCGCGCCAGCAGGTGCAGCGCCACCCATGACGCGGCCACGCCGGGCAGCATCGACAGCAGGGTCAGACCCGGCTCGAAGGACACGCGCGTGCAGATGTCGAACGCCAGCATGCCGATGAAGTGCATCGACCAGATGCCGCCGCCCAGCGCGATGGCGCCCGTGATGATGGCCGTCTGGCGCTGAAAGCCGCGCTCGCTGCTGCGCGCCATGCCGGCGATCTGCAGGGCCATGAACGAGGCAAAGATGGCGATGCCGATGGAAAACAGCACCAGCCAGGCATCGTGCGTGCCGTAGATATACGGCACGGTATCGGTCGAAAAGGCAAAGATGGAACTCAGCATACTGTCGTGAACTACATAGAGTGAAACGTGACGTCGCAAAACATGACAGCGCACCGCGCGCCGGTGCCAGGCCTTTTTTGGTAAAGCGGCAACACAGCGAAAATGACAACGGCAGCAATCGACCAGGGCAAGGCTCGGTCATCACGCCCGCGCCTGCCGCGCGGGGGAAAGGTGCCCGTTCAGAGAGAACGAGCGAAATACGTACGAACTCTGGCGCGGATAACTGGCCGCCAGCGTGACGATGATTTTTTAAAGAGCCATGAGTATAGTTGCTTTGCAAACATATTCATAGGACTTCAGCAATACAGTTATCAAAAGTGATAGTTATTGCGGTGGCGATGCGACACTGGCCCGCCGCTCAAGCGTTCTGCGCCAGCATGGCGCGGAACCAGGCCAGCTGCTCGCGTGTCAGGTAATTGGCGCCGTCGCCATGCAGGATAACGATCTCGATCTCGGGCGGAATCGAAGCGACTAATTGAGCGCCCGTGACGGGAAGCTTGGGAAACGCGATGCCGGCCAGGAAGGCCGGGTCTTCCGCCACCGTCACGCACTGGCGCTCCGGATTCGGCGACGGCACGAGGAACAGGTCGATCTGCTCGCTTTGTCCGCCGATGACCACGTGCAATTGCGCAGCCAGCAGTTCGGGCAGGATCAGCTCGATGTTATTCTCGGTGCGCGATTGCTGGAAAGCGCTTTTCAGGGGCGTCAGGACGGGCGTGGCGGACATGGGAGCGGTGTGAAAGTGAAGACGGCGGCAGTGTAGCAGAGGCGCCCGCCCGGGCGCGCTCCGCTGGTGCGCTGGTGCGCTGGTGCGCTGGTGTAAAGGCTACAGCTTGTAGTTCAGGGACAACAGCACGCTGCGCGGCGCGCCGTAGCGTTCCAGCCCGCCCGACCAGGCATAGCCGAGGCCCTGGTAGTAGCGGCGATCGAGCACGTTGTCGACACTCACGCGCAGCTGTACCTGCTCGCTGAGGCGGTAGCCGGCCGTCAAGCCGACGATGGCGTAGCCACCCTGCTGCGTCAGGTAAGCCGTGTCGCGGCGGTCAATCTTGTCCTGGGCGTAGACGGAGGCGCCGAGGTTCCATTTTGCCAGGCTGCCGCTCAGCTGCACCGTCGTGTACAGCTTGAACAATTGCTTCGGCTCATCGGTGGCGATGCGCTGGCCGATGTTCGCCGCCACGCTGTCTTTCGTGTACTTGGCCAGCACATAGGTGTAGCCGCCCGCGATCTGCCAGCCCGGCAGAGGCGAGCCCGACAACTGCAAGTCGACGCCTTCGCTTTTTACCTGCCCGGCCGCGCGGGCGCAATAGATGGCGCCGCCCGTGGGGCAATTGACCTCGTCGGCCATGGCGCGGTTGTTCTGCTTGATGCGGAACAGGGCGCCGCTGGCATTGAGCCTGCCGCCGAAATACTCGCCCTTGATGCCCGCTTCCAGGTTGGTGCCGCTCAACGGTGGCAAGCCATTGCCGTCGACATCGAGCACGCTTTGCGGCTGGAAGATCTGCGTGCCGCTCGCATATACGGAATGGTGCGCGTCCAGGTCGTAGACCAGACCCGCGTACGGCGTAAACTTCGCGTTTTCCGTCAGGTCGCGGCGCCACGTCGGCTTGGCGGCATACCAGCCCGTGACATCCTGCGCATACCAGCCGAAGCGCCCGCCCAGCACCAGGCGCAGCGGATCGGCCAGGCTGAAGTTGCCGGCCGCATAAATGCCCTTCTCGTCCGTCTTGCGGCCCCAGTTGTAGGGCTCGAACGGCGCGCCGCGCATCGGATAGGCACGGGGATTCCACTGGCGCAGATCGAACACGCGCTTTCCCGCACCTTCCCAGCTCTGGGCCGCGTCCGAATCGTCATGGCGGTAGCTGGCGCCGACGATGACGTCATGCTGGCGGCCGAACCAGGTGACGGGGCCGCTCAAGCGCCAGTCGGCCACCACTTGTTGCGTGTTGTACTTCCAGCCCGTTTCCGACTGTTCCAGCAGATACGTTTCGCCCTCGATGCGGCTGTTGGTGGTATTGCGCGTCGAGGATGAAGCATCGATGTGCGTGATGGCGAAGCGGCTGCGCCAGCCCTGCTCCAGCTTGGTATCCAGGTCGGCAAAGACGACGTTGTTGTCGCGTTTCTGGAACGAGTCGGCATTGTTCAGGAAAGTCGAGCGGGGCAAGTCCATGTGGCGGCCGTCGGGCAAGGTCGGCAAGCCGACGAACACGCCGTCGGTGCGGCTGTGCTGGCGCGAAAAACCGATGCCGGCCGTGGTCGACGGCGTCAGGTCCGCCTCGACGATCGCATATACGGTGCCATTGCTATTGTTGACCACGTCGACAAAGCTGTCGCTGTCGCGCCAGCTGGCCGCCACGCGCCCGCGCACGCTGCCCGAGTCGTTCAGGGCATTGCTGGCGTCGACCGTCAGTTGCCGGTCCTTCCAGCTGCCCAGGTGAGCGGAGGCATTGAGCAGGGGCGTGGCCGTGGGGCGCTTGCGTATCATGTTGATGCTGCCCGATGGCGCGCCCGCCCCTTCCATCAGTCCGGTGGCGCCGCGCACCACTTCCACGCGGTCGTACATCAGCATGTCGGCCGAAACGTTGCGCTCATTGAAACCCGTGACATCGAGCGGCAAGCCATCGACACTCACGTGGCTCAAGGCAAAACCGCGCGCGAAATACGTGGTTTCCTGGTCGGACACGCCCTGCGTCTTGCCATACAGGCCAGGCGTGGCGCGCGCCACGTCCTGCAAGGTGGTCAAATCGAAATCTTCCATTTGCTGGCGCGACATCACGCTGACCGTTTGCGGCGTGTGGCGCTGCGACAGGTTCAAGCCCGTCGCCGTCGACATATTGCGTGACGTATACAGCCCCGTGCCTTCCGTGGCGCGGTCCGCCTCGGCGCTGACGATCACGGCGGGCATGCTGGCCAGGCCGCCATCGGCCGTGCTGCTACTGATTTTACGCAACAGGTAATTGCCATTGCCGTTTGCAAGCACTTCGAGTCCGCTGCCCTGCAGCAGTTGTTGCAGGCCAGCGGAGATGCCATGGCGGCCCTGCAAGCCCGGCGTCGCCAGGCCGTCGAGCGCCACGCCCTGCGTGGACAGGTTGATCCCGGCGGCGATGGCAAACGTGGACAGCGCATCGCGCAGGCTGCCGGCGGGAATATGATAGTCGCGCACGCTGGCGGCCGGGCTGGACTCGGCGGCCAGCGCTGCCTGCGGCAAACCGGCGCCGGCCGCGCCTACGGCCAGGAACAGGACCAGCGCGGCGCGCACGGCGCCGGTGGTGGGATGGAGCGTCATGCGTGCTGTTGTCAAACTGCGGTGCTGCAAAGCCATGTGGACCCTTTCGATGGTTCGGATTGTTCGTTCTCTACCTGGTATGACGAAGCAATCTGAAAAAAGGGACAGGGAAAATATAAATAAGCGGCGTTTGTCGGCTTGACGGAACATCGTAGGTCGGCTTAGCGGGGCGCAGCCACGCGTAAGCCGACAAGGCCAGCCAGCGTTGCTTGTCGGCTTACGCCCTGCGGGCTAAGCCGACCTACACAAACACGCCAAGCTGCCCATACCCGACAGGCGTAGGTCGGCTTAGCGGGGTGCAGCCACGCGTAAGCCGACAATCTCAAGCCGCCTCGACACTGATCCAGTAGCGCGTGCGGCGCGCCAGCCGGATCGGCAAGGAGCGTTGCAGCAAGAGCAGGATGTTGTCCGGGTCGTTCAATTGAAAAATGCCGTCCACGGGCAGGGCGGCCAGCGCCGGATCGCAGCGCAGCACGCCGTGGCGATAGCGCGCCACCTGTTGCAGCACCTCGCCCAGCGGCATGCGCTCGGCGATCAGCACGCCCTGCAGCCAGCCGGCAGCGTGCGGCACCAGCGGTGACAAGGGGGAAACGGCGCGCTCATCGAAACTGCCCTGCCGGCCCGCATCGACCCTGCGCAAGGCATCGGGCGCTTGCGCCGGTCGGATCTCGACGGCGCCTTCGCTGACAGCCACCTGCGTGCGCGGCGCCAGCACGCTGCCGCCCTGGCGCAGGCTGAAGCGCGTGCCCAGCGCGCGCACGATGCCATTGCTGCTGCGCACGAGGAACGGACGCGCTGGCACGGCCGCATCGTGCGCCGTGGCGACATGGAGTTCCCCGGCATGCAGCACGACCTGCCGCGCCGCATCGTCAAAGCGCACGTCGATGGCCGTGTCCGTATTGAGCACCAGTTGCGTGCCATCCGGCAAGGTCATGTGGCGGATCTCACCGCGCGCCGTGCGGATCGCGGCGCGCCACGCTTGCCAGGGCGCCGACTGGCTGGCCAGCCACAGCGCCGGTCCGGCCGCGATCAGCCCGGCCAGGCCGTAGAGCACGGCACGCCGCTGCGGCGAGCGCGGCGCCGCGTCCGCCGTCTGGCGCAGCGCGGGCGGCACGCTGGCAAGGGTGCCGCACACCAGTTCGGCCCGCTGCCAGGCCGCTGCGTGCGCGGGATCGCCGGCGCGCCAGGCCTGGAACGCTTGCTGCTCATCTGGGGTCAAGGCGCCCCCATGCAGGCGCACCAGCCACTGCGCCGCCGCGCGGGCGGCGCGCGGATCGATGGCGCTCACAGGATCAAGAGGATGCAGCGCTCGAACGCCTGCACCATGTAGCGCTTGATGCTGCGCTCGCTCACGGCCAGGCGCCGCGCGATGTCCCCGTAAGCGAGGCCGTCCACATGCGCCAGCAAAAAAGCGCTGCGCACCAGCGGCGGCAAGCCGTCGAGCATGGCATCGATGCGCTGCAAGGCCTCCAATACCAGCAAGCGCTCTTCCGGCGACTGCATCAGCAGATCGGGCTGCTGCGCCAGGGTTTCCAGCCATGCCCGCTCCAGCGATACGCGCCGGTAATGGTCGATCAGCAGGCGCTGCGCCACGGTGGTCAGGTAGGCGCGCGGTTCGCGCAAGGTCTGCCGGCCTTCCGGCGGCGCCGTCAGCAGGCGCAGGAAAGTGTCCTGCGCCAGGTCGGCCGCATGGTCGGCGCACTGCAGCTTGGCGCGCAGCCAGCGCATCAGCCAGCCGTGATGGCTGCTGTAGATGCCGGCTATGGACTCGCTGGACTGCGCAATGTTCACTGGGGACTCCGATGCGCACAAGGCAAGGCGCGGCTAATTGATAATAATTCTCATTATCACAAATCATTGCCTCCGGCGTCAATGCCGGCGTCTGCCTCTCCCTCGAAACTGTTGTTTCAGCGTGGCTTCTATCGCTTGATATACAGGCTCTGCATCACCATGCCGCCACGCATTTTCTTCGCGCCCGGCGCCAGCCCTGCCGGACAAGCGCCCTGGAACAATCCTGCCAGTTCCGTGTGCTGCACCTCGCTCTTGCCATTGACTTGCACGGTGGTGTCGGCGCTCAGGGTATATGCCTTGGCCAGGTCGCCCTTGAACGTAACGGCCAGCCTGGTGTCCGGGCAGCTGGACTGGAAGTGGTAACTGTCGCCCTGGCGGCTTTGCGACTCGATCTTGCATTCCTGCTCGAAGTCGGACCACAGATCGTCGTCGATCAGGCGGTCGCGCTCGTGGTCGACGCAGATTTCCCAGGAAAATGGCGAGGTGGCGGGCGTCACCTTCCACAGCCCCGTGGCGCGCTGCAGGCGCTGCGGGGGCTCGGCCGCCGAGGCGAACGTGGCCGCGCACAGGGGAAGGATAGTCATCAGGAACAAGGTCGCGCTGCGCTTCATGGGCATACTCTTTCGGCTAAAACTTGAATATAGCAAAGAGAAATGCCTGCAGGCCGCACGCTTAGCCATGCATGACGGCCGCGTGGATTTACGCCAGATCGGGTTTCCCGGGCTTTGCGGCCAGCACGAAGGGGATGGCAAACGGCCCAAAAAAGGTCACCAGGACGGCCCGGACGGCCGTTGTCCTGACGAGGCGGCGTCTGGCAATGAACATGCAAGCGAAGGCCGACAGCGACCAGATCAAGGCAGGCAAGTATGTAGTCATCATGAACTCCGGAGGCGCCTGGGAAGGCAGGAAATGCATGCTGACACGGAAAGGAGGTCACCGCAACGGCAGATGGGGCGTCTGCCGTTGCGGTGGGAGGCCAAGCGCCCCGCTTTCAGTCGTTTTTAAGACTGCGGGCGGCGGGCGGCCAGCGATGTGCTCAATAATATACGGTCAGTGCTGGCCGATCTTCATGATTTTCAGCGCGTTCGTGCCGCCCACCTTGCCCATCGGCTCGCCCCAGGTCAGTACGACCGTGTCGCCCTTGGTCACGACTTTATGTTCCAGCAGCAAGTCTTCCGCCTGCTGCAAGACCTTGTCGCGGTCCGTGCCCGAGGTCAATTCCAGGGTGCTGACGTTGCGGTACAGGGCCAGCTTGCGGCGCGTGCCGACGCTGGGGGTCAGCGCGACGATGGGGATGTCGATGTTACAGCGGCTCATCCACAGGGCCGTGGAACCCGATTCCGTCAGGGTGGCGATGGCTTTCACGCGCAGGTGATGGGCCGTAAACAGGGCGCCATAGGCGATCGACTGGTCGATGCGCGAGAACGTGGCGTTGAGGAAATCGGCGTCCAGCTTGCAGGTATCCCATTTTTCCGCGTCCAGGCAGATGGCGGCCATCGCTTCCACCGTCTCGATCGGGTAGCGGCCCGAGGCCGTTTCCGCCGACGTCATGACGGCATCCGTGCCGTCGAGCACGGCATTGGCCACGTCGGACACTTCGGCGCGCGTCGGCACGGCGTTGACGATCATCGATTCCATCATCTGCGTGGCCGTGATGGCCAGCTTGTTCGACGCGCGCGCCATCTTGATCATGCGCTTTTGCAGAGCCGGCACGGCCGCATTGCCCACCTCGACCGCCAAATCGCCACGCGCCACCATGATGCCGTCGGAGGCGTCGAGAATTTCTTGCAGCGCGGGAATGGCTTCGGCGCGCTCGATCTTGGCGATCATCATCGGCTTGTGGTCCCACGCTTCGCCGGCGATATTGGCCAACTGGCGCGCCATGACCATGTCGGTGGCGTTTTTCGGGAACGACACGGCCACGTAATCGGCCTGGAAGCTCATCGCCGTTTTCACATCTTCCATGTCTTTCGCCGTCAGCGCCGGCGCGGACAGGCCACCGCCCTGGCGGTTGATGCCCTTGTTGTTCGACAGCTCGCCGCCGATCTTGACGGTGGTGTGGATTTCACTGCCGACGACCTTGTCGACCGTCAGGACGATGAGACCGTCGTTCAGCAGCAGCACGTCAGCCGTGCGCAAGTCGCGCGGCAATTCCTTGTAGTCGAGGCCGCAGCGTTCGATGTTGCCCAGTTCACCGTTTTCGCCCCATTTCGCGTCAAGGATGAACTTCATGCCGTTTTCCAGGAAAATCTTGCCTTCTTCGAACTTGCCGACGCGGATTTTCGGGCCTTGCAAGTCGGCCATGATGGCCACTTCGCGGCCGCACAGGGCTGCCGCCTCGCGCACCATGCGGGCGCGGTCGATATGGTCTTGCGCCTTGCCATGCGAAAAGTTCAGGCGCACGACGTCGACGCCGGCCTTGAACATGCGGACCAGGGTATCGATATCGTTCGAAGCGGGGCCGATGGTGGAAACGATCTTGGTGGCGCGTTGCTGTACTTGCATGGTCATGGTGTGCTGCTTTCTATAATGAGTTGCTACAAGGGCCGGCCTTGTGGGCCGGCCGTCCTGGTGCGCTGGATCAGCGGTGGTTCTTGTTACTTGGCCGCCATCAGGGCGACCGTGGTGTCGAGCATGCGGTTCGAGAAGCCCCACTCGTTGTCGTACCACGACGACACTTTCACGAGGCGGCCCGAGACCTTGGTCAGCGTCGCATCGAAGTTCGACGAGGCCGGGTTATGATTGAAATCGATGGAGACGAGCGGCTCCGTCTGGTACGTCAAAATCCCTTTCAGCGCGCCTTCCGACGCCGTTTTCAGCAAGGCATTGACTTCCTCGACCGTCGTATCGCGCCTGGCGATGAAAGACAGGTCGACCAGCGAGACATTGATCGTCGGCACGCGGATGGCGAAACCGTCCAGCTTGCCATTCAGTTCCGGCAAGACCAGGCCGACGGCGGCCGCGGCGCCCGTCTTGGTCGGAATCATCGAATGCGTGGCCGAACGGGCTCGGCGCAAGTCTTCATGCATCACGTCCGACAGCACCTGGTCGTTGGTGTAGGCGTGCACGGTAGTCATCAGGCCCGATTCGATGCCGATGGCGTCGTTGAGCGGCTTGACCAGTGGCGCGAGGCAATTCGTCGTGCACGAGGCATTCGAGATGACCGTGTCCGAGGCTTTCAGCACGTGCTGGTTGACGCCGAACACGATGGTGGCGTCCACGTCCTTGCCGCCCGGCGCGGAAATAATGACTTTTTTCGCCCCGCCCTTCAGGTGGGCCGAGGCTTTTTCCTTGGTGGTGAAGAAACCCGTGCATTCGAGCACGACGTCAACGCCCAGTTCGCCCCACGGTATCAGGGCCGGGTCGCGCTGCGCGAAGACGCGGATGCGGTCGCCGTTGACGAGCATATTCTCGCCATCGATGGTGACGACGCCGGGAAACTTGCCGTGCACCGTATCGTAGCGCGTCAAATGCGCGTTCGACTTGGCGTCGCCCAGGTCGTTGATGGCGACGATCTCAATATCCTGCTGCTTGCCGCCTTCATAAAACGCGCGCAAGACATTGCGGCCGATGCGGCCATAGCCATTGATGGCAACTTTGATGGTCATGCTGTCTCCTTGTTGTTTTCTACTGAGTTCGTAAAGCCAACCCAAGTGCAAAGCTGGGGTCAGACCCGGCGGGTCTGACCCCGGAATTTCGGCAACTCTGCCCTAAAAGTTAACCGCTGTTGCGCAAACCCGCCGCAATCCCATTGATCGACAAATGAATCCCCGTGCGCGCCGCCGCATCCTGTTTACCCTCGCGGAAACGTTTCAACAGCTCCACCTGCACGTGGTTGAGCGGGTCGATGTAGGGGAAACGGTTGCGTATCGAGCGCTGCATCAGCGGGTTGGCTTGCTGCAACTCTTCCTGGCCCGTGATCAGCTTCAAGGCGTCCAGGGTGGCCGCGTATTCGGCGCGGATGCGCGTGAAGATGGCGTCGCGCAAGGCCTTGTCCTTGACCAGTTCCGCATACTTGCCGGCAATGGCGATGTCGCTCTTGGCCAGCACCATATCCATGTTCGATAGCAAGGACGTGAAGAAGGGCCAATCCGTGTACATGCCGCGCAGCACGTCGGCGCCATCGGCCGGATGGGCGGCCAGGTAGGCTTGCACGGCGGAACCGAAACCGAACCAGCCCGGCAGCATCAAACGGCATTGCGCCCAGCTCAGGACCCAGGGAATCGCGCGCAAATCCTCGATGGACGTGGATTTCTTGCGCGAGGCGGGACGGCTGCCGATGTTCAGCGCGGCGATTTCCGCGATCACTGTCGATTCCCAGAAATACTGCTCGAAGCCTTGCGTGCCGTAGACGAGGTCGCGGTAGGCGTTCAGGGCCGTGCCGGACAATTCTTCCATCGCGGCCAGGTGGCCCGCGCCGGCCGAGGCCTTCGGCTGCAATTGCGCCTGCGGCAGCAGGGTCGACTGGATGGTGGCGGCCACCAGCACTTCCAGGTTGCGGCGCCCCACTTCCGGGTTCGCATACTTGGCCGTGATGACTTCGCCCTGCTCCGTCAGACGGATCTGTCCCTGCACGGCGCCAGCTGGCTGGGCCAGGATGGCTTCGTAGCTGGGACCACCGCCACGTCCGACGGAGCCGCCGCGGCCGTGGAACAATCGCAGCTTGATTTGATATTCTTTAAACACCGTTACCAGCTCGATCTCGGCCTTGTAGAGTTCCCAGCCGGAGGTGAGGAAGCCGCCGTCCTTGTTGCTGTCCGAATAGCCGAGCATGACTTCCTGCTGGTCCGCGCGCGACGCCAGCAAGCCACGGTAGAACGGCAAGCCGAAGGCGCGCGCCATGATGGCGGGGCCGGCACGCAAGTCGTCGATGGTTTCAAACAGGGGAATGATGTTGACGTCCACTTCGCGGCTGTCCTGGCGCAGCAAGCCCACTTCTTTCAGCAGCAGGGCCACTTCCAGCAAGTCCGAGACGCTGGCCGCCTTCGAGATGATGCAGTTCGGCACCGATTCACGGCCATATTTGACGTGGGCCTCGCGCACGGCGCGGAAAATGTCGAGTTCGGACGTGGTTTCTTCCGAATACCGCGCATACGGCGACGTCAGCAGGCGTGGCGACTCCAGCTCGGCCAGCAGCACGGCGATGCGCTGCTCTTCATCGAGGTCCAGGTAAACCAGGCCCGGCTGGGCGCCGGCAAACAGTTCGCCCACGACGCGCTCGTGCACGTCGGAGTTCTGGCGCAAGTCCAGCGGCGCCAGCGAAAAGCCGAAGACCTTGACGGCGCGGCGCAGCTGGCGCAGCCGGCCACGGGCCAGCGCGCGCAAGCCATTGCTGACGAGGGAATGCTGGACCACGTCCAGGTCGGCCAGCAGCTCAGCTGCCGCGGCATACGGCTGCACGCCTTCGGCCTGCTTGCCCTTGCCAGAGAGCACCACGCGCGTCGCTTCCAGCCGTGCATGGATGCCGTGCAAGGCGCGGCGGTACGGCTCGTCGACGCGGTGCGGCGAGGCATCGGCCGAACGTTCGGCCAGCGCGCGCAGCGGCTCGCTGCAGGCGTTCAAGATTTGCGCCAGCGACAGTTGCGAAGCGAGCTTGCGCAATTCGCCGAGGTAAAAGTCGAGCACCTTGTCGGCCTGCGTCTGCAGGGTGCTGCGCAGAATGTCGGCCGTGACAAACGGGTTGCCGTCGCGGTCGCCGCCTATCCAGCTGCCGACCTTCATGAAATTGGGCAATTCCGCATCTTCCCAGCGGGCATCGCGCTGGGCCAGCATGGTTTCCAGCGAGGAATACAATTTCGGCAATTCGCGCAAGATCGTGTGGTCGTAGAACGACAGGCCATTGGCCACTTCATCCATGACGGACAGTTTGCTGGTGCGCAGCAGACGCGTCTGCCACAGGGTGACGATGCCGCGTCCCAGCGCTTCTTCGTTTTGCTCCGCCTCTTCCGGCGTCATTTGCACGCGGTCGCGCTCGCTCAGCAGGCGGGCGATGGCCATCTGGCAATTCTGGATGCTCTTGCGCTGCACTTCCGTCGGGTGTGCCGTGAAGACAGGGCTGACGAAGGCATCTTCAAAGAACGTTTCCAGCGCATCGGCCTTGCCCGCGTCAAACACGTTGCCGACGGCATGGCTGAGGCTACCCTGGCGCGGCGGCGAGCCGGCGATCAGATGGGCGCGCGTACGGCGGATGTGGTGTTGGTCTTCTGCAATGTTGGCCAGCAGCGAGAAATAGCTGAAGGCGCGCGTCAATTGGGTGGTTTCTTCCTGCGACAGCGCTTGCAGCGCGTCCGACAGCTGCGCGCGCGCCGCTTCGTCATTGTCGCGGCGGAAACGGATGGCCAGCTGACGAACATGCTCGATGCGCTCGAAGGCGGGGTCGCCCAGATGGTTGCGGATGGCGTCGCCCAGCAGACGGCCCAACTGGCGGATATCGCTGCTCAGCAGCTCGTCTTTCACTTCATTCATTTGCATGGTATTCATTTCCTGGGGCGGCCACGGCGGCACCGCACAGATTGCGTAGTACGCGCTTCCCGGCCCGGGAAACGCCCATCATCCATTTTGTAGTAAATTTACCTTACTGTCTCACCATCCTCTTGATTTTCATCAATAAAATCCACGTCGAAAGGGCCTTAAAGGGCTTGCGAGCTGTTTGCCAGGGCAACAATATGAAAATTTACTACGCATTTAAGCGAAAGGCAACCAACTTTTCTCGTTCCAGGCTGAAAAGTGACGGCGCAAGTCACATGGCGGTGGCGATGGCCAGGCACTCTCCTGTATGCTGGCGGCTTGAAACAAGGATGTAATCCACATCTTATGAACGATATCCCATGCGACTGACTGCCTATACCGACTACACCCTGCGCACCCTGATGTACCTGGGCGTGCACCGCGACCGCCTCGTCACCATCCAGGACATCGCCGACCTGCATGCGATTTCGAAGAATCACCTGATGAAGGTGGTGCACCAGCTGGGCCTGTCAGGCATCGTGGAAACGGTGCGTGGACGCAACGGCGGCCTGCGCCTGGCGCGCGACCCGGCCGAGATCAATATCGGCACGGTGGTGCGCGAGACGGAAAACGATTTTTTCATGGCGGAATGTTTTAACAAGGAAAACAATACCTGCCCGCTGACGCCCGATTGCCTGCTGAAAGCCAAGCTGGGCCAGGCCACGGCCGCCTTCCTGGCCGTGCTCGACACGGTGACCCTGGCATCGATACTCGAAGCGACGCCGGGCGTGCCGGCGCTGGCGGCGGGCGTGATTGCGCTGCGCGTGGCGAAGTAAGCGCGCGCCAAAAACAACAATGCCCGGCAAGCCGGGCATTGTTTCCTGCAGTAACTATCTAAAACATCAATGCGCGCTGGCGCCTGCCGCGCCGATGCCCGTTTCCGAACGCATTTGCTGCGCTTCGTAGCCGGCACGGTCGATGCGCGCGCGCGGGCTCTTGTCGAGCACCGAGAACAGCCAGATGCCGACAAAGCCTGCCGTCATCGAGAACAGCGCCGGCGAGGCATACGGGAACAGCGCCGCCGGATGACCGAGCACGTCGACCCACACGGACTTCGACACCACCGTCAGCGCGACGGCCGTGGTCAAGCCCAGGAAGCCGCCGATGGTGGCGCCGCGCGTGGTGCAGTCTTTCCACAGCACCGACATGAACAGCACGGGGAAGTTGGCCGAGGCGGCAATCGCGAAAGCCAGCGAGACCATGAAGGCGATATTCTGCTTCTCGAAGGCAATACCCAGCACGACGGCGATAATGCCCAGCACGATGGTGGTCACGCGCGACACTTTCAATTCGTTGGCGCCCGTGGCCTTGCCCTTCTTGATGACGGTGGCATACAGATCGTGCGACACGGCCGACGCGCCCGACAGGGTCAAGCCCGCCACGACGGCCAGGATGGTGGCAAACGCGACCGCCGACATGAAGCCCAGGAAGACGTTGCCGCCCACAGCCTTGGCCAGATGCACGGCCGCCATGTTGTTACCGCCCAGCAGCTTGCCGGCAGCATCCTTGAACTCGGGATTGGTGCTCACCAGCACGATGGCGCCAAAACCGATGATGAAGGTCAGGATGTAGAAGTAGGCGATCCAGGTGGTGGCCCAGAACACGGATTTGCGCGCTTCCTTGGCGCTCGGCACCGTGAAGAAACGCATCAGGATGTGCGGCAAGCCGGCCGTACCGAACATCAGCGCCATGCCGAAGGAGATGGCCGAGATCGGGTCCTTGATGAAGGAACCGGGGCCCATGATGGCTTCCTTGGCGGCGTGCACGTCCACCGACTTGGCGAACAGCGCTTCCGGGCTGAAGTTAAATTGCGCCAGCACGGCCACGGCCATGAAGGTGGCGCCGCCCAGCAGCATGACGGCCTTGATGATCTGCACCCAGGTGGTGGCTGTCATGCCGCCAAACAGCACATAAATCATCATCAATGTACCGACCAGGACGACGGCGATCCAGTATTCCAGGCCGAACAGCAGCTTGATCAGCTGGCCCGCGCCCACCATCTGCGCGATCAGGTAAAAAGCCACGACGACCAGGGTGCCGGAGGCCGAGAAAATGCGGATCGGCGCCTGCTTGAAGCGGTAGGCGGCCACATCGGCAAAGGTGTAGCGGCCCAGATTGCGCAAGCGCTCGGCCATCAGGAAGGTGATGATGGGCCAGCCGACGAGAAAGCCGATGGCGTAGATCAGGCCGTCATAGCCGTTGAGGAAGACGGCGGCGGAAATGCCGAGGAACGATGCCGCCGACATATAGTCGCCCGCGATGGCCAGGCCATTCTGGAAGCCCGTGATGCCGCCGCCGGCCGTGTAGAAATCGGAGGCCGACTTGGTCTTCGCGGCCGCCCATTTGGTGACGAACAAGGTAAAAATGACGAAGGCGGCGAACATGATGATCGCCGTCCAGTTGGTCGGTTGCTTGACCGCCTGGCCCAGGTCGGCGCCGGCCGCCAGCACGCTGCTGCTGGCGCCCGCCAGCAAGGTCAGGGCTGCCAGGCAGGAAAATGTGCGTTGCATCGATGGGGCGCGGTTCATGCTTGCACCCGTGCCTGGATGGCGCTGGTCAGATCGTCGAATTGCTTGTTGGCGCGGCGCACATAAATGCCGGTGATCACCACGGTAAACACGATGACGAACAAGCCGATCGGCATGCCCCAGGTCATCACGCCGGTGCCCGTTTTCGTGGCAAGGAATTCCTTGTTGAAGGCGATGAGCAGAATGTAGCCGTAATACACCAGCATCATCAGGCCCGTCAGCGCCCAGCCGAAGCTGGAACGCACCCTGACCAGCCGATGATAATTGGGGTCGCCCTTGATTTTTTGAACCAGATCGTCATGCATGGTGTTGCCTCCTGTTATGTAAAAGCCTGCTCTTTTATGCGAGCTTGGGTTCACAGTACAGCGCGAGGCTTACCCGCCCCTTACGGCAGCGGTTTTTTCTCGCAGAAGCAACACAGGGAGCAACACAAGGCGGACAAGGTCAGTTCAGCGCGGCTGCCGGTCCGAAGAATTCATGATGCGTCTGCCGTTCCGGCACACCCAGCTCGCGCAGATATTGCTTGACGGCCCGCATGAACGGCTGCGGCCCCAGGAAGTAGGCGTCGACATCGCGCGAGGCGGGCAGCCAGTGATTCAGCTGCTCTTTATTCAGCAAGCCGACGGCGTCCGGTGCACCTTGCGCCCCATCATGTTCCGCGTAGCAGTAATAGCGCTGCAGCTGCGGGTGCTGCGCGGCGAGTTCATCGATCTGCGCGCGGAATGCATGCACGCCCTGGTTGCGCGCCGCGTGGATGAAATGCACGGGACGCTTGCCGCGCAGGGCCGCCGTCAGCATGGCCAGGGTCGGCGTGATGCCCACGCCGCCGCTGATCAGCACCAGCGGCTTGTCGCTCTCCATCAGCACGAAGTCGCCCGATGGCGGCGTCAGCTGTACGGTATCGCCCGCCTGTACATGGTCGTGGAAGAAATTCGACACCTTGCCGCCCGCTTCGCGCTTGACGCTGATGCGGTAGGTCTGGCCATTGCTGGCGGCCGACAACGAGTACTGGCGGCGCATGGGCACGCCATCGACCGTGGCCAGCACGCCGATATACTGGCCTGGCGCAAAGTCGAGCACGGGCTGGCCATCGGCGGGCGCCATCAGGAAGGACGTGATCTCGCCGCTTTCCACCGTCTTGCTGCGCACGACAAAATCGCGCGCGCCGCTCCAGCCGCCCGGTGCGGCGGCTTGCGCCTTGTAGATACGCCCCTCTTCGCCGGCCAGGATATCGGCCAGCTGGCCATACGCCGCGCCCCAGGCATCGATGACGGCGTCGCTGGCCACCTCTTCGCCCAGCACTTCGCGGATGGCTTGCAGCAGGCTGGCGCCCACCAGCGGATAGTGTTCGGCGCGGATCTGCAGGGCCACGTGCTTGTTGACGATGGTGGCCACCAGGTCGCCCAGCGCGGCCAGCTGATCGATATGTTTGGCATACATCAGCACGCCATTGGCCAGCGCGCGCTGCTGGTCGCCGCTGTGCTGGTGCGCCTGGTTAAAGTACGGCAGCACTTCGGGATGGTCGCGGAACAGATTCTTGTAGAAGTGGCGCGTCAGCGCTTCGCCGCCCTGCTCGAGGATGGGGACGGTGGCCGTGATGATGGCGCGTTGTTCTTGGGTCAGCATGTGGAACTCCTGTGTCTATATGGGGAAACGGTGTCAGGCCAGCGTTTCAACGGCTGGATACAACTCGTGGTCTTCGCGCCGCATGCGCTGGAACAGCGCGTGCAGCACGGTATTGGCTTCGCTGCGGAAGGCATCCGGCTCGGCCGCCAGGCGCACGGGCGTATTCCAGCGGCCGGCGAAATCGAGGTAGGCGCCGGCGATGCCGTGCATCTCGTTTTCGTACTGGCATCCCAGCTGGGCCACCTTGGCCACGCCGCACGCTTGCGCGGCCGGATACAGGTAGCGCTGCTCGACGGCCAGGTGCAGCTTGATCAAGCCGCTCATGGCGATGATCTGTTCGGCAATGGCCTGCGCCTGCGCGGCCACACCGCCGCGCGCCAACTGACGCAAGGCATCGATGGAGGCCAGGATGGCCAGATGCTGCTGTTTGAATTTGTCGATATTCATGGCGTGTTTCTCTTGTTGAGTGTTGCCAGTGTAGCGGAGTTCGCGTAAACATGCAAACCACATACATCTTTAAAATGGCAGGTTTCTGGCGGAAATCTGGATCGACATGGCCACTATGTGCGGCACAGAACACAAGCCACAATCGTGCTTGCCTATAATTTATTCATCACAGCGCGCCCGTTTGCGGCCGCGCAGCACCCTCCACTTCAGCCAAGGATGAGCATGAAAATCAAAGCGGACTCGGGCCAGGCGCAGCAACTGGCCGCCATCATCAGCGAACACCACACGGCACTGCTGGACGGCTGGATGGCCGGCCTGATCGCCCGCCTGGTGCGGCGCGACAAGATCGCCGAAAACGAGCTGCGCCAGCAGGCGGCGCAATTGCTGCCGCTGCTGGCGCGCGCGCTCGACAGCGGCGACGCATTCGACATCGAAGGCGGCGCCTGGGACGACACGCGCCAGCTGCTGGCGGAAATATCGCAATCGCGCGTGCGCCAGGGCTATTCGCCGATCGACACGGCCAGCTTCATGTTTGCCCTGAAGGAGCCGTTGTTCGCCTACCTGCGCCAGCAAATCACGGCGCAGCCGCAGGAGCTGGGCGACGCCATCATCAGCACCAGCAAATTGTTCGACGAGCTGGGCCTGCTGACCATCGCCATCTACCAGAAGGCGCGCGAACAGGTGATACTGCGCCAGCAGCAGGAATTGCTGGAACTGTCCACGCCCGTGGTGCAGCTGTGGCAAAACGTGCTGGCCCTGCCCCTGATCGGCACCCTCGACAGCGCGCGCACGCAGGTGGTGATGGAAAGCCTGCTGCAAAAGATCGTCGACACGGGCGCGCTGATCGCCATCATCGACATCACGGGCGTGCCCACGGTCGACACGCTGGTGGCGCAGCACCTGCTGAAAACCATCGCCGCCGCGCGCCTGATGGGCGCCGACTGCATCATCAGCGGCATCCGCCCGCAGATCGCGCAAACCATCGTGCATCTGGGCGTGAACCTGGAAGACGTGATGACCAAGGCCACCCTGGCCGACGCCTTCGTCGTGGCCCTGAAACGCACGGGTTCCAGCATCACCTACCAGCAGCAACAACACTGAGGCGCCTATGGAAAGAATCCCCATTTTACGCATGGGCCGGCTGCTGCTGGTGACGATCCAGGTGGACATGCATGACCGCCTGGCGATGACCTTGCAGGACGACCTGACCACGCGCATCGTGACGGACCGCGCCACGGGCGTGCTGATCGACATTTCCGCGCTCGACATCGTCGACTCCTTCATCGGCCGCATGATCAGCAACACGGCGGCGATGGCGAAAATCCTCGACGCGCGCACCGTCGTCGTCGGCATGCAGCCGGCTGTCGCCATCACGCTGGTGGAACTGGGACTGACCCTGGAAGGCGTGAGCACGGCGCTCAACGTGGAACGGGGCATCAAGCTGCTGGAACGGGACGGCGCATGCGCATGACGGGGGGCGCCGTGCTGGGCGCGCAGATACAGGAGAGCGCGCAAATCCTGCCACTGCACAGCGACGAAGACGTCGTGCGGCTGCGCAAGCAGGTGCGCGACAGCATGGTCGCCATGGGGTTTGGCCTGATCGAACAGACCAAGATCATCACGGCGGCCAGCGAACTGGCGCGCAACACCCTGCGCTACGGCGGCGGCGGCGAAGCGCGCATCGCGCGCGTCAGCGATGGCGCGCGCCAGGGCCTGGAACTGCGCTTTGTCGACGCGGGACCGGGCATCGACGATATTGCCCTGGCGCTGACCGACGGCTATACCAGCGGCGGCGGACTGGGACTGGGGCTGGGCGGCGCCAAGCGCCTGGCCGACGCCTTTCACATCGACACGGCGCCCGGCGCGGGCACCACCGTCACCATCGCGAAATGGAAGCTGTTTTGAACCACATCGAGCAAGCCCCTGACATTGCCAGGCAAAGAACTTTTCCCATCGGCGAACCGAGCGAGATCGCCGCGGCCCGCCGCGCCGGCAACGAACTGGCGCGCCGCATCGGTTTCGACGACGTGCGCACGGGCCAGCTGGCCATCATCATCAGCGAAGCGGCCACCAACATCGTCAAGCACGCGCAGCGCGGCGAAATCCTGCTGCGCAAGGTGCTGCGCGGCGGCACGGCCGGCATCGAAGTGCTGGCCATCGACAGCGGCCCCGGCATGGCCAACGTGCGCCAGCACATGCAGGATGGCCATTCCACCACGGGCACCTACGGCGTGGGACTGGGGGCGATCCGCCGATTGAGCCAGGAATTCGACCTGTACACGGCGCCCGGCCAGGGCACTGTGCTAATGATGGTGGTGTGGGGCCCCGACGCCAGCAGCGCCATTCCCGCCCATCCAAACTGGCAGATCGGCGCCGTCTGCCTGCCGCTGGCCTCGGAGCAGGTGTGCGGCGACGCCTGGAACGTCGTGTGCGAAGGCCATGAGCTGAGCCTGATGGTGGCCGATGGACTGGGCCACGGCCCGCTGGCGGCGCGCGCCTCGGAATGCGCCAGCGCGCTGCTGGAACACGCCACGCCGGGCCTGCCGCCCCTGCCCGCCCCCTTCATCGCACTGGCCCACGGCGCCCTGCGCGCCACGCGCGGCGCGGCCCTGGCGGTGGCGCACATCGACAGCGCGCGGCGCGAACTGCGCTATGCGGGCGTGGGCAACATCGCCGCCTGCGCCTTCGACGCGCAGCAGCGCCGGCATCTGCTGTCGCATAACGGCATCGTCGGCAGCAATCTGCGCAAGGTGCAGGAATTCTGCTATCCATGGCAGCCGGGGACGACCTTGATCATGCATAGCGACGGCTTGCACACGCGTTGGGACCTGGAACGCTATCCGGGCCTGGCGCACTGCCACCCCAGCCTCGTCGCCGCCGTGCTGTACCGCGATTTTGCGCGCGGGCGCGACGACGTCACGGTGGTGGTGCTGCGCGAACACGAGGAACAGCAGGCCGCCAATGCGCAAAGGAGCGACACGCCATGACACAACGCATATTGACGGCCCATATCGGCAGCGAACTCGATGTGGTGGGCGCACGCCAGCGCGCGCGGCAGATCGCCGCCCTGTGCGGCTTCGGCGTGCAGGACCAGGTGCGCATCGCCACGGCCGTGTCGGAACTGGCGCGCAACGTCTACAACTACGCCGGCAGCGGCAAGGTGCATTTCGCCATCGATGGCCAGACGGCGCCGCAGGTGCTCAGCATCCGCATCGAGGACCAGGGCCCCGGCATCGCGCAGCTCGACCAGATACTGGCCGGCAGCTACCGCTCGCCCACGGGCATGGGACTGGGCATCCTGGGCGCGCAGCGCCTGATGGACCGCTGCCATATCCACAGCGCGCCGGGTGACGGCACGCAGATCACCCTGCACAAGCTGTTCCCGCGCGACGCTCCCCTGCTCGACGGCAGCATGGTCGGCGCGCTGTCCGGCAGCCTGCAGGCGCTGCCACCGGACATCACGCTCTCGGAAGTGCAGCAGCAGAACCGCGAACTGCTGAGCACCTTGGCCGAACTGAAGACGCGCCAGGACGATTTATTACAGCTGACGCGCGAACTGGAAGACACCAACCGGGGCGTGGTGGCGCTGTTCGCCGAACTCGATGAAAAAGCCGACCACCTGCGCCGCGCCGACCAGATGAAGTCGCGCTTCCTGTCGAACATGAGCCATGAATTCCGCACGCCGCTCAGCTCCATCCGCGCCCTGTCCAAGCTGCTGCTCGAGCGCATCGACGGCGAGCTGTCCGAGGAACAGGAAAAGCAGGTGCTGTTCATCCTGCAAAGCGCCGTCAGCCTGAGCGACCTGGTGAACGACTTGCTGGACCTGGCCAAGATCGAGGCGGGCAAGGTCGACGTGCACGCCAACAGCTTCCAGGTGGCGGACCTGTTCAGCGCACTGCGCGGCATGCTGCGCCCGCTGCTCGTGTCCGACACGCTCACCCTGACCTTCATCGATCCCGACCCGGCGCTGCAGATCCACACGGATGAAGGCAAGCTGTCGCAAATCCTGCGCAACTTCATCGCCAACGCCCTGAAGTTCACCGAGGCCGGCGCCATCATCGTCAGCGCAACACCCTTGCCGCAGAAGGACGCGATCCGCTTTTCCGTCTCCGACACGGGCCTGGGGATCGCCGCCGAAGACGTGCAGCTGATTTTCGAGGAATTCAGCCAGGTGGAAAACCACCTGCAGCGCAAGGTCAAGGGCACGGGCCTGGGCCTGCCCCTGTGCCGCAACCTGGCCACCCTGCTCAATGGCACGGTGGCCGTGGAAAGCACGCCGGGCCACGGCTCGCTGTTTTCCGTCATCCTGCCCGCCAGCTACCATGCGCCCGAGGGCAGCCTGCCACCCTGCGCGCCGGCCAACGACAACGGCAGCGACCAGCGCATACCCGTGCTGGTGGTGGAAGACAATCCGCCCATCCGCCTGCTGTATGAAAAATTTTTGGCCGGCAGCGAATTTCGCGTCGTTCCCGCGCGCAGCGTGCGCGAGGCGCAGGAACGCTGGGAACAGCAGCGCCCCGCCGCCGTCATCCTCGACATCCTGCTGCACGGCGAAACGGCCTGGCACTGGCTGGCCGAACTGAAAAACGATCCGCTGCGGCGCCAGGTGCCCGTCATCGTCGCCACCGAGATCGACGACGTGCGCAAGGGCCTGGCCCTGGGCGCCGACGCCTATTACGTCAAGCCGCTGCCGCGCCAGCAATTGCTGGCGACCCTGCGCGCACTGATCGGCAATCAACACCACCGGCAAGAGCCGGTTCCGCCGCAAGGCACAACCACCTGGGACAATGCGCATGCTACCGGATAACAACAGCGATGCTCTGATCCTCAACGTCGATGACAGCGACGGCGCCCGCTACGCCAAGTCGCGCATCCTCCAGCGCGCCGGCTTCAAGGTCATCGAAGCGTCGAACGGCGGCGACGCGCTGCTGCGCGCCCGCCAGGACCGCCCCAACCTGATCCTGCTCGACGTCAAGCTGCCCGACATCAACGGCCTGGAAGTGTGCCGCCAGTTGAAGGGCGGCGCCGAGACCAACACCATCCTGGTGCTGCAGACGTCCGCTTCCTGCATCGGCACGGCCGACAAGATCCGCGCCCTCGACGGCGGCGCCGACAATTACCTGGTCGAGCCGATCGAGGCCGATGAACTGATCGCCAACGTCAAGGCGCTGCTGCGCCTGGGCCGCGTCGAGCGCGCGCTGCGCGAGGTGGACCGCCGCAAGGATGAATTCCTGGCCACCCTGGCGCACGAATTGCGCAATCCTCTGGGCCCCATCCGCACGGCACTGGCCCTGCTGTGCAAGCTCAATCCCGTCGTGCCGGCCGTGCAGGACAATGCGCGCCGCACCATCGGCCGCCATACGGACCACCTGGTGCGCCTGGTGGACGACCTGCTCGACGTGTCGCGCATTTCACAGGGCAAGATCTCGCTGCAATGGGAAAGCGTGCACTTGGCCAGCGTCATCCGCAGCGCGCTGGAAACGAGTTCGCACAGCATCGAGGCGCGCGGCCATGCGCTCGACGTGCACCTGCCCCAGGAAGAACTGTGGGTCTGCGGCGACGCCGTGCGCCTGTCGCAGATCGTCGCCAACCTGCTGCTCAACGCGGCCAAGTTCACGGCGCCGGGCGGACGCATCGCCATTTCCGCCGCGCGCGAAGGCGATAACGTACGCATACGCCTCTGCGACAACGGCATCGGCATCGCCGCCGCCAGCATCGACAGCATCTTCGGCCTGTTCGAGCAAAGCGGCCACTCGCCCGACCGGGTGCAGGACGGCCTGGGCATCGGCCTGTCGCTGGTGCGCAAGCTGGTGACCCTGCACGGTGGCCAGGTCAGCGTGAGCAGCCCTGGCGTAGGGCTGGGCAGCACCTTCGAAGTCATCTTGCCGCTCGACGCCAACGTGCCGCAGCCGGTCGCGCCGGCGCCCGAGGCGCCCGCGGGCGCCAGCCAGCGCATCCTCGTCGTCGACGACAATTGCGATGCGGCCGACACCCTGGCCGAACTGCTGGAAATGTACGGCCACACGGTGCGCACGGCCTACACGGGCGCGCAGGCGACCGAGCGCACCCTGGAGTTCAAGCCCGACATCGTCTTTCTCGACATCGGCCTGCCGGACATGAGCGGCTACGAGGTGGCCGTCCAATTGCGCCAGTTGCCGATCCCGCAGCAATTCCTGCTCGTCGCGCTGACCGGCTATGGCCAGGAACACGACCGCCAGGCGGCCCTGCAGGCCGGTTTCAACGAGCACTTCGCCAAGCCCGTCGATTTCGGCAAGCTGGCCATGCTGGGATTGCATATCGGATCATGACGCTGGACTGGCTGCGAAATTGCTCATTTACATAACGCGTCGGCTATAATCGGCCGTGCGAAACGCGACTGTTTCGGGCCAACCGGGATGAACAATTGCAGCAAAAAACAATAGGCAATGGCGCTGCTGTGCCTTTTTTTCCATGGCTGCGGCCCGGTGCCTGGCTGGCCGCCTTGGCCGCCACGGCCTTGCTGGCAGCGCCGGCCAGCAAGGCCGTGGCGGCCAGCACCGAAGCCGGATTACCAGCCAGGCTGGTATGCCATGACGACCTCTTCGCACCCTACTTCATGCAGAACCACGGCCGCATCGAGGGGTTGAACGTCGATGTGCTGCGCGAGGCGGCAGCCCGCCTGGGCATCGCCATTGAATTTCGCGCCATGCCATGGCGCCGGCTCGAAAGCGAGCTGGCCAGGCCGCAGGGCACGGTCGATTGCGCCTTCGCCATGAGCCGCACGCCGGCACGCGAGCAATATCTGGAATTTGGCAAGGTGCCGCTGCAGCCGACCGAGTATGCGCTGTTCGTGCGGCAGGCCGATATGCTGCTCGCCATCGGCAAGCTGGACGACCTGACAGGCAAAGTAATCGGCGTGCGCGCTGGATTCCGCCTGCCCGAAGACATCGCCGCCGGCGTGGCACAGGGCCGCTGGAGCATCGCCGAAGTACCGACGGATGCCGCCAACTTCCAGAAACTGGCGCTGCGCCGTATCGATGCCGTGCTGGCGGACGGCGTCGTCGGCCAGTACACGGTCAAACAGCTGAAACTGGAAGGCATCGTCCGCGTGGCGCCGCCACTGGCCCGCTTCGACACCTATATCGTGTTTCGCAAGAATGCAGGCTCGCCCGCGCTGGCCGCCGCCTTCGACCGCGTATTCCGGCGCATGCGCCAGGACGGCAGCTTCACGCGCATCACTTCCGCCTATCTGGGCGCCCCACTTCTGGAACATTGACATGACAACCCGCACGCCGCTGCTGCGCATCACCATGATATTGGGCGCCCTGCACGCCCTGCTGGGCTGGCTGCTGCTGCCTGCGCTGCCCGTCGGCCTGGCCGGCTGGCTGCTCGGCGGCGCCGTCTTGCTGGCCTCGACCATGCTCATGCCGATGACGATCTTCGCGCGCGCCGTCACGGGCGATGCGCGCCTGGCCGACCGCCTGAGCTGGGCCGGCTCGCTGTGCATGGGGTTTTTCTCCTCGCTGTTCGTGCTGACCGTGCTGCGCGAGCTGCTGATGCTGATCCCCGCCACCCGCCCCCACGCGCAGGCGTCCGCCGTGGCCGTGCTGCTCCTGGCGCTGCTGGCCACCGTCGTCGGCTTCATCAACGCGCGCAGGGTGGCGCGCGTGCGCGAAGTGACGGTGCCGATCGCCGGCCTGCCGGCCGCCTTGCAGGGCTACACCATCGTGCAACTGAGCGACATCCATGTGGGCGCCACCATCCAGCGCGCCTACGTGGACGCCATCGTCGCGCGCGCCAACGGCCTGCAGGCGGACCTCATCGCCATCACGGGCGACGTGGTCGACGGCACGGTGGCGCAACTGGGCAGCCACACGGCGCCGCTGGGCGCGCTGCGTGCGCGCCACGGCGTGTTTCTGGTGACGGGAAACCACGAATACTATTCGGGCGCCGCGCCTTGGGTGGCGGAGTTCCGCCGCCTGGGCTTGCGCGTGCTGATGAACGAACATACGATCCTTGAACACGACGGCGCGCGCCTGGCGCTTGCCGGCGTCACCGATTTCAATGCCGCCGCCTTCGATCCGGCGCAGGCAAGCGACCCGCAAGCGGCCATCGCCGGCGCACCGGCCGATATCCCGCGCATCCTGCTGGCGCACCAGCCACGCAGCGCGCCCGAGGCCGAAGCGGCCGGCTACGACTTGCAATTGTCGGGCCACACGCACGGGGGACAATTCTGGCCGTGGAATCTGTTCGTGCCGCTGCAGCAGCCGTATGTGGCAGGCCTGCACCGGCGCGGCCGCCTGTGGATTTACGTCAGCCGCGGCACGGGGTACTGGGGCCCGCCGAAACGCATCGGCGCGCCGGCCGAGATTACCCGCTTGCGGCTGGTGGCGGCGTAGGATCTAGTCGGCCCAGCTGGCCATCCACGCCTCGAAACGCGCCACCACCGCCGGTGGATTCAGGCGCGCCATGGCGCCTTCCAGCGGCTCGCTGTCGCTGACTTCGAACAACAGCACGAACTCCTCGCGCCGCGCACCGGAGCCGAACACGCCTTCGGCGTCAAGCTGCGCGAGCGCCGCGATGCAAGCGTCGAACACGCCGCTGCGGAAGGTGGCGAAATCCACATCGAATGGCAAGTCGCGGTGCGCCTGCAGCAGCAAACGCCAGGCGCTGTCGAAATACGCGCCGCCTTCGTCAAACGCCCACTCGGCCGGATTCCACAGCATTTCTTCGCCATCTTCCGAGGCGGCCAGCGCTTCGCGGCTATTCGCCATGCAGCCTATCGTCATGGCGCTGTCGTCGCTCACCAGCGCGAAGGCGTCGATGCGCTGGTCCGGATGCGTACGCCGGACGGCATCGACAGCCAGGCGCGCAGCGTGCGCCACCAGGGTTTGCAGCAGCGCGAAATCAAAGTCGGTCGGGTCAATGAGCATGGCGCGCGCCAGCGTGTAGCCGTCGGCCTGCGCGGCGCGGCCATGCGCCAGCCAGGCGGCGTGCGCCTGCGCCTCGCAGGCGTAGTCCTTGCGCGTCTCTTCGCCCCACGTCATGGCCGCACCGGCCGCCGTCCACACGGTGCGGCCAAAGACGCGCGCTTCCCGGAAGCGGGCCGCTTGATCGCCGTCAAAGGTGTAAAACAGGCTGTAGTTACTATGCATGGGAATTTTCCATTGCTTAATCGGGCAGCATCTGCGCGGCGAAATCGCGCTGGCGGAACTGCTCCAGCAAAAAATCGACGAAGACGCGTGTCTTCGCGGGCAGCAGCTTCTTGCTGGCATAGTACACGGACAGGGGGCCGGAATCGGCACGCCAGCCGGGCAGCAAGCGGACCAGGGCGCCGCTGCGCAAGTGGTCCAGCGCGTGCGCCATGGGCAGCAGCGCCACGCCGACGCCCATGACAGCCGCATGCGCCATCGCGTCGGGGTCGTCGAAGATGGCGCGCGGGCGGCATTCGGCCACGCCTTCGCCGCCCGAGCCATTCCGCAATATCCAGCTGCGCAGTCTGCCGCTGCCGGCCGAGCGGCGCGCCACGCCGTCGATGTGCGCCAGGTCCGACGGATGCACAGGCATGATTTTCCCCTGCATGAAGGCGGGCGACGCCGTGGCGACGACGTGGACGTGGCCCAGTTCGCGCGCCACCACGCCCGGCGTCAGCTCGATGCCGCCGCCGATGGCGACATCAAACCCTTCGCCGATCAAGTCCACTTGCCGGTTGTCGAAATGGCAGTCGGGGATGACGCCCGGGTAGCGCGCGATGAAGTCGCCCAGCAGCGGCACCACGTAGCTGCGCCCGAACGACGGCGCCATGCTGATTTTCAGGATGCCGGCCGGCTGGCCGCCCTCTTCGGCCGCGCCGGCGATCGCTTCGCGCAGGGTAGACAGGGCGCCGCCTATCTGCTGCAGGAAACGCTCGCCGCCTTCCGTCAGGGTCAATCGCCGCGTGCTGCGCTGGAACAAGCGCAATCCCAGGCTCGCTTCCAGCCGCGCCACGTTCTTGCTGACGGCCGCAGGCGTCAGCCCCAGGCGGCGCGCAGCCGCCGAAAAACTGCCCAGCTCGGCAGACAGCACAAACGATTGCAAGTGATTGAGGGCGTCCATGCGCCTATTTTACCCGCTCATTTGATACTTATGGTTGAAAGTGATTGTAGCGATTCATGGCTAGCGCACAGGCAATGGAAAGCAGATACTGGCTTCCTCGACTCCTCACACAGAAAGCCCATCATGCAAACCCAAGCCACCACATCCCTGCCACTGCAAGACAAGATCGCGTTTGTGACGGGCGGCTCGCGCGGCATCGGCGCGGCCATCGTGCGGCGCCTGGCCAGCCAGGGCGCCAATGTCGTCTTCACGTATCAAAGCTCGGCCGCCGAAGCGCAGGCGCTGGCCGCCACAGTGGAAACGGCCGGCGGCAAGGCCCATGGCGTGCAAGCCGAGGCGGCCGACGCCGCAGCCCTGACGGCGGCCATAGCCAAGGTGGCGGCGCAGTTTGGCCGCATCGATATCCTCGTCAACAATGCGGGTGTGTTCCTGCCCGGCGCCATCGACGATTTTTCGCTGGCGGACTTCGACAAGACCTTGAACGTTAACGTGCGCGCCGTGTTCGTCGCCATCAAGGCGGCCGTGGCGCACATGCCAACGGGCGGGCGCATCATCAACATCGGCAGCACGAATGCGCACCGCATGCCGTTCGGCGGCGCGGCCGCCTACGCCATGAGCAAATCGGCGCTGATCGGCCTGACGCAAGGCCTGTCGCGCGACCTGGGCCCGCGCGGCATCACCATCAACAATGTGGAACCTGGCCCCGTCGCCACGGACATGAACCCGCCGACGGGCGACTTCGCCGACCTGATGCACGGCCTGATGGCCCTGCCCCGCCACGGCACGGCCGATGAAATCGCCGGCATGGTGGCCTACCTGGCCAGCGCGGAAGCGGCATTCGTCACGGGCGCCGGGCTGAAGATCGATGGCGGCTTCGCCGCTTGAGCAGGGAACAGCACGGACACAGGCCCGCGAGACTATATTAGAAGGCGTGCTTGAGGCCCACCAGCAGCACCGTCTGGCCGCCGTTCGACGACGGCGTGCCGTTTTGCGAATCGCCCACCGAAGCGACGGCATTGACGATGCCGCCGCCTTCGCCCAGGGTCTGGCCGCGCGCCAGCTGGCGCGCTTCGATCAGGTAGATGGCCGTGCGCCTGGACAGCGCATAGTTCTGCTCGAACGACAGCTGGCGGTAGCGCGCGCGATGTGCGATGCCGTTGGCCGAGGAGGCGCGCGTGTCGCTGTAGCCGGCGGACAGGAACCACTGTGGCGTCAGCTGGAAGCTGGAGATCACGCCGGCCGTGTTGAAGATGGCCGTGTCGCGGAAGGCGGAGTGGCTGCCGGCCTGGTATTGCACATTGCTGGCGTTGGCGCCCACCATCCACTTGCCCATGGTGTAGCGCGCGCCGGCGGCGATGAACTGAATGCTTTCGGCCGACGCGTAGCCCTGATTGATGGCCGAGATGCCAAAGTTGCCCGAGGCATTCGCGCTCCAGCCCATGCCATCCTTGCCATTCCTCAGCTTCAGATAACCGAGCGCGAACTCGGCCGGCGAGGCGCTGTACTTGAGGGCCGCGCTGAAGCTGCTGCCCACGGCATTGCCGTCGGCCGCTTCGCCGAAGCCATATTGTGTGCTGGCCTGCAAGCCGCGCCACACGGGCGAGCTGTAGGTCAGGGAATTGTTGACGCGCACGGTGGTATCGAGGCCGTCGATATCGCCCGGGTGGGCACCGGTGGCACCCGTCAGGACATTGCTCGACGCGAGGGAACCGACCAGCAGGTAGTACGGCGTGTACTGGCGGCCCGCCGTCACGGCGCCGTAGGCGCGCGATTGCAAGCCTACATAGGCCTGGCGATTGAACAGCGAACCGCTGGCGCTGTGCGCGCCGCTGTCGAGTTCAAAGCCGCTTTCCAGCAAGAACAGGGCCTGCAAGTCGCCACCCAGCGCTTCCACGCCCTGGAAGCCGATTTTGCTGGCCGATAAGCTACCGCTGCGCAGATACGTGTTCGCGTTGCCATTCTGATTGTTCGCGTACGCCACGCCCGCATCGGCCACACCGTAGATGGTGATATTGCTTTGGGCGCTGGCGTTGCCACTGACGAAAGAGGAGGCGGCGGCGGTCAGCACCGCGACGAGCATGCAAGGTTGTTTCATTATTTTTCCTGGCTATCCTGATGTATTTTGACGCTATGCTCTTGATGTGGATCAAGCGGGCGAAATTATACGCTCAATTACTCACATATGAGTGATTTACTCTCAGGTAGTATCCTGGCGAAATCAGGGGTGTGGCGAAGCTCAGCGCAGGATGGCGGGCGCCACCGGCAGGGTTTCGAGAGCAATAAAAGCTTCCAGCGCGCGGCGCATGTCTTCGAACACTTGCTTGCCGTATGCCGTTTCCAGGTGGGCATACTGCAGGTCGATGAGTTTACCCATCTGCAGCAGCAAACTGGCGCCCGCTTCCGACAGGTGCACCTTGCGGCGGCGCTGATCGCCTTCGAACTTGCTGCGTCCGATCAAGCCGATTTCTTCCATGCGCGCCAGGATGCCGCTCATGCTGGGACTGGATATCTGGCAGATATTGCACAGCTCACGCGGTTCCAGGGTCGGGCTTTCGTTCAGCGCGCGCATGATGCGCCACTGCTGCTCCGTCACGCCGAAGTGATTGAGGATGGGGCGGAAATGCTGGAGCAGGCTGTCGCGTGCCTTTAGCAGCAGTTGCGGCATGTTCGGATAACGGATCGGTAGCTGCAAGCGGAACTCCCTCGGTGGCCGGCAAATGAGCGTCATTATACGGCCCGCCCCTTGCAAACGGCAGGCCCGCTACGATGTATTTTTCGCTACATCCGCCCTGCCCCATCCTCCTGCGCGTGCCGCTGCACGGACCACAGCACGCCCGCCGTCAGCAAGAGCATCGCCGCCCGTTCCAGGGGGCGCGGGATGCGCTGCGCGTAGACGAAGCCGTAGAGCAGAACGAACAGGGTCTGCGACAGTAGCAGCTGACCCAACAGGGTGACAGGTACCAGGCGCGACGCCAGGTTCCACAGGTAGTTGCCGACCATGGAAGCGCCCAGCGCCAGCATCACGGCGCCAACGATCAGGGCGATGACGCCGCTGGCCAGGCCATGCAGCATGGCCCATTCCACCGAACTGAAATGCGCGTGGCGCTTGAGGAACTCAGTCAAGCAGCACTGGCACGAGCGCTACCATGAAGATGCGTCGAACCGCTGGCTGCGCCAGACGATGGCGCAGCTGTTTGGGGCGGGCGGCAGCACAACATTGCCTATTGAGTAATTTTTCCCCATACTGGCAAGCCTTGTCCTTACCTTCCATTGATTGAACATGCTCATCAGCCTGCGCCCCGTCACCGTCGATAATTTTGACATCATCAGCGACCTGCCTTTGCTGCCACAGCAGCGCGACTACCTGGCCAGCAACGACTATTCCATCGCGCAAGCAAGTTTCCATCCCGCCATCCTGCATACGCGCGCCGTGTATGGCGACGAGGAAGTGATCGGCTTCCTGATGTTCGTCTCGCCCGACGCCGATGATCCGCCCGGCTACTACCAGATCTGGCGCTTCATGATCGATCACCGGCGCCAGGGGCAAGGCCATGGCCGCGCCGCCCTCGCTCTGGCGCTGGCGGAAATCCGCGCCCGCCCGGACGCGCGCAGCATCGAAATTTGCTACAAGCCCAGCAATGCCAACGCGAAACAGTTCTATGCCAGCATGGGTTTCGTGGAAAAAGGTTTGGATGCCGATGGCAATGACATGCTGGCCGTCATACAGCTCGGCGCAGCCTGACCGGGCATGGCGGGCAAGAATGGGCAAACTACGCTAAGCTGCACCCGCCCCACCACTTCACAAGGACCACCATGACCCTGATCGTCGTCGCCACCATCGATGCCCAAACTGACCATATCGACGCCGTGCGCGCCGCCCTGGAAGCCGTCGTAGCGCCCAGCCGCGCGGAAAGCGCCTGCCAGCGCTACGAATTGCACCTCGACAACAAGATTCCCACGCGCTTCATCATGCTGGAAGAATGGACCGACCAGGACGCGCTGACGGCGCATTACGCGACGCCCCACTTCAAGGCGCTGGTAGCTGCCGTGGGCGACAAGAGCGTCAAGATCGATGTGGCCGAGTTGAGCAAGCTGAAGTAACGCGTACGGCAGCGTTCAATCGCGCGTTCCCCAAAGAAAGTTGCCACTTATAATATGGCAACTTTTTTTTATGCCCATCATGACACCATTCTCCCGCATACACGGCGCCCTTGCGGCGGCCGCCTTCACCGTTTGTGCCGGCGCCGCCGCGCAAGCGCCCATGCCCAAGCTCGTGGGCGAATACAACTTGCTCTCGTCGACGACCGTGCCGCCCAGCAACTGGGGCTATTCCAAGGCCCGCGTGTCGATCAAGCAGCTCGATGACCATCACCTGCTGATCCTGCTCGCCTGCGAATGGAAGCGCGAACCGAAGGCCGTCTGCGGCGACTATTTCTATGCCCAGTGGCGCGGCGATGGCCTGTATCTGCAGGATATGAACACGTTTGCCATGCGCCTGTACTTCGATCCCGTCACGCGCAAGCTCACCATCATTTCGCGCGGCGCCGACGCCAGGCAGAGCGTACGCCACGAAGTGTTCGGCACGACGACCGCCCCGCTGGTCGACACCGCCCTCGTGCGGCGCATGAAGCGCGAGCAATCGAATGCCGACAGCAAGGAAAACCGGCGCGTGTTCGGGCCCTACACCAAGTGGCAGTATCAGGAAAATCGCATCGAATTCCAGCGCCAGGACTTGACGGCACCGTGATGGCGCGCCTGATCCAGCCCATGCGGCGCCAGCTGCTGCGCCTCGCCGGCGCCCTGCTGTGCTCGCCCGTGCGCGCGCGCGCGGCCGATGGCGGCCTGCCCCGCGCCGTGCACCAGCGCATCCTAGCCAGCCTCGACGCGCCGCTGCCCAAGGTGCTCAATGTGCAGCATCTGGCGCTGATACGGCGCTTCAACATCGGCTGGTCGCCCGTGGAAAGCGGCGCGCCCATGCTCAATCCGGCCTACCCGCTGGGCAAGGGCGACACCCTGGCGCTGGCCATGCAAGCCATCGCCAGCAAGGATGCGGCACTGGCCGCCCAGCGCCTGATGGAAGCGTCGCTGCTGCTGCCCCGCTTCGTGCAGATGGCCGACCTGAAACCGGGCAGCTATGCCAACGGCAAGGCGCCGTTCACGTTGACCTCCCGGCATCTGGCGCTGCTGCGGCAACAGTCGTGGATGACGTTGGAAATGCTGGGCATGGGCGCGGAAGACTACCTGGCCGAAGGCTCGGCCCACCCCGTCCGTCGACGGCAAGCGCCCGTATGGCGACTTCACAAATTACCCAGTGGAAATGGCACAGGCGCTGGGCTTGCCCGTGCGCCAGCAAGCGGACGGCAGCCTGTTCATCACGCCCGCGCTGAGAACGGAACTGAAAGCGCTGCACCAGCAGACCATGCCAGCGCTGCAAGTGTTCGTGCGGGAAGCGGGGTTGAGGCGCAATACGGTCTGAAGCGTAGCCGGCTTCCTGTCGAGTACGTACGGCACTCCCCGACCAAATACTATTCCAACGGATGAGCAGCCCGCATCGCCGTCCGACTCGGTACCGAAGCGTGACAATTGCCCTCGCATTTAGACGCATAGAAGGTTGTTTTCAAGCCTGCTCAATCTTATTTCCCCCTTTTCGCGGTCTGCCTGGACTGGAAGCGATTAACAGGCCCATCCTCGAATCCCATCATTTTTGGTGGCGATGGGTCTTTTCGGTGAGCATATATCAACACACGCAATGCGATAGATAGCGGCACGCCATTTGTTCGCAAGTATTTTGCTGCCACTGCAGTGCCAAGCATTTCCTGGAAAATAATCGCAACGTCTATTTTTTGTGCGGTCAATGCATCGACTCGTCTTCGACGATCAAGCTCCTCTTGCGCCAGGCCGCTGATGTAATTTTTATTTATCATGTAAATTTATGTTAAGTAGCGACAAATAATCGCAGCTTGCGCCTGGGTACCGCAATTATGCGGGGCTACATTCAATCATCCTTTTCCAGCCTCTTGCGTATCTCTGTCCTGACCCTGTGAATACGGCTTCGCACTGTTCCCATAGGACATCCCATCTTTATTGCAATCGCACCGTAGCTCATACCATCAATCTCACGTAGCAATAATGCCTTTTTCAACAGAGGCGGCAAGTTGGCGATCAATCGAACAATCTCCAGCCCAGTTTCCATTGCACTACATATTTCCTCTGGACTATTTTCATTAGAAATATTTAATGCATCAACAACATCATCATTCACGCCGTCGAATGAGCACAATTTTCTTGATTCAATTTTTAATTCATTACGACAATAGTTTTCGATACTATTCATGGCTATTGAATACAACCATACATATAACGTCGAGTAGCTACGACATTCTTTAAACCATTGAAATGCATTGAGAAAGATAATCTGAACCATATCATCGATATCTTGCTTATGATGAACATGATGACTTACCAAACTTCTCATATGAACATTATATTTGACATAGAGCGTATGAAATGCCGATGGGTCACCGACACAAATTCTTTCCCTCATGAAATTTTCATTATTTTCAAGCATGACTGGGTCATTGACACCAAGGATGAGCTTGTATCCTAACAGTAAGAATTTATCCTAAAAACAATACACCAAGAACCTTGATTTATATCAAAGTCAAAAACATAACAGAGTATCATCAAAAAATTAATTAAATCAATACTTTCCGATGAGAATAATTAAACTCGGAAATTATTTTTTCTGATTGCAACAATACCTATGCATAAAGAAATTTTAATTTATTTTGCATAAATAATATTTTATTTTGGAAATATTTTCAGCCAGGAATTTAATGATGTGCTCGTTTTCGTGTGCGACAAAAAATTTTTATATAGTAATATCTAAAAAACTTACGCACCTGAATGAGTATTTTTGATGATTAAAAATATAAGAACTTCATATGTCATCGAGTTTACGCAGCGAACGACGCGGGTATTAAGGTCGCTCGATGTCGAATCTGGGCGCATGAAGATTGATATAAAAGACACGGCGATGCCGTTCGACACGCGCATAGTTGATGCCTGGGTCAGCGTGGAAGACGGTGTCCTGTGGCTGGAGCATGAAACGGAAGGGGAGCATACGGTGAAAATCAGACTTGCTAAAGTGCTACGTTGGTCACGTCAGCCCAGATGGTAGCCAAACTGCAGACGTCACTCTGCAATTCGACGCCTGCTCCCATCAGATAATCTACTGGCCCAGTCCGTCGGCCGATGGCAAGCGTCCGTACGGCAACTTCACACCCTGTGGAATTCCCCTAGGGAAATAGCGCAGGCTACCATGGGTTGCCCGTGCACCAGCAGGCTTACAGTGCATCGAGCCTGGCCAGCATCGTGTCCGCCTGTTGCCGGAAAGCCCCGATCGTCGCCGCGTCCATTTTCTCCAGCTGGCGATACGCCATGCCGATGCGGGGATTGCGTTCCAGGGTGTCGGCATTGCGATGGAAAAAATCCCAGTACAGGGCATTGAAGGGACAGGCGCGCTCGCCGATGCGCGCCTTTTTGTCGTAATGGCAGCCTTTGCAATAATCGCCCATGCGGTCGATATACGCCGCGCTGGAGACATACGGCTTGGTGGCCAGCAGCCCGCCATCGGCGAACTGGCTCATGCCGACGGTATTGGGCAACTCCACCCATTCGAAAGCATCGATATAAATGCCCAGGTACCAGCCATGCACCCTGGCCGGATCGAGGCCGGCCAACAGCGCGAAATTGCCGATCACCATCAGGCGCTGGATGTGATGCGCATGCGCCTGTTCCAGCGACTGGGTGATCGCCTGCGACAGGCAATGCATCTTCGTCTTGCCATCCCAGAACCAGGAAGGCAGCGGGCGCGTGTGGGCAAAAAAGTTCTTCTCCGCATAGCCGGGCATATGCGCCCAGTAAACACCGCGCACATACTCGCGCCATCCCAGGATCTGGCGGATGAATCCCTCCACCGCAGCCAGGGGCGCATGGCCGGCGTGATAAGCCGTCTGCGCCCGCGCGACGACTTCGCGCGGGTTGAGCATTTTGACGTTCAGCGCGAACGACAGCAGGGAATGAAACAAGCGCCATGCCTTGACGCTCATCGCATCCTGGAAATCGCCAAAATGCGGCAAGGCCCGCTCGATGAAGGCATCGAGCTGCTGCAGCGCTTCGTCCCGGTTCAGCGCCCACGGCAGCCGGTCGGCATGCGGCGCGCCAAAGCTTTTCACGCCTGCGGCGACGATGCTTTGCCATAACAGGGAATGGTCATGCACGGTGCGCGGATCGTGCGGCTCGGCGGGCGTGCCGCGCCAGGGCTTGCGGTTATCGTGATCGAAGTTCCATTGGCCGCCGACGGGTTTTTTCGCGTCTGCCATCAGCACCTGGTGCGCGCTGCGCATCTGGCGGTAGAAAAACTCCATCAGCCATTGCTTGCGTCCAGCGAAAATATCGGCAGCCTCATGGCGTGCCGTATAGAAATGCTCGCTGTCGACCATCAGCCAGGGGATGGTCGAGCGTCTTCCCGCCTGGTACAGCTGCTGGTCGAGGCGCCACTCGTCGGGCGCCTGGTATTCGAAGGCGGCAGCGTCATAGTGACGAATCAGCGCTTCGATATTCTCCGGTATCGACCGCGTGCTTGCCACCTCGTCGATGGCGATGTAATGCACGCTGTGGCCAAGCTGGCGCAGCTGGCGCGCCAGCTCGCGCATGGCCGCGAAGATCGCCAGGATTTTCTGCGCATGATGCAGCACATAATCGGTTTCCTGCCTTACCTCCATCAGGACATAGATGGTGGCGGCATCGACGTCGGTAAACCAGCGATGCTGCGCATTGAGCTGGTCGCCGAGTATCAGGCGCAGTGTGGGCTTTGGTGAGGTCATGATTGTTCTTTGCGATAGTTGACTTACCCTTGCGGCGCCGGCTGCGGCACCGGCGCGGGGGCAGGCACGGGAGCGGGCTCCGGCACCGCCTTGCCATGCGTGTCCTGCTCGCCTTCGGCCGGCACGGCCAGCGGCGCCGGCGGCACGCCTTCCTGCAGCAAATCTCCCGGCTCTTCCACCGGCTCGTCCTGCGGCGCCTCGACCGGTTCCACGTGGCGCAGCGGTGGCGGCGGCTTGCCGCCAGGGAAGATGGCGTCGCGCGACAGTTTTCCTGTGTCGAGCGCCGTCTTGAAGAAGTCGCCCACCACCAGCACGGCGTTGTGGCCGCCCTGGCCCCAGTAATTGCTGCGCATGGTGACGCGCGCGTCATTGAAACCCACCCAGGCGCCGCCCACCAGTTGCGGGTGCATCAAAATGAACCAGCCATCGGCGTTGTTTTGCGTGGTGCCGCTCTTGCCGGCCACGTCGGAGCGGATGCCGAAGCGGCTGCGGATGGCCGTGCCCGTGCCGCGGTCGATCACGCCGCGCATCATGTCGGTCAGCGTGGTGGCCGATGCCTCTTGCATGGCGCGCTGGGGCTTGTCTTCGCCAAAGCGGGCGATGACCTTGCCTTCGCGGTCCGTGATGTGCGTGACGACGAACGGCAAACGGGCCTCGCCCTGGGCCGCGATGCTGGCGTAGGCGTTGACCATTTCCAGCAAGGTGACGGGACTGGTGCCCAGCGCCAGGGACGGCACTTTTTCCAGCTTGCTGTCGCGGATACCGAGCGCGCGCGCCAGCTTGATGATCGGCGGCAAGCCCACGTCCTGCATCACTTGCGCCGTGATGGTGTTTTTCGAGTAGACGAGGCCGTCGCGCATGGTCATGTCGCGCCCCGTGGTGCCGCTCATGTCGGTCGGGCGCCATTTGGTGCCGTCGGCCGCCTTGATATCCATCACTTCATCGCGGTACACATGGTCGGGACTCAGGCCCTTTTCCAGCGCCGCGCCATACACGATGGGTTTGAAGGTGGAACCGGGCTGGCGCGCCGCCTGCGAGACGTGGTCGAATTGCTCGCGCGCAAAGTCGCGGCTGCCCACCCAGGCGCGCACGGCGCCCGTGGCCGGGTCCATGGCCGTAAAACCCGCTTCCAGGCGCGTCTTCGACTTGCGCAGGGCCGCCATGAAGGCGCGGTCGCCCTTCAGCTGCGCCAGCGCCGCCTCGGGCGTGCCGCCGGCCGCCGTCAGCTTGCGGTAGTCTCCCGATTCGCGCACGAAGGAATCGAGCAGGGACGGATGCGATTTCCAGAAATACTCGAACGGTACGCTGCCAGCCTGCATGCCCGCGTACATGCCCGTCGAGGTGGACGACGGCACGCCCGCGCGGCTCCATTCCACGTCGGCAATCGCCTGCAAGGCATTCGCCTGGCGTTCGACGGCGCGCTCGGCCGCCAGCTGCAAATCGTGGTCGAGCGTGGTGTGCACCACCAGGCCGTCGCGCTCCAGGTTGTAATCGTTTTCGTCGGCCCACTCGATCAGCCACTTGCGCACATAGGCCGTGAAATGGCTGTCCGATTGCGCCCGCTCGCTCTGGCGCTCGAAATGCAGGCGCAGCGGACGCTTGATCAACTGTTTATAGCGCGCCTCGTCGATAACGCCGTGCTTGCGCATCTGCCCCAGCACCACGTTGCGCCGCTGCAGCGAGCGTTCGGGATTGCCGACGGGATTGTAGTAATTCGTGCCCTTGAGCATGCCGACCAGGGTGGCGCTTTCCAGGATATCGAGGCGCGAGGCGGGCTTGTCGAAATAGGTGCGGGCCGCCATTTCGATGCCGTAAGTGTTGTACAGGAAGGGTACCGTGTTCAGATACGCTTCCAGGATTTCCGTCTTGCTGTAGGTGGCCTCGATTTTCAGGGCCGTGATGAGTTCCTTCAGCTTGCGGTTCAGGTTGCGCGAGCGGCCTATCTCCTCGGGGAACATATTGCGCGCCAGCTGCTGCGTGATGGTGGAACCGCCCTGGGGGTTGCCTCCCGCCGTGTGCAAGATGGCGCCCGCCGTGCGCGTGAAATCGATGCCATGGTGTGCATAGAAACGGTGGTCTTCCGTCGAGATCAAGGCGCTGATCACGTTCGGCGAAATCTGCTTTAACGTGACCCGTTCCTGCAAGCCCTGGTCGAAACGCACCAGTTCCTTGCCGTCGGTGCTGACCATGGTGCTCGGTGCGGCCGCGCGCGCCTGGCGCAAATCGTGGATGCTGGGCGTCAGGGGTATCAGCAGCAGCAGGTACAGCGTCAACAAGGCCAGCAAAGCCAGGAACGACCACAGGCCCAGCACCAGCGCGCGCCGCACGGGCGGCAAGGTCATCAAGTGCGCATGGCCGCGCCGGTACAGCGCCACCGCTTTTACCCACGCCAGCCCCGCCACACGAACGACCTGCGCGCGCGCCCGTATCCACGCCTGCCGTGCTTTTTCCTGAAACTGCTCCATGCCTGATGCCATGCTTGTAACCTTGTCTGATGCCGGATGATCCGTTTCAGCAAGTATATAGGGCGGGCAACAAAGCGGGCCGGATTTTACGCCTGGCAAGCATCGAGGCGTGCCAGCGTGACGCCGACATACGCGCCCACGCAGCGCGCATCATGCGTTGTAAACGGGTTTTCCAGCCGCAGCAGGCCGCAATCGCAGACGACGGGGTCAACGCTGACGACGACGCCGAGCGCCAGGTAGCGCCAGCCGTCAAGCCGGCGCAACCCCTGCTCCCGGCCCGGATTGGCGCGGAAGATGGCGTCCCAGTCGTCACGCTCGCTGGGCATGGGCGACAGTTCGAGCTGAACTTGCGCGCCGGCGGCCAGTTGCGCGCCGCCAAACTCGTCCATCACGTGCAGGCGCTGGCCATCCACGTCGATGACGGCTTCCAGGTACGCTCCCTCGGTCGCGATGAAGGTGGCGGCGACGATGCTGGCCGTCACTTCTGCGCCTGCTCCAGCAGGGCCGGCAATTCTTTCAGCATGGCCTCGCGCGTGCGCAGGCCCGCCGATGGCAAGCCCTTCTGCTCGTCCTGCACCAGGCGCGCAAACACGATGCTGCGCTCGCCCTTGCTGGCCCAGCCCACGAACCAGCCGTAGCCATGCGCCTCGTCAAAGCTGCCGTCGGCCTTGCGCGGGAAGGCCGCGCCCGTCTTGCCGTGCACTTGCCAGCCATCCACGTCCGCCAGGCGCGTCAGGCGGCGCGTCTGTTCCATCGCCTGCCTGGTGACTGGCAACTGATCGTTGACCAGCTTGCGCAAGAAACCCAGCTGTTCCAGCGGGGAGATCTTCAGCGAAGAGCTGATCCACGAGCGCTCCAGGCTATTGTCCTTGCCCTTGTCGCCCGACACGTCCGCATTGCCATAGCGCAAAGCCTTGGCGTACTTCTGGAAGCGCTCGGCGCCCAGCGCCTGCGTGATCTGCTGCGAATACCAGACGACGGAATACTGCATCCAGCGCGACGGGTCCGTATCCTGGCGCCACGCGTCGCCGCCCCAGTCCACATAGCCCTGGCGGTATGGCAGGGTCGGCTTGTGCTCGTCCTTGAGGAAACCGGCGTCGTAGCCCATCAGGCTGAGCGCGATCTTGAAGGTGGAGGCGGGGGTGACCCGGTCGATGCAATTACCTTCTTGCAACAAGACGGCACCGGTTTTGGCGTCGGCCATGGCGGTGCAGATGGTGCCGGCCTGGGCTGGCGAGGCGGCCAGCGTGGCGCCTGCCAGGCCGAGGATGAACGGGAAGAATGCGCGGTATTTCATGGGCCTCCGGGGCTGGGGAGAAGGACAAAGCGAAATTGTACCGGTCAGCGCGGCGCGATGCCAGCGCTGATGCAGTACCTGAGCGCTAGCGCCCCGCCGGCGCGCCCGGCTGGCGCTCCCGCTTCAAATGTTCCTCTTCCAGCTCGTCCATGCCCAGCTTTTCCTCGTCGATCAGCGCACGTTCGCGCCGTTCGCGCTCCAGTTCCGCTTCCAGGCTGTCATCGCCCACTTCCCGCTCAATGTTCTCCGGCATGCTGTCTTCCTTCACGGTGGTTGAGTGAAAAAGTTGAGTGAAAAGCTCAGGCAAGCTGGCCCGCCTGCGCCACGGCGTCGTGCGGATGCAGGCTTTCCATATGCCGTACGGTAACACGCGCCTGCGCATGATGTGACGCCAATGACGCCAGCGCCGCCTGCACGCGGCGGGCCGCGTCTCCCACATACATCAGGTCAAGTAATCCTCGGGAAATTATTGTGAATTTATGACGAACAGAACCGGATGCTATGCAAGGCGCTCGCTGCGACGCAGTGCGAGCACTGCTAGCAGTGAGCAACGCCGCAGAGCGCCGGCTATGGAGGTCAGAAATCACAATAATTTATTGGGGGTTACTTAGCACCATTCAAGCGCGCGAACGCCTGCTCGTCGGCCCGTTTCACGGCCGTTTGCAGCGGCGTCGCCAGCGCCGCTTCGACCAGGTCGATCAGGGGAAACAGGTCCAGCTCGGCCTGCTCCGTCAAGGGCACGGTGACCGTCGCCGTGCTGCGCTGGCTGTGCGGCGTGGCCAGGCTCGCGTGTTCCTGAAGCCAGTCGCGCGCAGCCGCGCCGTCGATGCCGCCCGCGCCGAAGCGTGCCGCGAAGGCGTCGGCAAGCAGTTGCCGCGCCAGCGCCGCCGAACATGGGCAGGTCGACGAGTAGCCGATCTCCACCGTCAGGGACAGGGCAAAGCCCTGCGGCGAAACACTCGCCTGCAGGCGCACGGGATACGATTTCCAGCCCGACAATCCCGCCGTCAGCAACGCCGGCTGGCGCCGCAGCACGGGGAACGCCAGCGCGAGGCGTGCCTGCGTGCTGCCGCAATCGGCGTGACTGGCCACCATGCGCCGCAGCACGGCGGCCAGCGCACCCGCATCGAGCGGCTGCGCGGCGGCAAACGCGTCGAGCAGCAGATACAGCCGCGACATGTGGATGCCCTTCACGTGCGGATCGGGCAAGTCCACCTGCACATCGGCCCAGGCATGCACTTGCTGCGCCTGCCCGCCCTCTTCCAGCCACAGCGGCAAGGCGATGCCCTGCATGCCGACCCATTCCAATGGCAGGGGGTGGCCCAGATGGGGGCCGGCCGCCACGTCGGGCAGGGGCGTGGAAAGGGAATCGCGCTTCATGGTCATGGCTCCATATGCAAACAAATTGCATATCATGGAGAAAAACAGTCGTATTTGCAAGTGTCTTGCATTAATGAGCGTCAATGGCAGCTTAGCTGGCCTTGCGAAACGTCAGATTGATGCGCTGCGCGCCCAGCAGCGCGTGTTCGCCCTCCTTCAGCGGCGCCACGCCGTGGAAGCGCAGGCGGTCGGGGCCGCCCCACACCACCACGTCGCCGTGCAGCAAAGGAATGCGGGCCGCCTTATCTGCCCGCTCGGCGCCGCCGAACAGGAAGGTGGCGGGCAGGCCCAGCGAGACGGAGACAATGGGCGCGGTGAAATCGCATTCATCGCGGTCCTGGTGCAGGGCCATGCGCGCGCCGGGCGCATAACGGTTGACCAGGCAGGCGTCGGGCATAAAGCCCGGATAGCCGGCCGCCAGCGCCGCCTGCTGCGCCAGGCGCAGGAACACGGGCGGCATCGGCGGCCACGGGCGACCGCTGGCCGGATCGAGCCGCGCATAGCGATAGCCGCGTCCATCCGTGATCCAGCCCTGGGCGCCGCAATTGCTCATGGCAACGGACATGCGCAAGCCGCCCGGCGTGGCCATGTGGCGCAGTGGCGCCGCCAGCACGATGGCATCGAGCGCCGGCAGCAGCTCATCCAGATACGCCAGCGCGAAACCGCGCAGCAGGAGCGACGCGGACGAGCCAGGCGCCAGCGGCGCGGGAGCGGCCGGAGCCTGGTCTTCATCGGCAAACAGGGACAGGTTCATGCCGCCTATTGTAGGCCCGGCGCGGAAAAAGCGCGCGCGGCTGGTCCATGCTGCGCTACAGTAGCGTTTCCAGCCACTACCCGACTCCCTGACGATGGATCATTACGCCGATTTGCTGCACACCCTGGCACAGCAGGAAGAATCCCTGCAATTCGAACGCTTCGACAACGATGCCGCGCTGGCCGTGGGCCTGTGGATCGTCGAGGAGGTGCGCAAGCGGGGCAAGGCCGTCACCGTGAACATCACGCGCAACGGTCAAATCCTGTTCCACCACGCCATGACGGGCGCCACGCCCGATCAGGCCGACTGGATACGCCGCAAGAACCAGACGGTGCAGCGCTTTTGCCACAGCTCCTACTACATGGGCATCTCGTATAAAAGCCGCGGCAGCACCTTCGAAGACGTGAAATACCTCGACGACATCGAGTATGCGGGCCACGGCGGCGCCTTCCCGTTGCTGATACGCGGCGTGGGACTGGTCGGCACGGTGAGCGTTTCCGGCCTGGCGCAGGCCGACGACCACGCGCTGGTGGTGGCGGCGCTGCAGGCGCAGCTGGACGCACAGCCGGGCAAATAGTCAGGCGGCCAGCGCCTGCGCGCCCTCTTCGCCTATCGTGCGCTGGCACAGGGCCGCCCCTTCTGCCGAACAGCCGACGATGCCGATATGTTGGGTCACGGTCTGCCTTAAATGCGCTGGCCGCCGTCGATGGGAATCTCCGCGCCAGTGATGTACGAGGCGCGCTCGCTGCACAGGAATTCCACCAGATCGGCCACTTCGGCCGTCGTGCCCAGGCGGCGCAGGGGGATTTGCGTGTCGACGATGTGCGAGGTGCCGGGCGACAAAATCGCCGTGTCGATCTCGCCCGGTGCGATGGCATTCACGCGCACGTTCAGCGGCGCCATGTCGTTGGCCATTTCGCGCGTCAGCGACGCCAGCGCCGCCTTCGAGCTGGCGTAGGCGGAACCGGCAAACGGATGCACGCGGTAGCCGGCGATCGAGCACAGGTTCACGACGGCGCCGTGCGCATTCGACAATTCCTGCGCGAAGCCGCGCGTCAGCGCCAGCGGCGCAAAGAAATTCGTGTTGTACATTTCCTGCCAGGTCTGCATGTCGGTGGTCAGCGAATTGACGCGCGCGCCGCCCGGCCCCTTTGGCGACACTCCCGCATTGTTCACCAGCGCGTGCAGCTTCGAGTCGCCCAGCATGGGGCGCAGGGTATCGACCATCTGCCCGATCTGGCTTAAATCCGACAGATCCATGCACACATGCGTGTTGTGCTCCTGGCTGCGCGGGCAGCCGCCGGGAATCGGACTGCGCGAGACGGTGATGACGCGCCAGCCCAGGCTGCGGAAGCGTTCCGCCACGGCGTGGCCGATGCCGCGGCTGGCCCCAGTGACGATGGCGGTTTTTTGTTCACTCATGTTCTTCCTTGTTCTGTTCTTGTTCGGTGGTGCCGGCGTGGATGCGCTCCTGGCGCATGACATAGGCCAGCATCTGCGTCCCGCCGTCGAGGATGTCCTGTTCGATGGCGCGCCGCGCGGCCGCGCTGTCGCGCTGGCGCAGCGCGCTGATGATGGCGTGGTGATGGCCGACCCGCATGTCGGGCGAAAAGCTGGCGTAGCCGGCGGCGATCAGGGGCGCCGTCTGCATCCACAGATGGTCGACGAAGCGCTTCAAGGTCGGCATGCCGGCCGCCTGCGCCAAGGCCAGGTGAAACGCCTGGTTGCATTGCAGGGCCGCCGCCAGGTCGTGCCGCGCGATGGCCTCTTCATTCGCCTGCAGCAGGCGCTCCAGGTCGGCCAAGGTGGCGTCGTCGATGCGCTGCGCCGCCTCCGCCGCGCCCAGCCCTTCCAGTTCCAGGCGCAGCGCGCGGATTTCCAGGTAGCGCGCCACGCTGAGCACGGGTACGCGGAAGTCGCGTGGCGAGCGCAGCACCAGCGCCTCTTCCTGCACCAGCTGCAGCATGGCGTCGCGCACGGGCGTGACGCTGGTACCGAGCTGCAGCGCCAGCTCGCGGATGCGCAGCCGGTCGTTCGGCTGGAAGCGCCCCGCCGCCAGCGCGTCGCGCAGCATCGCATACACGGACTTGCCCAGGTTGACGTGCACCAGGCTGTCCAGGGAATGGTTCATCGGCATTTCAAATTCCTCAGATTATGATGCATCATACATCAACGCACAAAACAGTGTTTTTCCAGGCGTGCGCCGCAGGCAGGAAACGCCGCGGCACTGACAATCAGCGGCCACCGTGTCGAAAGAACCGCTCTTGAACTGGGATTGTCCGCACGCTCACACCCTGCCCGTCACGCCCGAAGCGGGCGGCATCGATGGCTTGCCGCATACGAACAACGCCGTGTATGTGCGCTGGTGCGAGCATATCGCCTGGCACCACTCGGCCGTCCTGGGGCTGGACCTGGATGATTGCCGGCGCCTGGACCGGGCCATGGCGATACGCTGCGGCGAATACGGCTACCTGCCGCCCGAGTTTCTGGCCGTGTACGAACCGGCCATCGTGGCGGCGCGTCAACCGGTGCAGGTTCAGGCGGCCTGGCGTGCCGGCTCGAGCGCAATCAGCACCAGTAAAATGGCCAGCGGCACGGCCAGCGCGGCAAAACCCACGGCCAGGTAGGCAAAGGCGGCCAGGATGGCGCCCACGGCAAAGCCCAGCAAGGGCGAGAAGCTTTTGACGCAGCGCTCGCGCGTGGCGCCGTCGGCCGCGCCGCGCAGCACGTCGAGCGTATCGATCACCAATTGCGTGACGTTGCCCGTCATCATGGACGTGGGCGCCAGGTGCGCCAGCAGCAGGCGGCTGATGGCGCTGTGCGCACCCATGGCCGCCGCGCCGAACAGGCCGGCCGCCATCGCCAGCGCGCCCGGCTCCGCCGCCAGCGGTTCGGCCAGCACGCCAGACACCATGAAGCCGAGCAGCAGCGCCAGCTCCAGCAGCAGCGCCATGCGCAGTGCCGGTCCGCCGCGGCGCTCGACCGCCACGCTCAGGAGCCGCGTCGCCGCCACGCCGACGATAAACGCAGGGAAGGCCAGCAGCTTGAGGGCGATCGAGGCATGCGTGGCGTTGGCCAGCGCCGCGCCGATCAGCACGAAGTTGCCCGTCACATGAGCCGTGAACAGACCGAACAGGGCGACAAAGCCCAGGGTATCGACATAGCCGGCCAAAAAGCCCAGGCTGATGCCTTGCAAACGGCTACGCTGCGCAAGCTGCATACACACTCCTTGAAATTTGCCATCATGATACCGTGCCGCCGGCGCAGCCTGCAGCGGTTTTGCGCGCCGTTCGGCGAAGATGCGGGGCTTTTCTTGCACCTGCGCAGTGCAACATGCATTTCGCTCCTGCTTTGCGCGCCCATGCTTTAGAATCAGCGATCTCAGCCCCGTAAAAACAGGATAAAACATATGACGGCAGTCGGGAATACCGAACCACAAGAGCTCAAGCGCGGCCTGAAAAGCCGCCACATCCAGCTCATCGCCCTGGGCGGCGCCATCGGCACCGGCCTGTTTCTGGGCATCGCGCAAACCATCAAGATGGCCGGCCCTTCCGTGCTGCTCGGCTATGGCATCGCCGGTGTGATCGCCTTCCTGATCATGCGCCAGCTGGGCGAAATGGTGGTCGACGAACCGGTCGCCGGCTCCTTCAGCTACTTCGCCGACAAATACTGCGGCCACCTGCCCGGTTTCCTGTCGGGCTGGAATTACTGGGTGCTGTATGTGCTCGTCAGCATGGCCGAACTGACGGCCGTCGGCATCTACGTGCAGTACTGGTGGCCGGGCGTGCCGACCTGGGTCTCGGCGCTGATCTTCTTTTGCGTCATCAACGCCATCAGCCTGCTCAATGTGAAGGCCTTCGGGGAGATGGAATTCTGGTTCGCCCTCATCAAGGTGGTCGCCATCATCGGCATGATCGTCTTCGGCGCGTATCTGCTGGCCTCCGGCGACGCGGGCCCGCAGGCGTCCGTGGCCAACCTGTGGCAGCACGGCGGCTTCTTCCCGAATGGCTGGCAGGGCCTGGTGATGGCCATGGCCGTCATCATGTTCTCGTTCGGCGGCCTGGAACTGGTGGGCATCACGGCGGCCGAAGCGGATGATCCGAGCACGACGATTCCACGCGCCACCAACCAGGCCATCTACCGCATCCTGATCTTTTACATCGGCGCGCTTGGCATTTTGTTGTCGCTGTACCCGTGGCAAAACGTCGTCACCGGCGGCAGCCCGTTCGTGCTGATCTTCCATGCGCTCGACAGCAACCTGGTGGCCACGGCCCTGAACGTGGTGGTGCTGACGGCCGCCCTGTCCGTCTACAACAGCGGCGTGTACTGCAACACGCGCATGCTGTTCGGCCTGGCCAAGCAAGGCAATGCGCCGCGCGCGCTGCTGCGCCTGAACCGCCGCGGCGTGCCTTTGGCGGCGCTGGGCGTGTCGGCGCTGGCGACAGGCGCCTGCGTGGTGGTCAATTACTTCATGCCGGGCGAAGCGTTCGAAGTACTGATGGGACTCGTGGTCTCGGCGCTGATCATCAACTGGGCCATGATCAGCTGGATCCATTTGCGCTTCCGCGCGCAGAAAAAAATCGAAGGCAAGACGACCTTGTTCCAGAGCCTGGGCTACCCGTTCACCAACTACCTGTGCCTGGTCTTCCTGGCCGGCATTCTGGTGATCATGTACCTGACGCCGGGCCTGCGCATTTCCGTCTACCTGATCCCCGTCTGGCTAGGCGCCCTGGGCGTCGGCTACTGGATCAAGCAAAGCAAGGCCAAGGCCTGACGCGACACCTTCGCGCCAAAGAAAAAGCCCGCCTTCTTGCGAAGACGGGCTTTTTTTCTGCACGCTAGGCGCCGGCCGCCCCATTACTGGCTTCCTGTGCCGCGGATAGGGTGCCCCCCTGCCACGGGCTGATCCACTGGCCGGGATAGGATTGCAGCATGATCTCGTCGTTCAGTGTCAGCAAATCCTGTTTGTGCCGCTCATCCCTTCCCTCGACAGTCTGGTCCGTGGTACCCGTCTTGTAAGGCCACAGCAGCGTGAGCAAGTCGCGCTGCACCGAATGCTGGGTCGGCGTGGTCGTGTCCGACTCCAGCTTGCCCATCACATAGGTCATGACATGCGTGGACTGGGTGGCCGACTGCCGCAGGCTCGCTTTGACCAGCTTGCCTTCCTTGTAGGCCAGTTGTGCATCGCTGCTGGCCGTGTCTTCGATCTGGTGGTAGGTGTAATTCTGTGATTCCACCGCTTCCGACAAGCGCAACGGCACGCCGGGGATCAAGGGCATGTGGAAGCTGGCGCTCAGCTTGGATTGCTGCTGCTGCTGGATCGAGCGCTCGTCCTGGCTGGCGCCGGCCAGGGTCGTCTGTTGCGACAGCTCATAGTTGAAGCCATCCGTTTCCGCCAGGCGCATGGAATTGATCGATTTCGGCGTTTGCGACACCGAAGCGCTGAAGTCCGCCATGCCGGTCAGAATCGCCTTGTCCTCGGCTGCCAGGCGCCACTTGCCCGCTGCCGGTACGCCGCGCGCATCCTGCGGCGCGGCGGCGTTGCTGTGCAAGGCGCCAAACGCATCCTTGAACATGGCCATCAGCGCCGGATCGCCATGCCCGCGCGACGCGGCCTGGCCGATCTGCTTCATATAACTGCTCATGGCCTTGGCCTGCTGCTCCTGGCTGCCCAGGGCGTTGAGCTGGCTGGCGTCCACCTTCACGTCCAGCGATCCGGCCACGCCCTTGAAGCTGACCTTGCGCTGCGCGCTGTCGGCCTGGAAGTCCAGCGTCTGCGTGCTTTGCGGCTCGGTGCGCACTTTCACTTCCGCGTGCAAGTTCACCGACGCCAGCACATTCTGGTCAAATTGCATCAGACCGCTCAAGCTGATCTTCGGCTGGCCCTGCGCCATGCCATCGATGGCTTCCTGGAAGGCCTGCGCCAGGCCGCCCAGCGCGCCGGCCTCGGCCTCGCTGAGTTCACCGCTCGTGCTCATGCGCACGGCCAGGCCATCGTCCTGACTATCGAGCGACAGCTTGACCTCCACGCCGCTCCTGGTGGTGATGCCGAGAGTGACCTTGTCTTCGCCATTGCCATGCAAGCTGGCCGCTTGCATGGCCCCGATGTCGCTATAGGTATTCGGTTCCATGCGCGGCGGCGATTGCTGCACCGCCTGCGATACATTGCGCACGCCCCCCTTGATCTGTTCCAGCAAGCTCGCGCCCAGGCCGGCGAAACGGCCGCCAACCGTGCGCGAAAAAAAGTTTTTCGTCATTTGCTCGCTGACGCCATCGCGCGACGGGCTTTCCCATATCTTGGGCGACGGCGTCAGGTCCGCGATGGCTTGCCTGCTTCCGATGGCAACGATGGAAGACGGACTCGGCGCCGGAGACGGCGCGGCATCGGCCTTGTTGGCCGCGGCACTGAGCGCGCGGGACGGACTTGGATTCCAGCTCGGGATCGGGGAGACGGAGGTCATGGGTCTTATGCCTTGCTAAACGAAGATCGGTGATTGGATAAAAGATGCATAACTTTCATTTTTTGATAACTATTTACCTTCAAGCACTCCCAGGCTTGCATGGAGAAAGGAACCGGGTACATCTGAAACGCTAAGCAGACACAGCTATAACGACGTGAAAGGTGAAATCATGAGCGCAAAGTAGCATGAAAATTTTTCATTCCTGATACAACTCACGCTGCGCCGCCACACCCGCGCCCGCGCGGGTTCGCCATCTAACTCAATCTGAACTGTTGCCACAAGTAAATTTCTACTGTTGCTCAAATGCTGAAAGTGACTTTGTGTGATATTCCGCTTGCCCGCAATCACTATGATCGTTGAGTGCTTCACGATCAATCCGCATTAGCTTATGCGAAACGGCAAGCATAGCCCTAAGGAGGCAGCATGAGATTTCTGAACTTAACCATCGCCAAGCGGCTCGGCCTGGGCTTTGGCCTGGTATCCCTGTTTTTGTTGCTGGTCATCGCACTGGGACTGACCAGCATGCGGCAAATCCAGGACCGCATGGATGAAGCGACCAAGGTCAACAACGTCGAAACCAGGCTGGCCCAGACTATGGACTTGACAGTAACCGAGCGGGCGCTGGCGCTGCGCAATCTGATCTTGCTGAAGGAGGAGAAGGAAATCCAGATCGAGGTCGCGCGCATCGCGGAGCAGGAAAAAAAATACGCCGCCGCCCAGCAAAAGCTGGGGGAAATGTTCGCCACGCTGGAAGGCACCTCGAGCGAAGAAAAGAGCCTGCTCGAACAGATCCGCACACAAAGCGGGCTGGCGGCCCCCTTCATTCAGCGGGCCGCCGCGCTGGCACTGGAGCAGAAGCAGGACGATGCCTACAAGCTGCTGCGTTATGAATTTCGCCCCGTGCAAAAGCGCTGGTGGGAATTGCTGCGCAACTTGATTGCCGTCGAAGAACAGCAGAATAGCGAGGCCTCCAGCATGGCCGAGGCGGCCTACAGCCGGGCGCGCCTGGTGATGCTGAGCATCGGCTCGCTGGCGCTGCTCACCAGCCTACTGGCCGCCGTGCTGATCACGCGCAGCGTGACGCGCCAACTCGGTTGCGAACCCGACGAAGCGGCGGCGATCGCCGGACAGATCGCCAGCGGCAACCTGGCCGTGCCCATCCATACCCGCGCCGGCGACACGCACAGCCTGCTGCACGCCATGCAGTCGATGCGCGACAGCCTGGCGCAAATCGTCCAGCAAGTTCACGCCAGCACCGAGACCATCGCCACGGCGGCGGGACAAATCGCCATGGGCAACCTGGACTTGTCTTCGCGCACGGAACAGCAGGCCAGCACGCTGGAGCAGACCGCTTCGTCCATGGAAGAACTGACCAGCACCGTGCGCATCAACACCGACCATGCGCGCCAGGCCAACGGGCTGGCCGAATCGGCCTCCGATGTCGCCACCAAGGGCGGCGCCGTGGTGGCGCAGGTGGTCGACACCATGGCGGCCATCGATGTCTCGGCGCGCAAGATCGTCGACATCATCGCCGTCATCGACGGCATCGCCTTCCAGACGAATATCCTGGCGCTGAACGCGGCCGTCGAAGCGGCCCGCGCCGGGGAACAGGGACGCGGCTTTGCCGTGGTGGCCACCGAGGTGCGCAGTCTGGCGCAGCGCTCGGCCGCCGCCGCCAAGGAAATCAAGGACTTGATCGGCGACTCGGTCGACAAGGTCCAGGCCGGCAACCGGCTGGTGGAACAGGCAGGATCGACCATGCACGAGGTGGTCGCCAGCGTGCGGCGCGTCACCGGCATCATGTCCGAAATGATGTCCGCCAGTCAGGAACAATCGGCCGGCATCGAGCAAATCAATATCGCCGTGACGCAAATGGACAATGTGACGCAGCAAAATGCGGCGCTGGTCGAAGAAGCCGCCGCCGCCGCGCAAGCGATGCAGGAACAGGTCAACAGCCTGAACGAGGTGGTCAGCGTCTTCCGCGTGGGCAACATCGCTGGCGGCCGCGCGGCGCCACCGCGCGTCGTCAGCCGTCCGCCACCGCCGCCACCGCCGCTGGCGGCACGGCGCCCGGCCGCCACGGCAAAGCCGGCCCGTCCGGCCGCCGCCAAGCCCAGCGAAATCGAGTGGGAACAGTTTTGAACCGGTAACGGAGGGAGTGGCACATGGGTAAACTGGAACAGATCGCCGCTGCGGGCCACGTGGAGACGCACATCTTCCCGCATGCGGGCCACATCGGCAAGGAACAGCGGGGGCCGCTGGCCGGCCAGCGGGCCGCGACGCTGTGGCTGACCGGTCTGAGCGGCGCAGGCAAGTCGACGCTGGCATACGCACTGGAAAGACGGCTGCTGGCGCAGGGCCGCCTGAGCTGCGTGCTCGACGGCGACAATATGCGGCGCCACCTGAATGCCGACCTGGGCTTTTCTCCGCGCGACCGCCAGGAAAATATCCGCCGCGGCGCCGTCGTGGCCAGGCTGATGAACGACGCCGGCATGATGGTCATCTGCGCCTTCATCTCGCCGCTGCGCAGCGACCGCGAGATGGCGCGCCAGATCATCGGCGGCGACGATTTTATCGAAGCCTACATCAGCACGCCATGCGCGCTGTGCGAGGAACGCGATCCCAAGGGACTGTACAAGAAAGCGCGGGCCGGACTGATCCCGGCATTTACGGGCGTCTCGGCGCCCTACGAAGCGCCGCTGGCGCCGGCGCTGACGCTCGATACCGGCACGCTGTCGCTGGAACAGGCTTGCGAACGGCTGTTCCAGCAGCTGTGCCCGCGCTTGCTCTGATGCCGCGCCCCCACCTGTTCGAGGAATGATGCGATGAGCAGCCACCACCCCGGCCACGGCGCCCGCCCGCGCCCCGTCATGATGATTCCCCTGCGCCGCTGCGGCAGCCATGCCCTGCGCCTGCGCCTGAACCTGTCGCCGCAGTTCTATTCACCGTATCCGCTGCACCTGGTCGATATGATGCCGCTGCTGCCCCTGTACGGCGACTTGCGCGACGACCGCGCCTACTTTCGCCTGGTGGTCGATGTGGTGGGCCTGGCGGCGGTCAGCATGGTCAAGTGGCCGGGAGTCGTCTTCGATCCGGTGGAAGTGTTCGAGACGCTGCGCGGCCAGCCGCGCAGCGTCCACCGCGCGGCATGGGAGCTGCTGCTGCGCGCGGGCAAACGCCGCCAGGCGCAGGTGGTGATGGACAAGTCGCTCGACAGCGTGCACTACGCCGACGACATCGTGCAGCTGTATCCGGACATGCTGTTCCTGAACGTGGTGCGCGATCCGCGCGCGCAAGTGGCGTCGATGAACCGCGCCATCATCCACGATTTCGACACGCTGCTCAATGCCCGGACCTGGCTGGCCGCCCACACGGCCGCCGACCATGTCGTGCAGCGCTATCCTCAGCGCGTGCTGACGATACGCTATGAAGACTTCCTGGCGCGGCAACACGAGACGCTCGAAACGGTATGTGACTTTCTCGGCATCGCCTTCCTGCCGCAGATGCTGGACGTGGCCGCGTCGGCCGAGGCGCGGCACATCGCACAGTTGTCGTCGCTGTGGTCGGCCAACTGCCATGCGCCGATCACGGCCAACATCGACAAATTCCGGCAGCAACTGTCGGACGATGAGATCAACCTCATCGAAACGCTCGCGGGCCCGTATATGGACCGCTACGGCTACGCGCGCCTCGCCCGCGGCGACGCCGACATCACGCCCGCGCTCATCGAGCTGGCCGGCGTGCGCTCGGCGCAAGGACGCGAACGCGCCTGGCGCGCCCTGGAACAGGATAACTTCCGCGACTACGCGCTGCGCCGCTGCCGCGCCGACTATCTGGCCCAGCTGCATGCACGCCTCAGCCAGAGCGCCAGCGCGCCGGGCAGCGGCACCATCGTCACGCTGGATCCACTCGATCCGGACACGTTTGTCGTCGATGACTGACAGGCTGGCGCCGACTACCTGCTCCGCAGTGACACGCGTCGGCAAGCCGCGATCCACGTTCTTTGTTTTCTAAAAACAACAATTACTATATCGATCGGCAATGTCCACTAGAATAGTGAACATATGAAACATCTGATTAGCGCGCCGGTCGCCAGCTTCACCGATTTGTTGCTCGACGCCGTGTGCATGGTCGATGTCAACGGGCGCTTTGTCTTTGTCAGCGCCGCCTGCGAACGTATCTTCGGCTACACCCAGGAAGAAATGATCGGCATGGTCATGCTCGACCTGGTCGCGCCAGCCGACCGTCAGCGCACCATCGCGGCGGCGCAGGCCATCATGGACGGCCATGCCCAGGTCCACTTCGAGAACCGCTACACCAGGAAAGACGGGCGGGTCGCGCACATCATGTGGTCGGCCCGCTGGTCCGCCACCGACCAGCTGCGCGTGGCGGTGGCGCGCGATATCACGACGCTGAAACAGACGCAGGCGAAGCAGGCGGCGCTGTACGCCATCTCCGAGGCGGCGCATGCGACCGAGGAACTGCCGGCCCTGCTCCAGCGCATCCACCAGATCGTGCGCGAACTGCTGCCCGCCTGCGGCCTGACAGTCTCCCTGCTCGACGAGCACGGCCAGCACTTGCACCATGCGCAGCAGGGACTGGACGGCGCGCCGGCAACGCACGCCGCGCTGGCGGGCCTGCTGTGCGAAGAAGTGCAGCGCAGCGGCCGCACCTTGCTGATCGAACCCGGCCAGCTGGCCGGCTTGCCGCCCGCCTTGCAGGCTGCCGCCGGCGACCTGCTGGAATACTGGCTGGCCGTGCCGCTGCAGTCGTCGCGCGGCATCATCGGCGTGCTGGTATTGCAAAGCGGCCAGGGAACTGCCACAGGCAACGAACACGAACTCGATTTGCTGCAATTCGTCGCCAAGCAACTTGCCATCGCCATCGAGCGCAAACAGCTGCAGAGCCGCATGCACTTCATGGCCATGCATGATGAACTGACCCGCCTGCCGAATCGGCGCCTGTTCCATGACCGCCTGCAGACGGCGTTTGCGCGTGCCCAACGCCAGGATGGCCGGCTGTCGCTGCTGTTTCTTGACCTGAACCGCTTCAAATCAGTCAATGACCAATACGGCCATGCCTGCGGCGACCTGCTGCTGCAGGCCGTGGCAAGCCGGATCAGGGCTTGCCTGCGCGAGACCGATACCCTGGCCCGCCTGGGCGGCGATGAATTTGTGGTGCTATTGGAAAACAATCCACTGTCGCTCGATGTGACGCGGATCGAACGGAAAATCCACGCGGCGCTGGCCACCGCGCTGCGGCTCGGCGATGGCCGCCACCTGCGCATCAGCGTCAGCATCGGCGTCGCGCACTATCCGGACGACGGCGATACCATGCAGCTGCTGCTGCGCAATGCGGACCGGGCCATGTACGCATCGAAGACGGGCGCCACCGACCGCTAGCGGGTGCCTGCTTCTGGCGACAATGCCCCTATGCTATACTTTCTGGCGATGCTAAAACTCTTCAAAACATGGCTGATCCTGCTATTGATCACGGCGATGCCGCTGCAAGCGGCAGCAAGCGGCGCCATGCGGGCGTGCGCGCCACTCGCGGCCTTCCCTGACGCGATGCTGGCAGCGAACTGCCAGCATCACGCTGCGCAGTCATCCGCCGTCCCCCACCACGCCGATACGCAAGAAGAAAACAAGACCCCTGCCAAGCATCCGGCTTGCGGCGTTTGCTCGATTTTTTGCCTGGGCGCGCTGATGCCGCCCTGCCTTTCCCTGCCTGCCGCAGCCTGCACCGGCGCGCAACAAGTCACCATCGCAACGGCCACCTTGCTGACAGGATTCATTCCTGACGGCCCGCGCCGGCCGCCGCGGCCGCTTTCCGCTTAAAGTCCAAGCTCGTCCCAGGCAGGCCACCCGTGTGGCCACGATAGCCCTTATTCGTCTGAAAGCAACACATGATCAAACATTTCTTATTGCGCGGCGCCTGCGCCGCCATGCTGGGCCTGCCCCTGCTCGCCACGGCCGCCGCCCCCGTCATCGACGTCTACAAAAGCGCGTCGTGCGGCTGCTGCACCGCATGGGTCAAGCACCTGGAAGCGAACGGTTTTACCGTGCGCGCCAAGAACGTCGAGATGCCAGCGCAATATCGCCAGCGCGCCGGCATACCCGACCAGTTCGGCTCCTGCCACACGGGCATCGTCAACGGCTACGCCATCGAAGGCCACGTGCCCGCCAGCGACATCAAGCGCCTGCTGCGCGAGAAACCCCAGGCGAAAGGACTGGCCGTGCCGGCCATGCCGATGGGCTCGCCAGGCATGGAAGGACCGCGCAATGATCCCTACGACGTGTTCCTGGTGAAAGCCAATGGCACTACGGTCTACCAGCACTACAAATAAAGGCAGGGAACAATAAAAAACGCCGCCGGGATGGCTCCCGGCGGCGTTTTTTTGTCAGGCAGTAATGACCTTACCGCCTGTCAGGACTGCATCAGATACTGTCGAGCACCGCATTCAGGCTGGCGCTCGGACGCATCACCGCTTCCGTCTTCGCCGGATCAGGCAGGTAGTAGCCGCCGATATCGGTTTCCTTGCCTTGTACCGCTTTCAGCTCGGCAACGATCTTTTCTTCGTTGTCGGCCAGGGCTTTGGCCACTGGCGCGAAGTGCGCCGCCAGTTCCGCATCGTCCTTCTGCGCTGCCAGGGCTTGCGCCCAGTACATGGCCAGGTAGAAATGGCTGCCGCGATTGTCGAGCTCGCCAGTACGTGGCGATGGCGACTTGTTGTTGTCCAGCAGCTTGCCGGTGGCTTCGTCCAGGGTTTTCGCGAGGACTTTGGCCTTCGCATTGCCCGTCTTGATGCCCATGTCTTCCAGCGACACGGCCAGGGCCAGGAATTCACCCAGCGAATCCCAGCGCAAATGGTTTTCTTCCACCAGTTGCTTGACGTGTTTCGGTGCCGAACCGCCGGCGCCCGTTTCGTACATGCCGCCACCGGCCATCAGCGGCACGATCGACAGCATCTTGGCGGACGTGCCCAGTTCCAGGATCGGGAACAGGTCGGTCAGGTAATCGCGCAGGATGTTGCCGGTCACCGAGATGGTGTCCAGGCCACGGAAGGCGCGTTCCAGCGTGTAGCGCATGGCGCGCGTTTGCGACATGATCTGGATTTCCAGGCCGCTCGTGTCGTGCTCCTTCAGGTACACCTGTACCTTCTTGATGACTTCGTTCTCGTGCGGACGGTAGGAATCGAGCCAGAACACGGCCGGCATGCCCGAGTTGCGCGCGCGCGTCACGGCCAGCTTGACCCAGTCGCGGATCGGCGCGTCCTTGACCTGGCACATGCGCCAGATATCGCCCTCTTCGACCGTTTGCGTCAACAGCACTTCGCCCGTTTCCAGGTCGGTGATGTTGGCGGTGCCACCTTCCGGCACTTCAAAGGTCTTGTCGTGCGAACCGTATTCTTCCGCTTGCTGCGCCATCAGGCCCACGTTCGGCACGGTGCCCATGGTCTTCGGATCGAAGTTGCCATGCCATTTGCAAAAACCGATCATTTCCTGGTAGATGCGCGCGAAAGTCGATTCCGGCATGACTGCCTTGACGTCTTTCGGACGGCCGTCGGCGCCCCACATCTTGCCGCCGATACGGATCATGGCGGGCATGGACGCGTCGACGATGATGTCGTTCGGCGAATGGAAGTTGGTGATGCCCTTGGCCGAATCGACCATGGCCAGTTCCGGACGATTCGCGTGGCAGGCGTGCAAATCTTTCAGCACTTCATCTTTTTGCGACGCTGGCAGGGTCTCGATCTTGTCGTACAGGTTGCTCATGCCATTGTTGACATTCACGCCCAGCTTGTCGAACAGTTCGGCGTGCTTGGCAAACGCGTCCTTGTAGAAAATGCGCACGCAGTGGCCGAAGACGATCGGGTGCGAGACCTTCATCATGGTCGCCTTGACGTGCAGCGAGAACATCACGCCCGTCTTGAAGGCGTCGTCGATTTCCTTCTCGTAGAACTCCAGCAGCGCTTTCTTGCTCATGAACATGCTGTCGATGATTTCGCCCGCTTTCAGCGCAACCTTCGGTTTCAGCACGATGGTCTTGCCCGAGGCGGTGACCAGTTCCATCTTGACATCGCGCGCCTTTTCCAGGGTCAGCGATTTTTCGCCATGGTAGAAGTCGCCATGATGCATGTGCGAGACGTGGGTTTGCGACGCCTGGCTCCACTCGCCCATCGAATGCGGGTGCTTGCGTGCATACTCTTTGACAGCCTTCGGTGCGCGGCGGTCGGAATTGCCTTCACGCAGGACCGGATTGACGGAGCTGCCGATGCACTTGCCGAAACGGGCCTTCAAGGCTTTTTCTTCTTCCGTCTTCGCGTCTTCCGGATAGTCGGGCAGCTTGTAGCCACGGCTTTGCAATTCGCGCACGCAAGCGATCAATTGGCCTTGGGAAGCGCTGACGTTCGGCAATTTGATGATGTTGGTGTCTGGATTCTGGGTCAGTTTGCCCAGTTCAGCCAGGGTATTCGGGACTTTTTGCGCGTCCGTCAGGAATTCGGGAAACTCGGCCAGTACACGCGACGCCACCGAAATATCCGTGGCGACGATATCCACGCCAGCCGGCGCGGTGAATTTTTTGATGATTGGCAGCAGGGAATACGTCGCGAGCAGCGGCGCCTCGTCAGTCAGCGTGTAGATGATTTTGGATTTTTGTGTTGCCATGTTCATTCCCTTGTATGCGGTGATGCCTGGTGGTTAACTTTCTTCATTCCAAACACAGGACGGTTAGCCTTGCTTTGGACGGCTAGTGTGCCGGCGGTGACGCCGTGCTTGCCCACCACGTATTTTAGACTGTCCTGCCGCTGTTTGTGTATCCGATGGCGACGAATCTTATATAAGACAGCAAATATCTGATGGCGCCGGGCCAGAACGGCCATTTTCGGCCTTGAAATGGGCGCAGGAGAATAGCACGGCATGTATGCGGCCACGAAAAATCATTCAATATTGACAATATTCAAATGGGAGCGACGTCACGCCCGCTCGTTCCTGACGATGCCGCGCACTGCTGATCAACAACACCCGGAACCCGGCGCTATCGAGCCAGCAATTGCCGATGTTATGTTAGTTACTCTCCAGGAATTATTCCAGGGGTGCATCAGCATTGACGGCACGTTTTCAAGAAAGCTGGCCGTGAACGTCAAGTCGCGCCCCTGTTTTTCGCCCACCGCGAGCGGTCAGGCGGCCAAGCGGCGCACTGCCGGCTTGCGGGCGGCCCGCGAGAGAGCCGCCTTGATGGCGACATCACCGGTATTGCGGCTACCTTCGGGATCGGCGCTGAGCTGGAAGACGCCGACCACCTCGGCCAGCATCTGCGCTTCTTTCTGCAGCGATGCGGCGGCGCTGCTGGCTTGTTCGACCATGGCGGCGTTCTGTTGGGTCGCTTCGTCCATCTCGCCTACGGCCTGGTTGACCGATTCGATGCCGGTGCTTTGTTCCTGGCTGGCCAGGCTGATCTCTGCCATGATGTCGGTGACGCGTTTTACGCTACGCACAATCTCTTCCATCGTGGTGCCGGCGTCGTCAACCAGGCGCGCGCCGATATCAACCCGCTGCACCGAACTGCCGATCAAGGCCTTGATTTCGCTGGCGGCCGAGGCCGAACGCTGAGCCAGGTTACGCACCTCGGTTGCCACGACAGCAAAGCCGCGGCCCTGCTCTCCGGCGCGCGCCGCTTCCACGGCGGCATTGAGCGCCAGGATATTGGTCTGAAAGGCAATCGAGTCGATCACGCCGATGATGTCGACAATTTTCTTGGACGATTCATTGATTGCCGCCATAGTCTCGACCACTTGCGCCACCACGGCCCCGCCACGTACCGCGACTTCGGATGCGGACTCGGCCAGTACATTGGCCTGCCGCGCATTGTCGGCATTCTGACGCACGGTGCTGGTTAATTCTTCCAGAGACGATGCGGTCTCTTCAAGCGTTCCTGCCTGGCGTTCGGTGCGCGATGAGAGATCCAAGTTTCCGGCTGCGATCTCGGTCGACGCGCTGAAAATTGTTTCGGTGCCGGTCCGCACCTGCGCCACGATCCCGACCAGATTGTCGCGCATTTTTTTCATGGCGAACAGCAGGCTGCTGTGGTCGTCTTTCGCTGTGTGAATCGCGACGGACAGGTCGCCAGCAGCGATGCGGCTAACGATACTGACCGCATAATCCGGTTGTCCTCCGAGTTGCCGCAGCAGCCCGCGACCGATATACCAGGCACTGCTTACGCCGGCGGCAATGGCAACCGAACACAGCAGTAGCATCCAGGTGAAGAAGCTGCTGCTCAGCGCGCGGGCGCCGGCGGTAGCGTCCTGGCTCATCTTCTCTTCCAGGTCGATCAGTTTATTCACCGACGCCAGCCAGTCAACGAAGGCAGGGCCGACCTGTTGCGCCAGCAGGCTGGAAGCCTGCGCAAATTGCTCGGCACTACGCAACTCGATCACCTTGGCGATCAACGGTTGTACGCGGCGCTCGGTGTCCTTGATGCTGCTCAAGGCTGCTTTTTCATCGGCAGTCACGGCACCGGCAAACAAGGCATCGAGCGGGGCCGCCGATTGCTGGTATTTGTCATCAAGCGCCTTGATTTTGTTCACCTGCACCTGCACGGCGGCGGCGTCAGTGGCCAGCACCACGTCGCGCACGGCAATCGCACGGTCGTGGACGCTGCCGCGGAAGTTGATCGCGTGGCGCTGTTTGACGTTATTGACATCGTTGACGCGGCTGAGCGTCTGATCGATGCTGCCGACTCGATTCATGGCCAGGCCGGTGAGTAAGATTGTCAGCGCGAAAGTGATGCCGAAACCTATCGCCAGGCGGGTGCCGACGGTTTGAGTGGAATTGTTCATTCAAGTCTCTATGTGGTTTGCAGGACAGAGCGATAAGGACGCCATTGTCCGATCAATGATGATTCTTTGCGGCAACGTCTTTGGCGAGCAAATAGGCGTTGCAAATTTTAAATTTGCAACATTTAATTTTTTGCAATGGATACGCGCGCGGAAAGACAGGATTTTTCTAACAAGTGTCAATTGATGCAGGACGGCAACTGCCTCTCTGTTTGCCAACCGCTGGTGGAGCCGCGTTGTGTGTTTTCGCCGATGAAAGCCGGGCACCCAGCGGCCTGATGGCCCACCCAGCCTTGCCTCATGCCTGGCTGGCGAAGCTGGTGGCGAGCAGGCTCGCAGCGGCGACGACGGACAATTGCAACCTCAGCGGCAAATACCAGATGGGCAAGCCGGCATGCCTGAATAGCCGCCAGTCCTGGAAGTAATGGACGCCAAAGCCGGTGGCCAGCAAGGCACTGCCCGCAAGCGGGTCAAGCGCCAAGGCCACCCAGGCCAGCAAGGCGGGAATCACACTCCAGGCAAAGCAGACGTTGCGCTTGCGATCACTGACGAATTGCACGCTCATGGCGAACCCCCAGTGCAGAGCGCCGACAAAACTGAGGATCACAGCGCCGTATTGCAGTGATAATTGCTGCCAGACACCGCTACGCTGCGTATCGAGCCAGCTCGCCGCCAGTAAGGCAAGGAACGGTATCAGGCCAGCGTAAGCGAGGCAGGCAACGAGGCGCGGCGTGCGGCCCCGGCTCATTTGACGCGCCCGCTCCAGTTCGTCGGCCGCAGCGGCCTTCAATGCCAGCTTGTTCATGCAACCCTCTTTGTTTGTCAATGTTGTGCGGCGTTGATCGCTACCTGAGCGGCCATTGCACGATTGTAGCTATAATGAACCGCATAGTCCAATATATATAGGTTCAATGTAGGTTCATCACAACAAGTACTCACTACCTAAAGAGGTCAAGCCATGCCCAACCCTGCCGAAAACGGCAATACGACAACTGTTTTTTTTGATGGCTCCTGTCCTTTGTGCCGTTGGGAAATCAGCCTGTATCAAGGTGCTGTGCCGACGACCCCCATCGAATGGGTCGATGTCAGCGATTCCAAGCTGAGCGCAATCGCGGGTTGCCGTTGCCAGGAGTTGATGGCGAGATTTCATGTGCAAACGAAGGACGGCGCCATGCTGAGCGGCGCGGCGGCCTTCGTTGCACTATGGCTGCTCTACCCGGCCTGGCGCTGGCTGGGGAAATTGGGCGCATTGCCCGGCATGCAAACGCTGCTGGAGTTGCTGTATCGTGGCTTCTTGCGCCTGCGTCCCAGCCTCCAGTGGCTAGTCAGACAATGCGGCACTGACTAGCCACTGTAGTGTCAGTCCTGGCATCGATGTCGGCACGGTGCAACCCGGGTAGAACAGACGCCCTCATGGTGAAAGCGCATGCTGACAGTGCCATATCTCGATGCATAGAACCGATAATGAACCGCTTTTTTATCAGACGGACGCACACCAAGCTGGACACCTACGATGCAGGGCGCTAAGCTAGGTCAAGATGGCGTGCCAGGAACCATGTCAGGAAACAGATAGGTACACCCCCCACCCTTGAATGGAGCAGCATGCCATGATGTCCAGTCTTCCTGATCAGTTTCACGCGCTAGTGCTTGGCGCGTCGGGCGCGATCGGCGCCGCATTCGTCGACCTGTTGGGCGCCATGCCACGCTGCGCATCCGTGTGCGGCCTGCATCGCCATTCGACACCACGACTCGACTTTGCCGACGAAAACAGCATTGCCGAGGCAGCACGAGAACTTGCCACCAAGCCGCCCTATCACCTGATCATCAACGCCGCAGGCATGCTGCACGACGGCAATCTCATGCCGGAGAAACGCCTGGCGGACCTCAATTATGAGCAGATGCAGGCAATTTTCCAGACCAACACCATGGGGCCGGCACTGCTCATGCGCCATTTCTTGCCGCTGCTCGACGGTGAACGCGCCATCATGGCCATGTTATCGGCGAAAGTGGGCAGCATAGGCGACAATCAGCTAGGCGGCTGGTACAGCTACCGCGCCTCGAAAGCCGCGCTCAACATGCTGGTCAAGACGGCAGCCATCGAATTGGCGCGTAACCAGAAGCACAGCGTGCTGGTCGCGCTGCATCCGGGCACCGTCAACTCTCGCTTGTCGCGGCCATTTCGCGGTGAGCTTATCGGACGTCCCGCGCATGACGCCGCCAGCGACATGCTCAGCGTACTCAACACCCTGAGGCCGTCTGACAGCGGCACATTCCTGGCATACGACGGCACGCGCCTCTCCTGGTAGTACGCAGCGCGCCGGCACGCGCGCCAAGCTTAAGCGGAGCCGGCAATGATGCGTTGTGCCAGTGCATGACCGCTAAGCCAGGCAGCCTCCACTGTGCCACCGTTCAGCCAATCGCCGCACATCCCCAGACCCTGCCCTGCCTCCCATAGGCAGACATCGTGACGCGCCTGCGGCGTGCTGGCATAGCGCCAACGGTGTACGCTCCAGCGTTGCGGCACCTGGCCGCCCAGACTGATAAAGGCGGCAAGCAGCTGCGCGGCAATGCTATCGGCATCGAGCTCAATGTGCGCCTCGCTCCATTCGGCACTGGCATGCAACAGCCAGCTTTCGCGACCGCTACGGCCAGGCTTGGCGCTGTCGCGTGCCACCCAGCGCAGCGGGCCGGCGTTGAGGAAACCCGCATTGAAGCCCAATGCCAACGGCTGCGCATACTCGAGCATCATTGCCCAGCAGCCTGCCATATTTGTCCCGGCCGCCAGCGCGGCCTGCAATGGCGCAGCCTGGCCCAGCAGTGGCACCGCCTGCGGCGCCGGCACCGCAAGCACGACCATGTCATAACGATGCGCAAGTGGCCCCTCATCCTGCACATGCAAGCGCCAAGCGTTGTCTTCACGTTGCAACGCACTGATCGCCATCTCTGTGTGCAATGCCAGATCGGCGGCCAGCCACGCGCCGATAGACGACATGCGCGGAACGCCGACAAAGCGCTCGACCGGTGCACCGCCGCTGCATCCGTCGGCATCGAGGCCGCGCAGCTGCAGCTGCCACTGCGCAGCCACGCCGGCCCGCTCCCAGCGGCTCACCTCGGCGCGGAATTCAGGGTGGCGCGCGGTAAAATACTGTGCGCCATGGTCGCATTGCCAGTCGGCGCCGCGCCGTGTGCTCATGCGCCCTCCCGCGCCGCGGCTCTTGTCAAACAGAGTGACCTGGAAGCCAGCCTGACTCAAGGCAGTGGCACAGGCCAAACCGGCGATGCCGGCGCCAATGATGGCGATGCGAGAAGAGCGCATCATGAGATGCTCAGTCTTCTGCGCAGCAACTTGCACGGCTGCAAACGCAACACCGTTGCCGCGCGGCCAGACAGGCGCCAGGCTGGCGAGTGCCATGACATATGCGGGCGGCACGGGGCTTTCGTGATGGTGGAATACGGCATGGTGCTCCTGATAAATGATGACTTTGCGCTTACAGGCCCGCCGGCAAAGGCAGCGCCTCCGCCCGGGCAAGCCGCAACAGCGCTTCCTCCAGAACCATGCGGGCGGTAGCGGCGGCGTGCCCTAACTGCTCATGCAACAGCGCGTCGTCCACATTGCGCGACGAGCATTGTTCGCTGTAACGCTCGAAGCTGTTGATCATCAACAGGATCTCCGTCAGATGGCGCGGGCATTCACAGTGGACAGTACTGCTGGCCGCCGCCAGCTCCGCCAACGCCCGGTCGTCGAAGCGGCGCGGGGCCGGCGCCGCCGGGCGCTGCCGCGCAAGCTGAGCTTGCGCCAAGGGCAACGCAGCCAGCGCCGCCTGGCACAGCAACACTATTTCTGCAACATCGTTGGGTACGCGCGCAACCAGGCAGCCCTGAGCGCGCAACTGGCGTATGGTCGCGCTGGCGCCGAAACGGTACAACACCACCACCGCCATCCCCAGTTTTTGACGCAGCGCGCCAATCGCCGGCACCACGCGCTCATCGAGTTCCGATATTTCCATCAACAGCAGTTGCGCGCCGGTGCCAGGCCATGTCGCTGCCGCCTCGTCCAGATTCTGAAAGTGGGCGACGATATCGAGCGCCAGTAACTCTCGCCCGCCGACGGCCAGACGTCGCGCCAGAGCCGTGCCCATCAGTGCCAGGCGCATAGGCTGCAAAGGCTGCAAGGGCGCGCCAGGCTCCGGTACCAACGCAAACTGGCCTAATTGTTCCAACTGCAGCTTCGCCAGCGCGCCAATTGGATGGCCCTGGTCGACCAGTTGCTTCATCAGCCGCAGCCGACGAACCTGATCCTCGGAATACAAACGCTGGCCATGCGCGCTACGGCCGGTGTCGGAGATGCCGTAACGACGCTCCCACACGCGCAACGTTTCAACCGGCAAGCCAGCGAGTCTGGCGGCGACCCCGCTGCGATATTGAACAGGCTGACTGTTGTCGGACTGAGGAGGAAGTAAGGATTGCACCATAAATCGAACCGATAATGAACCTGTAATCCCTGATTATATCGCGCAAGCGGCAGATAACAGACGAAAATCGCCGAAGACACCGCTACAAATCCAGTTCATCACCACGCCAACTCCCCGTGAGCCGGGAACAGACCCGACTGTTTTTCAAGTGAAATGCAACAACATTGAACATGAACCCGCCGCAAGCGGCCGATGCCGCGACAGCTTCGGTGCAGAGGCGATGGCGCGTCGCCCTTAGGCCCGACCAAGGACGGCAGCGCCAGCCATCAACTCGTCGACCAGCGAGAGCGAACTGGCTCCGCCAAGCGCGAACGGATCGAACTCGGGCAGCATCGAGTAGCGCAGCAGCGTGCCCGGGTTGAGCTTGTCGAGGTTGGTCTGTCCCATCGTCCAGCCAGCGTAGCGACGCTCGCTCATTTCTGCGTAGTGCAGCAGTGTGACGCCTGTGTGTCGTGTATCGGCGAGTATGCGGGCATACAGGATATTGACCTGTTCACGTCCGCCTTCGATCAGCTGCAGGTAAAACCGTTCGCTGTGGCACAGGACGCCGGTTATGCCGCTCGGTGGATTGTGGCGGCGGGACTGCTGGAGTATGGCGCCGATGGTAGCGGCATCGATAGTGCCCGCGGCGCGGCTGGCATAGAGTAGACGGACGAGCATGGAAACTCCTTTGGACGGTGGATCAGCGTTTGATCAATGAGAGGAACTCCCGCCGCAGCGCGGGGTCCTTGAGGAAAGAACCGTGCATGACGCTATTGATCATACGCGCGTCATTGTCCTTGACGCCACGCCACTGCATGCAGAAGTGATCGGCCTCCATGATCACGGCCAACCCGTCCGGCTTGACCTTTTCCTGCAGCAGTTCGGCCAACTGGACCACGGCTTCTTCCTGGATCTGCGGACGGCTCATGATCCATCCCGCCAGCCGCGCATACTTCGACAGGCCAATCAGGTTGGAGTGCTGGTTGGGCATCACACCTATCCATACTTTGCCCATGACCGGGCACAAGTGGTGCGAACAGGCGCTGCGCACGGTGATCGGGCCGATGATCATCAGCTCGTTCAGGTTGGCGGCGTTGGGAAATTCTGTCACGGGCGGTGGGGGGATGTAACGCCCGCCGAACACTTCCAGCAAATACATCTTGGCCACGCGGCGCGCCGTGTCCTGCGAGTTGTGGTCGTTGGCGGTGTCGATCACCAGACTCTCGAGCACGCCCTGCATGCGCAGACTGACCTCGTCCAGCAGTTCATCCATTTCGCCGCTTTCGATGTAGTCGGCGATATTGTCGTTGGCGTGGAAACGGACACCGCTTGCCATCAAACGGGCGCGTATGCGTTCGGAGGCAGGTGTGCCGGCAACCCGGTAGTCAAGCTGCTTTTCATTCGTCATGGGAATTCCTTGTTGTTGGTAGTGCGTTGTAGCGTTTAGCCGAGCAGGGACGGGTTGCGCTGCCAGATGCTGAAGCACAGCCCCCCGGCGAAGCTGACCCATGCCAGATAGGGCCATAGCAGCATGGCGGCGAGGCGTTCGCGGCGGCCGAAGAGTACGATGGTCGCGGCGATCATCAGCCACAACACGACGATGCACGCAAACGCCGCCGCGCCCAGATGCCAGGCAAAGAATAGCCAGCTCCACAGTGCGTTGACCGCCAGCTGCGCCAGATAGAACAGCAGCGCCGGGCAGGCGCGGGGTGCAGCGGCACGACCGACGCGCCAGGCGGCGATGGCCATCATCAGATACAGCAAGCTCCACACGGGACCGAACAGCCAGGCGGGCGGTGCCCAGCCGGGGCGGTCCAGCTGCGCATAAAACACGGCCGCGTGGACGGAGGCGAACGCGCCCAGCGCTGCAAAAGCGGCGGTCAGCGCGAGCCAGCCGGCCAACTGAAGCAATGCGCCCCGCTTCATGGACTTGGCCCCGTTCATGCCTTCCTTCCCTTTGTTGCTGCGTCCGCCGCGTACAATTGGCCCGCCCGTCCAACGGTGTCCGGGGTCAGCGTGGCATACCATGCCAAGAGTGGTTGAGTATCGTTCATTTTTCCAGCAAAAAGTAAGTGATGGCGATGGGCCGGTTCAAGGGGCGCATGCGCGCCTGCCGAACCTCAGCACGAGCTGGCCCAGGCGCCACAGCGACTAGGCCTTCTGCAGCAGGAATTGAACAACATCGGTGCGTCCCTCGTCAAAGGCAGCTTCGCAATAGGCGAAGTACATATGCCAGATCCGCATGAAGGGTTCGTCGAAGCCCAGGCCCGCGATCTGCGGATGGTGCAGGCGGCAGCGAGCATCCCAGCGGCGCAGCGTTTCGGCGTAGTCGCGGCCGAAGGCGTGGCGTTCGACCGGGCGCAGGCCGCTGCGGGCCGCCTGGCGTTCGAAACGTTCGACGCTGGGCAGCATTCCGCCGGGGAAAATGTACTGCTGGATGAAATCGGTGCTGCTGCGGTAGCGCGCAAAATGCTGTTCGCCGATGGTGATCGACTGTACCAGCGCCTGTGCACCGGGCTTTAGCCGCGCCGCGACGGTGCGGAAATACTGCGGCCAATACTGCTCGCCCACGGCCTCGAACATTTCAATCGACACCACGGCGTCGTACTCGCCACGCAGGTCACGGTAATCGCACAGCTCCAGCTGCACGCGGTCGTTCAGCCCCAACGCCTGCACGCGGCGCTGCGCCACCTCCAGCTGCGACGGCGAAATCGTCACGCCATGCACGTGGATACCTTGTTGCGCGGCCTGCTCAGCAAAGCCGCCCCAGCCGCAGCCGATTTCCAGCACGCGCTGGCCGGGCCGTAGCTGTAGCGTGTCGATGATCCGCTGGTACTTGCGCCGCTGGGCGTCCTGCAGCGTCAACTGGTAGTCGCCGTCGAACAGCGCGCTGGAATACGTCCAGCTGGGATCGAGCCAGAGCTGGTAGAAATTGTTGCCGATGTCGTAATGCGCGTGGATGTTGCGCATGCTGCCCTTGCGCGTGTTGGGGCGCAGCCAGTGCCGCAGCCGGTACCAGCAGCGCGCCAGCGCACCGCCGAACACCAGCTGGTTCAGCGACGCTTCGTTGCGCAGCGCCAGGCGCAGCAGCGCGGTCAGGTCCGGCGTGCTGACCCAGCCAGCCGCGTAGGCCTCGGCAAAACCGATGTCACCGGCGCGCAGGATGCGCTGGCAGGCGCGCCAGTCGTGCAGCTTGAGCGTCGCGCCGGAAGCGGCATGGGCGTCGCCGAATACCATGCGCGTATCGCAGGGGGTGATCAGTTCCAGGTGTCCGTGACGGATATTGTTCAGTAGCCTGAGGAAGAACCGTGCGCCGATGGGGGCGGACAGCGTGGCGGTAGATAATGTGCGATTCATCGGGCAGGCTCCTGGTGCACGGTGGTTTGATGAGAGGGGGCAGGCGGCTTGCTGAAAAACGGAACGTGTTTCAACCAGAGCCTGAACGCCTGCCAGTGAATGCGGAACACGATGCCCAGCCCCAGCAGCGGATAGCGCAGCAGGGCGCCAGCCAATGCGCTGTCGGTCATCGGCACGGGACGCCCGCTCAGCGCAGTGCGCAGCAGCACGCCGCCAGCGTCGTGATAGTCCAGCCCGGTGCAGTGGCTGGCGCCGTCCAGTCGGAAGCGAAAGCGGTAGTGCCCCTTGACCTCGCAGAACGGCGACACGTGCATCTGCTTGTCGGCAATGGCCGTGGCCGAACCACCGGCCGTGTGGGCGATGCGCATCAGGTAGCGGTGGCTTTCGCCGAAGGTGTTGTTGACCTCGGCCAGCACGGCGCGCAGCTGGCCAGCCGCGTCGTGGCAATGCCAGAAACTGACGGGATTGAACACATAGCCAGCCACACGGGGAAAGGTTTGCAGCCAGATGTCGCCGTCGGCGTCGATGTGGTGGTCGCGCAGCAGAGCGCGCATCCATTGCTCCAGACTCGATCCATCGCGCGGGCCATAGTCGCGTCGCCGTATCGACAGCGGCCGCCAGCGGTCCACGCCGAACCAGCGCGTATCACATTCGTCCAGCCGGGCCAGGTTCAAGCGCACATAAAAGAGCGGATAGACGAAGCGGTGCGGCGCCGGACGCAGGCGCACATGCGTCACCTGGCCGTACAACAGTTGAGCGGTAGCCTGCTTCATGGCAGCACACTCCATGCTGGCGCCGTGTCGAATGCCGCGGCGATGCGCAGTGCCGATTTCAGGCCGTCTTCGTGGAAGCCGTAGCCGGTCCAGGCGCCGGCAAACCAGACACCGCCCTTGCCCTGGATTTGCGCCAGCTGCTGCTGGGCGCGCACGGTAGCGAGGTCCATCACCGGGTGGGCGTAGTCGAACGTGGCAAGCAGTTTGCTTTCGGCCGGCAGCGTGTGCGGATTGAGCGTCACGATCACCGGTGCCTCGAACGGCAATGCCTGCAGCTGGTTCAGCCAGTAACTCACACACACGGGACGCTGTCCATCCGCCTGCGCGCCCGCCAGGTAGTTCCAGGCCGACCAGACCTTGCGCCGCCGTGGCATAAGATTCGTGTCCGTGTGCAGGTAGGCAGTGTTGGGCTGGTAGCGCACGCCGCCGAGGATGGCGCGCTCTGTCTGACTGGCGTCGTGCAACATGGCCAGCGTGGTCGGCGCGTGGGTAGCGAACACGACGGCGTCGAACTCGTCGGCGTCCGCGCTATTGCTCCACACCTGCATCCTGCCTGCGCTGCGCCGCACGGAAACCACCGGCGTGTTCAGACGCATGTCAGGCAGCGTGGCGGCGATCTTGTCGACATAGTGGCGGGCTCCGCCTGCGACCGTGCGCCACTGCGGACGGTCGTTGACCTGCAACAGACCGTGGTTGAGACAGAAACGCAAAAAGGTCGCCGCGGGAAATTGCAATATATCGCTTGGCGAACTGGACCATATTGCCGCCGCCATCGGCAGCAGGTAGGCGTCGCGGAAGCGCGCGCCATAGCCCTCCCGCTGCAAAAGCTGTCCCAACGTCAGCACCGTCTGGTTCGAGCATTGCAGAAAGCGCTCCGCGTTGCGGTTGAAATGCAGGATGTCCCACAGCATGCGCAGGAAGGAAGGTGAGCCGGCGTTGCGCCGCTGCGCAAACACGGTATCGAGGCTGGAGCCTGCCCATTCCAGCGCTCCGCCATCCATGGACACGCCGAACGACATGTCGCTGGCGATGCTGTCGACACCCAGCTCGCCGAACAGCGCCACAAGGTTGGGATAGGTGCGCTCGTTATAGACCAGAAAGCCCGTATCGACGCCGTGGCAGCGCCCTTCCAGCGTCACATCCACGGTGTTGGTGTGGCCGCCAAGATAGCCGGCGGCCTCGAACAGCACGACGTCGTGCTTGCGGTTGAGGAAATAGGCGCTGGCCAGACCTGAAATGCCGGAGCCGATGATAGCGATGCGTTTGCGTGGCGGGTTCATGTAGTTTTATTGATTATTCTGACCATTTTTTACTGGCGTGCTAATATTACTACCTCCAAATAATAAAAGCTACTGATTAGTATCAAAAATTACCAATGAGTATAATTCCAAGACTAAGCTTTAAAAATCAAGCATTTAAGCTGCGCGAGAACGCCATTCTGGATGCCGCGACGGCAGTACTGAGCCAAAAAGGCTATGACTTGATGACCATGGATGACGTCGCCGGTACGGTCGGCATCTCCAAACCCAGCCTTTACAAGCACTTCAAATCAAAGGAGGAGCTAATCGGTGAGGCGCTGATACGACTGCTCGACGGCGCGCTCGAGTATGTCGCCGCGCTGGACACCGCACTCGGTCCGCTGCAGAAATTGTCAGCCCTGCTCGAGTGGGCGCTGCGGGTGCGCCTGGGCGGCGGACTGCCGTTCCTGCCATCGACCAGCCCGCACGTGCGCGACATGTTGATCCGCAATGTGAAGTACATGCTGCGAATAATGAAACTGAACCGGCAGCTGGAGGCCCTGGTGAAGCTGGCGCAGCAGCAAGGGCAATTGAACCGCGAACTGCCCACCGACGTCATACTCTTCAGCTATTACGCTCGAACCTGCGACCCCGCGGTCGAGTATTTGCAAAAATACAGCAAGATGGAGCCTGAGGATATCGTGCGCCATATGCTCAAAGTCTCGTTTGAAGGCTTGAAGTGAAACAGACTCAAGCACCCTACCCGCACTGCGTCACCGGCGCCTGAAAAAGATGTATGCCAAGGAGCGCTTGAAAGCCGAGATCGTCGCGAAAAACCGCTGCCGCTGGCCATGCCTGCACAGATCAACGAGACCTGGTCGATGGACTTCATGCACGACCAGCTCGAGGAGATGAGGATTTTGCAAGCCGCTGGCTATGGACTTGCAATCCCGCCCGGCCCAACATGGCACCTGGCGGCATCACACCAAAACAGAAGCTTGCCCTGGCCGCTTAACCTCAACTTTTAGCGCGCGCTAAAAATGGGGGAATTACCATCCCAGTCAATGAAACCATTCGCTGCAGGCGCCCCTCGGAAGCGGGGACTGCGTTGATCGTCGTCGCGTGGCTCGCCACGCGTCCTCCTCACGCCTTGTCCGCGCTCCTGATGAACTACCCGCAGAAGACGCTCACTACGGGCATAGGCTGTTAGCAACAGCGTGTCGGAAATAGGCGGCCTGGTCTGTCGAAGAATTTGACAGCCGCCACAGCAGCTACTGCTTTCCCACAATAATGTTCTCTATGAATCAAGAACTTGCGTCTCTTGGCCCTGTTTTTGCTCTGACACGTGCTGCAGGAAAGACCTGCCTGCGAGGCCTGTCTTGCCCCTTGCTCGCAGCACTTTGAAAGAGGACACCATGAACACCTTTGCTCGAACAATCGCGGTGGCATGCGCGCGCTGCCGCTGCTACGGCGGCGCTGCGCTGGCCGCCGCCAGCCTGCTGATGGCGGCAACGGCCGCTGACGCAGCATCGCCCCGCACCGACCTGCTGAGCGGCGCCGGCCACGGGTGGCTGGCCAGCCCCAATGGCGTCAACGGCTGGATCCCCGCCTATGGGCCCTATCCCAATCCGCACACAATGCCCAATCCCTTCCTGAATGCGCAGGGGATACATGCCAACCTGATGTGGTACTGGCCCGGTCCGGGCGTTCCCGAAGCCGGCAGCCCGCCGAGCACCGCGTATTTCCGCCACCAGCTCCACCTGGAACCGGAAAATGGGATGAAACCGCAAATCGTCGCGCTGGTGGCGGCGGACGACAGTATGACCCTGACGGTCAATGGCATTCCAGTCGGCAGTTACCAGTTGTCTGCAAATACGATGCACAATGGTCAGCCAGCGGCCGTGGCGATGGATCTGACGCCAGCATTGCGGCTCGGGGATAACCAGATCGACATCCGGGCGACCGATAATGGTGTCTATCACTGGGTATTTTTTGACAGCTACAACATTAACGCCTCCACAGAACAGGTCCTGGAGCAGCGGGCGCCCGCACAGATCAGCCTGACCGGCGACAAGGACAACTTCCATCCCGATGACCTGGCCGATACGCCCTCCAAGTCGCAGCACGTGCTCGACCTGCAGGACAAGCTCATGCCGACGCCGCCCATCGACCTGGACCAGCCGGCAATGAATCAGTCAGTGGGACTGACGCATGACATCACCGTGCCGGAAGGCGCCATCATCACCTCGGCTACCGTCAAGTTGCATATCAGGATGACGGGCGACATCGTCGACAACGACATCATCCTGTTTAACCAGAGCATTATCACCGACCAGGGGCTGTCCACCAGGGTGATTTCCCTGAATGACCTGCTGGGCTTTCCGCCGCAAGCGGGCACTACCTACGACCTGATCTGGAACCTGGCGAAGACCCCGCTGCGCAATGTGGCCCCCCCTGTCGTGACCGGACAGCCCGACCAGGTGGTCAACCTCCTGCCCATGCTGGCAATCGACAAGCACCTGGACGTGCTGCTGACGGACGACACCATGGTCGATTACTCGGAGCTGAGCATCACCTACACCAGCGTCAGCGCCGCGGCGGGCGACCTGAATAACGATGGCGCGGTCAACCGCGACGACCTGAACATATTGCTGCTGGGCCTGAACACCCTGGCGTCGGGTCCGAACGACCCGCGCGACCTCGACCATGACGGGCGCATCACCGCGCTCGACGTGCGCAGGCTGGTAGCGAGCTGCAGCCAGCCCCTGTGCATGTAGGCAGGTACTTTCAAGCCGGCCCTACCCGGCCGGCTTACTCCATTTTCGGGAGATTTAATCATGAAGAAGTTATTGACTGCAGCAATGTTGTGGCTGGCGTGCCTGAGCTGTGCACCAATGGCGCAGGCGCTGCAAATGACCCTGGTGCCACGCGGCAGCTACCAGATCGCGCCGGGCGGCATGCTGCTGGTTGACCTGAACATCGCCGGCCTGCAATCGGGTGGTCTGAGCACGGAGCTTGGCGCCTTTCACCTGGATCTGTATTACGATCCTGACCTGCTGTTCTATCTGCCAGGCGCGCCATCGGGCTGGGGCACTGCGCTGGGCCAGACGGGCGGCGGCGCCCAGGCGCTGGCATTCGCCGACGCCAGCACGCCAGGCCTGTTGCACCTGGACGAAGTGTCGCTGCTCGACGGCCTGACGCTGGGCCAACTGCAAGGCGACGGTTTCCGCCTGGCCACGCTGGCCTTCCAAGTGAAGGTGCCGCCCTTTCCCGCACCGGCCAATACGATCCTGTTCGCCGACGACATTCTGCTCGGTGATGCTGGCGGCAATGTGATTCCGGCGGCACTGGACCAGGTACCGATCCTGATATTGCAGGTCGATGAACCGGGCACACTGGCACTGCTGGCCCTGGGGATGGGAGCGCTGGTCTGGCAACGGCGCCGGGGCCGCCTTTTGCCCGGGCGCACCTAAGTGGTGGCGGCCCGTCAGCGGGGACCAGAGGATAAGCTGGCAAGTATACGCCGCAGCAAGGCGCACCACGCCAGGGTCGCCGCTGCCACCACGCAGCACGGCAGCAACGGCCCTGTCGCGGGAATGGCAAAGGCAAACAGCTGCCGCAACCCTGGCACGCCCAGCACCACCAGCAGCAAGGACACGGCCGCGCCGATGGCCGCTTCCATGGAGTCGAACGCTTGCCGGCGCCTGGCCGCACGCGTAGGCCGCCCCTTCCGACCACAGGCGGCGCAGCCGCATGCGTCTGCTGGTCAGGGTGCCTGTTTTATCGACGCACGACACCGTCGTCGCCCCCAGCAATTCGATGGCCGGGATGCTGCGTGCCAGCACCTGTTCGCGCCCCAGGCGCCCAACTCCAGGCACAGCATCAGGATCAGCGGCACGATTTCGGCCAGCAGGCGCCAGTAGCCCAGCGGGCGCGTGGCAGGCAGTTCGTTCGGACCGTCTGCGGCAAGGCGCGCCGCCGCCTCGGCGGTCGCCCATCCGCCGGGATGCGGGCACTGCGGCAGAAGGGTCATCCTCCTGTGTCGGGCATGCGTACATCATGGCATACGGCTGGCGCAAGGCTAAGTAGGGAGCGTCTTCTGCTGGCAGTTCATCAGGAGCGCGGACAAGGCGTCAGAAGGACGCGTGGCGAGCCACGCGACGACGAGGCAAGTCATGCATGACGGCCAGTCCCCGCTTCTGAGGGGCGCCAGCAGGGGATGTATTCATCTACTGGGATAGGCTCTTAGCATCACCCCTTTAAAGGTGTGTCGTCACAGATGAGATAAAAACGGCACTCTTTGTAGCAAACATCATCTAACTGGGACAGGAGGACACTGCCATGATGATGAATGCTGTGGTATCGCACTGCGCAAAAATCAGCCCGCTGACTGTAATGGCAAGGCTGGCGCT